>JAISVA010000033.1 GCA_031271815.1 Prevotellaceae bacterium | reverse complement strand
GGTATCAATATCGCAAAAAAGGGAAAACAAGTAATGTTTTGATAATGACCGATGGTCGCGGTATTCCGTTAGCCATTGGCGGAATACGAAGCGGCAATCACAATGATTTGTATCAGATTGTACCTGATTTTTCGACAATGATAAAATCGTTAAATCGTTGCGGCATTGTGGTTGAAAACAGCATCTTAAATGCTGATAAAGGATTTGACTGCAAGAAGTTACGCAGAGCTTGCAGACGGAGAAATATTGAGCCGAATATCAAGGAAAGCCGGCGTAATAGAAAGAAACCCAAACGGGGTAGAAAGAGATTTTTTGATGAAATTGTTTATAAAAGAAGATTTGTCAATGAGCGGGCATTTGCCTGGCTGGATAGTTTCAGAACACCACCGAACCCTCACCCACGCTTTTAGTGCGATTTGATAAATCAGATGATTCTTGGATGAATTGGCATTATTTAGCATTCGCATTGTTTTTAATAAAAGTTTAAATGAGTTTTATCTTTGTTTGAACAAATACTTTATTTTGTTTTTTCAGAGATAAAATTAATTGTATTTTGTATTATTGTATTTTTGCGTTTTAAAAATCAGACCATTTGATATGAAATTTATTTTTGAACAGAAGTTTGACGTGCGCGACTATGAGTGCGACTTGCAGGGAATCGTAAACAATGCGGTTTACCAAAGTTATATGGAACATACGCGCCACCAGTTTATTAAGACGGCTGGACTTGATTTTGCCGAACTGCACGCAAAAGGCATTGACGCAGTAGTGGCAAAAATCGAAATTGCGTATAAACGTCCATTGAAAAGCGGGGATAAGTTTGTGTGTAAGTTAGCCTTAAAAAAAGAAGGCATACGATATGTTTTTTTCCAGGAAATCTATCGTTTGCCTGATATGGAACTTTGCACGAAAGGGAAAATTGACACAGTCAGCATTGTAAACGGTCGGCTTGGAGAATCTCCGGAGATGGATGAGGCTTTTGCAAAATTATTATAAGGCACGAAAGCGCAAAGTAAACTCCCCCTTCGCGCTTTCGTGCCTTCGCGCTTATTTTTCGTTTCCATCCTTTACTTTCAGTGCATCTGGAATGCCCGGAATGGTTTTCATAATGTCCGTCACCGGAGCGATGGCTGATACCAGGCCGGTCAGTAAGCTGGTCAGCGTATTCCCGTTTGTAGTGTCCATCACGTTGACGTTACCTAAGGTAATCTTCTCGAAGGCTTTCACCTGTTCGGCGGCAATGTCTCTCCACTGTTCAACCATTTTCCACTGGATGGCGACTTGCGGGTTGTTTTCCGCCACTTTTACCATCGCTTCAAACCCTTCTGCCTGAGCCATCAATGAGGCTTTCTCGGCGGCGGCTTTTGCCAAACCCTGTTCTTTGATAACTTCCGCCTGCGCCAAACCTTCTGCCCTTACTGCTTCTCCCCTACCCTTTCCTTCAGAGGCATAAGCATCGGCTTTACCCTGCGCTTCGATACGTTGCTTGTTCGCATTTGCTTCAGCCTCTTTTTCGAGTTTTAACTGATAGGCTTGTGCGTCAATCAGCTTTTGTTGTTTGGAAACCTCCGCCGGAACGATCTGTTCGGCAGTCAGTGCTGCTTCCATACGTTTTGCGCGGGCTTCTTCGGCTTCTTTGCGAGCCAGCTCCTTGTTTTTTTCGATTTCAGCTCTTGCACGCTCGTCGGCCGATTGTGAGCGTCCCTGCGCTTCGGCTTTGATTACTTCCAGCTCGGCGTTGGAAACGGTTACTTTTTTCATTGCTTCGATTTCTCCCACTCTCGCTTCCGAGTTGTAGTTGGCAACGTTAATATCCCTGTCTTTCTTTGCTTCAGCCACTTTTGAATCCCGTTCGGATTCGGCTTGCGCCACCGAAATATTCTGGTCGCGAAGGGAATTGGCAATAGCTACCTGTTCCTCCTTTTTTGTTTCGGCGATAACCGAATTTTTGATTTTCAACTGTTCCGCTACTTTGGTTTCCCCTTCACGTTCGGCGTTGGAGATTTCGATGTTTGCCTGGTTGATCGCTTTTGCCTGGTCTTTTTTACCCAGCTGAACAATGTATCCGGCTTCATCGCGAATATCGGTAATATTAATATTAATTAAAAGCAAACCGATTTTTTTCAATTCGGTGTCAATCAAGCTCTTCGCTTTTGCCAGAAATTCGTCACGGTCGGCATTCAATTTCTCAATGGTCATATCGGCAATGATCGTACGCATTTGTCCGTAAACAATATCACGCACTAAATCCTCGATGCCGTTCTGATCCAACCCCAAAATACGTTCTGCGGCAACCTGCATCACTTCCGGCTCGGTGCTGATGCCCACTGTTACGGTTGTCGGCACATCCACGCGTATGTTTTGCGAAGAGAGGGCTTTTTGCAGGTTACATTCAAACTGCAAGGGTTTCAATGACATATAAGCATATCCCTGCAAGATGGGAACAACAAATGCCGCCCCGCCCTGGATACACTTCGACGATTTGTTTCCGCCGGTTTTACCGTAGATAACCAGGATCTCGTCCGACTTGCACTTCCTGTAACGCGACAGGATGCCGACGAGTGTCAGGACAACAACGAGGAATAAGACCCCGATGATCGTAAATAAGTTTCCTTCCATTTTTTTAACGTTTTAAGTGATTAATAAGTTTTAGTGATTAATGTTGATTTTCAGTTTCGCTCGGATAAACTAATTTGCGGGTTCCGGAAACTTTCAGCTTTTGTCCTTTTTGCAGGTCAACGCATTCGGGACACCGGATGGAAATCGTTACGGGGCGACCTTCCAGCGAAACAAAAACTTCGCCCGTTCGCGAGGTTTTATCCCAAAAGTAAACTTCTGCGTCCAATTCATGAATGTTTTCGGTGTATTGCAGATGCTGTTGAGCCTTTTCGTAGATAAATTTATATAAAAAAAACAGTACGATAGAAAATATCATTCCCGTGATTACACCGCAGGCAACGGAAATAACCGTAACCTCCCGCATCAGAGTCAGCACAAGGGAAAAGCCGATGCAGAAATGCAAAAGACCTTTGAATGAAATAATGTCACTCAAAATCGCATCCGTACCCGAATCAAAATCCATATCCAACTCGCCGAATAATAATGAAAGGATGGAGGAGATTACAAACAATCCTCCCGTTAATAACAGCATAATTTCATACCAAGCCATACAGTTCGTTTTTAATTCTCAAAGGTAATATAAATTTAGATAGGTTGGATGATTTAATTTAGACGGAATTTTTATTTTGCCGGACATAATCTTCTGCTTTTCCGTGCAATGAAGAACGGAGAAACGATTCGATAACACAGGTTACTGTTTCAGCGGCGATTTCGATTGAAACGGCGAGTTTAAATTGCCGGACATTGACTGACGCCTGATTATCACAAGGTTTTCGACCTGTTGGAGCGGCGGTTAAATTTCGTGCGTTCGGCCTCTTTATACGTTGAAGGATGAACGTATTTCGCCCAAATTTACTAACTTTGCAACTCAAAAAACTAAAATATTACAACTAATTCGCTTTTAATAACAGGTAAAATGGACAAAAAAGTATTACTGATGATCCTCGATGGCTGGGGATTTGGAAATCAAACAAAATCGAACGTTATTTACTCCACGCCAACTCCTTATTGGGATTCGTTGCTAAAAAACTATCCGCATTCGCAGTTGCAGGCTTCGGGCGAAAATGTCGGCTTGCCCGACGGTCAGATGGGTAACTCGGAAGTAGGACACCTCAACATCGGAGCCGGACGCGTAGTATATCAGGATTTGGTAAAAATCAACATCGCTTGCCGCGATAACAGCATCCTCGAAAATCCGGAAATAAAAAGAGCTTTTTCGTATGCCAGGGAACAAGGAAAGCAAATCCATTTTATGGGTTTGGTTTCCGATGGTGGCGTGCACAGTTCGTTAGACCATTTGTTTAAACTGATTGAAATTTCAAAGATATACGGATTGGATAAAACCTTTATACACTGTTTTATGGACGGACGCGATACCGACCCGAAAAGCGGAAAGGGCTTTATCGAGGCGCTGGAAAAACAGCTGGCTGCCAATACCGGAAAAATAGCCTCCATCATCGGCCGCTATTATGCAATGGATCGCGACAAGCGCTGGGAACGCATAAAGGTGGCATACGACCTGATGGTGAAAGGTATTGGTAAACCTTCGACCGATATGGTTCAGGCAATGGCTGATTCTTATGCAGAAGGAATTACGGACGAATTTATCAAGCCTGTTGTCCACGTGGATGCAAACGGCAAACCGCTCGGGAAAATCGAAGAGGGAGATGTGGTTATCTTCTTCAACTACCGGAATGACCGCGCCAAGGAGTTGACTGTTGTATTGACACAAAAAGATATGCCGGAAGAAGGAATGATGACCATTCCGAATCTGCAGTATTTCACAATGACTCCTTACGACTCATCTTTCAACGGAGTTTATATTTTATTCGATAAGGATAATGTTCAAGATACATTAGGCGAAATCGTTTCAAAAGCAGGCAAGAAACAGCTGCGCATCGCCGAAACCGAAAAATTTGCACATGTTACCTTCTTTTTCTCCGGCGGTCGCGAAAGCGAATTTGACCTCGAAGAACGCATCCTGATTGCTTCACCGAAAGTCGCCACTTACGACCTGCAACCGGAAATGAGCGCCTACGAAGTTGCCGATGCACTGACTAAAGAGTTGGACAAGAAAAAATTCGACTTTATTGCGCTGAATTTTGCCAACGGCGACATGGTGGGACATACCGGAATTTACGAGGCAATCGAAAAGGCGGTTACTACGATTGATAATTGCGTGGAAAAAACGGTTGAATCGGCAAAAGCAAACGGGTACGACGTAATCATCATTGCCGACCACGGGAACGCCGACAACGCAGTCAACCCGGACGGAACGCCGAATACGGCTCACTCGTTGAACCCTGTTCCGTTCGTTTACGTCAGCAACGACAAAAACGCAAAAGTGGAAGACGGAATCTTAGCCGACGTTGCACCTTCCGTCTGCGCATTGCTCGGAATCCCTCAACCGAAGGATATGACGGGAAAAAACCTGATTAAAAATTAAGCAGGATTCACACCGTCCTGCCCGGTAACAGGATCGTCCGTAACGAGGTTTTCTCAAAAATCCGTCAATTACACGAATAAACACAAATTGTTTAATTTATTAAGGCTGTAGTTTAAAATTGCAAATAGCAGATAATTAAGATCTTAATTATCTGCTCATTCGTGTAATTGGCGGATTTTCGAAACAGCTTCTGAACAGAATCGGGAATCCCGAAGAGATGAGATTATAAAACACAGGATGTAATTCCTGCGAAAAACTTATTTATTAGCTGTTTTTAATCTTCTCAGCCGCATTTTCAAGCGTTTCTATTACCACATCGCACCACCGGTCAAATTCTTCGTCGGCAATCTGACATTCTTTGTGCGACAATACATAATCGATCGTCTCTTTTATACCGTTATCAAAACGCTTGACAGCGGCAAAACCGGGAACTAACCGCTTCAGTTTGGTATTTTCAAAAACAACGGAATTTGCCTTGTCGCCGATTAAGCCGCCAACAAAATCATAATCGCTGCAAGCCGCCAAAAATTCGGAAGATACGTGTATGGCGCTTAATTTGACTCCCAATGCGCCCGCGATAGATTCATAAATCTGATTCCAGGTAAGCGTCTCATCCGAAGTAATCTGAACAGACTCGCCTGTGGCTTGAATATTGCCCAAAAGTCCGGCGAAACCATTGGCAAAATCACTGTTGTGCGTCATTGTCCAAAGCGAGGTGCCGTCGCCGTGAATGATGACCGGCTTTCCTTCCTTGATCCGCTTGACGACCTGCCAGCTCCCTTTTTTGCCGTGTACTCCGAGCGGAACGGAACGTTCGTCATACGTATAACTTGGGCGGACAATGGTTACCGGAAATCCCTCGTCGCGATAAAGCCGCATCAGGTAATCCTCGCATGCTATCTTATTTCGCGAATATTCCCAATAGGGATTAGACAGCGGCGTTCCCTCCGTTATCCGGTAATCCGACAGTGGTTTTTGATAAGCCGAAGCAGAACTGATAAACAAAAATTGCCTCGTTTTACCCTTAAATAACCGGTAATCGCGCTCCAGGTGCTCGGGGACAAAGGCAATAAAATCTGCCACCGCATCAAAAGTCAAATCCCTGATTAACTCCGAAACTGCCTTTTCATTGTTAATGTCCGCTATCAGCGAAATGGCTCCCTGCGGAATTACATTGTTTCGATTTCCGCGATTAAGCAGGTAAAGCTCATGTCCCTGTTCGACCAAAAGCGTTGAAATAGCGGCGCTTATAGTGCCGGTTCCTCCGATAAATAATATTTTCATGCTGCCAATACTAAAAAGAGTTAAAAAGAATAAACTGCAAAGTTATATTTTATTTTGTTACTTGCTCCGAATTTTCGTATTGTTTATCCTAAAATTTAGACGGGAATAAAAATAGCAAACCATTTTCAGGCTTGCTGTTCGATAAGTTACGTATGTTCCGGTTAAATAAAAAATGGCGCAAACACCCTATTCTTATTAGAGGCACACCACATGCCCATACACAAAACAGTTAGTCCACGCCATTCGCACACGAACTTGCACCTTCTCTGTGTATATGTAAAAGTGGTGTTTTCTAATACAAGAAGGAGATTTCGGCTATTCTACAATTGAATATTTAATTTTAAAACTACAAAGATAAGCATTTTTTGATGATAAAAAAAATTTCGACTGAAATATTTTAAAAAAAATAGTAAAATGGGTGAATTATAAAAAACGTAATGTATAAAAAAGTTTTTTAATTTTCAATTTCTTCATAATCAGCATCTTCTGCTGTTTTCTTAAATTTACGCATTCTCCTTGCTCCTTCTACCGATTGATATGAATCCGGCTTTTCTTTTTTTTCCGAATAATTTTCATCCGAAAATCGTCTTCGCTTATTGGATTTTATGTTGAAAAAGCCAAAAATGCCGCGCAAAATACCTCCTACTAAACTAAGGGCAATAAAGAAAATTACCAATACTAAAATCAAAAGAAATAATAAAAATGCTCCCATATTTTGTAAAATTATTTTGCAGAATATTATTTATATGTAGAAACCAGTTTCAAATTTTTCATATAATAAACAATTATATTGTCTTTATCAATACGTTTAAAAGCAAATCCCCATTGCGTTTTGCTTTTAACTTCTTTGTACACATACAGCAAGCAACGCTCATCTTTTCCCGATTCATTGTATGGCGATGGTCTGTGTGTAACTATTCAGCCGGGGTTGGAGTAAACGGATTGAATGATATTCATCCTTTTTTTGGAAAACTCTTCAAGGATAAGGCAATCTTTCGTCTCTTCTTCAAGAGTTTTCTCCGATTATCTTTTGTGTAAGAAGCCATCGGGTTTTCCGTTAAACATTCCAACTCTTCGGTTATATATAGTTCTTCCAAATTTATAATTACCCGGTTATTAATTTTTAATAAACTTTTTGCGCCACTTCCTTTACGCTTTTGGTTGCCATCATCGAGTAGAAGTGAATGCTCGGAACGCCTTGCGCTTTCAACTCCAAGGCTTGCTTTGTACACCATTCTACGCCGGTGATGCGCGCTTCTTCATCGGTTTTGCATTTTCGCAATTCCAGTGCAAAATCTTCCGGGATGTCGATATGGAAGATTTTCGGAAGAACCGTTAATTGGTTCATAAACGTAACCGGCTTCAGTCCGGGAATAATCGGAACGGTAATTCCTTCTTCGCGGCAGCGTTTTACGAAGTCAACATACTTTTGGTTGTCGAAAAACATTTGGGTTACGATATAATCGGCTCCCGATTCTACTTTTTTCTTTAGCCAGTAGATGTCCGAATCCAGGTTGGGAGCTTCATCGTGTTTTTCGGGATAGCCGGCAATACCATACGAAAATGCCTGTTCTTTTTTTTGCAACTGTGCTGTTCCGTCTATAAAAAAACCATTATTAAACTTGTTAATTTGCTGTTGTAAATCGTATGCGTGTTCGTAGCCGTCTTCGGTTGAAATAAATTCTTTTTGGTGCTTTGCCTTATCGCCACGCAAAACCAACAGGTCGTGAATGCCCAGGAAATCCAGGTCAATCAGCACATACTCGGTTTCGGCTTTGGAAAATCCGCTACAGATAATGTGCGGCACAACGTTGATTTTATACTTGTTTTTGATGGCGGCTGCAACGGCAACGGTTCCCGGGCGATGTCTTTCGGCAACACATTGGTACAGTCCGTTTTCGGTCGTTTTATAGACCATTTCGCTCCGATGCGTGGTAATGTTGATGTACTTGGGATCGAACTCGCGAAGGGTATCAATCGTTTTGTAAACCATATCAATACTGTTACCCTTCAACGGAGGTAATATTTCGAAAGAGAAGGCGGTTGACCGGCTGTTATTTATTAAATCTATAACTTTCATTATTAATTATTTCAAAATTCCAATATTTCAAATTTCAGGATGAATCTCTTCGGTTAATTTGCAATCTTCGCAGCGGATAATCCTGCCCGAATACTTTTCCGCCCAAAGCGGGTTGTGGGTAGCCATTACTACGGCTGTCCCTTCCTGCGAAATCTTATGCAACAGCTGCATCAGCGAGTTTCCGGTTTCGTTGTCGAGATTGCCGGTCGGCTCATCGGCTAAAAGTATGCGCGGACTGTTCAATAATGCGCGCGCAATAGCGATTCGCTGCTGTTCGCCGCCCGAAAGTTCATGAGGCATTTTGTAGCCTTTGTTGGGCATTCCGACGTATTTCAGCACTTCGGATATGCGTGTCTCGATTTCAGCCCTGGTGCGTTTTCCGGTGGCCCGGAGTACAAATTTCAGATTATCATTCACACTTCTGTCAATCAATAATTTAAAATCCTGAAAAATAATACCGAGGTTTCTTCTCAGATGGGGAATGTGCCTTTTCTTGATTGCGCGCAAATCATACTCCAATACGTTGGAATCGCCCGACAAAACAGGAACTTCGTAGTAAAAGGATTTCAACAGCGTACTTTTCCCGCTCCCTACCCGTCCGTAAACGTAGATAAAATCTTTTTCATACACCCGGAAGTTAATATCCTTAAAAATAGGCTGTTCCTGTTGGTTTATGGAAACATTTCTATATTCTATCAGCATTTTATTGTTTGTCATACGCTTGCAGAATTAATTTAAACAACCACAAATTTACGATTTTTTTTCTATGAAATTTTCCAAATCTTTCATCTTTATTTTGCCTTCGTAGATTGCTTTTCCGGTGATGACGGCAGGAACACCCGCTTTTTCGAGCGTTTCGATATCGGTCATCGAACTCACTCCGCCACTTGCAATCAGGTATAAACCGGGAAAACTGTCCAGGATTTTCCCGTACAAATCCACCGCAGTCCCCTGCAACATCCCGTCTTTACTGATGTCGGTACAAATTACCTTGTCAATCCCTTTTGCGGTAAACGAGCGAATGAACGGAATTAAATCCACATCCGTATTTTCCAGCCAGCCGCCAACGGCTATTTTTTCGTCTTTCACATCGGCTCCGAGAATGATTTTTCCGGCTCCAAACTGTTTTATCCATGAGCTGAAAACATCAGGATTTTTTACAGCGATACTTCCGCCTGTGACCATTTCTGCGCCGCATTCAAAGGCGATGCGCAAATCATCATCGCTTTTCAATCCGCCGCCGAAGTCAATGATTAACGAAGTTCCGTTCGCGATCCTCTCCAGTACCTTATAGTTTACGATGTGCTGCGCTTTAGCTCCATCCAAATCAACCAGGTGCAGCCTGCGAATGCCAGCGTTTTCAAACATTTTTGCCACTTCGAGCGGATTTTCGTTATACACTTTTTTCTGCCCGTAATCCCCTTGCGAGAGGCGCACACACTTCCCGTCAATGATATCAATGGCCGGTATTATTTCAATCATAACTCATTTTTTTTGCAAATGTAACTATTTTGGGCATCATCTTCTATCTTTTTCTCGTATCTTTGTATTTTTAACCGAAAATGAATTCAATATGAGAAAAGTAATTTTGATATTCGTGGCAGCGCTGCTACTGTCGTGCTTGGGCGTTTTTGCTCAAAATGTGACGGATAAAAAGGGAAAAAAACAAGGCGAATGGACGAAAAAATATCCTAACGGGATAGTAATGTATGAAGGGAAATTTAAAGATGATAAACCTGTCGGACTGTTTAAGCATTATTATGAAACTGGAAAACTGAAAATTGAACAAAACCATCTGGCAAACGATATTTCCGAAATAAAACTGTATGAAGTCAACGGAAAAACCCTTGCCGCCACAGGTAAATATTACGGACGGATAAAAGAGGGCGAATGGAAATACTACTCGGAAAACAGGCTTGTTTTGACCGAAAATTATAAAAACGGGCTGAAAGAAGGACTTGCCCTTGTCTATTCCCGGACCGGTTCAATAGTCGAGAAAATTCCTTACAGAAAAGATAAAATAGAGGGTATGCGCAAATATTATTTGGAAGACGGAAAGCTTTATTCCGAAATTTCATACGTTGACGGCAAGGAAGACGGCGCTTACCGGCTTTTTGAAGGTAACGATACACCTGTAGCTACAGGTCAATATGTGATGGGCAAAAAGGAGGGTGATTGGAATTTCTATGAAAACGGAAAAATCGTAGAAACTCAAAAATATCAGGACGGTGTGTGTGTGAACGAAAACGAATTGAAGAAAAAACACGGGAAAACGTTTGACGAAAACGAAAAAAATAAAGGAAAATTCAACGAGCCGACACTTAATTTAGATGAAATTGACAATCCTTTCCGCCGTCCCGAACCGCAATATTAAAAAAGCATATCGTGGAAAATAAAAAGAAACGGGTGTTAGTAGCCATGAGCGGCGGAGTGGATAGCTCTGCCGTTTGTATGCTTTTATTGAATCAAGGCTATCAGATAGAGGGAGTTACGATGCGTATGTGGGATACGGAAAGAAGTTTTGCGAAATTCCGTCGCGACGAGCCTGATTACATTCTTGAAGCAAGAAGTCTGGCTGAGAAACTGAATTTTCCACATCACGTTTTGGATGTGCGTCCGGAATTTAAAGCAAAAGTAATTGATTATTTTACAAGCGAATACCTGTCGGGCAGAACGCCAAATCCGTGTGTCGAATGCAACAGGCATATAAAATGGAAATTGCTGCTGGACTTGGCCGACCGGCGCAATTGCGAGTACATTGCCACGGGACATTATGCACAAATTGAACAAACCGGTGATTTTTTCTATATAAAAAAGGGGGATGACGAAAAAAAGGATCAGTCATATTTTTTGTGGGGCGTTTCGCAGGAGATTCTGAGCCGTGCAATGATGCCGCTCGGCAGAATGACCAAAGAAGAAACGAAGGCGGAGGCGATAAAAAACGGATTTGACCAACTGGTAAAAAAAAGCGAAAGTATGGAAATCTGTTTCGTAGAGAAGGATTACCGCGATTTTCTCCGGGAAAATATTCCTTCTGTTGACGAAAATCCGGGACAAGGTTACTTTGTAGATAAGCAGGGGAAAAAACTGGGAGTACACAAAGGTTTTCCGTTTTACACTATCGGGCAACGGAAAGGGTTGGAAATTGCTTTGGGTTATCCTGCTTATGTGTTGAAAATCAATCCGCGCAAAAACACCATTATGCTCGGCGAAAAGGAGCAGCTCGAAACCAACAGAATGCTGGTCGAAAACTACTTGCTGGTCAATCCTTCCGATGTGGAAAATAATAAAAAAGTAGAAGTCCGCATCCGTTATCGCTCAAAACCCGAACCGGCAACTATCGAAATTATAGACGAGAATTATTTACAGGTTCATTTTGAAACGCCTGTAAGTGCGGTTACACCCGGACAGTCGGCTGTTTTTTACAGCGGTGATTGTGTGTTGGGTGGCGGTGTGATTGCCAATTTCAAAAACTCATGTAAATTTTCCAGGGAAGCCTGATTGATCAAATTTTCCAATTAGCTCAGTCAACTAAAACAAAAAAGAGGCACCCTTTTTGAGCGCCTCTTTCCATATTCCTTACAAAAAACATTACGCAAGTGGTAAAACAGAAACGAAAGACCGGTTGTCTTTTCTTTTTCTGAATGAAACCTGACCATCAGTTAATGCAAATAATGTGTGGTCTTTTCCGATACCTACATTTTCGCCTGCATGGTGGGTTGTGCCGCGTTGGCGTACAAGAATGTTTCCTGCTTTTGCGAACTGACCTCCGAATATTTTAACTCCAAGTCGCTTACTTGCTGATTCACGACCGTTTTTGGAACTACCGACTCCTTTTTTGTGTGCCATTTTTCTACAATTTTAAATGTTAAGCAACTACTGAATTAATTTTTAATTCGGTCAAATATTGACGATGACCGTTTCTTTTTCTGTAACCTTTTCTTCTTTTCTTGTGAAAAACAATCACTTTGTCTCCCCTCAAGTGAGAAATAACCTCTGCAGTTACTTTTGCGCCGCTTACGAGCGGAGCGCCGATAACCACCTTGCCGTCATTGTCAATCAACAGCACTTTTTCAAATTCTACTACAGCGCCGCGTTCTGCTTCCAAACGATGAACAAATACTTTTTGTCCTTGTTGTACTCTAAACTGCTGTCCTGCAATTTCTACGATAGCGTACATATAAACTTATATTTTTTAAGTTAGTTCCGGTGGTGGGTTTTCTGCCACTTATTCGTACCACGAAGGAAAATCGGCTGCAAAAGTACAAAAAATATTTGAAAAAAAAATGTTCATCGTATTTTTTGACTATTTTAAATGGTTTTTTTTATCGTTTATCATATTTTGTTTAAGTTTGTCCTTATAAAAAAATAAAAAATGAAGAGAATTGAATTATCTATACTGGGACTGACCATCAGTCAATCGCCCGATACCTACATTGCCCTTTTGAAAGAAAAGGAAGGAGACAGACGGCTGCCCATTGTCGTAGGCTCGGGCGAGGCTCAATCCATCGCTATCGCCATTGACCACCTGCAACCCCCGCGTCCGCTGACGCACGACCTTTTTTTCAACGTGATGATACATTTCGGAATCGAAGTGAAAGAGGTATATATATATGATATTGTAAAAGGAATATTCCACGCCGCAATGCTGTGCGAGCGAAACGGCGAAACGGAGCGGTTTGACGTGCGCTCGTCCGATGCCATCGCTATGGCGTTACGCTTCAACGTGCCGATTTATACTAACGAAAATGTGCTGAAAATAGCAGGTGTTATCCCAAGTTCGAACGTGCGTGAGGGAAAAAGCGGGCAGAAAAGCCTGTTTGACCTCTCACCGACCGAAATTCAGCAAGAAATGGAAGATGCCGTAAAAAAAGAAGATTACGAAAAAGCTTCATTGTTAAGGGATTTGCTGAAACAGAAAAGTCAGGAATAAGAATACGAAAGCATTAATTGAATTTACCGGAAAAGTCGTACTTTTGCAGAGTTGAAATAATAAAAAATAACCTGAATGAACACGAAGTTGTATTTATTCTCTTTGTGTGCTTTGTGTCCTTGTGTTTACTTTTTTTCGTTAGAGGTAGTATGGCTGATAAGCATTTAATTTAATACTGACAATAACTTATAAAACCGCACAGGCATACAACATCACTCAATCCCTTTCTCATCTTCACTCCCTTTAAGTATCGGCAGACTGATGCGGAACCGAACGGCAATTACCCGAGTCAGAATAACGGCTATAACGGCAATTACCTTAGTAGCCTCGGCAGGCATTCCTGCCAGGTCGCTTGCGAAGTAAAAAAGTCCGCCGACAAGGCTCGCCAGCGCATAAATCTCTTTTCTGAAAATCAGCGGGATTTCGGTAATCAGCACATCTCGGATAATTCCCCCGACGCAACCCGTAATTATCCCCATAATCAACGCCACCCAGAAAGGGAACCCGCAAGCCAGCGTTTTCTCAATCCCCACCACCGTAAAAAGAGCCAGTCCGATGGCATCGAACGTAAAAATGGTATAATTGAGCCGTATCAGGATTTTTCGGTAAAAAATAACAACAAACAGCGCTATTCCCGTAGAGATGATGTAAATGGGATTAATCATCCAAAACGGGGTCTGATCGAGCATCAAATCGCGCATCGTTCCTCCACCGACCGCCGTCGCGAATCCGATAACAAATGCGCCGAACCAGTCAAACTGCTTAGCCGAAGCCAGGCGTATCCCGGAAATGGAAAAAGCAAATGTTCCGAGAAATTCCAATATATCAACGAATCTGAGAAATTCCATTATTTTTTTAGCTTTGATTTTATGGTGCAAATTTATACTAAAAAGCGAAATAAATCTTCTCTTTTTAAACACACTTTACAAAATATGATCTTTTTCCTGAACACAAGACCCAATGAACAGAAAAAAACGCGTCACGCTCTTTACATTTCTATGAGAATAAGAATAAATTTTGTCTTGTTTTACCTCTAAATTACTATCAAATTGCGCCCGATTAATTACTAAAAATTACCTTTGGAACTATATTTCCGTTTTTACATTAAAATTAGTCAAAACACCCTTTTTCTGCTGCCTTCAATTCCCGTGAAATTAAGCTATTTTAAGGTTTTATTTGCTTGGTTTATATCTTTTTTTTGGGTAATTTCGAGCGATTTTAAAAAAACAAATATTCACACGAATAAATCTTACAAATAGTTATGAACCCTACGCACATTGAACACATTGGAATTGCGGTAAAAAGCATTGAAGCGGCATTGCCTTATTACGAAAATGTTTTAGGATTAAAATGTTACGCTGTTGAAGAAGTAAAAGAACAGAAAGTAAAAACAGCTTTTCTAAAAGTTGGAGAAACCAAAATCGAATTGCTTGAAGCAACCGATCCGGAAAGTACAATTGCCAAATTTATTGAGAAAAGAGGCGAAGGCGTTCATCACATCGCTTACGCGGTTGAAGGATTGGAGCAAAAACTTCAATTGGCTGCCGAAAGAGGCGTTCAACTGATTGACCAAAAACCGAGAAAAGGCGCCGAAGGGCTGAACATTGCATTCCTGCACCCGAAATCTACCGGAGGCGTTCTTACCGAACTTTGTGAAAATCCGAACAAATAAAAATAAATCATATGAAAAACGAAGATAAAATTAAACAGTTAATCGACCTTCGGGTAAAAGCCAAACAGGGGGGCGGCGAAAAAAGAATCGAAGCTCAACACGCAAAAGGAAAATTAACTGCCCGCGAAAGAATTGACCTACTGCTCGACGAAGGCAGTTTTGAAGAGTTGGATATGTTCGTAACCCACCGTTGTACCAACTTCGGGATGGAGAAGGAAAAATACCTTGGCGACGGAGTTGTTACCGGTCAGGGAACCATCAACGGCCGCTTAGTTTATGTTTACTCGCACGATTTTACCGTTTTCGGCGGTTCGCTTTCCGAAACTTTTGCAATGAAAATTTGTAAAATAATGGACCTGGCAATGAAAATGGGCGCTCCGGTTATCGGAATCAACGATTCGGGAGGCGCCCGCATTCAGGAAGGCGTAGGTTCGCTTGCCGGATACGCTGAAATTTTCCAGCGTAATATCCTCGCATCAGGCGTGATTCCTCAAATTTCGGTTATCTTCGGTCCTTGTGCAGGCGGTTCGGTTTACTCGCCCGCCCTGACCGACTTTATTATGATGTCGGAAGAAAACAGCTATATGTTTATCACAGGTCCGAAAGTTGTAAAGGCTGTTACCGGCGAAGATATTTCGGTAGAAGCTCTTGGAGGCGCCAATATGCACGCATCGCGCTCGGGAGTAGCTCATTTTGTGGCAGAGAACGAAGAAAGCGGGCTGGCTACCATCCGCGACCTGTTGTCATACCTGCCTCAAAACAACCTGGAAGATGCGCCAATCACAGAATGCGATGACCCAATCGAAAGAAAAGAGGATTCACTCAACTCGCTGCTGCCCGAAAATCCGAACCAGCCATATGATATGATGCAGGTAATCTCCTCGATTACGGACTACGGCGATTTTTTTGAAGTACACGCCGATTATGCCAAAAGCATCATCGTCGGATTTGCCCGTTTCGATGGCGTTTCGACCGGAATCGTAGCCAATCAGCCTTCGCAAATGGCAGGAATCCTGGACATCGAATCATCTCGCAAGGCAGCCCGTTTCGTGCGATTCTGCGACGCTTTCAATATTCCGGTTCTTACACTGGTGGACGTTCCCGGATTCCTTCCCGGATCGGGTCAGGAACAGGGCGGCATCATCGTTCACGGAGCAAAACTGCTGTTCGCTTACGGCGAAGCAACCATTCCGAAAGTAACCGTAACACTGCGTAAATCATACGGAGGCGCTCACGATGTGATGAGTTGCAAACAGCTTCGCGGAGACTTCAACTACGCCTGGCCTACCGCCGAAATTGCCGTAATGGGAGCAAGCGGAGCCATCGAAGTATTGGAAGGAAAAGCCATCTCAAAAATTGAAAATCCGGAAGAGAAAGCAAAATTCATTCAGGAAAAAACAAAAGAATACCAGGAAGCATTTGCCAACCCTTACCAGGCTGCTTCAATGGGATATATTGACGATGTAATTGAGCCGCGCAACACGCGTTTCCGCGTAATCCGGGCATTCAGGTCCATACAAACCAAGAAAGAGGTTAATCCGTCGCGTAAACATAATAACATACCTTTATAATCGTTATTCCCATCGAATTCAAAAATACAGGTATTCAATAAAATTATGATAAAAAATAATATTATAAAATGAAGAAATTCAAAATTAAAATTGAAGGTAAAACTTTTGAAGTTTCCGTAACCGAACAGGATAAAGGCGTGGCAGAAATCATTGTCAACGGAAAACCATACACCGTGGAGTTTGAAAGAGAAAATACTGCCCCGGCAAGCAAGCCGTCTATTGCAAAAAGAAGTGTAAGAAACACTGTTTCTGCGCCTCAGCAGGCAGCTGCTCCCGCTCCGAAAAAACCGGCAGGGAGCGCAAAGTCAGTCAAATCGCCTCTTCCCGGCAGCATCTTCAAGATTCCGGTTTCCGTCGGACAGGAAGTTAAACGTGGCGACCAATTAGTTATTATTGAATCCATGAAAATGGAAAATAACATTCTGGCAGACAGGGACGGTATCGTAAAAGCCATTCATGTTCATACCGGACAGAGCGTACTACAAGGTGATGCGCTTCTTGATCTGGAATAACTTTTCTTGTGTTTATCGTTTAATACAACAAAAAAATCATGTTAATACTTACCGTAAATTGGACAAACGCTTTCATTATAACTTTTTTGGGACTCACCCTTGTATTCATTGTCCTGTGTCTGTTAATAGGACTTTTACACATTTTCGGAATTGTAACAAACAAACTATCCGGAGAGCAAAAAGGAACAAGAGCTAAAAAAGAAGACGAGCAATATTCGGAAGCGGTATTCGAAGCCGAAAATGCCGCTATTTCAATGGCTCTGCATCTCTATTACGCAGACGTTCACGATGAAGAAAGCGATATTATCACAATCAAAAATATCAATTACAGATATTCCCCCTGGAATGCAAAAAAGCATTGATATTCAACCACATTAAATTACACAAGAAAAATGAAAAATAGCTATTTTTCTCTGCTGATCATTGCGCTATTTAGTTTTGTAATGCCATTATCAGCGCAGCAATCTTCTATCAATGAGGAGATTGCAATATCGGAGATTAGTATTATCGAAAATCAACCCGAAGCAGACCTTGATGTTCGCGAAAGCATAATCGACTTTGGAGAAAGTACCGGATTTGCCTTACTCGCAAACAATTGGAAGTTTCTGCTTATGATAGTCGTAGCCTGCGTACTGTTGTACCTCGCAATTGTCAAAAAATTTGAACCGCTGCTTTTGCTCCCGATTGCTTTCGGTATGCTCCTCAGCAACCTGCCCGGAGCCGGAATGTTTAACGCAGAATTATTTGCCGGAGGACACGTCCACTGGGATATTTTTGTAGATAAAGCCGGATTGCTGGACTACCTCTACCTCGGCGTAAAACTCGGTATCTACCCTTGCCTGATATTTGTCGGGGTCGGAGCAATGACCGACTTCGGTCCGTTGATTGCCAATCCTAAAAGTCTCCTGTTGGGAGCAGCGGCGCAATTAGGAATCTTCGTAACTTTTTTAGCAGCCAATGCCTTTGGCTTTTCACCAAGTGAAGCAGCCTCTATCGGTATCATCGGGGGAGCAGACGGACCTACTGCCATTTATCTGACTTCCAAGCTGGCGCCTCACCTGCTGGGCCCGATTGCCGTTGCCGCCTACTCGTATATGGCGTTGGTTCCGGTTATTCAACCTCCGATTATGAAACTCCTTACCACCCAAAAAGAGCGTGAAATAGAAATGAAACAACTTCGTTCCGTTTCACAGACGGAAAAGATCATTTTTCCTATTATGGTTACGATTATCGTTGCATTACTCTTGCCTTCGGCAGCTACTTTGATCGGTTGCCTTATGCTCGGAAATTTAATGCGCGAATGCGGCGTTGTTGAACGTTTGGCAAAAACCGTACAAAACGAACTGATGAACATCGTAACCATATTTCTCGGAATTACCGTAGGGGCAACTGCTACCGCCGATAATTTCCTGAATACAAACACGCTGTTAATTTTAGCTATGGGTATTGTTGCTTTCGGATTAGGTACCGCTGGCGGCGTGCTTCTTGCCAAATTTATGAACCTGTTCAGTAAGGAAAAGATTAACCCGTTGATCGGTTCGGCCGGAGTTTCCGCCGTTCCGATGGCTGCACGCGTTTCGCAGTTGGAAGGACAAAAGGCAAATCCGGGTAACTTCCTGCTTATGCACGCGATGGGCCCGAATGTAGCAGGGGTTATCGGTTCGGCTGTTGCTGCAGGGATATTGTTAAGCATGCTAGGATAAGTTGAAATCTGATTTTCACCTGAATCTACTAAAAAACGAACCCGGTGTCTCAGAAAATTATAACAAACCTCATTACTTCATTAAAAATATTAAAAAATGAAGTAATGAGGTTTTGTGGATAGCAGATAATTTTTTTTGTTAAAAAATCAAGCAAAAATAAGGTAATAGCATAATTCGAACAAAAAATTCTTTTTTATTCGTGCAGGATGCAAAAAATATTCCTCATATTTTTCCCCCTCTTAATCAATGCAATAACCGCTTATTCGCAGGATTCAACACGAATAAACGAAAAAGCGAAAGAAGCGTTATCATTCTGTAAAGCCAACGAATGTAACACTGATTTTTGCATTTTGATAGATATGAAAATCCATTCGGGGAAATATCGTATGTTTATCTATGATTTCAAAGCAAAGGAAATCGAACGAAAGGCGCTGTGCGCTCACGGATGCGGAAAAGGCGATACGATGAGTACAGGCGACCAGCCTCTTTTCGGCAACAGGGAGGGGAGTCTCTTAACATCGCTCGGAAAATATAAAACAGGGATTCGTTCTTATAGCCAATATGGCATTAATGTGCACTACAAAATGCACGGACTGGAACCAACCAATAACAATGCCTTTAAACGCATCATTGTACTTCATTCGCACACACCCGTTTCAGCGACCGAGATATATCCCGACCATCTTCCTATGGGATGGAGCTTCGGCTGCCCGGTTACAGACGATGAGACGATGACTTACCTTGATATGAAACTGAAAAACAGTAAGAAACCGGTATTGATTTGGATTTACTATTGATGCAAATTGTCTTGAACCGTGATTTTCAGAAAATGAATAACACCAACATATTTGAATAAATCTTTTTAATGCCCAAAGTACACCGTCAAATTTAGTTCATCCTGTTGAAGCAAATAGTAAAAATCAACGGTACCGATCTAACCCGTTAGAAATAAAGATTGGCAGAAACTGAGTTCCGGCAGATAATGTGTAGGAACTTTATTGAGAATAATAAACGATAAAAATGTCGGATTTTTATTCATATTTCGTCTCTAACGGGAACTTTTGTTATTTCGAAAACTTGTTTTCCGCCCCGATTCACAAATCAATAAAATAAGTCGTTTCCCGGATAATGGCATCTTTTGTTTCATTTGTCATATTAGTAAAGATGTCGTATCTTTGTGTTCCGTAAAAATAGCATATTGGATACAAACATAAACATAAGTAATTTAAAATCAGGCGTTCATAAAGCACACGAAGCGCTGTTCAGGCAGTTTTACGCTCCGCTGTGCAACTATGCTTACAGCATGCTGCGCAATTCGGACGAGGCAGAAGATACGGTGCAGAAACTCTTCTGTAAACTTTGGGATCAACGCGAGCGCATTGAAATACATACATCCGTAAAATCGTATTTATACCGTATGATCCACAACGATTGTATGAATAAAATCAAGCAATACGGCATACGCGCAGAGCACAATGAGCATTATGTTTATGCCAGGGAGGCAGAAAGCAATGAAGTTGAAAATACGGTGATGGCAACCGAATTGGAGCAGCAAATCGAAAAAATAGTCGAAAACCTGCCGCCTCGATGCCGTGAAGTCTTTAAAATGAGCCGTCATGAGCAATGCTCTTACAGCGAAATAGCAAAAACGCTCGAAATAACCACCAATACGGTAGAAACGCAGATTGTAAAAGCGCTTCGCGCGTTGCGAACCGGCTTGAAGGATTACCTGACCGTGCTGATTATTTTATTATTTACACTTTAAAACGGCAGTCGTATGATAAAAAAGATGGACGAAAAAATAGACATACTGTTATCCCGTTATTTCAGCGGAGAGGCTACCGTAGAGGAGCTTTCGGCGCTGGACAGGTGGCTTGCGCAATCGACTGAAAACGAGGAATATTTCGAGGAGATGACCGCCATCTTCCAATACGCCGGTTTCACCAGGCCAATGCCGGAACCAGACACCGAAAAAGCCCTTGCTGCATTTCAAGAATATTGTCGTGTAAATGAAAGGAGCCAAAGCGCGAAGGAGCCAAAGAGCAAAACGGCGTTTCTGAATTTCTCTTCGGGCATTCGTGGCTTCGCGCCATATATTTCCGTTGCCGCATCCATTTTGTTGATACTCGGCGCGTCAATCTTCTTTTTCAAAAAAGCGGATAATCACGTTTATCTCACAGCAGAGAAAGCGGAGGTTCGACAGGAACTGTTTAATGGTGTTTTCGTTACCCTCGCTGCAGGAACCGAAATCGCCTACAATCCGGAAAACAAACAGGAAGTTATTTTAAAAAAAGGAGAAGCTGCATTTGATATAAATTCTTCCGGAAGCGGACAGCTGCTGGTTCAAGCCGGCGAAACGTTTATCAAAGACATTGGCACCAGGTTTACGGTCATCGCCCACTATCCGGAAGAATCCGTCACGGTAAATGTAACCGAAGGAGAGGTGGTTTTTTACACCTCCAACAATTCCGGCATACACGTCATGCAGTCCGAAAAAGGAATTTTCGACTCTGACAAAAATCACTTCAAACACATTGCGCCGCTGCCCGGAGGAACAAAGGCGATTGAGTTTAACGCAACCCCGCTGTCGGAAGTCATCCAAGTACTTTCCGAACAGTATAATGCCGACATAAAAACGAATGCCGACTCGCTGAACAGCCTGCAAATAAGCGTTAGCTTCGATCCGAACGAAAGCATTGAGAATATTCTCACAATCATATCCGAAACCTTGTCAATGCGTATAACCAAAAATACGGACGGAACGTTTGTGTTTTCTTACTAAAATACAATCTTTCTACTAAAAAAATGGAATTATCGAACATTCAGAGCAGAATTTACGAACTAAAAGGCTACAAAGTGATGTTGGACTTTGATTTAGCCGAAATGTGTCAGGTTGAAACGAAAAATCTAAAAAGAGCCATCAGACAGAATATTGAACGTTTTGAGGATGAAGATTTTATGTTTGAATTTGCAGATGCAGAATGTTCAAGGTGCCAATTTGTCACTATGAACAAAAAATATAAAATGCTTGCCTTTCGCATTTATCGAACTTTGAGTTGCTATGCAGAGTAGTGTTTTGAGTTCCAAAACAGCTATTGAAACAAATCGTAAGATAACGTTTCCCTGATTACAAGTCAAATCCAACAAATTAAATAAACTCCGTACACACAAGATCCGTACACACAAGAAAAGAATTAAAATGAAAAAAAATATTGTTTTTCCCTTTCTGTTTTTATTGCTTCAATCACTTTGTGCACAACATTCAGGATTAAGGCAATCCGTTTCACTTGACCTGCATCAAAAACCGCTATCCGATGCGTTTACATTAATTACCCAACAGACAGGCATTCGATTCTCATACAACTCGCAGCAAATAAACGAGAACCGGAAAATATCCATCCGCGTAGAAAACCGGGAACTGAGCAAGGTGCTTCCGCTTATCCTCCCTGCATCCGTTTCGTTCAAACTGGTAGGGAAATACATCATACTTTCCGTACGCGAGCCGAAAAAAAAAACAGCGCCTCTGCATACGGACATCCCTGAAAACGTTCAGGACCAACCGGGCAACTCTTCCTTTATCAAAAATAATCCGGACAGTATTCGACTGATAGACAGTACAGAAGTATTTCTTTGTTTAAAAAATTCATTTTTGAATAGTGGTATTATTCTTGACAGTTGTCATAGAGTTATAACATTAATAAATGAAGAAGAAATGAATAAGAAATTAGCATTATTAGCATTGAGTGCAACGATAGCCGGCAGTCAGATTTCAGCACAAACAAAAACCAGCAAAACGGAAAGTCCGATGAACCAGGTAAACATGGAAAGTTTGGCAAATCAAAAAAAAGAAGAAACAAGAACAGTAGTTGAAACCGACATCAAAGGAAAAAGAGCCGCTCAGGTATCCTTTATTTATCCGGTCGGAACGGACGGAATAAACTCTGCCGATTATGAATACAACACCTCTTTTAATGTGATCGGCGGAAGAACAGGAAAAGTATCCGGATTTGAATTGGCATCGGTCTTCAACATCAACAAATACAGTTCGGAAGGCGTACAGTTAGCCGGTGTTATGAATCACACGGGAACACTCGGCAACAACGAGCAGAGCCGGAATGTGCAAATCGCAGGCGTATATAACTTCACGCTGAACGGCGTCTCAACGCAAATCGGCGGAGTGATAAACAGGACTGAAAAATCGCCCGCGCAAATCGTCGGAGTTTTCAACTTAGCCGATGCTGCAATCATACAAATTGCCGGAGTTGCCAATGTAAGTAAAAAAAATAACGCGCAAATCGCCGGGATTGTCAATGCAGCCGATACTGCATGCGCGCAAATCAGCGGTGTCATAAACCTGGCAAATTCATCTTCCCTGCAGCTATCCACAATCAACATAACCCGGAAGGGAGGCTTCCAGCTGGGGGTTGTAAACGTGCGCGATACGGCAGACGGGATTTCCCTCGGCGTAATAAACATTGTCAAGAAAGGCGGTTTGATGGAAGTGGAAGCCGGCGGAAGCGAAAGCCTGCATGCGATGCTCTCTTTCCGTTCGGGAACACAAAAATTATACAGCATCATAACCGCTGGATACAATTTTTCGGACAACGTTTTTGCAACAGGATTTGGTCTGGGAACCGAAATTACGCTGAAAAACAGATGGAGACTCAACATTGAGGGCATTCACTACAATCTATATAACAAGAATTTCGGCAATTGGAGTGATTCGGACGACGGCGATTTCAGGGAATGGGATGATTATAACTACGCCGGCTTAACTCAACTCAGACCAACCATCAATTACAAATTTGCCGGACATTTCAAAATATATGCCGGCCCTACGCTGAATCTGTTAATAATGGATACGGATTTGAATTCCGATTTCAAAGCACCTTACAGCATTTGGAATACAACCGGAGATGATGTAAAGTTAGATGCATGGATTGGGTTTACCGCCGGTATTCGTTTTTAACAAATTCATAAATCAATTAGACTTCATTACTAAGCAAACAACATCTTTTAAGGGGCTGTCGCTGTCTTACAAGAACGCGGATGATGCGGATAACACGGATTTTCACAGAAATAAAAATGAATAAGGATTGGCTGTAGTTTAAAATAGAGTTTCAATCTTTATGAATTTCCTTGCTGCTCTTCGTATACAGACAGCCCGGAGGGCAACATGTGAATAACCCCGTGCAAGCGGAGCGCAGCTCGGCGGATGAGCAACGGCTATCTCTTTCCCGACTCCGAAAAAGTTCAACCCGCTACGGGGTAGATTGGAAGGGTAGACCGTTTCTATTCTCGCTCTACCCGGAGCTGCGCTTAGCTTGCGAGGGGTTATCCAACTGTTAGTCCGGAGGACTTCAAAATAGAAATTATTTTGAGATATTTAAATAGCAACTTAAATGAATTATCAGCAATATAAAAATCAGTGTTCATCTGTGTTATCCGTGCCATCTGCGTTCAAAAAGACTTTTGAGACAGTCTCTTTTGTTTGTCCGGTTTGCTGCCACGTTATGCTTATTACGAGTTTTAAGCACAAAAGTCATCAAATATTCATTATTTTTTTCTACTTTTGGAGTTTCAATAAACAATATAACTATGGCTTTGATCACATTCACACTCTCATACGAGTCTACTTTCGGAGAAGAGCTGTTTATCTACGGTAATATTCGCGAATTAGGATTAACCGAAGAACGCGCTGTTCCCTTAACATATACAAAAAACGGCTGGGAAATAACCATCCAAACACAGGAAAACAAGTTTGAGTACTCCTATCTTGTTAAAAAAGGAGGAACAATTACGCGAAAAGAAGCGCCCCTCTCCCACTCTTTCAATATTCCGGTATTGAATTACAAGGAGATACGGATTTATGACTATTTCACAGAAAAAAATCCGTTTTCAAAAGCGATGCTCTCCGCCGTTTTTTCCAAAAGCATTATGGCGCACGCTTATGTAGAAAAAGATTTGAAAGGAGTTAACGTTCCGGTTATTTTCAATACTTCCTATCCGCAAGTCAGCAATGAACATGTACTGGCAATCAGCGGCAGCGATACTTTTCTGGGAAAATGGACGGAAGCCGACATGAAAGAAATGAACGGTGGCGCATTTCCCGAATTTTATCTCGTATGCGATGCCCATAAGCTGTTTTTTCCCATCGAATACAAGTACGTTATTTTAGACAAGAAAAACGAAACCGTCATCCGGTGGGAAGAAGGTCGCAACCGGTACCTGAATCCAACAGAATCGCTCTCGACCGACCTGATTATCATAAATGACCACATTCCGGAGTTCAACATTCCGGCATTTAAAGGAGCCGGCGTTAATATTCCCGTTTTTTCGCTCCGTTCGGAAAAGGGATTTGGAACCGGAGAGTTTGAAGACCTGAAATTAATGATCGACTGGGCAGCGAAAACCGGACAAAAAATGATTCAAATGCTGCCGGTTAATGACACTACGACTTTCGGCAAATGGAAAGATTCGTACCCATACAATGCAATCTCGGTCTATGCCCTTCATCCCATGTTTTTAAACCTCGAAAAGGCAGGAAAAATCGACGATATCGAACAATACGAAACGTTGCGAAGAGAACTCAACGCATCCGAATTTGTCGAATACGAAACGGTAAACCAACACAAATGGACCTTTATCGCCAAATTGTTTAAAAAAGAAAAAAGCAAAACGTTCAAAAGCGAGGCATACCGGCTTTTTTACGAGGAAAACAAAAATTGGCTACAACCATACGCAGTTTTCTGTTTTCTACGCGATAAATACCAATCCATCGACTTTTCACTGTGGGAAGAAGATGCCACCTTTCAACCCGAAAGAGTTGCAGCCTACTGCGATCCGGGAAGCAAGGAATATGATTCTGTTGCAATTCATTTTTTCGTACAGTTTCACCTGCATAAGCAACTGTCGGAAGTAACCGCTTACGCCCACGAAAAGGGAATCGCATTGAAGGGCGACATCCCAATCGGCGTAAACCGCTGTAGCGTGGAAACGTGGACGAAACCACGTTTGTTTGACCGTACGGGACAGACCGGTGCGCCGCCCGACGACTTCTCCAACACCGGTCAAAATTGGGGATTCCCTACCTACAATTGGGACGAAATGGCAGAAGACAATTATAAATGGTGGACATTGCGTTTTCAAAATATGGCGCAATATTTTGACGCATACCGGATTGATCATATTCTGGGTTTTTTCCGCATTTTCCGTATTCCGTCCGAACAGGTTTGGGGAGTGCTGGGGCAATTCTCTCCCGCCCTTCCGCTCTCGGTCGAAGAAATAAAAAAATTCGGCATTGATTTTAATGAAAAAGAATTCTGCAACCCGTATATTATTGAAGAGCATTTAGATACACTATTTGGAGCATACAAAGAAAGCGTCAGAAAAAAATACCTGAAGCCGCTCGGCGAGACTCGTTTCCAACTGAAAAAGGAAGTTGATACGCAACGGAAAATCGAACAGCTTTTCGCAGGTGCATCCAGTCAGGAAGAAATTACGGTGAGAGACGGATTGATGTCGTTAGTCTGCGAGGTATTATTTATCCCGGACATAAAAGAAAAGTCGAAATACCATCCGCGAATCACCGTACAGCACAGCTTGACATTTCAAACGTTAAACACTGCTACCAAAGAGGCGCTCAACAACCTTTACGTCAATTATTACTACTCGCGCCACAACGATTTCTGGAAAGAGCAGGCGATGCAGAAACTGCCTCCGCTGATCCGCTCAACCAACATGCTGGTGTGCGGCGAAGATCTGGGAATGATTCCTCAATGCGTACCCGATGTGATGTCGCAACTCGAAATCCTGAGCCTTGAAATAGAACGAATGCCGAAACAACCGGGCGTTGAATTCGAGGAACTGGAAACAATCCCGTATCTGTCTGTCTGCGCCACGTCCACACACGACATGTCTCCCATACGCGGCTGGTGGGAAGAAAACCCGCAGCGCACACAGCGATATTTCAACAATGTGCTGCACGAATACGGTCCCGCACCACGCTTCGGCGAGCCGTGGATTTGCCGGGAGATTATCGAAAAGCATCTTCATTCCCCTGCCATGTGGGTAATCCTCCCTTTCCAGGATTGGATTTCAATGGAGGAGAAGTTGTGGTGGGGAAAAATCTCCGACGAACGCATAAACGACCCTTCCGATCCGGATAACCGGTGGAAATACCGGATGCACATAACATTGGAAGAACTGCTGGAACAGGAAAATTTCAATCGCGAAATGAAGAGGATGATTAAAGAGACCGGGCGGTAAATAATGCAAGTTAATATAAGAATGTAGTAAAAATAAGTTTTTAACCAAACAGCATTGTGCTGCAATATTCCTAACATATCGAATTTTTCCCGGTTGATACGGTGCACGTCTCGTAGCTACCGGGATTTGCGTATTATAACGAGTGTCTCAAAAGATATTTATCTGTGAATTACGTCAATCAGCATTAAATTAATTAGCTGAAATTTACATTTTTTCAACTTATACAATTTGCATTAATTCATGTAATTCACAGACATTTTAGACAGCCTCAAATTTCCAATACGGTTCTTAATTTTAAAAGAATAGCAGTTGTTAGTTATAAGATTTTATGTACATTTGTGCCTGGAAAATGAACGAAACGTATTGCATCATTAAATAAAAACACCTAAAATGTACATCGCCAATCCTATATACGACTCCATCTTCAAATACATGCTTGAAGACAACAAAGTGGCAAAAGTTTTTATTTCCGCCATTATTGGGGAGGAAATTCTTGAGTTGGATTTCAACCCGCAAGAATATTCAACAGAAATTGCCTCTGCTTCCAAAGGCTCTCTAACCGTTTGCCGTTTTGATTTTTCCGCAAAAATCAGAACCGAAAACGGTTTCAAAACGGTAATCATAGAACTTCAAAAGGCGAAATACTCGTCTGACTTGATGCGATTTAGACGCTATTTGGGAGTTTCGTACCAAAACAAAGACAACAGCTATGACGAAAAACAAGAAAAAGCACGGCAAATTTATTGCATCTACTTCCTGGATTACGGCGCCGACTTGCCTGCTCGTCCGGTATTAAGGGTTGACTATAAAATGGAAGACATCTCTACAGGAGATGAATTTCCGGCAACGGGAGAGTTTGTATCAGGCCTGCATCATCGTTCCTGGATTGTACAGATTAAACAGTTGAAACAACGTCGCCGTAATGACCTTGAAAAGTTATTAGGGATTTTCGACCAAAGCAACATTACCGATACAAATCATATTTTAAATGTGGAAGAAGATAGTTTTCCGGAAGAATTTCAACAAATTATACGCCGATTGCGCAAAGCCGCCGAAGACCCGGGTAAAAGACGTTCTATGGATTTGGAAGACGATATCGTCAAGGAACTTCAAGATTTGGAACGAAAAATTGAAGAAAAAGACAAAACAATTGAAGAAAAAGATAAAACAATTGAAGAAAATCAAAAAAAATTAGCCGAAAAAGACTGTGAAATAGCCAAATTGAAGCTTCTCTATGGAATTAAATAGATTCCGTTGGAATTCGTGTGTAGAGCGTTCGTCCCAGACATAAGAATTAAAGATTATCCGCAATCTTGCCATTATACTCCCAACCCGGAGGATTGAATATAAATAACCGGCAATGAAGCGAAGCGATTATTAGTTGTATAGCGAATTCACGTCTCACAACCGGTAAGGGTTGAATAACTAATTAAATCGTCCGCTATAAAACAGTTCAACACTCCGGGCACACGTGTTCGAAACCTCATTTTACCTAAATTTTACAACAAAACAACCTCAGTAGCGATATGCAATCCCCCACCAACAACCTCAGTACCTGATTAGAAATGTTTTTAATTTAATGAGGTAATGAGGTTGGGGAAATATATAAAACGGTTACTACTGAGGTTATTTTGTCGTAAAATCAGGTAGAAATGAGGTTGAAATATCTGTCGAAAATGGATAGACGTCGCCCTGTCTTGTGCCGGGACATTGCTCTAAGATCAAGAGCTGTTTCGCAAGGTTTCTAACACGTATACCCTCCTGATTGTGGTAAAGATGCTTTTTTACCTCCCATCGCTTCGCTTCATTGGCGATTATTCATATTCAATCCTCCTGATTGGAGGTGCTTAGAGTTTTAGTGGTAATATAGCAAATAATAATATAAAAATTCGATGACTCCGGACGGTTTTGGATCGGTTTGGACAAAATTAAACGCTTATCAGCAATATGTCTCCCATTGTCAAATAAAATAGTGTCAATATTATTTATAATAGTTTTACATAATCATTTTTAAATATATATCAAATAATATAAAAAAAATAAAATGCAAAATAAATATAATTAAATAATAAAATGCTCAAAATAATAATTTTTTAATTAAAAAAATAATAATTTTTTATATTTTTTACATATAAACAAACCATACTGTAAAACTCAATATGTTGTAAATAAACAACTTAACAAAAAAAGTAAATTTAATTCAATAATTAGATTAAAATTAAAAACAAAAACTATATCTTTGTGCGTTTTTCTAATTTTGAAGGTTTTTCTCAATAAATATCATCGTACATTTTTATTATCTCTTACTAACAGAAAAAAGAGAATCGTAAGCAAGTTTGCTCATTGGTATTTTTATCCGTTTTGCATGTATGAACACAAAAAAAACGATAAAAAATGGTATTATACCATAAATTAAGTAAAACGAAATATTTACAATTATCACATATAAAAGTAAAAGATGAAAGCATTTAATCAAATCCGGACGTTACTGGCATTTATCAGTTTGTTTGCTGCAATGCAGGTTCAAGCGGCTACGTTTACGGTTACTAATACGAATGCGTCTGGAGCCGGTTCTCTTAGTTGGGCTATTGAACAGGCAAACGCAGATCCGGCACTGAGTAAAATTGTGTTTCAGTTTGCAGATAATACGCCGAGAACAATTAGCACCGGAAGCATTACAATTCTCTCTTCCATGGAAATAGACGGATCATCCGCAGATATTACGCTTACTTCCGCCTCTTTGGTCATTGCCGCACAATCAGGTTCTGAGAATATTACCATTCGCTCATTAAAAATGAGCGGAGGATATGTGGCAGTTGCCTCTTCATCTCCGGTCTTATTGGAAAAAGTGGATATTGAAGAAGTCACTAATGCGGTGGTACTTAGCAATCCTAACTGTACTGTCTCCTTAGTTTCCTGTAAAATTAAAAGAAACGCGTCGAGTATAGTAGGAAACTGTAAATCATTATCTGTTGATAAATCATCCCTGACTGAAAGCAACAGTTCCGGTATCGAAATATCTGCCGGAGAATTAAACATCTCGAATTCAACTATTTCCAATAATGGTCGTTATGGAATAGAAATTATTCCTACCGGAACATTAAATGATGCAGTCATTTCCTCCTGTAAGATTGAAAACAATGCCCTGTATGGTATATATAACGGCAGTATTTCTAATGGTTTAAGAATAGAAAAAAATACTTTAACAAATAATGGAATCGCAACTGCCTCAAGTAGCCCAGTTAATGGAGCCTATTACCGAATGGGACAAATATATTCATCAGCACCTCTTTTATGTTCCCAAAATCTTTTTTTCGGGAACGATTACGAGGCAATACCAGGTAACTCGTTATACACAATTCCGAAAATAAATTCTATCACATTAGAAGGAACCGAACTTGTTATTAAAGGGAATGTGGACAAAAAAGCGAAAATAGAATTATTTTGGACGGATGGAGATCGCCAAACTGCGAAACAATATGTAGGCAGCATAGAAACAGATAATACGGGTAATTTTACTTATAATATAAGTTCCGCTCAATTCAGCGGAATCATAAATTATTTTTCAGCCACCGCTACCTACGATGGAGTTAGCACAAGCGGATTATCCAATCCTGCCGGTTATTTCAAAGAACATTATTATGTGAAGGAAAACGGAGCCGGAAGGGAAGACGGATCCTCCTGGAGCAACGCCATGCCGGGCGAAGTTTTTGCGTGGTTTCTGCCTTTAGTGCCGGATAATGTAACATTCCATATTGCAGCAGGAACATACCGCCCTGTTTATGATAAAGACGGAAAAACAGCTGCATCTGCAAGCAATAACACTTTTGGCATTAAAAGCAGCGTTAACTTGATTGGAGGGTATCCGGCAACCGCAACAACCGGAAATGAACTGTCCGAGCCTCAAAAATACAAAACGCTTTTCGACGGGAATATAACCGGGGGGCAAATCGATAATATGATATATGCAACGCCTTCGGAACAGGATGTTTTAATGACAGTTTCACTGAAAGGTTTACATATTGAAAATACGGCAGGTAATGCATTTATTACTCCTGTACTTGGTCAGGGTACGTCTGGAAGCATTTCTGAGCTGAATTTGGAAAACATAACCATATCGAACTGTCAAAATTATGCAATAGATATATCTCAAACTCCTGTTTTGACTATAAAGAACTCTTCTTTTATTAAAAATAAAGGAGTTATAAATAGCTATTCTCCCCGTTCTCTTACAGTAGTCGAAAAAATAATGTTGGACAGTGTAAGATTGGAAGAAAATAACACTAACGCTGTTATTAATTGTGGACAGAATAGAACGTTAACAATGAATAAAGTTTACGCAAAAAAGAATACTGCAAGATTAGTTTCTTGTCAAATGTATGCTAAAGAGTTAACAATTACAAATTCTACTTTTGAAGAAAATGAATGTACGGGAAGTTCTATAAACGCTAGTTGGTTGTCGTCATCGTCTAACGGGTTAACAATAACAGACAGTAAATTTATAAAAAACACTTCAGGTGTAAGTATAAGTGCTGATCGAACTTCTAAACTAACCATAGAGAGAACAATATTTGAAGACAACACAGGAGCCTGTTTATATACCGATAACATGACTATGAACGTAATTGTTGATAATTGTACATTCAAAGGAAATAAAAATAATACAACATCTTATTACGGAGCTCTTGTAAGCACTGCAGGCGGAACAATTTCTAACTCTATATTTAATAATAACACTACTCAATCCTGTATTCTTTCCAGTGATAAAGGTTCTGCTTTTACAAATAATACCTTTTCAGGAAATAAAAGTGCAACTCTTTATCAGAGGTCTGGAGGTGCTACCGGCACTTCTTTTATCTGCAACAGCATCGTGGGAAATGAATTTACCGATAACGTATTAAAGGGATATTTTGAAAAAATAATCGGCAATATTATTATTGGCAATATTGCACCAGAAAGAATCAGCATTTCGGGAGCAAGCGCTTCTGATATTGCATACAATATAATACCGATCTTTTATCATAACGGAAATTGCTGCTACCAGCCCAAGGCAAACGAAACCAACATATTCGTAGAACCGTCAAATTTCTCTCTTGCCGACTTCAATGCTCTATATGCCGGGTGTACAACCCAGGAACCCCCTACTGCTGAGATGTACCGGGACATCATCCTCGGCGCTGAGCCATACTCGGTGTTCGACGGCACATACAACGCTATCAACGGGCTTTTTACTCCCAACTTAACTGAAAGCAACGCATATACCGTAGCCCTGCTCCATACTTCTTTGCCTAAAGGAAGAAAGATTAACAGCCTTCCCTTAAGCACGGATATTCCTGCTACCGACCGACGCGGTGAATTGCGCAAGAACCCTGCCTGTATCGGTGCATACGAATTATTCCTGTCCGAATATTACGTAAAAGTAAACGGTGACGGAAACGGTGACGGTTCCTCTTGGGAAAATGCCATGTCAAACGAAACATTTGCAGAGTATTTGCCGATCGTGCCGGATGATGTAACATTCCATATTGCAGCAGGAACATACCGCCCTGTTTATGATAAAGACGGAAAAACAGCTGCATCTGCAAGCAATAACACTTTTGGCATTAAAAGCAGCGTTACCTTGATTGGAGGGTATCCGGCAACTGCAACAACCTCCAATGCATCCTTCGACCCGGTAGCCAACAAAACCATTTTTGACGGAAGTATAGGCGAAGTAGAAATTACTAATTTAATATACGCTGACAATACTTCCGCATCAATAATAGTTAATTTAAAAGGCTTATATCTTGAAAATACAACAGGTAATGCCATTTATTTTAATACACGCAACACTTCATCAGAACTAAACTTGGATGAAGTAACTGTTGCAAACAGCCAAAACTATGCCATCTACTCAACAGATCCGATATTTATTAAAAAATCTTCGTTTACGGAAAACAACGGTGTTATTAATACCGGATACAGCAACGTCAAAATAACGATAAGAGATAGCGTACGCATATATAATAATCACGGAGAGTATGCTGTCAATGGTTATGCTATCACTTTAGACGCGGACCTTCTTTTTGCAAAAGACAATACAATATCAAATTCGTTGATTCAGGCAGGAGATTATACACACACCATTACAAATTCCGAATTTGAAAATAATACATGTTTAAATTCTTTTGCATTTCTAATAAACTTATCAGGAAGTCATGGAAGTAACCTTACAATGACAGATTGTAAAATTATAAATAATGCTACTGCACGTTGTATTGACGTCGGAAGAGGTTCTCTTACGGTAAAGAGAACTGTATTTGACAACATAGGAGAACATCTGTTCAATTATATGGGAGAAACAAATATAGATAATTGCATATTCAGCAGGGCGAGCGGAAGGAATATTATATCTTGTGAAGGTGGAGTAATCTCTAATTGCTCTTTTTATAATAATACGGTCAGTTCCGCTTTGATTCAAGGAAATAGAACTGCATTTGCTTTCACCAACAATACTTTCGCAGAAAATGAAGGAACTACGTTATTAAATGCTGGTAGCGCTACAGGCAGTATATTTATTAACAACACTATCATGGGGAATACATTTAGTGAAAACGTCTTAAGTGTATATTTTGACAAAATAATCGGTAATATTATAATTGGAAACAAAACAGAAACAAGAAATTTCTTAAAAAAAGTCGGCTCAATTGTTGAGTACAATATAATGCCAATCTATATAGACAACTTAGAGACTTGCTTTTACCAGCCAAAAACAACCGAAACCAACATATTCGTAGAACCGGAAAATTTCTCTCTTGCCGACTTCAATGCTCTATATGCCGGGTGTACAACCACGGAAAGACCTATCTCCGAAATGTACGAAGACCTCATACTTGGCATTGATCCATATTTATTATTAGAAGGCGTCTACGACGAAACCACCGGTCTTTTCAACCCCGAATTAAAAGACAACGGCGGATTCACCCCAACTGTTGCCCTCACAAGCACCATTTTACCTGGCGACAAGCTCGTCAACAGCCTGCCGTTAGCCGAAACAACCGTTACAACCGACCAGCGCGGCGTAGAGCGAAATGAGTTGACAGCCATCGGTGCCTACGAGCTCAAATGCGAGCAGCCGGAAGGTATTGAGCTTTCGCTCAAAGCCGGTGAAGGCGCTCTTTGCCGTGGCGATGTGTTGAACATCCAACTAGACGGAATGCCCGAAGACATAGTCTCGGATTACTCATACTTTTGGAGTTTTGAAACGGGCAACGGCAACGATATGGAACTGGCAAGCGAAAACAATTCAACCGGAGTCTTAGCCCGGGTACTTACCACCATTAAGGAATTACCTGTTTCATTGACGGTGACCGATAAATGCGGAACGAAGACGGTGATAAGCAAGACATTCGATATCTCGGGCAACAGTGAAATTTCGTTCAGCGGCTTGGAAGGCTCCTCATTCTGTTCAAACGCAGCGCCTGTAGAGCTAACCGGGACACCGGGAAACGGAATATTCAAGGTAAACGGCGAAGTAATCACAGACGGACTGTTTGTCCCGTCTTCCGTTGAAGGAAGCCAGGCAACGATCCGTTATGAAATTGAGGGTGAGGACGGTTGTTCCAGCTACGCGGAAGAAACAGTCGGCTTAATACCGTCCGACCTGAACAACATCAACATCGAACTCATCCCAACCCCAACAACCTGCCTGCTTTCCTCAGACGGGCAAATAGAGGCAAGCGTCGCAGGCGAAGGAACATACCGGTACAAGTGGAAAAGAATTGAAGAGACGGGAGAGACGGACCTGCTCGAAAACAACTCCGCGCTGCTGACAGACATAGGAGCAGGCAACTACATCTTTATCCTGATTGACGGAAACGACTGCTTCACCGAAGCAAAAGCGACGGTTGACACACGCACACGCACCACAGAATTGCAGCTCGGCGAACCGGTAGTTGCAGGCGATATGTGCAAAAACACGGAAGATAAGGAAATCTCCATCCCTTTCTCCGGGAACGAATTTGAAGAAGATGTCACCGTTGTATTGACTTACGGATCTGTTGAAAAAACCGGAGCAAGCATCGAAGAATCGGGAAAAGTCATATTCGACGGACTTGGAGCTGGCGATTATACCATCGACATTCGCTACACCGCTGACGGATGCCTGTCGGATGCCGGCACACAAAAAACTGTTACCATTGCAACCGTTAACGAACTGAACGCAGTAATTACAAGCAAAGGCGTTACCTGCGACGGCGCTTCCGACGGATTTATCGAAGCTGCTGACGTATCCGGCGGACAGGCACCATACCGCTACTTCTGGAAAAAAGAGAGTGAAGCGGAATACAGCGCAGAAGGAAAAAAAAGATCCGGCGGACTGGAAACGGGAACATACAGCAGCTTGGTTATAGATGCCGGCGACTGTGAATTCGAAACAACCGGCATCGAAATCGGCGTACACGAAGAAAACAGTGAAAACGGATTAAAAATATCTCAAATCGAACCATCCGTATTAGCTTGTGACGGAGATACGGACGGAAAATTAAACATTCATTACACCGGAAACGCGGATGAGCAGGAAATCACGATTGCCATCTCTTCGGGCGAAACCGTACGAACAAAAACCGGTACCGGAATCGAAGGAAGCCTGCTTTTTGAAAACTTACCGGCAGGCGAATACCAAATCCGGATTTATTTCACGGGAGCCGGAGATTGTGAACCGGGAGCCGGCCGGAACAAAACAGAATACATCCTTGCCCCTGCACCTGTTTCGGCAGTTTTTGATTACATCGCAGCTTCCTGCGGTTTGGTTGCCGATGGAGCAGTTAAGGCGAATGTATCGGGCGGAATAGCTCCATACACCTACCAATGGCTTAATGCCGACAAACAACCGATCGAAAATGAGCAATCTCCGACACTGGAAAATATCCATGCCGGTAACTATGCTATTCTGGTAACCGATTTCAACGAATGTCAAACAATCCTGCCGGCAATTATTCCGGTAAGCGGATTATCTGTTGGCGAAATAATAGCTGAAAATACGAAATGTGTTGACTCTGCCGACGGAAAATTAACCATTACCTTCTCCGAAAATACATCTAACCAACAAGTTTACATGGAAACATTCGTTGGTGACGAATTAATCGTCAAAAAATCAACGGATCTTTCCGGCAGCTTTGTATTCAAAAATCTCCCTGCCGGCAACTACCCAATACGCCTGTATTATGACGGAGCCGAAGTGTGCGCCTGGAACGGAACCGGAACAGTTTCACAACCGGAATTGCTGCAAGCTCAATTCAACATTACCGGAACGCTTTGCGGAAGCTCAAAAGACGGACAGATAACCGTTATTCCAACGGGAGGAACCGCACCATTCTCTTTTGCATGGAAAGACGCAGCGCAAAATCCGGCAGGCGGAAATACCGACGTATTGTCTAATCTGGAAGCCGGCGAATACTCAGTTACCATCACCGATATAAACAACTGTACGTTCGACTCCGAAATATTAACTGTAAGCGAAAGAACAGACAAAGGTACCGGTCCATCAATCTCCGAAGCGATTGTTTCCGGCGACAGATGCTCCAATGAAGCAAACAAAACGATAACCGTACCATTTACCGGAAATACGCTGGAAAAACCACTTGATGTTTTATTGACTTTCGGCAGCGAAACAAAAATAGAACACAGTTCAGAGGCAAACGGAAGCGTCTCTTTCGACAACCTTGGCGTTGGAGAATATACCATTCACATCCGCTACTCCGAATCGGGTTGCGAAGTCGATGAAAGTAATGCTCAAACGGTCAACATCGAAAATGTAGAGCCGTTGACAGCCGATTTCAACACCCGTGGCGTTACTTGCGAGGAGGCAAAAGACGGGTTTATTGAAGCAACGAATGTATCGGGAGGAACAGCGCCATACCACTACGAATGGAGAAAAGAGGGAGAAGACGGCTTCACAAAAACAAATACGCAAAGAAACGGCTTTACCGGAAAAGGAATCTATACCGGTCGTGTTGTAGATTTCTACGGCTGTATCATAGAAAAAGACAATCTGGAAATTGATGTTCGTCCCGAAGGCAACAACCTTGTATTGGGAACCATTGATTACAATGAAATCCTTTGTGCCGGCATCAACAGCGGCACTCTGAACTTTCCGTTCTCCGGAAACGCGGATTTAGCAAGCGTTACCATCTCCGTAATGCACGATGGGCAAGAACTTTTGGCAGGTATGGACGGAATACGCTACGAAGAATCAGGCAACCTCGCACTGAATAATTTAGCCGGAGGTGAATACCGCATCCAGATTTATTACACCGGCGCCGAAAGCTGTGCGCTTAACGGAAATCAGGATCAAACGGTTACGATAAACGTACCGTATCAACCTGTAACGGCCGATGCCAATGTCATCGGAGCCTCTTGCGGAACTGCATCCGACGGACGTTTATCAAATGTTACAATAAGCGGTGGAAAAACGCCACACACCTACCAATGGCTGGATGCCGGAGTCCGGGTTTCACCGTTACCGGACGAAGACTTCATCCGGGTAAGTGCGAAAAACTACACACTGAAAGTAACCGACGGGAACTTATGTGAGTACACCAAAGAATTTACCGTACCGGTACGCAATGTGTCGGAAGAAGGCGCACTGCAACTGGAAGAAGCCGTATTCACAAGCAGCGGCATTCTTTGTCACGGTGAAGAAAAAGGAACTGTAAAAATAGCATACTCCGGCAATACCTACGAGCAGGAAGTAATGATGAACCTTCAGGAAACAGGCACATTGGTAACATACAAAAAGATGTCCGCTTTGCTTTCCGGTGAACATACCTTCAAGTCGTTGCCTGCCGGAAACTACCGTGCATGGATCTCATTCCTCGGAGCCGAAGCATGTGAAGTAAGCAGTGCATTAAGCCGCAGTCAAGCCATTATCCAACCGCCAAAATTAACCGCCACCCTCACCGCCAAAGGCGTACTTTGTCCGGAAGTGGCCGACGGAAAAATTGACATCGTGATAAACGGTGGAACAGGCGCTCACACTTCAACCTGGTACCGGGAAGGCCCATCGCCCGAAGAGCGCGTAATCATTAATTATCAATCAGGCCAACCGCTCGGCATGGGTACGTACACCTGCGAAATTACCGATGATAACGGCTGTACAATCTCCGAAACAACAGAAATAGGACTACGATACGAATCAAATCTGCCTGAATTAACCGTAAGCAATCCGGTCATAAAACATGAATCCTGCTATCAGGGAAATAACGGAAGCATCAGCGTAAGATATTCAAGCGGAGTGAACGAATCAGTCGAGATGATAATCGAAAAAACCGGTTCAACGGAAACCTGGACTGTCCGATCGTCGGCAACCTCTGGCTACCTGGTACAAAACAACCTTGCTCCGGGCAAGTACAACATTACCGTTTCATATCATGTAGGCGAATGTACGCTTAACAACTATGCAAAAACATTTGAGGACAATGAAATAAAAGCGTTGAAATCACTGGAATTGTCAAAAGATATTGTAACAGTAACGCCGACCTGTCTTATTCCTGCAAACGGAGAAATCACATTCAGCGTTTCAGGCTGGGCAGGCACACATACAGCCGTGCTTCGCCACCACGCTGATGATTTGTCCGGAATAATAACGCAAACCGAACAAATACGTCCGTATATGTTAACGCAAACCGCGGCTGACGTAGAAAATCAGGAAGCCCATTTCAAGTTTACCGGCAGAACAAACGGTTATTTCACCCTGTATATTACCGATGAATGTAATAAGCAAGAAATCGAAAGGAGAATTAACTTTAAAGGCATTGATCCTTACACGCTGACACTGGATGAAAACAGACCGGGCTCTATTCTCTTTGTTCCATGCGAGCCATACGATTACGGGAAATACACATTTACATTCAGTGGCGGGAATCCGGATGCTTCGGTGGTCGAATACGGTAAAATAATTACCACCCAAAGAGAAGTAACCGAAACATATACGGAATACGAAGAACAAGAGGTAGAACGAGAAGTGATCGTATATGAGGATGGTGATCCTGTACTGGATGAAAACGGCGACCCTCTGCTTGATGAGAACGGTAATGTAATAACCGAGCAGTTTCCTAAACTGGATGAAGATGGAAACTTTGTAACAGAAACAGTCATCGAAACCATTTTGGTTGAAGTAGAAAAAACACGTACCTACACGGTAACGGATTCCGAACTGAAATATTTTGAATTAACCGATGCCGAACAGAATGGAAACAGTTTCACTAAAAGCAACCTGACAGCCGGCACATATCCGGTAATTTACAGAAGTACGCTTGACGGATGCAGAGATACGGCTAAACTCAATATCACCATCCGCGGACCGGAACCGCTTCATTACAAAGAAGAGATCCTGCCGGTTTCCTGCGAGGGAGTAGATGACGGTATGATTACGATCCTGCCGACCCGCAACTCCAAAATAAGGTATTACATGACAAAAAATGGAGACCGGTACACCTATTATGAGCTTAAAATGACAACCGTTATTAAACAGGGCGAAGAGGTCGAGGTCGAAGGATTGATGCTAATGGAAAACCAGGAAAGCATGTCGTATAAATTGCATGAGATATTGCTTGATTTCAAAGAGCTCGAATGGTACAAAGAAGATGGTACGCGGATACATCCGGTATATGCACACCGGCAAGGAGTTGATGAAAAATCCATCGATCCGGAAACTGCAACTACCGAATCCATACACGATCTGCTGTATGCTTATTATGATGAAAGCGGCGCAAAAATTACAGATCCCGTATATCATATTAGCCATCTGCCGGATTACTCTTTTACGGAAAGAGATGAAAACAGGGAGGAAATTGAATATCATGCCGTTGGAGGCATCACATTGGGTAATCTACCGGTAGGAAATTACTATTATACCTTTAAATCAAACGAACCGCGTTGTATTGATGCCGCAGGAGATCCTTGCGTGTATTCAAAATCCTTTAAAATAGAAAATCCGACACAAAGCTTAAAAATTGATGCGGTTACGTTCGATGCCGTTTCGGCAGTTTGCGATCCGAAAGCAAGACAGATAAAAGTCAATGTAAGCGGCGGCTGGGGCGGATATAACTACTCGCTTACCAACAACGAGAAGGAAGAAGATGATGAGAATAATAACGAAGTCAAAAATAAACTCCCATTCCTTTACACCGGCGGTGAGGTTTCGTTGGAAGACTCTACCGGAAGGGACGGTAAAATAATACACAATGGTACATTTACCAGCAGCATCCTGTCTGCAGGCGAGTATTACCTGTATGTCATGGATGGATATGGCTGTATGGTTAAACACCCGGCGCCAATCTCATTCGCAGACAACAACATCAAGCTTTCACTTCTCGACACGAAAACAATCATAGCCAAATGTCCGAACGACACGATGTTAGAAGTCAGGTTGGGCGTTACGGGCGGAACCGTTCCTTACCGGTACGAAATGTTTAAAGGACATCCGGAAGTGGTAGAAGACATTTTCTTTGATCGTCAGGAATTGGAAGATACCACCGTCATAGGAAACCTTAAACCAATCGAAGCCGGCGAATTTATTGCGGGTGACAATACCGACGGTACTGATTTCACCAAAGTTGCCTTCATGGATACACTCGGCAAACACGGGTATTTTGTGTATGACCAAACCGGTTGCGGTGCCTACATCGAAGTTACCATGCAGGACGAACGGGATATGATAACTCTTGCCAGAAAATCACTCCAGGATGTAATGTGCTACGATGGTAACAACGGTGAAATTGAAGTTTGGGTAAAAGATAATGGAGATTACACATTCTACCATGCCCTGAGAAATACATCCGTACCGTTACATGAGGAATTACAAAGAGAGGACTTCTGGACTGAATTAACATCATACAGCCACGATATATATCATAAAGAGAATGATATATATGATAATTATGTATATTACACATTCAGTGGATTAAAAGCAGGAAAACAACTTATTCAGATAGAAAACAATAAACATTGCACGCAATATATCGAATTTGAAATCAACCAGCCGGAAAAGTTGACCGTTCTTGCCGAAGGATCAGCGGTTTGCCTGGGCGGCGAACAGCTATCCGGTAATATATTTGCCACAAAAGTATCGGGTGGAGTAAAACCTTATCAGTATAGAATTACAGGCGATAACAGTGGTTTTGATATCAATGGTGATTATAACAGTGAGATTTATAAAAAAGTTCCAAATGATAAAAATCCAACATACACATATCACGTAAAAGATGATAACGGATGTGTTGACTATATAGCGAATGTCGGATTGAAAGATCGAGGCATTACGGCGGACTTAAAATTCATCGCCTCTACCAACCGGTATAACGATGATGTCCTGTTAATGATTGACATGTCAACTTACAGATATACGGAAAACGGTGTCGAAACCGAATTTGACCTGACCACACCCGAAAACAAAGAGAAATTTGCCGATTACGCAAGCAAAATTCAAGTTTTTTACGAGTTCTATAAAAATGCGGAAGGAACAGAAATCGACTCTACCATGAAGCAGGACGACAAACGGTTGTACGCTTATAACATTACGAGTAAATCCGACCTGGAAAAACTGGCAAACGAAATCGAAGCATTGCCGGGAAGAAAAGAGACAAAAGACATTGATGACAGCTTTTTCAAAACAAATTTCAAACTGAACGATCCGGTACTGAACTGGAATAAAACCGAGTTTATCTCTTTCGGCGATACCATACTTTCCAAGCAATTAGCCGATAGAAAACCCGGTAAAACAACTGCTTCGGGTACGCCGTTGACCTGGTTGGATTCCTATCCGCACTATGTCGGTATGACCTCTGTTGTTGAAGGATGTGTATACAGATTAAAAGACGCAAACGGCTACACAATCGTACCGCTCTTGATTAAAAACGGAGACGATCAGCTCTATGAATATACCGATATGCACAAACGCGACATCCTGGATGTTACATTTAGCCCAAACCCTTGGATATTAGATGACGAAGAGTTAAACGTTACCGTTACGTTCGGTTTCAAAGTAAAACATACAATAAGAGTGTATAACGAATTAGGTTTTGAATTAAGCAGTCCGATGGTAATTGAAGCAACCGACAGCAGAATATCTCCTTCCGGAAAAGACGAGTTTAAAATAACGCACAAACTGAATAAGAACATGCTATCGAACGCGGATAATCAGAATTCGCAAATCATCATCGTCACGGTAAGCACCGAGCGAGATGCTGCTGCCGGGAAAGTAATGGTAATAAAGTAAAGATAGATTTTATAATAATAATGAACAATAAAAAAACGTGGCTTATCATCGCGCTCTGGTGGGGATGCCTGGCATCGCTCACGGCGCAGGTAACTTCCACCTCACAGCAATTAGACGGACTGAATTTCAAGAAAGGGCTGAAAGTAGGCGGCGGATTGAGTTTTGCCAACACCTTCTATAAGGGAAACAGCGAATTTATACATCGCGACCCATACGCTTTTTACTTGAACGGGAATTTAGATATCAACCTTTGGGGCATCAGCGCGCCATTCTCGTTTTCGTACAGCAACACGAACAAGAGCTATACGCAACCGTTCAACCGGTTTAAACTGGCGCCCTCGTATAAATGGGTAAGGCTGCACCTGGGAAGCTCGTCAATGAATTTCTCCAAATACACGCTTGCCGGTCATCAGTTTGACGGAGCTGGGGTTGAACTGACACCCGGCAAATGGTATATCGGCGCCATGTATGGGCGATTGCTGAAGGCGATCGAATACGACCCGGCTGCCAGCAACCTCCACTCCATCAGCTACCGCCGCACAGGCTATGCCGCCAAAGTGGGTTACTCGGACAAAGGCGACGCTTACGAAGCCTCCTTCTTCACAGGAAAAGACCACCCCGGATCACTTCAATACAGTTTTCCGGACGAAGTATATCTGCACCCGAAACAGAACACAGCCATCTCAATGAACGTCAAAAAAAGCTTCCTGAAATATTTTTACGCACAGGCAGAATACGCATTCTCGGTTTATAACTCCGAAATCAGGAACCGCGATGGCGAGAAAGTGAAAACAAGCAACCTCCTGGGTCGCATGCTGGGCGAGCAAACTTCAGACAAGTTTGTGGACGCCATCAACGCTTCACTTGGGTACCAAAACCAGGTATGGGGACTTGCCTTCCGGTACGAACGCGTAGCTCCCAACTATGAAACCCTCGGCGGGTATTATTTTACGAACGACCTGGAAAACTTTACACTGGCGCCCAACGTAAGGCTTTTCAAAGGGAAAATTTCCCTCGCGGGAAACATCGGGCTGGAATACAACAATCTCAACGATAAACTGGCGAACAACACCCAACGGATAGTCGGCTCGGGAAGCATCAACTACACATCGGGCAAAGCATGGAATGCCGGTTTCAACTACTCCAACTTTTCGAGCTACACACGCATCAATCCCAACAACTATCCGTTTTACACCGATGAGCTTGACTCGCTGAACTTCTACCAGGTGTCGCAGTCATTTGACGCAAACGTATCTTACACCTTCGGAAAAGAGGCCATAGTAAACATGCTCTCGGTAAACGGTTCGTTTCAAAACGGGAACTCGCAGGCAAATGACAGGCGCACCTCGTTCAATGAATACCTGTCGGGCACGCTCTCTTTCTCGGAGCAAATACAACCGTGGGCATCCGGCTGGTCGGCATACATCAGCGCAAATGCCTGTAATGCCGACAATTTCGACTCATTCTTTTGGGGACCGGGAATATCCGTCAACAAAATTTTCAGGAAAAGCCTCTCCGCTAACCTATCCTGCTCATACAACGAAAATACCACGGATGGCGTGCGTTCAGGCTCACTGCTCAACACCTCACTCTCCATGAGTTATCAGGTAAAAGCCATCAACGAGAAATTCGGCAGGCACGGTTTTTCGCTCAGCGTCAACTACACCAATCATTTTGGCGATACACAAAGCCAGAGTAACCGGAACAGAAGTAAATATGAATTTTTAACATCACTGACTTACCGGGTAAGTTTTTAAATATACAAAAAACAAGCAAAGATGAAACAGATACGGACCCTTCTTCTAACACTCTTTTTAACCGTACTTCCGGCAACAGCTGTTTTCGGACAGACAGGCAACCAAGCCTACCCGTTTGATATGAGTGTACAAGTCGTTCCTCCTTTCAACACCAACCTGTATGACTTAATACCGGCAAACCGTTTCCGGATTGCGGTTATGATGCGTGATATGCGGTATTCAGATTATGAGTTCATTATAGAAATGAAAGTGTATGATATAACCGGTTCATCCCCAAGATTCACTTTGCGGTCGGCCCTTCCAATTACGGTTGGCAGCACCGGCATAAACAGGGCATTATCCCATGATGAGCTAAGAAGCATATTTAAGCATAACCGCGAAAACGGTGAATTCAGTGAAGGAGCATACCGGTTGGTATTTCAGGCATTGGATGCTTATAAATACATCCCGATCAGCCGTGAATACCAGCAAATTGCTTATTTGGAAGAAGGAGCTCCCCCACGATTGTTGCGTCCGTCGGATGGAGCCAAAATACTTAACCTCCAGGAAAACCCGACCGCGGCAGAAAATATCGAAGAAATAGCTATCACTGAAATACACTCTCCGTTGGGGATTAACTTTAGCTGGATAATGCCCTATTATTTCCCGGCAGGAAGCGCTCCCAATGAGTACGAACTGAAAATATATGAAGTTGGGAAAAATGCAAACCCCAATGCAGCAGCTCAATCAAGCAACCCGATTTATACTAATCGAACTTTCGGCACAATCGAATTTGTTCCGAACACAGCCGGCACATTTTTAAATAGCGCCGGTCAGCTTGAGGATGGACAGCGATACGCATGGCAAGTATGCCTGGTAAATCCGGTCACTTTAGCCGACCAGGCAATCGCAGTTAAAAACCGGGGGTGCAGCGAAGTATATTCATTTACCTATGGCACAGAGGTATTTGAACATCCGGAAGAGTATAAGCCGACCCCAAGAACAGGACAAAACTACGAAGACCTGCCCGATATTGAAATCACCCACGTTCCCGATACCTTCTCCATCGGCGACCATGACGTCTGCTGGAAAACCGTCGATCCGGCAAGAATGAACGAATACGATGGATATCGCGTCGAAATCCGCATAAAAACAAGCACGAAGGAAGAAAAAAAAGATAAAAGTGAAGGTGAAGATGAAGCCGGCGAAGAAGACCGTAACCCCAACGGCATCATTTTTGACGCAGGAAAAGGAGAAGGCGAACTCAATGACTGCAATGACACCGAAGGCTGGACACAAATAAACGGCGACGACCGCAGAGTTATCATCCCCCCAACCGAAAACAGTGATACGGGCGAAAGCAGCGAAAACAGCACAGGCAGTATTACCGGCGAAAGCAGTGACGGCAGTGAAGTAATAATCGTTGAAGACCCTTATGTGCTTTGCCGCACACTCTCCAACCTCCAATACCGTACCACCTACGAAGTGCGCATACAAGGTTACAAAATAACATCAACAGAAGATGACATTACCCAAAATGACATCGCCTACGGAAAATGCGACATCCGCGAATTCTGGATTTCGGACACCATCGACAATAAGTGCGGCGATCCGCTTGTGCCATTAAAAAGCGCTACAGCTAAAACAGGCGTAAAAACAGGCGATAGATTCTCGGCAAACGGTTATGAAGTCATCATCGACTCCCTGGCACCCAATACCGGCGAAACCTATACCGGCACCGGATACATCCGTTTTCCGTTCGTTTCGATCTACAGCCTCAAAGTTAAGTTTGAAAACATCAAAATTAATGACGAAAATGAATTGCTCGAGGGCACGGTCGTAACCGAATACAACAAAAGCAAGGAATTGGTACTCGATCTCAACCGCCTGCTCGGATCGGGCTACGGCGGAGGTTCACAGGATAATGTAGCAGAACCTGCCTACAGCGACGAAGGTAATAAAACCCTCGAAACAGCCGCAAATGAAAAAACAAACGGCGACTGGTTTACCATAACCGAGGACGGAAAAACAAACATGTATATAAAAAATGCGGACGGAACGGCTCAAAAAATAGGAACGGTAGAGACCAAGGCATTCAATAACAACAACAGCATAGACGCCGGTGCCAAAGTGGAATTCTCATCAACCGATGCTTCAATTCTCTTTGACAACGACAAATTTGAATTTAGAAATTCCGGTGTCATCAACTGCTATACAGATATGGGCAGTATCAGTAAACCCTATATCATACCATGGGTAGCAATGAATCCGGGACGAACAGGAACATTGGATGCCACCATAAAGTCCGGAAACCCGACAAATATCGAATACATCATTGTACTTGATGAAAACGAAGGAAAAGTATTGGTATTGGACACTCCGGCTGACGGAAAAGTAACCATACCGGGGTCGGCAACCGCTCAGGAAACCACCGAAGTTCTTGCCATTGCAAATGTACCCGGAAAGGATGACAAACAGGTCGTAGGAAAACTAAATATTGCCAACTACGCACCGCAGGAGCGGAAACTGGTACTTGTGCCGACCGGTTATCGCGCCCCTTCGATAAATGGTACATCCATAAAAAATCAGCTGGATGCCATATACAAACCGCTGGGCATCACCTTTACCGTAGAGGTGGACGAATCTTTTGGCAGCGAAGAAGAATTTGATTTGTCCGGCATGACCGACAAAAGCTTCTGGGGCAATGAAAGCGATGAAATGAAGCGAATCAGGCTGATGTACAAAACGCAAAGACCGAATAAAATTGTAAACGATAAAGCCTATCTCTTTGTGATTGGCGTTAATTCCGACTTCCAGGTGCAGGGCGATATGCCACGCGGGAAATCGGTCGGTTACATATTCGAAAAAAACGGAAATTTTGACGACGGTCGCTTAGTTGCCCATGAGCTTGCCCACGGAATCTTTAAGTTGGAACACGTCTTTTCCGGAGTATACGGCATTACGCAACAGGGACAAACAAACAACCTGCTGGATTACACCACCGGCGAAGACAACAGACATTTAATGTATTGGCAGTGGCAGGCAATCAGGAATGGGCAGCTGACTTGGAATTTCCTGGAGGGGGATGAGGCTTCACAGTCAATATTTACCCCCATAGGTATTGTTGAACAATTGCATGAAGAAAACAGCAAAGACGTAGTTGCATCTCTCACTTTGAATCTAACAAATGATAATAAAAGAGATTTTACTTGCTTAGCAACAAATGTTTCATTTATCGTAAAACAGTTCACAAATGGTCGAGAACATGATGAAATGAGAGATGGCATGTATCCCACCTTAACCGTAAATCCGTCAATATTAACAAAAAGAGAAGAAGGTTTACCTCCAGTAGTGAATACAATATATACATTTTATCAAGTAGGCTTGCCTGCATTTGACCAAAACAATTATTTCGAGATCAGTGTTAATTCAAAAAATGCACCCCTATTTGAGCATTATGTTTTTGGAAAAGAGTTGACTTTAACTGTTGCTGATATTGCTGCTACAAGAACAAGAATAGCTGCAATAACAGATTCAATTGAAAGGGAGGATTTGTATTTAGAATTACAGAAAACAGTTCCTTATCATAATCAAAGAGATAATGAAATACTTGGAGATCAATATGACAACGGTTACAGTACTTATACTGATGATAGAGAAGGAAAAACAATAGGGGATGTGATGTGTAACTTAACAAGTCAAGCCATGTGTTTAGAAATGTTAGGTGTTGGTATTGAAGACGCTTGTCCTGATTCAGAATTTACTCAATTGGAAGATTGTTTGGAACAAATAAAAAGAGATTTGGGTTATGGTAAAGTTGGAAGTAATAATGCAAGAGAATATGGATACATCCGCCAAGCAATTGCAAATTCATTAAACTTAAATATACAACAAGATAATGTGAGTAATCCCAATATGGAAAAATCCAATTTGAAGCCATATATTGAAAATCTGTTAAAACAAGGATATGGAGTAATGTTCTCATTAAAGGGCCATTTAGTTAGATGTGAAGGAGTAACAGAAGATTATCTTATTATAGATGACCCTTATGGAAAACAACAACAACTTTGTCCAAGAAAATGGGGAGGACAAACAAATGGAAAAACATCATCAATAGGACAACTTGGCGAAAATTCACAATGGAAATGGGATGATTTATGTACCTGTCAAATAAGCTATATTGAATGGTATTATATAGACGAATAAATGAATTAAAATACCCGATAATAAAAATTAAATATTTTCAACATATAAGAAAATCATTATATTTCAACAATTTAATAAATACGAACAGATGAAAAGAATATTTTTTTTACTAATAATTTTAGCTAATATTTTAATTGTTAGAGGAGTTGAGGTTCCAAATATCATGAAAGAAGAAATAAAAAATGGTAAGAAAATTTATATATTTAATAATACACAAATAAAAACTTATGACTTGGTAAACTTGCCGAAAGAGAATCATGAAAAGTTTTTTCAAGCATTTGTGAATTTATTACCTATCTCTACTCCATTGGTAGATATTCCGAAAATAATACGTCAAGGAAATTACAAAGCCATGCCTTCATTTAGGGAAACTCAAAATTTATTATTCCGTTATGATAGCCTACCCAATCTAATAGGTTTAAATGGTTCTTTAATGAAACAAACAGATGGATTTGGAAAAATGAATGATAGTGTCCTTATTTCACACACAAGTTTTTCTTATAATGGAAATCGTTACAGTAAAGTACAAAGAGAAATTCATTATAAAACATGTGTTGCAAGAATAGAATTGAATCCTCTATTTTACACGCTTTTGATATATAATATCGGAGGTGAAGGAAGAGTGGCATATCTGAATAATTACACAAAATCGGGGAATCTCCTTTCATCTATTGAAGTTTTCTTTTCGGAAGAACCTTATAACAAACCACATGTAGATATTAACGATTTTTATCTAAGAACAGTAATTGATAATAATGGAAGAATACATCGAATTTTTCAAGGAGGAGCCGCTACTTCTGAAAAATACACTTATTCTTTGGATGAAAGTGGATATTTTAAAATTGAAAAAATTCAAGTTTATGATTGGGATAGTTCAGTTACCGAATTAAATACGATAAGCATTGATGAAGTAATAAATTTTACAAAAGGTGAAATATTAAAAGCTTTCATTAATGACCCTGACGGATACACAAATGTACGTGAACAACCGAACTCTTCATCTCCAATATTATATAAAATTAAAAAAGATGAATCTTTTTATGTCATAACGGATTTGATAAATGATAATTGGTATAAAATAGCATTGTATGAAAATAAGACAAAATCATACGAAGGTGGTTATATTCATAAATCAAAAATAAAAATTATTCCAAAATAATAACCTTAGTTGAGCATAACGTATAAAAGATTCAAAGTAAGCCGTTCGGCATAGCGTCTTTCGCTATGTCGAAGCTAAAAGCAAGCCTCCGGCTTGCAAAACATAAAATAAAAAAACAGCAAAACAGATAAAGTGCTGTAAATTAAAATATTCGGTTAGTCATTATAGCTATGACAAGGGCGAAGCCGTGAAATGAAGGGAAGTTTTTAGATGTATAAAAAGTAGCATAAAAAGATGAGAGGCAGTGATAGAATATGCAAGCCGGAGGCTTGTTTTTGGCTTCGACATAGCTGGTATAAGATGATTAGAATGAAGGAATATGCCAATTGAATATGCAAGCCAGAGGCTTGCTTTTAGCTCCGACATAGCGAAAGACGCTATGCCGAACGAGGAACTGCTAGATAAAGTGCAATTACGGAAATTATTCGGAACAGATGACATTGATGATATAATTGATATAATTAACGATATAAGGAACCCTTTTTACAATATTATTAAAGTCGAATAACCTCATGAAGAATATAAAAATGTATAAAAATACCATTTTGTTAAATATTTTTAAAGACAATATAGTATTTCGGAACAAAGATAATAATGAAACAATTTATGTAGATTCTGAATTAAATAAAATTTGGGAAAGTAACCAACTTAATGGTAGTTGTATTTTATTGAAATCCCAAATCATGTTGTTTGCGAGTGGCAGAGAAACTATAATAGTTAACAAAGAAAATGGCATTATTCAGAAGTCTATTCCTATTTCTTACTTAAATCATTATTTTAACATAATTATAGGAAGAAACAAAAAAAACAAAGAAAAACGCTCTATCATTGCTTATGATTATAACTCTGATTGTGTAATTTGGGAAAAAGAAATTATTGTTTCAATTTCATTAATTAGTGATAACTTTTTTTTCTGTACTGCTTTTAATGAAAGAATGATAATCCAATCATTAATATATTGTTTCAATGTTTTGGATGGAAATGTTTTGTGGCAATTCTCCATATCCGATTTTTCACCATATAAAGACATTTGGGGCAAAGATCAGCCTGCAAAGATCAATCAAATCATAGGAGTTTACAATAATGTTTTGTGGATACTTGTGAGTGAATTTCGTTTAATAGGAATTGATGTTGAAACAGGAAAATTAATACATCATATAGAAAATATATTGGATTTTTTAGGATTGGATAAAGAAGAAAAACAACATGTCAACTTGAGTGATACCATTCATTTAAACGAAAAGCAAGGTGTTTTAAAAGCATTTGCCCATCGTTTTTATTTTGAAATAGATTTAAATAGGCTGACAGGACAAGTTAAAAAAGATTTTGGCGCAATTTGGAAAGATAGTTGGCGTATTAAACACAGTAATTATTATCAGGAATATCCTAATTTATTGTTCTTTTGTGGTTATTATAAAAATATGGATGTTTCCAATGCTTTCGGTTTTTTCGATACTGAAAAAGCAGAAATAATTTGGTATGATACGACTAAAGATGATTTAGGCTATTTCTATAATCCGCCACAGGCAAATGATAAATTGCTGGCAATATTAGATGATAAACATAATTTATTGGTGTACGAAAGAAAAAATATCAGTTATGAATAAATATGCTTTCGTACATTGCAGTGTGTAAAAAAAACAAAAAACGAAACCGCCGTTCGGCATAGCGTCTGTCGCTATGTCGAAGCTAAAAGCAAATTTCTAATTTGCAATATGTAAACAGAAGAAGATGTTAGAATTTAGTAAAACAGTAGATACGAAGATACAAGCCACAGGCCTTAGTTGAGCGTAACGTATAAAAGATTCAAAGTGAGCCTTCGTTGAACGTAGAGGATACGAAGTTACACAAGGAACTACTTCGTTGAACGTAGAGTGTAAAAAGCAGAAAGTCTTCTTCGTTGAGCGTAGGTGTGCTGTGAGTGAAGAGTAGAAGAATAAATATCGTTCGGCATAGCGTCTGTCGCTATGTCGAAGCTAAAAGCAAGCCTCCGGCTTGTAAAAACAAAAAACAAACAACATTGCCAAAAATAAAAACATGAGTACCGGTTACCAAATAAAAGAACAAGACGAATTGCACTATGTGACTTTTCAAATTGTCCGCTGGATCGATATTTTTACTCGAAAAATCTATCGGGACATAGTAGTCGAAAGTCTTCGTTTTTGTCAGGCAAACAAAGGCCTGGAAATTTATGCCTTTGTTATTATGAGTAACCATATACATTTACTGATACGCAGTTTTCCGGGAAAATTAAGCGATACAATAAAAGAATTTAAAAGTTTTACAGCTAAACAGATGCTGGAAGCAATACAAACAGAACCGGAAAGCAGACGGGATTGGATGCTGAATCTTTTTGAATTTTCGGCAAAACAGCATAAACGCAACTCACAGTATCAGGTATGGACACATGAGAATCATGCGGAAATAATTTACAGTAATAAATTTATCGAACAGAAAATGAATTATATACACGAAAATCCTGTACGGGCAGGAATTGTAGAAAAGGCCGAAGATTATATCTATTCGAATGCGCGCAATTATGCTGATCTATCAAGTGTTTTGGAAGTAATATCGATTATTATGCCAGTGGAACGAACAGGTTTAATGAGAAGTGTAAGATGATTAGAATGAAGGAAAATGCAATGATTGAATATGCACCGGAGGCTTGCTTTTAGCTCCGACATAGCGAAAGACGCTATGCCGAACGGTGCACGCTGCAAAATTTGCACACTACAACAAACGAGTAGAGGCAACGGTCACAAATTTGCGCCGGTGCGGAGAATACCACGCGATACAATTGCGCGGCAGCAACCAAGTAATTAACAGATATAAAAATAATAACTGAATAAAAATAAATGAGAAATTTAAACCATTCGTACAAGCTGATCCCGAAGATTTCCGGGAAATGCTCTTTTTCCGGTTTCGGAGAACGAAGAAAACGATTTAGCAGTCGTACCCGGCTCGTTTCGATTTTGCTGCTGTTTTTCTGTCAAGCTGTTTTCCCGCAAACACAGCAGCAGGAGGAGGCGGCAAAACAAGCGATTGTAGCAGGTGTCAACAACTACAACCAGTTGAGAAACGATGTGGAGAATATGAAAAAGATATTTGACCTGCTGGATCAGGCAGGCGCATTTGACCGGTTGGACGAAAATGTGGTTAACAATCCCGAAATAGCAAATAAGTTAAACGATTTGAAAAACTTTTTGAACAGCTTACAAAACAAACAGCAAATAAGAGATGCTATTAACAATCTACTCAATGAATTAAACAGGGATGCTATAAACCTGGAGGAAATCCAACGGTTAACAGGGATCGTAAACGGTTATAAAGATCAATTAGCCCAAATTAAGAATAAAGTCGATGAAGTCAAAAATACATTTAACAACGTCAAAAACAATTTAGGGAATATCGGAGAAGACGCACAGCAATATTTCAATAACATCACCGATGGCTTTGCTAAGTTCGGAGGCAGTCTTCAAGGATTAAAAGACATTATTAACGGCGGAGAACCTACAGGAGAAAAGCACTCCGTTAAAGAGGCAATAGAGCAATTTAATACATTAAAAAAGAGCACCCTGGAAATTATTTCCGGCATAGAAGGCTTAGGAGGTGAAATAAATGATGAAGCCCGGAATGCTATCCAGGCAGGAAAAGACTTGCTTGCAGCGCTGAAAAACACCGAATTATCACTCGAAAGCATAGAAAACCTTTCCAACACCGCAGAACAAAAATTCAATGAATTTGTAAACAGTTCAGACCTTTCACAATCAATCTCTGATCTTGCCGCCAAGGTTGAATCTTTCGGAACCATAGCCGAAAGAGCCGAAACAATGGTACGAAACATCATTGAGCACGGCATCGCCGAAACAAGCGCTATCGGAAATAACGCAGAAAATAGCATAGAATCATTAAGGGCTTATGGAGAAGACATGGGCGAAGAGGCAAAAAAACTGTATAATGCGGTGGTAGATATAGTTGAGAATGTCCGGAATGCCGAAGCCAAAGAAAATGTCTCCATTCAGGACGGAGCCAATGCAGTCAACGATTTAAAAGAAAAGGCTGCCCGTCTTAAGGAAAGCATACAGGGATTGCCGGGCGGCGTAACCGGCGAATTTGAGAATTTAAATTCCACGTTCCAATCGCTTTGTAATGAATTTTCCAAAGCGGAACCAAGCCTTGATGCCATAAAAACCATATCCGAAAACATAGCCGGTATTATCAAACAGTTAGAGGAAGAAGATAAATTAACCGGCTCTATGAGCGCCCTCACCGAATCCGTGAAAGCATCCGGAGAAAGCATTGTTAACGCAGTCGAAGTCTATAAAGCGGTAGCCAACGGAAATTTCGATTGGGAAGAGATTATAATAGAAGCAGCAACATTAGCCGGTTTCAGTAAACAATTTTACGCCCCTGTCGGTTTTCAGGGCGGATACGGAAAAACATCAATAAGGCTTACCATTGAAGAGATGCGCAGCCATAGAACAACCACCGGAATCGCTCCCGATGATCATGGAGAAAACAATTACATTGCATACGATGCCAGGGCGGAATTTCAATTGCCGTTTTCGTCTTATGATAACAGTGGAGTTACCAAGCTGACATTCAAAGGCAACGACATTATCTTTTCAGGAAGGAAGGGAGGTGAAGAAGGTCCGGATATGACAAAATTAACCATGCATTTCGGCAATGATAACCAAAAAGTCGACAGTATACCTATGTTTAACAGAAAGGTTTATCTCGTACCCGACACATCGAAATCATACGTCGGTATAGACTGTAACGGTTTCCGTGAACTGTCGCTGGCTGGTGAATTCGTATTCATGAACTCCATAGCAATTGATAGAAATGGAGATGACCTGATAAAACCCAATGAAGAAAATGATCAGATAATGGACACCACAAAAGTATCCGCCCATTTTTCTCTTTTCGCTACCGATTTGGACGATATGATTGTCAAAGTAGAATTCCCCAATTCGTTTAAGTTAGACTTTACGGGCGATTTTATTTATACCGTCCACGATGCCTTGCTCGATTTAAGTACCGTACGCAACGCCGAAGGCTTCGCTTTCCCAACCAACTATTCGACCGACTTTGGCGATGACGGCGACGATCTTTGGACCGGATTTGCCCTGAAAGAGTTGAGTGTGAAATTTCCACCGGATCTGTCGGGACAACAGGAAAATGATGATGCAGCAGAACCGGATCCGATTGAAATAAATGTCAAAAACGTACTGTTTGACGAATATGGGTTTACCGGAGAATTTTTTGCCAGTCTGGGAGAAGACGGTAAGATTGTCAACAGCAAAAGTATGGTAGTTTCCATTGATCAGGTTGGCATGTCCATCCTGAAAAGTAAATTTGAATCGGGCTTCCTGAAAGGAAACGTAGAAATAAAAGCGGCACAGGATCCGGAAAAAGAAGATGCAGAAAATAATAACTGGAATATTGACTTGGACGGACGGTTCTACTATCAAAAAAAGACCGGGTTCGAGATGGAAGCAAGAGCTGCGTTGGGTGCGGACAAACAGTTGAACATTCCTTTTACCGAAAATGCACAATTAGTGCTGAAACAAGGTTGCTCGCTTTCATTTACGAATAAGAACGAAGATAAAATAAATTATGCCGAAGATGGGATTACACCTGTTGATACGGTCAAAGTCAAACGCGGAGCTGTCGAACTGGTACTGAACGGTTACGTTACATTTAAAACTTCATTTGTAAGATTAGATGAGTTACGTTTCGAGAATTTAACCATTTCATCCCGCAAACCATACCTCAGAGACGGAAATTTCGCACTCGCAGGTAGCGCCGATTATACCATCGGCGGACTCCGGATGGCGCTGAACAGCTTAGGAGCCGGATACGACAAGAAGACGGATTTAGCTTATTTCACTGCTGAAATGACCGTCGAACTCATCGGCGACGGACTGGGCGCTTCCGTTGGCGGAAAATTCAAATTCCTGTCGGACGTAGCACACGATTGGGAAATAAAAGGATTAAGTCTCGACAAAATCGCTGTCGATATTGACTTCTCCGTATTCGCATTAAAAGGAAGTATTGAGAAGTATGGAGATCCGATACCGGATCCGATATACGGAAGAGGATTAAAAGGCGATATAGCATTAACCATTAAACCGATTGATATTTCTGCAAGCGCCGAATTCAGGTTCGGAAAAACGCTGGATGAATATGTAAGAAAAGGAAGTGAAGGCGTCGGCGGCATCCTGTTGCCTGATTCGGAGCAAGGCTCCTTCCGTTATTGGTTCGGAGTGATAGAAGCTTCATTCGGTAGTGGAATCCTGATTTTCCCTCCTTCGGTAAACTTACAATCCATAAAGGGTGGCTTATTCAGCAAAATGAGCCAGGTAAGAGGAAAAAGCGTCAGAAACGGCGACAAATTGATGGTGCCGGATTATATTCCGGACAATGAAACTTCCTTAGGATTTATCGTAGGCGTGGGATTAAATGTGGCAAATGAAAACCTGGTAATCATAAATGCCGAGCTCGAAATAGCGTTTGCTTCCGGAGGAGGATTAAGCTATATGACCATCAGGGGATTACTGAATATGCTCGGCAAAGATAAAGAAAGTTCGTTATTGAACGGATTTGTCAACATGGAGTACAATCACATACAAAAGATTTTCCACATGGATGCCGGAGTTAATGTCGATACGAAACTTTTAACCGGTCAAGCTAAAATCGTATTGCATACCGATCCGGACGAGTGGTGGTTCCACGTGGGATCCAATACGGAACCGGTAAGACTGAAATTCATTGATCTGGCAGAAGGACAAACCTACTTTATGCTGGGTAAAATGCCGTCATACATTGAGCCGTTAGACAAAAACCTGATTACGGAATTTGGCTTCCACGGTTATAATGCAGGCAGTCCGGCAGATGCAAAAGCCGGCAGGGGCTTGGCGTTCGGACTCAAGATGACTGTGGACGTTGGTTTCGACAAGTTTATCTATGCCTTTGTTGAATTGAGCGGAGGTACCGACGGATATGTCTTGTACAAAGAAGAAGAAACCTGCCAACCGGGAGGCAGCCATTACCGAGCCGGTGTAAACGCATTCTTCTATCTGGGCGCCGGCGCAGGAGTCAAAGTCAGAAGCAAACGGTTTGAAGTGGTCGAATTCAGCGTACTTGCCGGCTTACAAGCCGAAATTCCGAAGCCGTATTATGTATCCGGTGGTATTTCATTCAAGTACAAAGTACTCGGCGGACTGGTAAAAGGAAATGCAAATACGAAATTTGAAGGCGGCAAAACTTGCGACTGGGCGCCTGCCTGTTCGGATGGCAGCGGTATGTGTTTTGAATAAAAAACAAATAAGAAATAAACAGATGAAACCCACTCGAACTAACGTTCATCCAAGATAATGAAGTCCCCGTGGGTTTCGTACGACAATAATAAAAAATAAATAATCTCGTATGAAACAGATATTAAAAACATGGATAATGTGCTTTGCGGTTGCTTTTACCTTTCCGGTGTGGCTGCAGGCACAAAATGAGAAAAATGAGAAGGAAATCGAATTGCTCTATTTCAACCACGGCGACTCGGTCTCTTTACGCTGGACACCCACCGATGCTGATGCAATGCTCGAAGGCGCCAGGCAGGGCTATACTGTGCAGCGTCGCACAAAAGGCGAAAGCGAGTGGACTTCCATTTCGCCCGTGCTCATCCCGGCAAGCAATGAAAGTTTTGCCATCCTGGAACTGAACAATCCGGATGCCGCTGCCGTGCGTGAATTGCTCTATCGCAATGAACGCGACTCGGATGGATTACCTCGTACCGAATCCGAAGCGGAATTTGAAGACAACCTCTTATTTGCCATGTCACTTTATGCCTGCGATCTCTCAGTAGAATTGGCACAAGCTGCCGCTTTACATTTTGTGGACAGAAAAGCTGACAAGCAAGCCGTTTACCAGTACCGCGTGATATTCGAAACCGGTCGAAGACTACAAAACGTACGCGAGGTGGAAGTGAATATGCAGGTAAAAAGCGTATTGCCTGCCCCCGAAATATTTGACGCAAAATTCGGAAAATCCGACGTGGCCTTTTCGTGGCCCATCGACCGGTTTGTAGGATTCTACTCCGGCTACCGCATCGAACGCAGCCTGGACAGCATCCGCTTTGAGCCGGTAAAAGAACGTCCCATCGTACACGGATATACCGACGACCGGTTTGAATTTACCGCCAACTTCCGCGACACGTTACTAAACAGAACCTCTATGCACTATTATCGTTTATCGGGCTACTCCCCTTTCGGCATGTACGGACCCGTTTCAAAGGTGGTAAAAGGTAGAGGAGAACCTGACTTCAGCGATGTAGTCCTGCGCATAGATACAGTCATTTTCGGAACAGAGCATGCCGGCATATCCTGGAAGATGGACAACATGCTGGAAAAGCGTATCAAAGGATTTGACGTGCGGCGAACCACCGATTTTAAATCGGGCTTTACCACGCTCAATAATAAAATGTTGTCGCCAAGCGTAAGAAATTTCAAAGATACGAAACCCGGAAAATCCAACTATTACCAAATCATTGCCTATGGGAAATCGGAGGGACAGGTGGCTGAATCCGATATTTATTTCAGAACAAGGGTAGATACCATTCCGCCGGCTACTCCGGCTGGTTTGAAAGGATATATCGACTCGACCGGAATCGCACGTCTTTCATGGCAGCCAAATAAGGAAGATGATATACTCGGATACCAGGTATTTGTATCCAACAGCGGACGGGATGGCGACTTTATCAATGCCATGCGGAAAATTCTGCCCGATACTGCTTTTTCCGACACCTTGCCGTTAAATACCTTGACCAACGATATTTATTACAAAGTAGCGGCTTTTGACCGGAATTACAACCCGTCCAAGTTGTCGGATGCGATAAAATTGATGAAGCCGGATACCCTTCCACCGGTTGCAGCGCTGTTTACAAAGGTAGAACAACTTAACGGCAAAATGGTAATAGCATGGGACAACAGTTCCAGCTTAGACTTAAAACGGGTGGAGTTGTATCGCAGCATCAACCATTCGGATTCGCTCGAACAGTTGCAGGAGTGGATCGTTCCCCAACTTGTCTCTTCTTATACCGATCCTTTCGAGTTTAAACCGGAGACTCCGATCAGGTATGTCATCCGCAGTTACGACGAATCGGGCAACATGTCCGAAAAAAGGAGTTTACCCTATTTTTTCAAAGGCGAACTTCCGCCTTGCATCGGTAATTTGACGGTTGAAATTGAGCGCACAGAGAAAAAACAGATTCAACTAAGATGGGAACGAACAAGCGATTGCAAACTTACCCGCACTGTGATTTACCGCAAGGAAGGCGAAAACGGGCGTATGCTTCCGGTTGCCTCCATAGGTCCGAATAACTTTTTCTATATTGACCCGGATGTCAGCATCGGAAGCAAGTATATTTACATTGTACGCGCAATTGCCGAGCGATCTTCAAAAGCGATTTACAGCAACGAAATAACTTTTTAACCATTACAACACCATACATTATCACCCAATTTGCAAGTAGTCAGGCAAGGTAACACCCAGTGCCGTATAATGTCATCTTTTGGGGATTTCCAAGTCTCCAACAGGATGATATTATATAGCGAAGAATGTTAATCTGCTTCAATTTATACAACATATACAAAAGAATTTAATTTTTTCAAGCAAAAAACGCATTATTTTCTTCAATCTTTCATTACCTTTGTCGTCGCTAAAAATTAGTTGTGGATGAAATCATTTTTTATTGGAGATAAAGAAATCAAGTTGCCCATCATACAGGGCGGTATGGGCGTTGGCGTTTCACTTTCCGGATTAGCCTCAGCGGTTGCCAATGAAGGAGGCATCGGCGTGATTTCTGCCGCCGGATTAGGGGTGATTTATAATAAATTTCCAGGCGATTACCTGAACAAGTGTATTCTGGGCTTGAAAGAGGAAATCCGGAAAGCAAAAGAAAAGACCAAAGGAACTGTCGGAGTAAATATTATGGTTGCCCTCAGCAACTATGCCGATATGGTAAAAACAGCTATCTCGGAAAAAGTGGATGTGATATTTGCCGGAGCCGGGCTTCCATTCGATCTGCCGTCTTACCTGAACGGCGAGAGCAAAACGAAATTAGTGCCGATTGTATCTTCCTCACGCGCTGCACAAATTATTTGCAGCAAATGGAAAAATAATTACAATTATTTGCCGGACGCCATCGTAGTAGAAGGTCCGAAAGCCGGCGGGCACCTGGGATTCAAAGTAGAACAGATCGAAAATGAACAATATTCGCTGGAACACCTGATTCCGGAAGTGGTAAACGTGGCCTCTTCATACAAAGAAGAGAAAAACATCCCGGTCATTGCCGCCGGCGGAATTTCTACCGGAGAAGACATACGCCGCTTTATGGATTTGGGCGCTTCGGGCGTACAAATGGGAACGATGTTCGTAACTACGACCGAATGCGACGCATCCGAAGATTTCAAAAAGGTTTTTGTGAATGCCAGGCGCGAAGATGTAAAAATCATTCAAAGTCCGGTAGGAATGCCCGGAAGAGCGATTGACGGCGAATTTATCAAAAGCGTAGAAGAAGGTCGGGAAGTACCGAAAAACTGTCCTTTCCACTGTATAAAAACATGCGATTATTCCAAAAGTCCGTATTGCATCATTATGGCTCTCTACAATGCCGCAAGAGGCAATATGAAAAAAGGGTACGCTTTTTCGGGTGCGAATGTGCATTTATCGAAAAAAATATCAAGCGTAAAAGAAGTTATTGAAAAATTGAAAGCAGAATTTTTGAATGCAAAATTAGGGGTTGTGTAAAAAATGCAAAAATTAATATCATATCCGCTATCCGTCATTTATTACTTTTTGTTCGGAATGACGCTGTTGATATTTCACATCATTCAATGGATGAGCCTCAACCTGTTTGGTTACAGCGCACACAAGAAAAGCGTAGATGCCATGTATTTTTTCCTGGTAACCAACACGCTGGTACTCGGAACAAGGTATAAAATTGAGAACCGGCATAAACTCCCGGCAGGTGTGCCTTTGATTATCGCTGCCAATCATCAGAGCCTGTATGATATTACGACCATTGGCTGGTTTTTACGAAAATTCCATCCCAAATTTATCAGTAAAAAAGAGTTAGGCAAAGGAATTCCAAGCGTATCATATAATTTGAGGCACGGCGGTTCGGTACTCATTGACCGGAAAGACGCAAAACAATCTCTATCCGCCATCAGGGAAATAGGGCAATACATAGAGAAAACCAGGCGGACAGTAGTCATATTTCCCGAAGGCACAAGAAGCAAAACCGGCAAACCAAAGCCATTTGCCGAAAACGGGCTGAAAATTCTTTGCAAGTACGCTCCTTCCGCTTATATGGTTCCCGTTTCAATCAACAATTCGTGGAAAATGACGCGATGGGGAGCTTTCCCGATGGGACTTGGAAATAAAATCACCCTCACGATTCACGACCCTATTCCGGTAAAGGATACGCCTTTTGCTGAAGTTTTTGAAAAAACGGAGCAGGCGGTGGTTGAAGGGATAAAATTGTCCTGAACCGGAATTTTTACAAGATTAAAAAGATTCACAAGATAGCAAAGGCGAAATCCTGATAATCTGATAAATATTGTAAAAATCCCCGTTCAGACAAACTAAAAGCGGGATTGGAGCCATCATTTTTCCAATCCCGCTTTTCGCGTTTTCTGTCATACATTTTCCTGTTTTTGTGCGGACGGTCTTTTGCCGTCCAGCCCGGCGAAACCATCAATTCGGCTTCCCGGCTTCCTTTCCGGTTACTTTTGAGATAGTCGGAAAGGTGGTTGCTTTTCTGTTTTGGGTTCATCATAATTGTGTATTAGTTACAGCAACAAAAATACGATCAATTTTCCACTCTACCCCCAAAATATAGAAATTTTAATGATCCAGAACCCTCAACTTCACACTTTCCGTATGCGACACAAACTCAGGCGCATACAGGCACTGAAGCGTGGTAATCCCGTTCGTATATTCGCCCGCGTTTGTTACCCACAGCGGGTATTCCATCACGTAAGTTCCCTGCGGCAGGCGGTCGAAGAAATACTGCATTGAAGCGTCTTTCGGACTCTGATAATAACCTAATCCTTCCCTGTACTGATAGCCGGAAAGCTGCGAAACCGGTTCGAGACACGCGGCGCGCTGGTCTTTAAGCGCCACAAATTCCAAATCGCGGTCGGTGCGGATGACTAACCGGACGATGACCTTATCGCCCACTTTCAATGCCGTTTTCTCCGTGACTGGCTGCAACTCGCGGCCTTTGGCAGTTACTTTTTCCAGCATCATCGTTTTCTCGATATGCAGGGCGGTTTTGGCTTTTTCTACTTTGTCCAGTTCCTCCAGATATTGCCAGTAAAGTGCGCCCCAGGCGATGCCATTTCCTTCTTTTGTGATGCGTACTTCGCCCAGTTCGGGACGAATTTCACTTCCTGAAATTATTTCTGTAAAGTAACCAGTTCCCGCTTCCGGGTTTTGAGGAACGATTGTTTTTCCGCCCATTTGTATCGTTACTCTATTGTCGGCAGAAAGCCAGTTATCGCCGCGGAGCAGCAGCGCATAAATGGCATCAACCGTCGCAGTCGTGCTTTCCCAGCGCTGCGTTTGCTTCTGTTTCAGGAGCCAGATGCGCATTTCGCTCAGTTCTTCCGTTTTTGGGTCTATCTGGGCGAAAGCGTCCAGAATAGCAGTCAGCGTGGCGATTGCCGACTGGTTCCAGAAATAACCTGTACGGTTTTTATCCCAAAACATGCCCATTTCGTCGGTCATCGTAGCGTGTTCGCGCAATGAGTTGACGATTTTTTTTGCAATTTCCGCATCGCCATTATTATAGGATGCGAGAGCTGCCATCGCTTTTTCATACAAGCCGAATTCCGTCCATTGCGTTTTTATCAAACCGTAATAAAATTTATTGGCTTCGAGCGCATTTTTCGCAACCGGAATGTCGCGGTAAGCGCTTCTGACAACCTGATAATAGAGCTGTTCGGAATTTATTTTTGCGTTTTTGAAATCCTTGGAATATTTCTTCAAATTTTCATAATCGCGCTGTATTTCCCCATCTAAATAATTCAAAGCTCGGAGCTGCATTTGCTTTACTTCACTGTCAAATTCCGCCGCGCCCAATTTGGATAAACGCGCCAGCTGATTCAACAGATATGCCGTTACATAGCGGCTTCCCGACATGCGCGCAAACCACGGGAACGAGCCGTCCGGCAACTGCAATTCGCGCAATTTCGTCATCATTTCCGCTGCGTTTTCTTCTTGCGTATTTAAGTCGAAAAGCAGGGAAAGCCGCTGTTTCTGTTCGGTTTCGTCTTTTGCTTCCAATACCCAGGGTGTCTCTTCCAGCAGCACGTTTTTCAGCTCCTGATTCTTTTGAAGGTTGGAAAGCAGCGTCTCTTTTGTGCCGCCCTGCTTTTTCCAAACCTCAATCATCGCTGCAATTTTCGGCTGTGAACGGGCGATGTGCGTTGCCAGCGTGCTTGCATAATAAGCGCCCGTCAGCGAAAAGGCGTTTGGCGATTCGGGTACGGTAACGGAAGGCAGCGCCTGCACGGCATACCATGCCGGATTGGCGGTAAATTCCAGCTCCAGCAACTTATTTTGCAATGTATTGGACTTGCTGTTTTTTAATTTGTCAAAAGTAAATGTTCGCGTCTCGCTGCTGCGGACAGTCATCGGCATGCTTTCGGTTATCAATATTTTATCGGATAAAACAGGCAGCATCCGCTGTTCGCCGTCGGAATGGGTTTTCGATTTTCCGGTAATCCGGCAGGTAACGATTTCCTGATTTTCCGGCACGCTGAACGACCATGAAACAACTTCCGTTTTTCCGGCATCCACATTAAAATCAACGCTTTTGACAAGTATCACTTTTTCGGTTTCCGGGTCAATCAGTTCAAACGTGGCTTTTCCCTGCTGACTTGTTTCGGAAAGGTTGATGACTTTGGCAGTCAGCACACAATTATCGCCCTGACGCAGAAAGCGCGGCAGATTCGGCATTACCATCAGCGATTTTTGGGTAACCACTTCTTTTTCAACTTGTCCCGTATATAAATCGGCGGTATGCGCCAGTCCCATAAAGCGCCAGCGCGTCAGGCTTTCGGGAACGGTAAAGGAGAGCAGCACTTCGCCCTTATCGTTCGTTTTCAGCTGCGGGTAGAAGAAGGCGGTTTCGGCAAAGTTGGTGCGGAGCTGGACGTTTTCAGGCGGTGTGGAAACTCCACCGGCTTCTTCATTGTAAGCAACTTCTGCAAGTTCCTGAACAGCGCCTGTTGCTCGTACTCTCATCTCTTTTTGCACAGGAGCAGCCGCATCCGCATCCTCCATCACAACAATATTATCTACTTCTGAAGATATGTTGTTGCCAAGGGACATACTGTTGCGAAAAATTCTTGGACCTCCTGCATAGGACGATTCAAAATACATGCCGGGTATTTTATCATACGAAAAAATAACCTCTTTTGCACGTGAGCGATTCCAATACAAATAAAGCGAATTTTCGCCCCGCCAGTCCATGTTCCAATAGGGGAAATTAATATATTCCCGGTAAACCGGCCGAAACAGCCAGTCGTTTTTCTGCAATTTATCAAGCGAAGCATCATACATGACGGCGAGCACTTCTGCACGGTCTTTTTGATTGGACAGTTGCAGCGTCCACTCCTCTTTTCCTCCGGGCTGTAATTTGTCGCGGAAAGTGGTCAGCTGTAAATCAAGCTCTTTTTTCTCTTCTTTTTTGCGGAAAGAAAGATTGTTCCGGTAGATTTTCCCGTTTTTTACGAAGAAGAATTCGACTTCCATCGCTGTTCCGTATGCTTCGTTGAACGGGATTTCAAAATCGCGGATTTCGTTGTTCAGCTGTATCCATTCGGTTTGAATTTCGCTGTCTTTGCGGCGCACGTTATAGTAAAGCCATACATTTTCGTCCGAACTTCCGATGCGGAATGTTGCCGTATCGCCATGCACCAGCTCCGTTTGTTCAATCTCTGTCCAAAGGTGCGTTTTTACCGGCGGCGTTTTTTCGTTTTGTTTATAAAAAACAGTATTTGCGCTGTCCAGGACGGTTCGGCCTTTATCGTCATTCGCTTCGAGGACAAAACGGTAATATCCCGGCTCCCAGCTTTCGGAGAGCTGTTGAAGCTCGTTCCAGTCTTTCCGGTTCGATTCGACGGTGCCCGCAGCAACCTGTTTTTTTCTTGTCAGTTTATTCGCATCGACAGCGTCTTCCGGTAATTTTTCTATATCATTCAACAGGAAAATGGAGTAACGGACAGCTGCCTGCACCGGTTCGCCGTTCAGCGTCTGCGCCTTAACGGAAAGCTTTCCGATGGAAGAGCTTAACAGCCTGTCGGGCACTTCGAGCGAAAGGCGCATGGAGCGGTCGCCAACCGGAATGTAGAGTTCATTTTTCTGCGTTTCGCCGGCGGCATCGGTTGCTTCGACTAATATCTGATAGCGGTAATATGCTTCCTTCAAACCGCTTTTCCGGTCTTTTTGGGGAACAAATGAAAAGGTAAATTTTCCATTTTCATCGCTTTTTGTTTCGCCTTCCGCTACCTGTTTTTCGGAAATAAATCCGGTGCGGAAAAGGAAATCGGGCTGGCGGACAACGCGGTATTTTACGTTGGCGCCGGGCGAAGCTACTCCCATCAGCGACTGAACATTTCCGGTTATGCTGACTGTATCGCCAAATGAATACGTAGCTGTCTGCTTGTCAAAATTCACTTCAAAAGTCGGACGTTTATACTCTTCCACACGGATATTTTTCCGTTGATTTCCAACTTCTATGGTAAAATAGCCGCTCTTTACATTTTCGGGCAGGACAAATGAGGAGGCGACAGAGCCAAATTCATTGGTACGCAGCGTTTGCTCGCCAACAGGCTGATAATTGGCATCGCGCAACATAATCTTTATCTCTTTGTCCGGAATAACCTCGTTTTGCTCTTTATTTAAAAGGTAAGCAATGGCTTTGAAGCGGATTGTCTGTCCGGGACGGTAAATGGCGCGGTCGGTGAAAATAGCGTATTGCGCTTCGCGGTTTTCCGCCGGATTTCCCGGTTTGTAAAAGTAAGTCCGGGTTTGAGCGGCGTATCGGTCGTTTCCTTTTTCGATACTGAAACGCAGCTGCCGGTTACTTGTATAAGGTAATATTACCCTTCCGGCTTCATCCGTTTTTTCTTCGAATTTCAAGTTGCTGTTCTTATTGACATATTCGTAAAATTTGACGGAAACGCCGGGAACCGGTTTCCCGCTTTCGCTGTCCAGCACAAGCAATTCTTTTCCGCCGGAACCTGGAATTTCTCTTTCAAGCTGAATAAAGTCGCTGATGCTGAAATCCGCAACTTCTTCCTTTGCCGAAGGTGCTGTCATGGAGATTCCGAAAACGCCGTACGCTTGCGCCGGAAATTCAATGACGGTATCTTTGGCAATGTAAAAATTGGTCGGGATTAAATTTAACTTTTTCTCCGCTACTTTCTTCCTGTATTTTTTTCGTTCGGCGGCGTCTGCCTTTTCATAATGATCGGGTTCCATATCGTATCGCCAAAGGGTGATTACCGGATCCGTAATATTGGCGTAATGTATCGTAACGCGAACTGCCTGGCTTGAATGTATGACGCCCTGAACGGAGAGTTGAGCCGTTTTTTCCTGTATTTCTTCCAGTATATTTTTCAGAATCCCGATGCGCGGATAGTTCGGGAATTTACGGATTCCGGCCCGGCAGAGGTCGTACACTTTTTGTGGAATGGCCGGGTCAAAATCCTCTTCAAGGCAATTCTTGAAACGTTCCTGCAACAAAAGTCTTGCCTTTTTTTCCATCACTTCTACCGAAACGGGATTTTCGGAAAACTGCTTCAGCAATTCGTCCAGCCGGAGCATGTAAAGGGAATCCCGGTTATCGGAAGCGGAATTGTTGTACACATATTCCAACCGGCTCAAATCGGTCATTATCAAGGCATCTGGAAATTTGCCGTTTAAATGAAATTTCAGCAGTCCGCGATAAATTTCCAATTTTTCGTCTTGAAAATGAGGCAGATTTATAAAATTCTTATTTTCAGAGAAAAGGTTATCGTCCAGGTTCATTTCCATCGGCGTTGACAGCAAATCCAGTGCATAGCAGCTCAGCAGGTCAAACATCGTAGGGCGTTGCGTGCGGCTGTCTTTTCCCAGTTCCAGTAAATCGGAATAAACAGTAGCTTTTGTTTGCTGCAATTTATCCGCAGGAATTAATGAAAGCTTTAACAGGGCAGTAATTGTATCTTGAAAGATATTATTGCTCCACTCCTTTATATCTTCGGGGATGTAACCCGTTAGAACAGTTCGTTGCCTTATCTGCCAACTGTTTTGATCGTAATAAGATTTATACATTCCCGCAAGCAGGGACGATAAAAACGCCTGCTCCACTGCATCGGCCGAAGTCAGCTTGAACTGCTGAATTTCGTCGATAGACGTTAAGGAGGCATCTTGCTTGATTTGTCTCTGCAACTTCGAACGGTAAAGCAATGCCCTGATCTGTTGCGGACGATTATTCTGCTTTTGGGCTTTTTTTTCTATTTCTGTAACTTTTTCCAGGGCTGATTTGGGTTGAGCCTGCTTTTCCAACCGGGCTACTTCGTCCCAATCTTTGGCCAAGTTTTGGGACTGCACCGCAGCATTAACGGATATTATAAGGAAAAACAGGAAAGTGAGGCTTCTCTTTTTCATATAAAAATATTTTTCAAATTGTTTCAAAGGAACATAAATGGAGCGAAAAATTCAAATTTATATAAATAAAAATTCACAATAATTTTAAAATGCTTGCCTTTGTCTCGAAAATTTCTAAGATAGTTAATAGGTATGGAAAAACAAACAAAATTAAAAACTGAAAAGACAATCAAAGAGGAAAGAACTACAAAAATCAAAAAAAGAGGATTGACAGGCGCCTGAAAAGGAAAAATTAAAGTTGTCGGTGATATTGATAAAGTTTCAATTTAAAAACATTTATAATCAGGCAATTGGGTTGTTGTTGGAAATTACCTGTGGCTACTGAGGTTGTTTTGTTGTATTTGTAGAATGAGATAAAAATAAGGTTTTTTTATCTTGTAAATTAAGCTTGAAAAAGTTTTCACCGCAATAGACGCAATGTGTTTAAAATTAAGAATTTCTTTGGTTCATTGCGAAAACAGTTTGCGTCCGTTGCGGTGAAATATCTCCGGCTTAACTTAAAAGGCCGTCCTTTTTATTTTTTCAACGCTTCCAATAATTTATCTATTGCTTCCGAAGAATTTGCCGACTCGCGCAGCAACTGAACAAACTTACTTCCGACAATCGCACCCGAAGCATTTGCCATTGCGGCATCGAGTGTGGCTTTATTGCTGATTCCGAACCCGATAAGGCGCGGATTTTTCAATCCCATAGTATTGATGCGGTTAAAGTAAGCTTGCTTCTTTTCGTCGAAATTATCCTGTGCTCCGGTAGTGGCGGCGCTCGAAACCATATAAATAAATCCGTCCGTGTTAGCATCTATCAGGCGAATTCGCTCCTCGGAGGTTTCGGGCGTGATGAGCATAATCATTTTAATGGCATACTTTTCGGCAACAGGCTTGTAAGCTGTCATATAATCATTAAACGGCAGGTCGGGAATAATCATTCCGTCGATGCCGGTTGCGGCGCAATCGCGACAGAAATTTTCAAATCCATACTGCATCACGGGATTCAGATAACCCATAAAAATCAACGGAATATGAACTTCCGAACGAACGTCTTTGAGTTGTTCAAAGAGCTTTTTCAACGACATTCCATTTCGTAAAGACTGATTGGCAGCTTCCTGAATAACCGGTCCGTCGGCCATCGGATCGGAAAACGGGATGCCGATTTCGACCAAATCAATGTTTTTAGCCTGTACTTCTTTCAGGATATTTACAGTATCGTTTAATTGCGGATAGCCGGCTGTGAAATAAACCGATAGGATACCCGATTTTTTTGTGTTGAATAAATGGGTGATGCGATTCATATTTTTAATATTTTTAAAGTTTATTTTAATTAGGTAATATATGGTTAAATTTATATTTTCCTGATACTGAGTTTGTTTTTTTGAATGAGGTAAAAATGAGGTTTTATAGATTTGTTATCCGTAAAACACAACTTGTTCCTTGCAATTTCATTTTGTTTCTATTTTTCTATAAAAATGGCGAATTATAGAAACAAAATTCAACAGCATATAAAAATCATCTCAGATTTTTATCTTATCCAGAAACTCCTCCAATTTGTCCGCATCTTTTAATCCCGGTTCAATTTCAAAGCCGCTATTGAGGTCAATGCCGGCGAATTGCGGGTGAGTGAAGTTTTTTATTGCTTCAATGCTTCCGGGATGAATGCCACCGCTTAGCAGAAAAGGCGTTTTTCCTTGATACGACGCAAGCATCGACCAGTCAAACTGCTTGCCCGAACCGCCGTAACCGGCACATTTCGTGTCGAAGAGAAAAAAATCTGCGCAATTTTCGTATTCATTTGTCCTTTGCAAATCGGCAGCAGCGCCGACAGAGAAGGCTTTTATGACGAAAAAGCCCTGTTCCCGCAAGGCTTGGCAAAGTTCGGGCGACTCATTTCCGTGCAGTTGAAGGTAATTCAATCCGTGCGCGGCAGCCGTTTCTACCATTTGCCGGTAAGTGGCATTTACAAATACTCCTACCTTTTTCATGGAGTCGTTTTCGATTGCCTTATTGATGGGGTGATTCCGAGCCATTCCGTCAATAGTACGCACGCATCTCGGCGATTTTTCGTAGAAAATAAACCCCATCCAATTGACTTCCAATCGGGAGATTTGAGAAATATTTTCCGGATGCCGCATTCCGCATACTTTTATTATCATATCTGATTTTTATAAGGTTAATTAAATGTTTAAGGCGCGAAGATATTACGTGAAGACATTATAAGAGCAGAAATTCGTGCCTTCGCGCTTTAATTTAATTTTCGTATAAACCCTGCCAACGTTTCACCCGGATGATCGGTTTTCATAAATGTTTCGCCAATCAAAAAGCCTTGAAAACCTGCCTTGCGCAATTGCAAAACGGTTTCAGGACTGGAGATTCCGCTTTCGGCAATTAATAAAGGCGCGGTTCCGCCGGCACGGTTGGTGTGTTCCTGCATCTGTTCCACCAAGCGGAATGAATTGTTGATGTCGGTGTGGAATGTTCCCAAGTTCCGGTTGTTTACGCCCAGCATATCAATATGGGCGTTCAAATACGTCAATTCGGATTCGTTGTGAATTTCCAGCAATACTTCCAATCCTAAGCTATGGGCGGTTTCGGCAAGTGAGTTACACGCTTCGGGCGTCAGGCAAGAGGCGATTAACAGAATAGCATCGGCTCCTGCAAGCCGGGCTTGGAAAAGCTGGTAAGCATCCACGATAAAATCCTTCCGGAGGAGTGGCAAATTGACCAGGCTGCGCGCTTTGCGCAAATCTTCTAACGAGCCGCCGAAGAAATGATTGTCGGTCAATACCGAGCAGGCAGATGCACCGCCCTTTTCGTAAGCGGGAACTATATCGTCCACTTTTGCTTCCGGATGCAGCCAGCCTTTTGACGGACTTTTCCGTTTAAATTCGGCAATAATCCCGAAAGGTGATTTTGACAGCGAGGCGCGCATTGATTGCGTTCGGTACGACTGCTTTTCGACCAATTCCGATAACGATTGAAAAGACAATATCTTTTTTTGCGCTTCTATTTCAATACGTTTGTTTGCTGTTATTTTATGTAATATATCTTCCATTTTTTAATTACAATATAATGATAAACCGTTCTTTTGTAGAGGCAAACCTGCATGTTTGCCCTGTTTGTATATCGCGTATATTCGCCCGTATGTTATTGCGTGTATCAGGGCAGACACAAAGGTCATCCCCTGCATGGGCGCCATTTACTGTTGCTATAAAATATTTTTAACCATTTACCTCCAAAAATCGTTTAAACGTCTGCAACGCCTTGCCGCTTTCAAGCGATTCACGGGCTTCGGCGATGCAGGTTTCTATTTTTTTCTCCGGACAGATAACTTGGATAGCGAAAGCGGAATTGGCAATTACGCAGTTTTTTTGCGCTTCGGTTGCTGTGTTTTCAAGCACTGCGTCAAAGATTTTGGCGGCTTCCTGTATTGTGTTTCCTCCGTCCAGTTCGTCTTCCGTGCAACGTCTGAAGCCGAGCATTTCGGGCGTATAAAGCTTTTCCTTTTCGGGAGTAGCAACTTTAAATTTGGCGGTCAGCGAGATTTCATCAAATCCGTCCAAGCTGTGAACTACGGCAAAACGCGTATCGCTTTCCTGGTAAGTATAGTTGTACAAACGCAGCAAAGGCAGGTTATAAACACCTAATAACTGATACGCCGGTTTAACCGGATTAACCAAGGGTCCCAGCATATTGAAAAAACTCCGTACTGCCAACGCCTTGCGCACGCCGGCTACGGCTTTCAGCGCCGGATTGAACAACGGCGCATGCAGGTAGGCAATGTTGCTCTTTTCTAAGGAACGTTTCAACTGACTTTCGTCGGACGTAAATTTCACTCCGTGTTGTTCCATCACGTTACTTGCTCCACTGACCGAGGTCGAACCGTAATTACCGTGTTTTACAACATGATAACCGGCTCCGGCAACGGTAAAGCAGGATGTTGTGCTGACGTTGAAGGTGTTTTTTCCATCGCCTCCCGTTCCGACAATGTCGATTGTGGGAAATTCGGATAAATCAACCGGCTGGCGCATTTCCAGCAGTGCGTCACGAAACCCGGACAATTCTTCGACAGAGATGTTGCGCATCAGGAAAACCGTGATAAGGCTGGCAATCTGCGTGTCATTATATTGCCCTTGGCTGATGTTTTGAAGTATCCGGCGAGCTTCGTCGCGTTCGAGATACTGATGTTCGAATAATCTGTATAGTATTTGTTTCATTTTTGTATAGAAGCCTCTCCCCTCAACCCCCTCTCCACAAGAGAGGGGGAATGGAGCGCATTGCATTATTTGTTAATATTTGTATTGATTTATCACTATTTGTTCAGTTATCAGGATGACCTTCCTGTTTAGTCAGAAATTGTCTCAAAAGTCTTTTTGAACGCAGATGACACAGATAACACGGATTTTTATAGCGTTGATAATTAGTTATATATAAAATTCCTATTCGTTTGTTATCTGTGAAGATCCGCGTCATCCGTGTTCTTTTGAGACAGCACCACGGGAGAAGAGGTTCCTATTACCCAATTTTCAATAATCCTTTTTCCGTCGGGCGTTAAAACCGATTCGGGGTGAAATTGTACGCCGCGTACGTTATAAATCCGGTGACGTAATGCCATAATCTGTTTTTCATCCGCATCTTCGGCAGTTATTTCGAGGCAGTCGGGAAAATCTTCGCGTGAAACTGCCCACGAATGGTAGCGACCGGCAATGAAATTTTTACCTAACCCGGTAAACAGCGGTTCGTCGTCCACCATTACTTGAATGTTTGAACTCACGCCGTGATGAACGCTGGGCAAGTTAATCAGCTTTGCTCCAAAAACTTCACCGATTGCCTGCTCGCCCAGGCAAACGCCGAGAATATCCTTGGTCGGTGCATACCTGCGAATCAGCGGCAACAGGATTCCTGCCTCTTCGGGAATACCCGGACCGGGCGAAAGGAGTATTTTGTCAAAGCGTTCCACTTCTTCGAGCGAAATTTTATCGTTGCGATGCACTTCCACATTGGCGCCTAACTCCTCCAAAACATGTAGCAAATTGTAGGTGAAGGAATCGTAATTGTCAAATAATAATATTTTCATTGTTGTTTAATTTTATTGTTCCGAACCCGGATCTTCACAAGACTTAAAAGATTTTCAAGGTTACAAAATCAAAAATCCTGATGATCATTTAAACCTGGTAAAAATCCAGATTCGGGACAATACCAATTTAATTTTTTAATGTCGCGGCTAAATGGATGGCTCTTTTTAGTGCCCCAAGTTTACTGTTAACCTCCTGTAATTCACGTTCATCATTGCTTTGCGCAACGATACCTGCGCCTGCCTGATAATACAGTACATTTCCACGACTGACGAAAGAGCGGATTGTGATTGCCTGGTTCAGATCGCCGTTCAAGCCGATGACGCCAATACATCCGCCATACGCGCCGCGGTTATGCTTTTCTATTTCGTTTATCAGCTGCATGGCGCGCACTTTCGGTGCACCGCTCAACGTTCCGGCGGGGAATGTGTCGATAAATGTTTTTATCGAATTGCTGCTTTTATTAATATCGCCGCTTACGCGCGAAACCAAGTGAATGACATGGCTGTAATACTGTACTTCTTTGTAAAAATCAACGTGTACGTTATGTGCATTCCGGCTCAGGTCGTTCCGCGCCAGATCGACCAGCATAACGTGTTCGGCATTTTCCTTCGGGTCGGCAAGAAGGGCTTCTGTTCGCTGTTTGTCTATCTTCATATCTCCCGTTCGGAAAGCGGTTCCGGCAATCGGATCAATGCTTACGTGTCCGTCCGTAATCTTGCAATGCGTTTCCGGCGAAGAACCGAAAATACGGAAACCGCCAAAATCGAAATAAAACAGGTATGGCGACGGATTAATGCTCCGCAATGCACGATAAACCTTGAAATCATCGCCGCCGAAAGGCTGCTGAAAACGCCGGCTTAACACAATTTGAAATACATCGCCGCGCATACAGTGGGCGATTCCCCGGCGTACCATTGCTTTGTATTCTTCATCGGTAACCGGCGAAGTTTCCGCGCCGTTGAGATGGAAGTTGTAGGAAGCGAAATTCCGGTTTTCGATCAGCGTTTCAATCTCTTGCAGGCGACTTTCTTCTCCGTCCAAAAGCAATTCGACCAGAGTCAATTCGTTTTTGAAATGGTTGAAAACGAGCGTGTATTTGTATAAAATGTAGAGCATATCGGGCGCATCGTTTTCTTCATGGTGCACTTCTGCCACCGGAACCGGTTCAAAATAGCGCACCGAATCAAACGCGGTATAGCCAAACAATGCGCAGACTTCCTTATTGGCTCCATCTATCGAAAAACAGGTTAGAAAATCGTTCATCGCATCCGCCACGCAACAGTCTTCGGTTAAGGACGTTATCCTTCGACTGCCGTCGGGAAACACAGCGGTGCTCTCGCCGTTGTTAATGCCGATGCTTGCAATCGGACAAAGTGCGATGTATGAATGGCTGTTTTCGTTTCCGTGAAAATCGGAACTTTCCAATAGAGCCGATTCGGGATAAATATCGCGCACTTTCAGGTAAATGCTCACAGGAGTATGCAGGTCGCCCATTACCTGTTTATTGTTTGTTTTGAACTTAAACATATTTTTGCAATTTCAGATTTAAAATAAAATCTTCGCTTCTTTGCGAACTTTGCGCCTTTACGCCTTTACGTTAAATTTAATTTTGCGCTTGCGCTTTTTTCTAAACGCAAAGGCGCAAGGTTCGCAAAGAAGCGAAGTTAACTAAATGACATTTATTTATTATTTTTGTAGTTGATATAAGTATCCATATCCTTGTCGCCTCTTCCGGAAACAGTCAGTACAACGACATCTTCCGGTTTGAATTTCATTTTTTCCAATGCGCCCAATGCGTGTGCACTTTCAATGGCGGGAATAATTCCTTCCAAACGGGTTAGTTCAAATGCTGCATTCAACGCTTCATCGTCATCAATTGCAAGAATCACGGCGCGATTTGCGGCGTGTAGATTGGCATGTAGCGGACCGATACCCGGATAATCCAGGCCGGCAGAAACGGAGTAAGGTTCTTCAATTTGCCCATCTTCACTTTGCATAATCAGGGTGCGTGCGCCGTGAAGGATTCCGGTTTTGCCCAACTGAATAGTCGCTGCGCTCATACCCGAATGAATCCCTTTTCCTCCGGCTTCGGCGAGTACAATTTTTACCCGTTCATCATCCACAAAGTGATAAATGGTTCCGGCGGCATTACTTCCGCCCCCTACGCAGGCAATCAGGTAATCCGGGTGTTCGCGTCCTTCTTTTTCCAACAACTGTTTTTTTATCTCTTCGCTGATGACGGATTGCAAACGTGCTACCATATCGGGATAAGGATGCGGACCAACGGTGGAACCGATAATGTAATAGGTATCGGAAGGATTGCAGCACCAGTCGCGAATTGCCTCGTTGGTGGCATCTTTCAGCGTCATATTTCCCGACAGAACGGGGATGACCGTTGCACCGAGCATCTCCATTTTTTTTACGTTGGGCATTTGGCGCTCCACGTCCGTTTTTCCCATATAGACCACACACTCCATATTCATCAGGGCGCATACGGTAGCGGTTGCAACACCGTGTTGTCCGGCTCCGGTTTCGGCGATAATCCGCGTTTTACCCATTTGACGAGCCAGCAGAATTTGTCCGATGGTATTGTTAATTTTATGCGCGCCCGTGTGGTTGAGGTCTTCGCGTTTGAGGTAAATCTTAGCTCCATACTTCTCGCTCAACCGTTTGGCGAAATAAAGCGGTGAAGGACGACCGACATAATCGCGCAGTAGAGTGTCAAACTCTTTCCGGAAACTCTCGCTTTCCAATACTTGCAAATAGGTACTTTTTAAATCCTCCACGCAATGATAAAGGATTTCGGGAATATAGGCTCCTCCAAATTCTCCGTAGTATCCGTTTTCATCCACTTGATACGTTTTCATCTTTGTGTTTTATTTTGTTTATTTTTTGAATTGAGCATATTTGAAAAAAGAAAAAAGGTCTATCGCAAGTGCGACAGACCTCTTATGTATCTTATGTTGTATAATGCATATATAGTCCCGTTTCTTACGACTTTTTGAGTTGTAAGATGCGCCACCAATATTTCGCTGCTACTATGTTCATTTTTTTTATTTTGACTGCAAATATATAAATAGTTTGAGTAATAACAAATATTTTTCTCATTTTTTTTGCACTGCAGTTTAGTTAAAGATAATTCAAGTTGCCAGTTGATTTCAAGTCCGGAGTTAATGTCAAATGACATTAACTCCGGACTTTGAAATAGAAATTATTTTGAGATATATAAATAGCAACTTAAATTAAAGATAATATTTAATTGTTTATCTGCATTATAGATCCAAATTGGCTCTTTTTCGCGTATCAGTAAAAAGCATTATAAAGTCCATATCTTTATGACGGTACAAAATTCAAACAAAAAATTAGCAAAAAATGACTTTGAAATTCTTTGGGGTTTCGCACTTCCCTGTCCGATACGCACTTTTTTTCGCCTCAAAATAGTACCTGCGTGTCCAGCCGATTACCGATAACGGAATGCCTGGGGCAGAAGAGAATGCCATTTTCTACCGAGCTTGAATTCCTGACGGGATATCGAATGAAACAGTTGATAAGCATTCGATACATTCTATAAATTCACCGTTTCATAAGAAAGTTCAAACGCTTCTGCTACGGGACGAGAAACCAGCTTTCCATCGTAAACATTCAAGCCTTTTAAAAATCCGGGGTCTTCTTTCATTGCTGTTTTCCAGCCTTTGTCCGCAATTTTCAGCACGTATGGTAATGTTGCATTAGTGAGCGCCATCGTGGAAGTACGCGGAACGGCGCCGGGCATATTTCCAACGCAATAATGCGCCACTCCATCAATAAAAAAAACGGGATCGGCGTGGGTTGTCGGCTTGGATGTCTCAAAGCAACCGCCCTGATCTATCGCCACATCTACCATTACCGAACCTTTGCGCATTGAAGAAACCATATCGCGTGTAACTAATCCCGGCGCTTTGGCTCCGGCAACCAAAACGGCGCCGATCACCACATCGGCATTTTTAACCTGCTCACGCAAAATCACAGGATTGGACATAATCATTTTGCAGTTTGCCGGCATAATCTCGCCCAGGTAGCGCAACCGTTCGATGTTGGTATCAAGAATCGTTACATCCGCGCCCAAGCCGCAAGCCATTTTCGCGGCATTGACGCCTACGATTCCGCCGCCTATCACGACTACTCTTGCCGGCGCTACGCCTGTAACTCCGCCCATTAATATGCCTGAACCGCCTTCTGTTTTTTCCAGTAAACGGGCAGCTTCCTGAATTGACATTCTGCCGGCAACTTCGCTCATTGGCTGAAGCAGCGGTAATTTACCGTCGGCTGTTTCCACGGTTTCATAAGCTATGGCTGTACAGCCGCTTTTCATCAACGCCTTAATCTGAGGAAGATCGGCAGCCAAATGCAGATAGGTAAATATGATTTGACCTTTGCGCAGCAAGTTGTATTCGCTTGGAAGGGGCTCTTTTACGTGCATCACCATCTCGCAGGCCGAATATATCTCTTCCGAAGACTCGACCATCACCGCTCCGGCAGCGATATATTCCTGATCCGGAAATCCGCTGCCCGAACCCGCATTTCGCTCTACCATTATTTCGTGTCCGCGTGAAATCGCTGTTTCAACTCCTGCCGGCGTCATCGAAACCCTATTTTCCTGTGGTTTAATCTCTTTGAGGATGCCTATTTTCATATAACTATATATAATTATGTAATTTATTGCTGCAATCTATGTCTTTGAAAAAAGAAACAACAAAAGTAGCTTTTTATGTGGAAAAATTAAATAATAATCGGGATAAATATTTAAGAGCTATGTTGTAAGCCGCAACAAAAATTGCACTCTTCCGAAAGATTTAATTCCGTTATTGAAACGAAGAGCATTTCATCATCAAACTTCTTGCCGTTTCGCCGGACAATAACTTTTACACAAAAATTGAAATCGCTATTGACTGAGTTTCCGATCATACATATCATAGCCATGGGATTTCCCGCCTGCCGGCAAAACGAACCGTTCTGGAAATAAAGATACGTCTTGAACTGCGGTTTAACACGAATTTAGACTATATTTGCATAAAATTTTAAAATCTCAGAAAACGCTATACATGAGCAAAGACATCTACAGCATTGGATTAGATGCCGGTTCTACCACGTTGAAATTAGCAGTAACAAATGCTGAGGGCAACATTATCTTTACGGATTATAACCGGCATCACGCCAACATCACGCAAGCATTAACCGAGTCGCTCCGGAAAGCGGAAAATGCGTTGGGTAATGTGCACGCCTGCATTCAAACGACCGGTTCTGCCGGCATGGGTATTTCCGAGCGGTTCGGGCTGCCTTTTATTCAGGAAGTAGTGGCAGCAACGCTGGTCGTTCAAAAGCAGTTTCCGGAAACCAGGACATTGATTGACATTGGTGGAGAGGATAGCAAAATGATTTTCTTCAACCATAAAATGCAGGCGGATATTCGTATGAACGGAAATTGCGCCGGCGGAACAGGTTCGTTTATCGACCAGATGGCAAACATTCTGGGCGTTTCGGTCAGTGATCTGAGCGATATGGCTCTACACTCCGATTCCTCCTACCCGATTGCCTCGCGATGCGGTGTTTTTTCCAAAACCGATATTCAAAACCTTATCAGCCTGAACGTAAAACGCGAAGACATTGCCGCATCTATTTTTCAGGCAGTAGCTACACAAGTAATTTCCTCGCTTTCAAGAGGGTGCGATATTTCTCCGAAGGTTTTTCTTTGCGGCGGACCGTTTGCTTTCATTCCGGCGCTGCGCAACGTTTTCAAAGAAAAACTTGGACTTGACGATGATGATGTTATTCTTTCCGGTTATGCTTCCGTCGTCCCGGCATGGGGAGCCTCACTCTCCGAAACCCAAACTCAGCAGGCAAAAACGATCAGCGAATACATACAACTCTTTCAACAAAAAAACGAAGCGATAGAAATTCCGAAATCAGGACTGACGCCACTTTTCCGCAACAAACCGGAAAAAGAAAATTGGGAATACGAGAAGGGAAAAACCAGGATTGAAAAAGTTGAAATCGAAGCATTAACGGACGAGCGCTGCTACATCGGCATTGATTCCGGATCGACCACTACGAAAGTGGTTGCTATGGACAGCCTGGAACGCATTTTTTTCACTTTTTACAAAAAAAACGGCGGGAAATCGCTCGAAACCGTCAAGGAAGGACTTTCCGTTTTATACCAAAAAGCGAAGGAAACGGGGAAAAATTTGCAAGTCTGCGGAAGCTGCTCCACCGGTTACGGCGAAGACTTGATAAAGACGGCATTCAATTTGGATGTCGGAATGGTAGAAACCATCGCGCACTATTTGGCTGCCTGCAAGCTGAATCCGAAAGTCTCGTTTATCCTCGACATCGGCGGACAGGATATGAAGGCTATTTTTGTGGAAAAAGGTGCGATTAACCGATTGGAAATCAACGAAGCCTGTTCATCGGGATGCGGTTCATTCATTGATAATTTTGCACAAACGCTAAATTGTCCGATTGAGGATTTCGTACAAAAGGCATGTCTCAGTCAAAATCCGTGCGACTTGGGCACGCGCTGCACGGTGTTTATGAACTCAAAGGTGAAGCAAAGCCTGCGCGAAGGGGCTGCGCTGGGCGATATTTCTGCCGGGCTTGCCTACTCGGTCGTGAAAAATTGCCTCTATAAAGTATTGAAACTGAAAAGCGCCGGCGAACTGGGCGATCACATCGTGTTACAGGGCGGAACGATGCGCAACAAAGCCATTGTGCGCGCTTTTGAACTTTCTTCCGGGAAAAACGTGACGGTATCTAACTTTCCCGAACTAATGGGCGCTTACGGCGCCGCATTGTACGCCAAAAAGAAAACCTCCGGCAGGGAAAGTTGCATTTCTCTCTCCGAATTACTTGACAGTAAAGATTATATATCCGATCCTTTCCGTTGCGTGGGCTGCGAGAATAATTGCCGGATACTGAAAAATACGTTTTCAAACGGAAAAATATATTATTCGGGCAATAAATGCGAGAAGGTTTATACCAACAAAGGGCAAAAATTGCGCCTTGGGTTCAATTTAAGCCTGTTCCGCAACGAACTTGCCTTCAAAAAAAGCCTGAAACGTCCTGTTGAAAAGGCTTATACGACCATTGGCATTCCACGCGTGCTGAATATGTTTGAGAATTTTCCGTTTTGGTACACGCTGTTTACGCTGAATAATATCGAGGTAAAATCTTCGTCGCGCTCCACTTTCAAGATGTACGAAAAAGGACTGCATACGGTGATGGCGGACAATATCTGTTTTCCGGCAAAACTTACTCACGGACATATTCTTGACTTGGCGGAAAAGCGCGTGGACCGGATCTTTTTCCCTTACGTCATTTACGAAGAGAAAGAACCGGAAGCCAATAACAGCTATAACTGTCCCGTTGTTTCGGGCTATTCGGATGTAATCCGAAGTGCGGTTAATCCCGAAAAAAGCTTCGGGATACCATTCGATTCGCCCGTTATCAATTTCAGCGATACAGCTTTACTGAAAAAGGCATGCCGGGCATATTTAGAAAATATACTCAAGGAAAAATTCTCTGTTGCCGGTTTTGAAAAAGCATTTCAACATGCGTTGGAGGCAAAAAAGACATTTGCCGGGACGGTTCGCAACCGGGCGGTGCAAACGCTCAGCCGCGCCGGGGATGAGAAACGCTTTGTCATTCTTTTGGCCGGACGACCGTATCATAACGACCCGCTTATCCAGCATAAAATTTCGGAAATAATTACCTCTTTCGGCGTGGATGTGATTACGGAGGATCTGCTTCGCGAAGATAAAAACGAGCTTTCCGAATCGCACGTTATCCCGCAATGGTCATATATGAACCGCATAATGAAAGCGGCTCAATGGGTGGCAAATACCGATCAGGATGTTCATTTTGTACAAATTACCTCTTTCGGCTGCGGACCGGACGCTTTTATTATCGACGAGATCAGTGATATATTGAAACGAAAGGGAAAAAACCTGACACTGCTGAAAGTGGATGATGTGAATAATGCCGGCTCGCTGAAATTGCGGATACGCTCGCTGATCGAATCGTTGAAATTCAAAAACGAAATTGAGAAGCCGCATGAAGCATTTGAAACTACGCCCGAATTTTTGATAAAAGATAAAAATAAAACCATTTTGGTTCCCTATTTTTCCGATTTTCACTCGCCGTTTATTCCGCCTGCTTTCAAGCTGATGGGCTACCATATGGAGAATATGCCTCCAAGCGATGCGCAATCGGCAGCTTTGGGACTGAAGTATGCCAATAATGAAATCTGTTATCCGGCAACGCTGGTTATCGGGGATTGTATTCGCGCCCTGCAATCGGGCAAATATGATTTGAACAATATCGCCTTCGCCATTACTCAAACAGGAGGACAATGCCGGGCAACGAACTATATCGCTCTAATAAAGAAAGCATTGCTTTCGGCAGGCTATGGCGATATTCCGGTGGTTTCGGTTTCTATTATGAACACGATTAACGAGCAGTCGGGATTCAACCTTGATGTAAAAAACGGTGCGCGAAGCGTGATTTACGCCGTTTTGTTTGCTGATGCGTTGAGCAAAATGTACTACGCAACCGCTGTTCGCGAGAAAGAAAAAGGCATTGCACGGAAATTAAAAGAGGAATACCTTCAAAAAGGCGTTATTTATATCGAAAAAAAAGATGCCTGGGGATTGTGCCGCTTGCTGAAAGAAGCTGCCGGCGCGTTTAACAAGGCTGCACTGGAAATGGAAGTTCCACGCATCGGAATTGTCGGCGAAATTTTTCTAAAATACAACTCATTCGGACATCAATATGTGGTCGATTGGCTGGTCGAGCAAGGCATTGAGCCGGTCATCCCGGCTCTCAGCGAATTTTTTACGCAATATTTCCCTAACGCGAAATTCAACGAAAAACACTTTTTAGAGCATAAAAGACCGTTGAAAGGAAAGTTATTGACCCTGTTGGGTGAAACGTGGATGAACAACATAGAGAAAAAAATAGACAAGGCGGCATCTGCTTTCCGCTATTACGAACCAAACGGCAATATCCATTTGGAGGCTAAAAAGGCGGAAAAAATCATCAATCTTGCGGCACAATTCGGCGAAGGCTGGCTTATTCCTGCCGAGTTAGCTTCTTTTGCCGAACGAAACATCTTCGCAGCCATCAGCATCCAACCTTTCGGATGCATCGCCAACCACGTCGTTTCCAAAGGTATAGAAAAAAAGGTAAAAGATACTTATCCGGATATGAACATTCTCTTTTTGGACTTTGACGGCGGAGTAAGTGAGGTGAACGTGCGGAACAGGCTGCATTTTATAACGAGGCAGGTAAAATAGAATCAAAATTATCCTCAGTCCGTCATAGCCTACAAATATTGCAGTGCGAGCGTCCGGCGTAACGTCTGTCGCGATGTCGTCTTAAAACAAATGCTTTGCATTTGATATGTGGCAAATTTACAAGTTGTTTTAATTTCCAAATTAAAAATTTGCTTTTAACTGCAACATCGCGACGGATGCTATTCCGAACGGAGTGAAGTTTTTAGATGTATAAAAAGTAGCATAAAAAGAAAAAAATACACTTTTTTTGTGTATATACAAAAATATACTGCCTCTGTTAATGAAAAACAAATGATATGGAAGTCGTTTTTGAAAAAGAATACTTATCCGACTTATATTATAAAGGAAAGACAACGGATAAAAAACACCGTTTTCAGCCGGAAATAATAAAGCTGTACAAGTTACGCATCGAAACACTCGAAAATGCTGCCGGCATCGAAGACCTGTTCCAAATCAATTCATTTCGTTATGAGGCATTAAAAGGCGACAAGGCGGGTATTTCTTCCATACGCGTAAACGATCAATACCGTATTGAGTTCACAACCGGCAATATCGAATCGGAAACGATCGTAACAATATGTAATATTTTAGAATTATCGCATCATTATAAATAACACAGTTATGGGTAATTTAGGATATGGATTTTGCCCAACTCATCCGGGCGAATTACTGAAAGAAGAAATTGAATACCGTAAACTTTCTCAAAGTTATCTGGCAAAGCAGATGGGTGTTCCGTACACCGCATTAAACGATATTTTGAATCAAAGACGACCACTTACACCCAATACGGCAATGATGTTTGAAGCTGCAACAGGAATAAGTGCCGATTTGCTTATGCGGATGCAATTAAAATACAATATGCAAATTGCACGGCAGGATAAGTCTTTAATTAACAGGCTTGCAAAAATAAGCAGAGTGGCAGCGGTATTATAACTGATGCGTCAGCCCCGCGCGTTTAGCGCGGAAAGGATTTCATTTTTCGTCTCTTCCGCCCGGTTTTCCCCCGCCCCCCAATTTCGAGAGGTTAAAAAATCAGAACATTCATACAGCAAAAAAACGTAATCGGCAAAATATTAATTCTTTATTTATTTTTGAGCTGTAGTTTAAAATAGCGTTGTAATCTTTATGAATTTCCTTGATACTCTTCGTATCCAGACAGCCCGGAGGGCTACATGTGAGGGTTTTCGTAAATATGTGTAGATTGCAACTCTATTTTAAACTATAGCCTCTAAAATTTATGCTCTATTTGTGTAAATAAGCTAATACAGCGAAATAATTTAGATATACAGGAAAACCCCTATGAACAGAAAATACTGCCATACACTTTGTATAACAGTATTTTATTGATTTTCAATGCGTGATCAGGATGGGATTCGAACCCATGACCCACAGCTTAGAAGGCTGTTGCTCTATCCAACTGAGCTACCCGACCATCCTTATTTGAGAGCGCAAAGGTAAAAATATTTTAGGATTATTGCAAAAAATATGCTGAGAAATGTGCGTGCAGGATTAAAATAATTTTCAAAGGATACAATGACACAAATTCTATCTTTCTTTCATACTTTCGTCCCTAAAACGGATACCCGATCGCAAAATGGAACGCCGTATCGTCCGACCAGTTAAATCCGTTGAAACGCCAGCGTTCCGAGCCAGCGTTAGCCGGATTATATGCTTTTACGCCGGCATCAAAGCGAATGAGGAAATAGGTAAAGTCGAACCGCAGTCCCAATCCGTAAGACAGTGCGATTTGCTTGTAAAATTCATTTATTTTAAAATATCCGCCGGGCTGGGATTCGTAATTTCTTATCGTCCAAATATTTCCGCCGTCCAGGAATGCCGCCAGTTCCATTTTCCAAAAGAGTTTGGAACGGTATTCGATGCTTGCGTTTAACTTAATATCACCGGCTTGCTGTACAAAATCGTTTAGATTTTCGGAGGCAAAGCTACCCGGACCCAGTGTCCTGACTTCCCAGCCGCGCACACCGTTGGCTCCTCCGCCGAAAAACCGTTTCTCGAAAGGAACAATCTGGGCATTTCCGTAAGGAAAGACCACACCCAGCGTGCCGTGATATACAATTCGGTTTTTCCTGTCAATATATTTGTTGTATGAATAAGCCAGTTCTCCCTTCACATACTGCGAAAACGGAATATTACCAATCTCGTAAAAACCGTCATTATTTTTGTTTCGGCCTGACAAATAACTGATTCCGTAAAGCAGATTACCGGCGGTTTCGACAGCAATACGGTAATACGTTTTATTTAACCTTGCTGCATTTATCAGCTCATCATACATCAACGTGAACCGGGCATTCAAGATAAAATGATCGGAATAACTGTACCTCAAAACAGAATATTTGGGCGCACTGTATAATGAATCAAACGTAGGGTCGGTGGTGATTTTCACGTAATTTAAATCCGCAATATCAAAGGTATAACGATAATAACGGCGCATATTCCAGATATATTTCATCCCCATCGTTAAAAGAGTACGTTCAAACGTGTTCGGGCGAATTTGATAGTTGTAGCCGAAGTTAAATTCCGTCTGTGAGTTAATCCGCTGTTTAAACGGCCTGGAAAGAAACGGGAACATAAACCGCGGAAAATTCAGGCTGACATCACCGCCTATATCGCGGGTGTTTTTTTGCAAAATGTCCGAAATTCCCGAATAAGCCTCCTGTGCATACCTGAGTTTTACGCTCAACAGTTCGGAACCGCGAAAGATATTCCGGTGCTGATACCCCAGATTGGTGGCAAAACCGAGGTCGCCCCACGAATTTGTTCCCTCCAAATCGAGCGAGAGCGATTGAAGTTTAGCCGGCATAAGGGAAATGGAGCAGTCCAACAGATTCGAGTCATTCTTCACATCATTGAACTGGATGTTTGTCGAACGAATAACACCCAACGAATTAAATCTCGCATACGTTCGTTCCACCTGAAGCTCGTTGTATAACTGTCCCGGAAGAATGCGCAATTCGTCTTCAATCAATTTTGGCCGTATCAGCGGTTTCCTGTTTTCAAAAAAGACATAAATTCCGGGCTTATGCACAACCGTATCAAAAATTGCTGACGACAAATTTCCGGTTGACCGGCTGTTTTTCAGCGTAAAAATATTAATTTGCCTGATTTTATACTTTTTGTGCTTCCCTTCCTCCACTGTTCCGTCTGGAAGAACGCGCACATAGGGCTTTAAGTTCAGCGTAATATCCACCTGATTACTATTCAACGAACTATCCGCCGTATAAGAAAGGTACTCCTTACTGAAATGAAAATACCCCTGTCGCCTGAGCAGGCGAATGATCCGCTCCCTTTCGCCGTCCAATACATCCGTATCAAACAACATTCCTTCCTTCAGCAGGCTGTTTCGCAATCCACGTTCCAGCATAAATGAGTCGATCGCAGCATCCACTGCGAAATTATAGCCGACATGGCGAACCCGGTATGGCTCATTGGCGGTAACCGTATAGGCAACGATTGCTTTTTTCTTCTTGTATTCAACATCCGAAGTTACTTCCGCATGGATATAACCTTTTGTCTGCATATATTTTTGCAACTCTTTTTCAGAACGGTAGGTCAGAAAAGGGTCGTATATAACCGGCGGTTCGCCCATTGCCCGGAGAGTCCGGTTGCGCCATTTGGTCGAATCCCTGCCCGAAAGATTGTAGATAGAGAGGTATAGCCGGTATAATCCGAAAACCTTAAAATTAGGTTCCTGGCGCAGAAAATGGGACAGTTCCTTTTCACTTTGAGTTTTTTCGTCCGACTTAATTTCCACCTTATTCAACAAATATTTGCCTTCCGGAACAAATTTAGTCGAAGAACAGGACGACAGAAACAGTGCCGTCAAAATAAAAGCAAAAATAAAGCGTTTATCGAATCTCATTTTTAGGGAATTGTTCTTTTCTACGCTTCCCCAACGTAGAAATTATTTCAAACATACGAAGATACGACGTAATATTTAATATTTTATCAGCAAAATCAATAATTTTACTTCTTTTGGGTAATTTTGTTTTTTTGGAAATTAAAATTCACTAACCTTTGCGTTTTCGCGCCTTTGCGAACTTTGCATTTAATAAAAAAAGCGCAAGCGCTCAAATTACATTTCAACGCACAGTTTGCAAAGGCGCAAAGACGCGAAGATTTCTTTTCGGCGAAGAAAAAGGATTTTTCAGGCAACCTCCCGGAAATCTCGAATTGCCATTTTCTACCGAACCCATTCCTCAACGGAATACCGGGTAAAGCTGCAAGGATAAGCATCATAAATATTCTTTTGCAGTAGAAACACGATTTGAAAGATTTTGTATTTATTTTTTTGCTAATTTTGTTCACTCAAATAAACAATCAAACAATAAGATTCAGTTATAAAATGGCGCTTATAAAATCAATTTCCGGTATTCGCGGAACAATCGGCGGCAGAGCCGGAGAAGGCCTCAGCCCGTTGGATGTAGTAAAATTCACAGCCGCTTACGGTTCCTGGATAAAAAAGAACAGTCCGGGACGAAATAAAACAATCATAGTCGGACGCGATGCCCGCATTTCGGGCGAAATGGTCGATAGCCTGGTTACGGGAACCCTCGTCGGATTGGGGATGAACGTAATAAACATCGGTTTGGCAACCACCCCTACCACCGAAATTGCCGTACAAAAAGAGAAAGCTGCCGGCGGAATTATCCTCACCGCGAGCCATAACCCCAAACAATGGAATGCGCTGAAACTGCTCAATGAAAAAGGCGAATTCCTGAGCGACAAAGACGGCAAAGAAGTGTTGGAGATTGCCGGAAAAGAGGATTTTGTCTTTGCCGAAATCGATGACCTTGGTACGGTTACAAAGAATGAGAATTACAACTGCATACATATTGAAGATGTATTACGCCTCCAACTGGTCGATGTAGAAGCCATTCGCAAGGCAAACTTCACAGTGGCGATCGACTGCGTAAACTCGGTAGGCGGAATTATTCTGCCCGAATTACTCAAAGCCTTGGGTGTAAAAAACATTAAAAAACTTTATTGCGAACCAAACGGATACTTTCCGCACAATCCGGAGCCGCTGCCCGAACATCTGACCGAAATATCCCGCCTGATGCAAACCGAAAAAGCGGATGTCGGTTTTGTAGTTGATCCGGACGTGGACAGGCTGGCGATTGTTTGTGAAGACGGCTCCATGTTCGGCGAAGAATACACGCTGGTATCCATTGCCGACTATGTATTAAGCCATACGCCGGGCAACACGGTATCCAACCTCAGTTCTACCCGCGCACTGCGCGACATAACCCGTGCGCACGGCGGAACATACACCGCAGCAGCCGTAGGCGAAGTGAATGTAGTGGCAAAAATGAAAGAAACAGCTGCCGTAATCGGCGGCGAAGGTAACGGAGGCGTGATTTATCCCGCTAGCCATTACGGTCGCGATGCATTAGTCGGAATGGCTCTTTTCCTTTCGTTACTGGCAAAGGAGAAAACCAAGGTTTCGGTGTTGCGTAAAAAATATCCGGAGTATTACATTTCCAAAAATAAAATTCAACTCACGCCCGACATTGACGTCGATCTTATTTTGTCGGAAATAAAAGTAAAGTACAAAAATGAGGAAATTAACGATATTGACGGCGTAAAAATTGATTTTCCGGACAAATGGGTACACCTGCGTAAATCGAACACCGAACCGATTATCCGCATCTATGCCGAAGCTCACTCGCAAAAAGAGGCGGATGCGCTGGCGCTGAATACGATGGAGGTTATACGGAAGTTGGCAGAAATATAAAAAAGCACGAAGGCACGAATTATAGTGCAAAGAAAATTAATTCGTGCTTTCGCGCCTTCGTGCCTCGTTAAAGAATTTTCTTCAATTTTACCGTTATCTCCTGTTTCGGTTGATTGACGGAAAAGGCAGCATCCTTCCACTTCGGAGATCCCATTAATCTCGGATTATCCGATGTTCCCACCGGCTCCGTAGGGATGCCTACGAGATTTTTATCCATTTTCCCGTTTATTTTGGTATCCTCAAAACAAGTTACCGCATATTCTCCGTAAGGCAGGGAAATCGTAACCAATGGCGGGTTTACAATTCCGTAATTGTATGCCTTACTCTCATCACCGAAATTTTCGGGTTTATCAAAAACCAGAAAATAGACTTTACCCTCAGCTTTTTCGGGAGTTTCAAAATGAATGGTCAATTGACACATCTCTTTCCTGTTTTGTGCCGATAAGGTAAATGTGCACAAAAACAAAGACATTAAGGGAAGAAATAAATATTTCATACTAAGTTCTTTTTTGTTTTTAATAAAAACACTTTTATTCAGTGAAAAGTTTAGTCAAAAAGAAGCGCCTGTCAATATCTTATATGATCATCACCATTTTATCTTAATTTATGTTACTGTTGGCATTTCGGAAGAATAAGATTTCAATTATCATTTCCGACAACTGTTTTGAAGGTTCAATTTTTTTCTGCAAACGTACCCAACAGTTTTGATTTCTCAATAAAAAATCGTATCTTTATATGACAAATACGGTTTTATGAAAAAAACAATCATCCGTTTATTTATACTTCTTTTCCTCGCTGGGTTTTCTTTTTCGTGTGAAAAAAGGATAGAATCCTCAATTCCTGATTATGAAGTATATATTGAAACGAATCCGAAGCAATATGCCGAGTTGAGCATTCCCTGCAGCGCAGTTGAATACGTCTATACACCCGGAGTTCCGGTTCCTGCCAATTTCCGGTTTGGCTACGGTGGCGTGCTGATATACCGGAACCTGGAAGGTAAAATAAGAAGTTGTGACCTTGCCTGTCCGGTAGAAGCACGACCTGATATAAGGGTAAAGGTAACGATGCCCTATGCCGAATGTGCGGTGTGCGGATCCAGGTTTGACCTCTCCTGGGAACTTGCTGTTCCCGTCTCCGGACCTGCGAAAGAATCATTGCGCAGCTACCACGCCAGCGAGCGGGCAAATTCGATTGTGGTTTCCAATTAGCGGTTTCATTCTCAGAAATTTTTAATTTCAGGCATTCGTAAAGACGAATAAAACAGCTACTTTTGTACTGAAAAAAGAATATTTATTGAAAAATTCTAAAATAAAGTCATGAAAACAACCACAAAAAAATTCACATCCCGGAAAACAATACAAAAGCAGTATCCCGATAGTTTTGTACTGTTGGAAAATCCGGTTTGCGATCCGCTACAGGGATTAGCGGGGGGATATTTTTGTCAATAAACAATAAAAACAGAAACAAGGTTTTTGAAAAAGACATGACGATGCAAATTCCTTATGCGACGATTAAATATACAGGAGGCATAAGAGGAGAAAAAGTGAACGAAAATGTGCTTATATTATGAAACTGCCATTTATATTGTCTAAACGGAAAATCATTGTTTCTGCTGAAATAAAGGGAATTGTAATTACCTGTTTTTAAGAAAAATCATTATCTTTGGCTTTCGATCTTAAAACGAATTTTATTTATCAAACAACAATTATATAAAAAATTATGCAGTACGGATTTTTTGACGACGCTCGTAAAGAGTACGTTATTACCAAACCCGACACTCCCAAATCGTGGAGTAACTATTTAGGAGATACACGCTACGGAGCCATTATTACGAATAATGCCGGCGGATACAGCTTTTTCCGTTCAAGCGTCCAGGGATGCTTCCTCCGGTTGAAATTCAACTCAGTGCCGTTAGATCAGCCGGGGCGCTTCATTTACCTGCACGACCGTGTTAATAAGGACTTCTGGTCGGGTTCGTGGCAGCCGGTAGGCAAACCGCTGGATGCTTACAAAAGCGAGTGCCGCCACGGTTCGGCTTACACAATTATCTCTTCCGAATACAGCAATATCAAGACCGAAACGCTCTATTTTGTTCCGATGGGGCAGGAGTTTGAAGCATGGCGGGTACGCGTGACAAACAACGATTCGAAAAAACGGTCGCTTCGTGCCTTCTCTTTCGTAGAGTTTGCTTCAAACTGGAATATGCACGATGACCTGAATAACCTTCAATACACGCAATACATTGTAAAAACAGCTTACAAGGACGGTTTTATCGACCACGGTAATAATCTCTACATGCCGGAAGACCCGGAAAATTTCCAAAACAAGGATCAGGCGCGCCACTCGTTTATCGGTGTAGTCGGTCAGCCCGTAACCGGATACGACAGCGACCGCGATAAGTTTATCGGCGCATACCATACGTATGCCAATCCTGTTTCGGTGGTAAACGGCGAATGTCAGAACACGGTTACCGAAGGAGATAACGGTTGCGGAACGCTGCAAGTGGATTTAGACCTGAATCCGGGCGAAACAAAAGAATTTACCATCGTTCTCGGCATCGGAAAAGCGTGGATGGAAGGAAAAAAAGCAGCCGAGTTAGTGGCAACCCCGGCAAAAGTAGAAGCCGAATTTAAAAAAGTAGTTGATTACTGGCACGGACGCATCGAAGGCTTAACTGCCAACACTCCGGATGCGGCTTTCAACAGTATGATTAATATGTGGAACCCGTTCAACAACCTGATCACTTACGCCTGGAGCCGCGCCGCATCGCTGGTTTACAGAGGCGAACGCGACGGAATGGGTTACCGCGACACCATCCAGGACATGCTTGGCGTAATTCACAACATTACCGACGAGGTAGTTGAACGCCTTGAACTGATGATTACCGGGCAAAATTCGAACGGAGGCGCTATGCCTGTCGTGAAGCCTTACGCCCACCATCCGGGGCACGAGGAGCCGACGCCTGAAAACGAGTTTCGCTCGGACGACTGTATGTGGCTCTTCAACACCATCCCGGCTTACGTAAAGGAAATCGGCGACTTGAATTACTATAATAAGGTATTGCCATACTCCGACAAGGGAGAAGGAACCATATTGGATCACCTGCGTCGCGCTATTCAGTTTAACCTGGATCGCCGCGGTAAAAACAACCTGCCTTGCGGGTTGAAAGCCGACTGGAACGACTGCTTAGTGCTCGGAGCCAAAGGCGAAACCGTATTTGTAGCGATGCAATTGCGTTACGCCTTGACTGTTTACATTGACATTTGCAAACGGTTGAACAAACCGCAAGAGATTGCCTGGGCGCAAAAAGAGTTGGAGCAACTAACCGCCGACATCGAGAAAATAGCATGGGACGGCGAGTGGTATGTACGCGCCATCAAGGAAGACGGCTATGTGTTCGGAACCAAAAACGACCCGTTCGGAGAAGGAAAAATCTGGCTGAATCCTCAATCCTGGGCAATCATCAGCGGACAGGCAACCGGCGAAAGAGCCGAAACCGTGATGAACAGCGTAGAGGAATACTTAGCCATTGACTACGGTCTGGTACTTTGCGACCCGCCGTATGAAAAAACGGAAGCATCGGTTATCAAAGCTCCTTTATTTATTAAAGGGATGAAAGAGAATGCAGCCGTATTCCAGCACACGCAAGGCTGGGGAATCATGGCGGACTGTATCCTCGGACACGGAAACCGCGCTTTCAAAAACTATAAGAATTACCTGCCGGCTGCCTATAACGAACGCGCCGAAGTGCGCCAGATGGAACCATACGTTTACGCGCAAACCACCTGCTCGACCTATAATATGCGTGCCGGGCAAAGCCGTAACCCATGGTTGAGCGGAACCGCTTCCTGGGCTTACTTTGCCGCTGCGCAATACATACTCGGCATCCGTCCCGACTATGACGGCTTGATGATCGATCCTTGCATCCCGCAATGGGAAGGTTTCTCCGTAAGCCGCCGTTTCCGCGGAAAAACGGTAAACGTAAAAGTGGAAAATCCGAAAAAAGTGGAAAAAGGCGTTGTTTCAATCACCTTGAACGGAGAAAAAATCGACGGTCAGGTAGTCCCTTTCAATAAAATGAAAGAGGTGAATGAAGTAGTTGTGGTAATGGGATAATCCGTTAAAAAATAGAATAACTATCGTTGAGGGGGTGACTTTGAGTTACTCCCTTAATAATTTTAAAAAATACGATTTGAGCGATACCGCCTATCGCTTTATTGTCAGTTATTCATATACAATCCTGCAGATTGGAAGCAGGCGGAAATTTATCAATACACAACATATATTCACATCAATTATATATACTCACATAAGTGTTTAAATTATAAAAATATAAAAGCATATCTGCAATTTTACCCATAACATTCATTTTCCCTGTTAACTAAACAAAACCTTTACGCTCTGTCAAACTTGGCGTTATAAGTTAAAAAAACAGGTTAAACGTTCTTCCGGTATAAACGCAAAGGCGCCAGGTTTGCTAAGAAAAACTCAATTTGGATATAGATGCGGATAAACATAAAAATCATCTGCTCTTATTTTAATTCTATCAAAAAAACTTTTTCAAGTCTTATTTGTTATATTCTTGAATAAGAATATTCTAAACAATGACAAATGAAAGAAAAAAGCTCAAAACAGTTAATCCTTACCTTTTCCTTGTTGTTTCTTTTTATAGGCAGAGCCTTTGCATCAGGCATTAACTCTGCAAATCCTTTTGAGTATTGCTCATCGGATGAGGCAGTACCTTATAACGAAACATATACAATATACTCGAATGTTGAATTCGACGATATAAGTTTCGAAACTGATATTTCTATGCTGCGCGCTGCTACACCCAATCCGGGAGATTGTATCTGCGGTATTCAAGGCGACAGTCAGGAATGTGACGCCTGGATTTTGAACCCTGATAACTGCCCCGGGAATGATCCCGACAATGCAATTAACGATAATCCGGTAGGAGACGGAACATATCTGTTGATATTAATGGCTTTAACATACATAATAAGCCTGCAAGTTATAAAAAGACGGAAATTGCAAAATTAAATAGTTTGGAAACAGTTGTTAATCTCATTATTTACCATACACTTATATTATAGAGAATTTATGAAAAAAATAATACTGCTTTTATTTTCAGGGATAAGCTTATTGCTTTATGCACAGACGCCAGGAAAAGTGAATCTTCTCAATATCGGGAAGATGTATATTGCACCTTCTGCAGTCTCCACAAACGGTACATCCCTGTATGTAGTTAACGCCATTAGATGTGATTCGAATGCAAGCGTTATTCTGAACGGAACATTCAAAGTGGGAGGAAATTTTATTCAAGATTCAAAATCGCATGTATTTGAGACCGGAAGCAACGGATACACAACCTCCACAGGAAAAATGATATTTACTTCAGATCAGGGCGTTACACGGTATATTACAAGTTCCAACTATATGAGGTTCAATAGAGGAACACAATATATTGCCTTTCCTCAGGTTGAAATTGAGACAAGCGATACGATCTCCATACCGGCTAAAATGGGAATGGATGCGGCAAGCATCAAAAGAAATAACCGAACGGGCGCTTTCATCTTAAAATCGGATACAACAATTGCCGGAGCGATTATCCATGTGTATGATGCCTCATTACGCATAACAGGAGCCGGGGATTCCGAAAATCTGGTAGATCTCGGATCTGTAATCGTAGAACAGTATATCGGGGCTTATCGCGACGGAACACAATTATTCCCATTTGCAACTCCTTTTAAAAACACTCAGAAGTCGGGCTACTTTGCCGGAAACTGGGTTCGCCGGACGCTTCGCGACAGCCTGCTTAATACGGCTTATCCGCTTGGAAACATGCCCAATCCGAACAATACTTCGGAAATAAGCATGGACCAGTATGTAACCAATCCGATGGAAACTTTTAAGGAAGGCCTTGCCTATCTGGTAAAACCGCGACCAAACGGATATAATTATGATACCCTCAAACAGGAAGGCGCGCTTTCCATTACCGGAGCTGAACCCGCATTATACGATCAGAAGAAATTTATATTCAATGGAAAAGTATATACGCTTGCTCATTACGATGAACAACTGTTTGCCGATGATGCCCTGTTTTCACACACATTTGTTCAGGCAACACCCGTTACAAAAACATTAAACTGGGTGATAGGCAATTCATATACAGCCCCTTTGTCCGTCGATTCACTTATAAGGGAAATGAACGTCAGCGGAGTGGCTTTCAATCCTTACATTTATGTTTATATACCCGGATCTACCTCTTATCAGGCAATCAGTACTGCCGACGGTGGGATAAATGCCCAATACGATCAGATACCCGCTAAAAGTATTTTTATGATCCGCGTTTCACCGAATCAAACCATTCCTGCCGGGACAACATTCGCTGTCAGGAAAAAAGATGTCTGTCAGGGAAATTTATCCAACAACTTCCTGCGGGCGGCTGTTTCCAATACAAACCGCGACATCCATTTCCGCGCAACTTTTGAAGACAACCACCACGTTTTTGACCTCACATCCATCGGTCTGCGCGAAACCGCTTCCCTGAATGAGGATGTGTATGATATTCCTAAAATATACACACCCGAATACGAAGGCTTTCAATTATATACAAGAACTCCGGATGACAGCCTGCTTACTGCCAATGGCGTGCCGCTGGATGTGGATTCCGTTCTGCTCAGCTTTAAACCTCAGCACGAAAACACAGAACATATATATACATTGACCGTTTCGCAAGAAGGAAATGAAGGCGAGTTGTGGCTGAAAGATTTGAAAACGAATACAATCACGGATTTACTGCAAACACCTTACTATACGTTTTCGGGAACGGGAACCGATTCCGAAAACCGGTTTATCGTGTATTTTACCTATCCGCAGGGGGCTACTGTTTCTGATCCGTTCGTAAATAACACCGGAAGTGACATATATGTCAGTTTTCCGGACAACAGGCTTTCGGTTTTCGGTTTAAACGCGGCTGACATGAATGCCGGCATATTTATTTACGATGTGCAGGGTAAAACCGTTTTCTCAGGAACCATTTCACAATATCCTCAGCAGGATTTTAACATTACTCTCCCTAAGCATGTTTATATGATTTTGATACAGGGACAGCGCAGCTTTAGCAGTAAAGTTATTAAATGATGAATATATATTAAACTAACAATAGAAACTATTATAAATATGAAAACAAGAATAATCAGAACAAAACTTTTAGCCTGGATACTGTTTGCATTAACTCCAATAGCGCAAGCACAAGTAACGGTGGGCCTGGATGAAAATCCTGTTGCCGGAGCTATTTTACAGTTGAAAGAGAAAGCCAGTGTAACGGACAGTGCGCAGAATGCCTACCGGGGATTCGCCTTGCCTCGAGTAGTACTGATAGATAAGCATGAACTTTATCCTATGTTTTTAGCAGACCCTACCGATCCCAGTTCTACTCCCAGCGCCGACTACACCAGCAATAAGGCGACTATAAAAAAGGCGCACACCGGACTAACCGTTTACAACCTGATCGAAAATGACAACCTGGATTTATGCAAGGGATTGAATCTGTGGGACGGAACGCAATGGATCTGCTTCCAGCCGAGAACGAACATTGCAAAATTTAACACAGTCTCTTGTGCCGGCATAGTTCCTAATGGGACATATACGGCAGGAACCCCTACCAATGCATCAAATTATCTTCAACTTACCCTCACTGTCGCTAAAGTGGGCGCTTACACCATTTCGGCAACTACGGGAAACGGATATAATTTTTATCTTTCCGGAATAGCGTCCAACACCGGAACGATGACCGTAAACCTCCCTTGCCAGGGTACGCCTGTAAATGCAGGAACCAATACTCTTACCTTCAGCGGCATAACGCTGGCTACCGGTTGTACGCCGACAGTAACGGTAGCTCCGGCTGTAGCAACTTATTCCATCGACTGTTCGACGCTAACGGTTAATGGTACCTATCTAAAGGGAACGGCATTAACATCTTCAAATACGATACAGTTAAATGTAGTAACGACAGCTCCCGGCTCATACAGCATAAGCACACCTGTAACCAATGGCATAAGTTTTTCAGCCGCCGGTAATTTTAGTACTTCCGGAACACAGCAGATCACCCTTGCCGGTACGGGCATTCCTACGGTGAACATGAGTTTTTCAGTAACAGTTAACGCCAACACGCAACAGGGAAATAATTCCTGCACAGCAACGATACCAGTCACCTTGCCGGTATTGACCTATGCCGTTATCGGCGTATCGGATTATTCATGGTCGCCCAGTGCGGCAAGAGGAGCAGCCATAGCCAATACCGCTAATTTTGGACCTTACGGAAAGCTAAAAATACAAGGCTTAAACTTAATGTGGTCAACAAACAGTGAAACAACCGCAGCCGGTTATTTAAATAACGGTTATACCGGCGCCGGCGTAACCGGTGGCGGCACTTATACGAATGCACAGCCGGATGTTGTTCTTTTTTGTAATTATGCCGATGGCGGTACAGATACCAATTTAGCGCCGGCATTGGGTAATTATTCCAATAAAGGAGGATGCATAATTTATTCAGTACCGGACGGTAACGCCACACAGGTTAATGCAATCCTTAACGCAGTATTCGGAACGACTGGTAATGCGGCTCAACCCCAGATAGCCGGTTCGGGAACGACAGATGACAATGATTATCAAATTGCAAATCTTTCTAACGACCCGATAATTAACGGATTTTTTGGAAATTTAGGTTCTAAATACTGGGGGGAAGATAACGGGTCTACCGGTTCCATAATCGTTACTGCTATGCCGAGTAATTCGGTACAAATCTGTTCGGCATACAACCCGTTTGGTAAAACTTCCGTGAATCCTGCCTATTCGATTGTATGGTACAATCCGGCGAAAGGGTTTGTGTATTTTGGCGACAGTACGGGATCCAGTACTTCCGATCAAACGACCGATGTTTACCCGTCACTTTTTATCAACAATGTGCCTCAATCAAAATATTATGGAAATTATCCGCACAGTTCGGCAACGATGGCATCGCAAATCGTATATAATTCGTATTTGGAATTTAATGCATTAGCATGGGCATTGAGAAAAGCGGCGATTAGCGGTATTAATCCGCATTAAGTTATTTTATTCCAAATTTCAAATTCCGGAGATTGTTTTACAACTCAGAATTTGAAATTTGGAATGTAAAAAATAGAATATGAAAACAATAGAAACAAAACTATCTGCTTATGTGCTATTTATAGCGTTAGCCTTTTCCTTTCAGGCAAATGCGCAGGTAACCATAGGTGCAGACATTACACCCGATGCTTCGGCTGTGCTGGATTTGCAGTCGAACGATAAATTGGGATTGCTGCTTCCTCGAATCGTGCTTACCGACACACTGCTGGCTGCTCCGCTCACCGGGCATGTGCAGGGTATGTTCGTTTACAACACCGCTTCGAGCGCAGACGGTAAAGTGAAAGAAGGCATTTACTACAACGACGGACGACGGTGGTGGCATCTCGCTATGCTCGACCCGACTGCTACCGATGCGTGGTACACAACCGGGAATACGGGAACAGACCCTTCCAAAAATTTTCTGGGTACAACAGATGACCGGCCATTGGCTGTCAAAGTAAACAATGCCGCGGCCGGATATGTCAGCAACATTGATGGAACAGAAAATTATAATGCGTTAGGATTAAATGCACTGATCAATAATAGTACCGGACAAAGCAATAACGCCTTCGGATTGAATGCATTAACAAACAATACTACCGGAAGCGGAAATAATGCTTTCGGATACAATGCCTTAGCGGGCAACCTTACCGGAATGGATAACACCGCCATGGGCAACAGGGCGCTGGCAAACACCACCGCAGGCGGCAATACGGCTTTCGGAAGCACTTCGTTAACGCTGAACACCGGTGGAGCCGGCAATACAGCCGTAGGTTTCGGTACCCTGAAAAGTAACGTCACAGGAAATGACAACACGGCGGTCGGAGTCAATGCGCTGCAAAGCAACACTGTCGGAGGGAATGTGGCGATCGGGTCCAATGCGCTGGCAGTGAACGGGACAGGCGGGAATAATACGGCGGTCGGAACCTACAGTCTATTCAATAACTCTTCCGGCACAGGCAATACGGCTGTTGGCAATGGAACGTTAGGCGCTGCAAGCGGAAACAATAACACGGCACTTGGAAATACTGCCGGGTCACAACTGACCACCGGATCAAATAATATCGCTATCGGATCAAATACAAACGTGCTGTTAAATACCGGGTCCAACCAGATGAATATCGGAAATGCGATATTCGGAACGGGAATGGACGGATCGCTGGCGGCTCCGGCAGGAAATATAGGCATAGGTACGGCTACCCCCGATTCATCCGCCATACTGGAGCTAAACGCACCCGACAAAGGTTTCCTTCCGCCGCGCGTGGCCTTAACCGGCCCCACCGATCAGGCAACCGTAGCTAATCCGCAGGTTGGCTTGATGGTTTATAACACGGGAACAAATTCTCAGTTTAAAACTACCGGATACATGTATTGGAGCGGTACGGAATGGAGATTATTCAATGGCTCTACATCCACACCGGCGAATATTACCGGATTAAACTGCGAAGAAGCCATCCTCAGCCCCGCGCAATATACGGCCTCCGTCCCATACGAAGGTGTAATAAAAATACCCTATTCGGGAGGTAACGGCGGAACTTTTACCGGCGGAAGCAGTTTTACCTCTAATGGACTGACTTTTACATTACAGGGTGACATATTGGCAGTCGGATCTGGAGAGCTTACCATTCGTGTTGAGGGAACACCCGATATAAGTTCCCCTGCATCCGTAACCATTCCCGTCAATCCGGCAACAGCCGGCTTGGGTGTTGAAGTCTCTTTCTGGACGGGAACCTGCAGCATTACGGTAGGAGACCAGGTTACTGCCGACATAAGCACGATTGCCGTAATGGACTACATGCGGTTCATGACCGATCCCGATAACGGAGCAGTAGGATTTGGAGTATCTTGTAAAACGCCCGACGGATTATATACTATCAGGGTATGGTTCAGGCATTCACTGCAGGACGGAACAGCCACAGCTACAAATAATACAACACCGGCTACGGTAGATGTGGCTACGAATAATGTGCAGATAAGGAATAATTCCGACATTGTGAAAACGCTTATGTGGAATTATAATACCGAATATGGCGGATATATAGGCGGTGCGGGAGGCAATTTGCAAGTTCCGTCCGGCATATTCGGCGGTGCCGTAGATGGCAACGCCTGGGTAAGCAGTGCGCCGTTAGTAGAGGCTCCGTGGGGAAATGCAGGCATATATAACGCTACCGCAGCCGGTCCCGAACACAGACGCTATACATGGATAGACACTTCCACCACAACCAAAGTTGCCTATACCGCAACCGTAATGGCAGGCATGGACCCCGGAGCAATCATTACCGATATAACCAAGCAGAAGGTATTTATAAAGATTGAGCAGATTACCGCACCGTAACTGATTGACACTGTCCGTAATTTTGAGGCTGTCCCAAAAGAACGCAAATGACGCAAAACACGCGAATTTACGCAAATAAAAATGCCAATGAAATTTTTAATATGTTGATTTTTAATCAAATAAAATTTGTGCTGATTTGCGTTTTTTTGCGTCATTTGCGTTCTAAAAAACTTTTGGGACAGCTTCAATATTTTGGATAGTCCCTGTTCGTCGTAGTGTACAAATTTTGCAGTGCGAGCCGTTCGGCATAGCATCTTGCTATGTCGTGTTAAAAACAAGTCTCCGACTTGTATTTTATCATTCGTATTTTTTATTTTTCTATATTTCTTCGCTTTTATTTTATTCTTTGCAAATTAGAAGTTTGCTCTTAACTGCGACATAGCGAAAGACGCTATACCGAACAGCTTGCTTTTTATCTTTATGCGCTACGCTCAACTGAGGCTTGTTTTTAGCTTCGAAACAGGACGCTGTGCAATGGAAATTAAAATTTCTGACTCTTGTGATGTTAATGATGATGACGTGTTAAAACGAGCTATCGAAGTTTATAAACAGAATAAAGATAGGTTTTGAAACGTCAACAGGTATTAGACCGAGTGAAATAAAAACATCATTCAGCTCAATGTAATGCAATATTCGGCTCAAAAAAGCGTTGTTTTGCAAATAAATTACTACCTTTGTGAGCCGAATAAATTAAAAAAGAAATGGAAACGCAAGAGTTAATATTGAACTATCTGAAAGATAAGTCCAATTCGTCTTCAAAAGAAATTTTTGAGGGCTTAAATTCCGCTGTCAGTTATGCAACAGTAAAACGCTCTTTATCAAAGTTATTAAGCGAAAAACACATTACGCAGCAAGGAAATGCAAAAAATAGCCGTTACACGCTTTCGCCGACTTTTAATCTTTTTTATCCGATAAATTTAGATGAATATTACAGCAAAGAAATTGACGAAAGAGAAATTTTGAGAGGTTACAATTTCTCGCTCATTCCCGAAACATTGCAAAGCGTTTCGCTTTTTACTTCCCAAGAATTGATTTTGTTAAGCAGTTTACAAAGTAAATTTTCTGAAAACATCGCTCAACTTTCCGCTTTTGAGTATCATAAAGATATGGAACGCCTGGCGATTGATTTAAGTTGGAAATCTTCGCAAATTGAGGGAAACACTTATTCGTTGCTCGAAACTGAACGCCTTTTGAAAGACAAACAAACGGCAGAGGGAAAAACAAAAGACGAGGCAATTATGCTTTTAAATCACAAAGACGCTATTGATTTTGTGGTTGCAAATCCCGATTATTTTCTTTCGTTGAGCATTGCAAAAGTGGAGGAACTGCACAGCATTTTAATAAAAGAATTGGGTGTCGATAGAAACATTAGAACTCGAAGAGTTGGTATAACAGGAACAAATTACCGGCCGCTTGAAAATGAATTTCAGATACGAGAGGCATTACAACAAACTTGTGATTTAATAAATAACCGGGAAAATATTTTTGAAAAGGCGTTGTTTGCTTTGGTGTTACTTTCGTATCTTCAAGCGTTTACTGACGGCAACAAACGAGTAGCAAGAATTACGGCAAATGCACTTTTGGTTGCGAACAAATATTGTCCGATTTCATTCCGCACAGTAGATTCCATTGATTATAAAAAAGCGATGTTGTTGTTCTACGAGCAAAACAATATCTCTGCGTTCAAGCAAATATTTGTAAATCAGTTCAAATTTGCTGTGGAAAATTATTTTTAAAGACAAAATACCAATGAAAAACAAAGAAAAACAAAGTGCAGTACAAACGCCGGCAGTTAACAGGCGCTTTTATGAAATTGGGGGTGTATGCCCGCAGACACTTTGGCGATAATTGGGACGCACATCTCCTTTTTGGTACATGTAATCTGCTTGCAGTGCTCGCACTGGTATTATGCAAAGATGATGGTAATTTTTTGCTGATTGCCGTCGCCGGTAAAGGTAGCGGGTGAGAAACGGATGTCGTTGCTTTCGTAATTGTCGCAGTCGAGCGCTCCGGCGGTGATGGTTACCTGTTGTGCACTTACAGTGACAGCTACTGTTCCTAATAAAATTATTGCAGCTAATTTTTTGAACGTTTTCATATAATTAATTAAACTTTAGTCGTTAATTGTTTACAATTCGACAAAAGTAATATATAATTAATTTAAGTTTCTATTTATATATCTCAAAATAATTTCTATTTCGAAGTCCGGATATGCCCCGGGCTTCGCTCCGCTGGCACGGGGTTATCCACATGTAGCCCTCCGGGCTGTCCGTATACGAAGAGTATCAAGGAAAGTCATAAAGATTGCAACGCTATTTTAAACTACAGCCATTGGAAATTTACTTTTAACCTGGACATAGCGAGATGACATGCCGAACGGAGCGCTTTTCATCTTTATACTCTATGCTCAACGAAGAGTACAAATTGTAACTTTTCTTCGTAAAAAAATCTTCGCGCCTTTGCAAACTTTGTGTTAAAATGTAATTGAGCAGTTGCGCTTTTTCCATTAAACGCAAAGTTCGCAAAGGCGCTAAGATTAAAATAAGGTGGTTGTAGAGACGTTGCGCGCAATGTCTCTACGGGCAGGTAAATCATTCACCTTCAATCCCTCGCAAAATCTCATACGCCGTTTTCACCGTTTTTACATCCGAAAAGATGATTGACCGCTTGTCTCCCGCTTCACGCAGCTTGGTGCGTGCGGCGTGATGTTGCAGGTAATGGAGCACTTTTCCGAAAGCGTTGGACTGGAAATAAGGGGAATTTTCGGAAGAGATAAAATATCCGATCATTCGCTCGTTTTTCAGTGTCAGGCGTTCGAAGCCGACTTTAATGGCAAGCCAGCGCAGGCGGACAAGCGTGAATAAATCTTCTGTTTCGGGCGGGAATTTTCCAAAACGGTCTTCCAGCCGGTTTTCAAATGCAAGTAATTCGTCTTCGGTTTTCACGTTATCCAATTCGCGGTAAAGGTTCATGCGCTCGGAAACGCTTTCGATGTAGCCGGAGGGGAACATCAGCTCCAAATCGGTTTCAATCTGACTGTCGGTAACAAAATTCCGGTCTTCCGCCTTTTCTGCCGTCCGATCATGATAAAGGTCGAAAAACTCATCGTTTTTCAACTCATCCACTGCTTCGTTCAGCACTTTATGATAGGTTTCGTAACCAAGGTCGGCAATGAAGCCGCTCTGCTCGGCTCCCAGCAAATTACCGGCTCCGCGAATGTCCAAATCCTGCATCGCGATATTGAAGCCGCTGCCCAGATCGGAGAAGCTTTCGATTGCCTGCAAGCGCCGGCGGGCATCCTGCGTAAGGGTTGAAAGCGGCGGCGCCATCAGATAGCAAAACGCACGGCGGTTGGTGCGTCCTACCCTGCCCCGCAACTGGTGCAGGTCGCTTAATCCGAAGTTTTGCGCATTATTAATAATGATTGTATTACAGTTTGGGATATCAATGCCCGACTCCACAATGGTAGTGGCAATCAGCACATCGTATTCATAATCAACAAAATCCAGCACCACCTTTTCCATTGCCTCGCCATCCATCTGCCCGTGGGCGCTTGCTACGCGGGCTTCGGGTACTAACCGGTTAATAAGCTTCTCAATTTCGCCCAGATTCTGCACGCGGTTATTGATAAAAAATACCTGTCCGTTGCGGTCCAGCTCAAACCGGATTGCTTCGCGTATTACATCTTCGTTAAAGGTATGCAGTTCGGTCTGAACCGGGTAGCGGTTGGGCGGCGGCGTGTTGATGACCGACAGGTCGCGCGCGCCCATCAGCGAAAATTGCAGCGTGCGCGGAATCGGCGTTGCGGTCATCGTAAGCGTATCCACATTCACTTTCATCTGCTTGATTTTCTCCTTGACGGAAACGCCGAATTTTTGTTCCTCGTCGATAATCAGCAATCCTAAATCCTTGAAACGAACCTCTTTCCCGATGATTTTATGAGTGCCGATAAGAATATCTATTTTTCCATCGGCGAGGTCCTTCAACATAGCGGTAACATCTTTTGCCTTGCGCGAGCGGCTTAAATAATCTACCCTGCAGGGAAAATCCTTCAATCGCTCGCCGAACGTCCGGTAGTGCTGCAATGCCAGAATCGTTGTCGGCACAAGCACAGCTACCTGCTTATTATCGGCAAGGGCTTTAAACGCTGCACGAATGGCGATTTCCGTCTTCCCGAACCCGACGTCGCCGCAGATAAGCCTGTCCATCGGCAAATCGCGCTCCATATCTTTTTTCACATCGACTGTTGCCTTTACCTGGTCGGGGGTATCTTCGTAAATGAAAGATGCTTCGAGCTCGGACTGCATAAAAGTATCGGGCGAAAACGAAAATCCACGTTCCGACCGCCGTTTGGCATACAATGCAATCAGTTCGCGGGCAATGTCCTTGACCTTTTTCTTAGTTCGCTCCTTCAGCGAATGCCAGGCTCCCGTCCCCAGCTTGTTGATGCGCGGCGGCTCACCCTCCTTGCTTTTATAGCGCGAAATCTTGTGAAGCGAATGAATGCTGACAAAAAGCAAATCGTCGTCCCTGTAAAGGAGCTTGATTACTTCCTGGCGCTTGCCGTTCATTTCGGTAGTAATCAGTCCGCCAAACTTACCTACTCCGTGGTCGATATGCACCACATAGTCGCCCGGATTGAAATTGCTCAGCTCTTTCAGGCTCAACGCTACGCGTCCTTCGCGCGCTTTGTCCGACTTCAAGCTGTATTTGTGATAACGGTCGAAAATCTGATGGTCGGTATAGCAGCAGATTTTCAGCTCGTGGTCGATAAATCCCTCGTGCAGCGTTTTCACGACAGCGGTAAACGATACCTTTTCGCCACGGTCGGCAAAAATTGTTTTCAGGCGGTCGGTCTGGCGCTCGTTGTCGCTTAGCACAAAAATCCGGTAGCCGTTTTTCTGCATCTCCTGAAAATTCCGGCTGACCAACTCGAAATTCTTGTGGAAAACGGGTTGGGGAGAGGAGTTGAATGTCAGGGTATCTGCTTTTTTTAACGAGCAGCGGGTACCAAATTCTACACGGCGAAAATCCAGTACTTGACGGAGAAATTCGGCGGGTTCCAGCAGGTTTTCCTTTTCTCCCGACTCTTCGTGGTAATGAGCCATGCGGTCAGAAACGAAAATAAAGTCGCGAAACACAAGGATTGTATCTTTCCGGACATAATTAAAAACGGATTCGGACTCGTCGTTGCGCGTGTGAATATCGGAAATAATGGAAATCGTCTCCTTTTTTTCTTTCGAAAGCTGGCTTTCAATATCAAAGGTGCGAATGGAATCAATCTCATCGCCGAAAAAATCAATGCGGTAGGGAAATTCGTTTGAAAACGAAAAAACGTCGATGATGCTTCCGCGAACAGAATACTGTCCAGGCTCGTAAACAAAATCGACCCGCTCAAATCCGTACTCGTTCAGCACCTGGATGATAAATTCGGTATCTACGCTTTCGCCGGCGTTCAGGTGCAGCGTCTTTTTCCGTAAATGCTCCAATGCGATTACTTTTTCCATCATTGCCTCGGGATATGAGACGATGAGGTAGTCTTGGGATGAATTTTCGATGATGTTCAATACTTCCGTCCGGAGAATTTCGTTGGCAGAATCTTTTTGCTCTGATTTCAGCGCTCGCCTGTAGGACGAAGGAAAGAAAAGCGCCTTCTCCCGCCCCAGTATTTGCGTCAGATCGTGGTAAAAGTAAGCTGCCTCATCGGCATCATTCAGGATAAAAAAAAGATGCCCCGGCTTTGCCTCATACAAATAGGCGAAAACAAGCGAGCGGAAGGAGCCTTCCAGCCCTTTCAGGCAAAGGTTGCTCTTTTGTGCGGCATACCAGTCGGCCACCGCCCTTACCTGGGGGTGGTTCTCAAAAACGCTTAATAATTCGTGAATATTCAATTTGGGTCAGTTTAATTCAGGTGTTGGTTTGCAAATGTAAATAAAATATCCAACAATAAAAACACAATGAGCGCAAATGACATTTAATCATTGCGCTCATTATGAAAATTTCAATCACGAGAATTAGAACTCCGCTTAGAAACTGCAGGCGATTCTTTTCCTCATAAAGCAATATGCTCCATACAACAGCAGACATCCGCCCATGAACCAGAAAGGGACTGCGGTTACCGGAACTAATTCTCCGGAAGTCATCCAATCTTGATTACAGTTAGCGTGTCCCAGAAAAAAATCGTCAATAGTCCCATCCCAATTGAGCGCATCATTAACACACTGTTCACATTCAGCTAGGGCAGTACTTGTTAGTCCTGTGCAATTGAATGTCGGTCCAGCAAAAAGAACAGGAGGCATAAAGTCATATTGTTCGAAAGAAGACGATTCCTCCTTCATTAGAACAGGAGCCATAAAACCATATTGTTCGAAAGAAGGCGGCGCTTCTCTCTCTATTCCATAGCTGAACGGCGATGAACTGTTCATTTGAAATTCAAACTGCCCGTTCATTTCACTATAGGCGCTTCCGTATGGATTCCAGTCACTCCCGCTTGATGCGGGTATTTGCGTACAAAGCAACAGGCACAGAAGAATAGCCGTTTTTTTTACATGTATATTCATAAATAACAATAATTAAAAGGTTTTAAAAAATAATTTTCCGGTTCTCTATTTTTCCGACAGTCTCAACAGTAAGGATTGAAACGCCCGACTGAACCGGCGCAACAAATTTTTCCACGTATTTACCCGATCCGGTACGGCTGTATATCATTTTGCCCGAAAGATCATACAATCTCAAACCGGTAATTTCTTCGGAAGAGCTTACCGTAACCGACCCGTCGTTTATAAATACCTGGATCGTATTGTTAACAGGCTGATCGTTGGGATCAACAGGAGCAACACCTTCAAATGAAATATAAAAACGTCCTTCCAGATTATCTGCCGATTCTTTTTCAAAGGAGATTGGCTGTGCCGCTCTTAAATCATACTTTTTATTCTTTTCGCGGTCAATCAGGTATATTTCCTTTTCGGACTGCACGTTTTCGGCTCCCGTTATTTCCAGGTTCATGATTCCGGTTTGGGTGGTTTTGACTCCTACAGGGATTTGTATATTACCGGCATCGGCGTTGGTTACGTTAATTTCGATGGCAGTTTCACCGGCAATCGTATAAATTTCCGGAACCTCCTTCATTGGAGAAAACAGCTTATAGATGTCTTCGCCTGCATTATAGGCATTGGAAGCTCCCGGTGCCAAGGCGATAAGGGCTACACTTGATTTTTCACCGGCTTTCAGATGCAGGCGCAATACGTTTGCAGGTTCGACGGCGGCTGATCTCAGTTTACTGTTATTAACCGCTGTAGAAGCGCGCGGAGAAAATTCCAGGTTAATCTCACCTGTTCCTTTTGTATCCAAAAAGACAGCCTGCATTGGAGCAATATATTGCCCGATCGTGTCATTTGCACCCGTAATAGTAGGAAGGGTTGTCAGTCCCGATAATCCCGGAACATCTCCATTTATGCCCAAATAGGTATAAAATTGATTGGCATTCCAAATACGGTAATAATCATACACATTCGATTGATTATCTATATAAAACTGTTCGAAATCAATGTGAGACATAAACGGATTTCCGACCATAACGGTTCTTCCGCCCTGGACAGGAACAGAAAGCGTACTGTCGGCGCTATTCATGCCCTGTTCAAAAATAAATCGGAAACGGTTGTTCAGGTCAGGAGTAGAATTTTGCGTCCATACCGGTTCATTTTTGATATCGTTCCCTCTTGGAAGGGAGAATGTACCTCCGATAAGCGTATCTCCATTTTGATAGTAATAGTCAAATTCTACGTCCGTAGTATCTGCATTCCTGCGAGGGAATAAATATGGAGTTCCGGTAGGGAAAGAAATATCCGGATATGGACTTCCTGTTACCCACAATGCAATACCATCTGCCGGATTCATAGGTACTTCCAGGTTAGAAAACGGAAGTCCGAAATTACCGAAAGCAGTGCCCGGCAAACCATCGGGGTTTAGTTTTCCGTTGCTATAATCAACATCAAACTGGCTGATAAATATTTCAGGCGCCATATCATCTTCCCAACTTGTATCCGCAGAGTAATCGGCTGTGAACATATACCGGAGCGGAGCAGAAACCATTTGCCACATATTCCGTTGGACATTGTATTCTACAAATGCGTGACGGTATTTGAGACTTTGTATTTTCCCGACCGAAGCGCCGTTTTTAAAAGTAATATCACGACATTCGTCACCGGCTACCAATATTGGGTAAACGGCTGCATTTTCCGGAATGGTAACATCCGTACACCAAATTGGGTAAGCCTTGCTGCTATCCAAGTCGGAAACCCAGTTGGCGCTGTCTTTCCATGTGGCAGTTGCAGCTGCTACATTCCAGGTGGCTGCATCAGGGTAGATATTGAGCAATACATTCTTAACCGGTGCCGGAGCAGTAGTTCCTTCAACCAATTCATACTGTATAACACCCGCAGCATCTGTAGTAAATGATAAGGAGTCGGAAACAAAACTGCCTATTAATGCACCGTTTCTGTTTAATGAATAGGTTTCAGACGGAGAAAGACCGGGACCGCCGAGTACAACCGTTACAGGGCATAAGCGGCAGGTGGCATCGTAGTTGACTGTTATTTCACAGGCAACCGGAAGTCCGTCGTCGCCAACTATATTATCATTGCCCAGGCAGCACTTGTCAATGCAATCAGGCACGCCGTCACCGTCGCTGTCCTGCATAACAAAGGCGTTATAGACATCAATGCTCAGCGCGACGCCGGCTAATCCGCTTACGGAAAAACTCACTTCATTAAAAGGCATTGTTGCCAAAAATGATAATATGGACTGACCGTTTCCGCCACCGAGTAATCCGACATTTGCCAATGAACTGGCCGTATAGGTCTGTTGCTGCACTCCGTCCAGATAGGTAGTAATCTGCATACCGGATAACAACGACACGTCGGTTAATCCTGTTGAACTCGAAAATACGAAACCGACCTGATTATTAGCTCCGATGGTTAGTGGAGTGCGTACCGAAACGGAAGCAGTAGAACCTACACCGGCTACCAGGGTAATATTAGCATAATTAGTCAAATCATTGTCCAGCAAATTACCGAGCGAAGTTATACCGCATCCGACACATGCAAGACCGGTAATTCCGCTGCGAGCGTATTCAATAGTTGCCTTGTAATCATTTCCCGCCAGCAGGTTGTTGGTACAGCTTTGGGAAGTTTGACCGCAGCCATTTGCCGGTTCCTGGAAAGCGTAATATACGTCCAAGGCGCTGAATAAACTCACATTAAGAAGGCTCGTCTGCGACAGTACAACCGCATTGAAAGGCTTAGTTGTTACGAAACCGATGCGCTGCTGAGCGCCCGAACCGCCCACCACATCCGTTGCGAGCAATGTTGTTCCGCCGGCTGTCGCTGTCTCCTGTAATACTCCATTCAGGTAGGTACTGACCGTGAAGCCTGCTAATAAGTTGGCATTCAACAAACCTCCCGAAGAACTGATTACAAAACCGGTTCTGGTTCCGGCAGGATAAACCACGGATTTGTCCTGCACGCCGACAATAGGCGTATCATTTGCAACATTGATCAAACTGGTGCTTTCAATATAATTGCTAAGATCGGTATCGATCACGTTATTCGCATTTCCGGAACCTCCGTTTAGTAAGCAGAGCAGGCATCCTCCGTTCGAAGGGTCAAAAATAATTACATTGCTGCCTGCAATCGGCGTATTACAGGCGGCAAATTCGAGTGCATCCCGCTGAATAATGTTTATCGTATCACTACAAGTAGAGCTTTTGCTTACCAGTACGGAATAAGTGCCTGTTTGTCCCATTCCCGATATAACTCCGGTTGACGGGTCAACAGTTGCCCCGGAAGGAGCTGAGAGAAGCGACCAGGTAAGTCCTGTGCCAAGATTAAGCCCGCCGAGATCGTAGCCTGCTATTCCAGAACACAAATAAAAATCAGGACCTGCATCTAACACGCAATCACAGTCATCGGGAATACCGTCTCCGTCACTGTCTATGCCGTCATTGCCGCCCGGACATTTGTCCACACAGTTGTAAAAGCCGTCATTATCGTCATCAAACGAAATAAAAGCATAGTACACATCAATACTGCCTGCCACTCCGGAAAGCATAATATTTATTTCATTGTAAGGCAGAGTTGTTGCAAAATTGATGGCTTGCAGGTTGTTACCCAACGATAAGGAGACAAGCGAACTGCCTGCTTTTGCCTCTACCATTGTTCCATTCATAGAAGTTATAAGGGTAACATTGTTAGCGACGTTCAACAGTCCCGGATCAATAACAAAACCAGCAGCAGATCCTCCCGGTATCGTTTGACCGGGATGTACCGTTATAGTTGCATTTCCTCCAAGTATAGATAAAACATTCATAGTTGCATGATCAGTGGTATCCGCATTAGTGACATTGGCCGAATTAGAGACGGTTGCCTGAGTGGCCGTAAATGTCTCGGTAGTAGTAACCGTACCTGTGAAAACAGGAGAGCCGCTAATCACAGACTTCTTGCATTCAAAGTCGCCGCATCCCGGTTGCTGTACAAAAGCGTAATAAACACTCACAGTTCCTACTGATGCCAGGCCGGCTGTAGCAAGTTCCACCTCATTGAAAGGTTGTGTAGTAACAAACGAAATACGTATTTCATTTGTTCCGAAATTTTGAGTAACCGATGAAGTAGGATAAGACGTTTCGACCAACACATTATTTATATATGTATTAAGCTGAAAGTTGCTCAATAAATCAATATTTAATGCAGCCTCGGTTTTAACTACGAATCCGACTTCCAAACCTGCCGCATATGAGCGTTCGATATCTTTAACAGATACGATAGGAGTTGCTCCTAATGATACTGTATTAAAAGCGACAGAATCGGTTAAGTCGCCGTTCAGCAGATTATCAAGCTGGCCGGCGCTATTGCCGAGCAATGAAACCAGGGCATCGGAAATGTTGTCAACCACCCGGCCGGGTCCTACCAATGGCGTATTACAAGGAGTCGTAGTGATTACGGTACCTTGAGCGCTGATACTAAAAAACGGGATAAGAAAACTTATCCAAACCATACTCAGTATTTTCCTGGGAGAATAACGATTTTCTCTCTTTTTTTGTAATTTTTGTAAAATTTCCATCTTTATAGTCCTTTATATTAAGTTTTTAATGCTTGAAGAAATTATTTCTAATATAAAACACTTTCTTTATAAATTTGTTCTGTACAAATTAGTTAATATTTTTCCGTTATTTAAAATAAATAATTATTAGTATATAAACAATAAAATTTATTAATGAAGATAAAACCAGGTCGTTTTTTACACATTAGGGCAGCACTTTCTCAAAAACTATAAGTAAGTCTTCCGGGGAGGTTTAAATTTTTTATCCGATTTTTGAAGCAATAAAAACAATTTAACTATTTTTGCTGTTAAATAAATATCCAAATTAAATTCAGTATTAACTAAAATTAAAAGAAATGAAAAAGTATTTAGCGGAAATGATTGGTACAATGGTACTTGTTTTAATGGGTTGCGGCAGTGCGGTTTTTGCCGGGAGTATCGCGGGAACGGTAGGTGCAGGAGTCGGCACGCTTGGTGTAGCATTTGCGTTCGGAATTTCGGTAGTAGCGATGGCATATACAATCGGTGGAATTTCCGGGTGTCATATCAATCCGGCCATTACACTCGGCGTTTTCCTCTCAGGAAGAATGAGTGGAAAAGACGCCGGCATGTACATGGTGTTTCAAGTAATCGGCGCGCTTATCGGTTCGGCGATTCTTTTTGTACTCGTTTCTTCGGGCGGTCACGCAGGCCCCACTGCAACGGGAGCCAACGGCTGGAGCGGCGACATCACAATGGCGCAGGCTTTTATTGCCGAAGCCGTGTTTACCTTTATCTTTGTATTGGTAGTGCTTGGTACGACGGATGCTAAAAAAGGCGCCGGAAGTTTTGCCGGATTGGCAATCGGGCTTTCGCTGTTTCTGGTTCATATCGTTTGTATTCCAATCACGGGAACATCGGTAAATCCTGCCCGCAGTATTGCACCAGCCCTGTTCCAGGGAGGCGAAAATTTATCCCAACTTTGGCTGTTTATCGTTGCTCCGCTGATAGGCGCAGCATTATCGGCTGTGGTTTGGAAATGTCTTGTAAAGGAAGATTAAAAACACAAAGGGGCGAAAGCACGAAAGAATAAATTCACGCTTTTGCCCCTTCTCCCTTTCGTGCTTTCGTGCTTTCGTGCTTTTTTGAATTGAAGTAAAAATCTGCAAAAAGATAATTCTCCTGATTCTTTTATCTCCATTAATTTAAAACAAATATAAAACTATGGCACATTTTCGTTTCCTGCTCCTGTTGACCCTATCTTTCGGAATTGCTTTTCCAGCTTCAGGTGAACCTGAAGCTTCGTTGTCAAATGCGGTTGATTCGACGGCAATCCAGGATTCGCTGCAAATAATCAAATTCAAGCAGGCCGTTCAACAGTTGGGAGCTGTTGCTCCTAACGGTGTGCCGGTGGTGATCGATGGGGATACGCTTTTCCTGATTTACATTCCGGTAGGCGAAGTTTCGCCCGAAAGGCGTGCAGAGGGTGTACAAAACGACATTCTCGCGTTAGGCAAAGACCAGCAAGTCAATCCGGATTCTATCCGGCTAATGTCGCTGAAATATTATACCGGGATTATGTACGGCGAAAAAATAATTATGTCTGTCACCGAAAGCGATGCCAACTGGCTGAATGCCAACCGCAACTCGCTGGCTGAAACGTATCGCATAAAAATCATCGACGAAATAAAGAAAGAACAGGAGAAAAACAGCTCGCGGAACATTTTTTTACGAATCGGCGAATTTATACTGGTGCTGGTTTCCATAATCGTCATATTTTTCCTGCTGAATCTCCTGCTCAAAAAATTAACGAAGTACATTATTTACCTTTCCCAGACAACGCTTAAATCCGTTCATATAAAAAATTATGAACTGCTGAACACGAAAAAAGAGGCCAACTTACTGATTTCACTTGCCAATTTAGTACGCTATATCCTGATTATTATTACATTAATTATTGCAATTCCGATTATTTTTTCCATTTTTCCAAGTACAAAACGTATCGGTGAAAAATTATTTTCCTATATCTTCAATCCGGCTAAATCTATTTTCCAGGGAATGATCGACTACATTCCCAACCTGTTTACAATCGTGATCATCGTGCTCTGTATCCGCATCCTGATTAAAGGACTTAACTTTTTAGCCACGGAAGTCCAGCACGGGCGGTTGAAAATCTCCAATTTCTATCCCGACTGGGCGATGCCGACCTTCCACATCATCCGCTTTTTGCTGTATGCCTTTATGATTGCAATGATTTATCCCTATTTGCCTGGCGCCCAAAGCGGAGTTTTCCAGGGGATATCCGTTTTTGTCGGTGTAATCATCTCATTGGGTTCAACCGCCGTCATCGGAAACATCATAGCAGGACTGGTAACCACTTATATGCGTCCGTTCAAAATGGGCGATCTGATAAAAGTAAACGAAACAACAGGTTATGTAATCGAAAAAACACCGTTCGTTACCCGTGTCCGCACTCTCAAAAACGAGGTTATAACCATTCCGAATGCCTCCATGCTATCGTCGCAAACGATAAACTACAACACTTCGGCTGATAACTACGGATTGATTATACATACTGTCGTCGGCGTTCAATACAATACGCCCTGGCAGAAAATACACGAATTGCTGATTAAAGCCGCCAAAATGACTGACGGGGTACTGACCGAAAAAGAGCCTTTTGTGCTGGAACTGGGGTTTGAAAACCTGTACCCTCAATACCAGATAAATGCCTATATCAAAGACATAACCGCTTATCAGAAAATCAATTCCGACCTTCATTCCAACATCCAAACCGTATTCAACGAAGCGGGTGTTAACCTGCAAACGCCGTTTGTGGTTTCACAGGAAGAAAAAAAGAGCGCTGCGATTTAGTCAGACATAAAATCATTTAACTAAACTCCTGCGAAAAAAACAGTATAGTTTTTGTCACATATATTTTTTTGATATATCTTTACAGTTTCAAATTTATTGTGTGTTCAAACATTATTTAAAATTATTAATTTAAATTTTTTATTCTTATGAAGAAGACTTTACTATCTATTGGAGCGGCTCTATTGTTTACAGTCGGAGTAATGGCTCAGTTTTCCGTTACATTACCCTGGAATCAATATGATGCAAGCGGGATTGCATATCAAGGGTGGGAAACTACCAAGTTGGCAAATTATGAGCCGAAAGTGAATGATGTAATTACTGTTCATGTCGTAGGTACTGCTACCGAAGATATGGAAGATTTTTTAATCTCTGTTGTTGATGACAGACCGGATGTTGATTATTGGGGGCAATATTCCAATATGCCGTCATTCGGCAGTGTTGTTGCAGGAGAAGAATTTGATTTCGAAGTTAAGGTAACAATTGCGACCCTTACCCAAGCCGATATTTCAAAGCCAAGTTTGGGTGAGCCTCTTAGTAACCCGAAATTTGTACTTGTTGGAAAAAACTCGGTATTAAGTACTACCGGTACGGATGGTACAGGATCCGGAACTTCGATCAAAATCGATTTTACGATATTTGACGTTGATGTATTCAGTCCAATTGAAGGAGCTACTGTATTTACTCCCAACAACGACGGAAAAAAACAGTCATTGCCGTTTGAAAACAAACTTCCGGTAAGCACTGTTGAAGCCGGAAACAAAATCAGAGTAAATATTACAGGTAGAGCTGATGCCGATGCAACCGAAATTCAAGTTGCACTGGTTGATGGAACCGAAGCTGCCGGTTATTGGATGGAATTGTCCGAATGGGCTACATTTGAAGGTGAGATAATTGCCGAAGAACCGTTTAACTTAACAACTACATTAGACGTTATTTCTGCTCCAATCGGAGAAGGAGCAAGTTCTATGCAGTTGATTTTTACTGCTTTATCCGAAGCAAACCCTCTTCAAATTATAGATTTTGAAATTTCAACCGCTGACGTAACAAGCGTTTCCACAGTAGCATCTTCTTCTGTTAATGTATATTCAATTGAAGGTGGTCTTGCTGTCGAAGGCGCCGAAAATGCGGTTGTTTACGGTATTGACGGCAGTGTCGTTGCTACAGCTACCGGAAAAATTGCTTTGCCAAAAGGCATCTACCTTGTGAAAGCAAACAACGAAGTTGTAAAAGCAATCGTAAAATAAAAATGAAGTATTAACATTTTTACTGCAAATAAAAACGGCAGGAAGAAGATTTTCTTCCTGCCGTTTTTTTACATATAATACTGCAACATGTCGCCGTTATTACATTTATCGCGAAAAAAAACTATCTTTGTAAAAAAATTAAGAGAATCAACATGCATAAATCCGGATTCGTAAATATTGTAGGAAATCCCAACGTTGGGAAGTCAACGCTGATGAATACATTAGTCGGCGAGCGAATATCCATTATTACCTCCAAAGCACAGACAACCCGCCACCGCATTATGGGGATTGTCAACGGCGAGGATTTTCAAATTGTCTATTCCGACACGCCCGGCGTATTGAAACCCAACTATAAGCTGCAGGAGTCAATGCTCAATTTTTCGGTAAGCGCACTCAAAGATGCGGATGTAATTCTCTATGTGACAGACGTTGTCGAAAGTCCGGAAAAAAATATTGATTTTCTGGAAAAAGTTAAACAACAGCAGGCGCCTGTCTTGTTGGTGTTAAATAAAATTGATTTGACTAACCAGGAAAAATTAATTGAATTGGTGGAAAAATGGAAGGAGTTGCTGCCGAAGGCGGAGATTATTCCGGTTTCTGCCACCAACAATTTTAACCTGGATTACCTGCTGAAAAGGATTAGAGAACTCCTCCCCGACTCCCCGCCGTTTTTTGAAAAAGATGCGCTGACCGACAAGCCTGCCCGTTTTTTCGTTACCGAGATTATCCGCGAAAAAATCCTGAACAATTATGACCGCGAAATCCCTTACGCAGTTGAGATTGTTGTGGAGCAGTTTAAGGAAGATAAATCGCTTATACACATCAACGCCGTTATTTTCGTAGAGCGCGATTCTCAAAAAGGAATCATCATCGGCCAGCAGGGAAAAATGCTCAAAAAAATCGGAACAGAAGCGCGAAAAGATATTGAAGCGTTTTTTGAAAAAAAGGTATTTTTGGAACTTTTTGTAAAAGTGGAGAAAGACTGGAGAAATAAGGAGAATAAGTTGAAATCGTTCGGGTATCAGCAGGATTAATTGTAAATTTAAACCGTAATGTCTTGTATTTTAATTTATGTGAAATTTTCGCACAAACTAAAAATACGAATCTTGTATTTTTAATTCCGAATTTCAAAATAAAAAATATTATCTTTGCATTAATGAGAATTATAACACATAAAACCATTGAACAATATGCAGAACTACATGTGGATGCAAAATTGGCGTTGGACGAATGGTATATAAAAACGGAACAAAGCGAATGGAAGAATTTTTCAGATATAAAACAAACATTTAACAGCGTTGACATTGCGGGAAATAAACGTTATGTTTTTAATGTGAAAGGCAATTCTTACCGGATAATAGCAATTGTTTTATTCGTTCCCCAAATTGTTTATATTCGATTTATTGGTACACACGCCGAATATGATTGAATAAAAGACTGTTCACTTATTTGAAACATTATGAAAACAATAAAAAAAGCAGAATACGAAGCTATCATGCAAAGAATTGATGAACTTGTTGAGATTGTGGACGATAATACTCCTCAAACCGACAGGAATTATATTGAACTCGATATACTTACCGATTTGATAATTGCCTATGAAAAAGAGCATTATCCGATCGGGAAAACTTCTTTACCCGACGCGCTTAAAGTGCGTATGGATGAAATGAATCTGACACAAAAAACATTAGCACAACTGCTTGAAATAAGTGCGCCAAGAGTAAGCGAATACCTTACCGGAAAAACGGAGCCAACACTGCGTGTAGCTCGCAGAATACACAAAAAATTGAATATTGATGCCAATATTATTCTTGCTTAAAAGTAAAATTCATAATACATAAAACAATGTTAGTAGCCATCGTAGGAAGACCCAATGTCGGGAAATCGACATTATTCAATAGATTAACCCAAACCAAACGAGCCATCGTAAATGAAGAAGCCGGAACTACCAGAGACCGCCAGTACGGAAAGGTATTCTGGAACGGAACCGAATTTTCTATTATCGACACCGGAGGATGGGTAGTCAACTCGGACGATATTTTTGAAGAAGAAATCCGCAAACAGGTAAGTGTTGCCATTGAAGAGTGTGACCTGATTCTGTTTGTCGTTGATGTAATGAACGGCGTGACGGACCTCGATGCACAGGTAGCAAGATTATTGCGGCAAAACAAAAAGCCGGTCATATTAGTAAGCAACAAGGTGGATAACAACGACCTGCAATATTCGGCAGCCGAGTTTTATAAATTGGGAGTCGGCGATCCTTTCTGTATTTCAGCAATGAGCGGATCCGGGACGGGCGATTTGCTGGATGATATTGTTGCCAAATTGCCGAAAAAAGCGGAAGAAGAATTGGACGAAACAATTCCCCGTTTTGCCGTAGTCGGCCGACCGAATGCCGGAAAATCATCCATCATCAACGCATTTATGGACGAAGACAGGTATATCGTAACCGATATTGCAGGAACTACGCGCGACAGCATTCACTCACGCTATTCAAAATTCGGCTACGACTTTTACCTGACGGATACCGCCGGAATCCGGAAAAAAGGGAAAGTAACGGAAGACCTTGAATATTTTTCCGTCATCCGCTCCATTCGCTCCATCGAAGATTCGGATGTCTGTATTTTGATGATAGACGCTACCCGCGGCATTGAAAGCCAGGACTTGAACATCTTCCAACTGATACAAAAAAACAGAAAGGGATTGGTAGTTTGCGTCAACAAATGGGATTTGATTGAAGAAAAAGATTCCAAATCGACATTGGTAATGGAAAAAGCCATTCGCGAAAGACTGGCTCCGTTTACCGACTTCCCGATTATTTTTACCTCGGCAGTTACCAAACAGCGCATTTTCAAAGTGATTGAAACTGCGATGGAAGTTTATGAGAACAAAAAGAAACGCATTTCGACCAGCCAGCTCAACGAATTCTTCCTGCCGCTTATCGAGAGCTATCCGCCGCCTGCGATTAAAGGAAAATACATCAAGATTAAATACGTGATGCAAATTCCGGATGTTTCCATACCGTCGTTCATATTTTACGCCAATCTTCCTCAATATGTGAAAGATCCGTACAAGCGTTTCCTTGAAAATAAATTGCGGTCAAATTGGAATTTTTCGGGAGTACCGGTTAATATTTTTGTGCGGCAGAAGTAATAATCGCCGCATAAATTTGACTTTAAAGTCAATGCAACACGAAAGGCACAAAGGTTTATTTAACATGAATTCGAGATAATAATTGATAATCAATCATATAAGTATTTAAAACTTCATTTTTACCTCATTTTCCAACAAAATTACCTCAGCAGAAACGAATGAAGCTCCCATCTTGCCTCATTCTTACTGTAAAATGTAGTAATGAGGTTTATAACAATAGCAAGTACCGGCATCTATAGAATAACATATATTGGATTCATGTTATTCAAATGATTACCGCTAACGAAAAAAAATAAAAAGCGACTTCAATTTATCTGCGGATTAACACGAAATTAACAGCTGAATTATTTGTGATTTTGCAAATAAAACAATTCGTGTTAATTCGTGGACTTTTATGCAATCCTTTATAAAATTCATTGACTCTGACATTAGTGGTAATAATACGGAAAGCGCCTTCTATTTTTTATTTTTCCGGACAGTACTGCCCTTCACGTGCAACGTCGTTTTTCCGGCAGTTGAAATCACCTTGACCGTTTTCCGGAAAACACCGCTTCTGTTGTTTTTGTAAACAACGCATACCGAGCCGCTGTCACCCGGAGCAACCGGTTTTTTTATCCAGCTTCCATAGACACACCCGCAGGATGAGCGTACATCTTTTATCAACAACGGCTCTTTGCCTTCATTTTGAAAAACGAAACAATACTCAACAGCCCCGCTTCCCAAGTGAACTTCTCCAAAGTCATGTTCCGTTTTTTGGAATATTATCCGTGGCTTTTCACCCGCGAACGCATAGAAAGCGACAAAGGACGAAATAAAAAAAAAGAGGAGGAAAAATGATATTCGTTTATCCATTGTATTTTTTCATTGTTAATTTCTGCAAAGATAATTAAATTAATTGGCTGCAATTGTCATTTGTATTATTTTTGCAGTCGAAAAAAACAGGGAAATAACTGACTGTATCATACGGCTTATTATATTTTGAATTGTAGAAAACAAGTAAAAATAAGGTTTTTATGCCGGTTTAAGATGCAATTTTATTTCAGGCAAATTATTAAAAGATTTTTGGGTGGAATTTATTATACAGCCAAAGAAACAAATGAAACGTTTTTCCGCAAAATGAGAAAAATTATCCGATTACCACTAATTTATTTTTTATTGCTTTTTGTTAAAAATGTGTCGGCAGTAGAATACCGGGATACTACAGGTTTATCATACGAACTGGAAGAAGTTATTGTCGCCGGAGCATACTCGAAGGAAGCGGCAAGCTTGCCTCAGCGACCGGTCGCCGGAACGCTCGTCAGCGCGCTGGATTTGGAAAAACAGGATATTAATTCACTGAAGGAGCTTTCCGCTTTCGCTCCCAATTTTTACATTCCCGATTACGGATCAAAAATGACTTCTTCGATTTATATTCGCGGCATCGGTTCGCGCATTGACCAGCCGGCGGTGGGACTTTATATAGACGGAATCCCGGTGCTCAACAAAAACCTGTTTGATTTTGATTTCTATGACATTCGTTTTATTGAGATTTTACGCGGCCCGCAAGGTACGCTTTACGGGAGAAATACGATCGCAGGAATCGTTAATATTAAAACCGTATCTCCCGAACTGAACCGGAAATATACCAACTTGTATGCTTCGTATGGCAATTATAACGACTTGAAATTACAAGCCGCACATTACAATCACATTGGGAAAGTTGCCTTTTCGGTGAACGGTTATTACAAGCAAAACGACGGATTTTTCACGAATCAATATACCGGAAAAAAAGTGGATAATTCGCAAAGTGCCGGCGGAAGAGCGGCTGTGAAATGGGAAGAAGGTGCTTTTTCGCTTTATAATGTGTTGAATTACGATTATCTCAAACAAGGCGGCTATCCATACGCACAACTTGACACGGCGGGAAAAACATTACCTGTTAATTACAACGATTATTGCGGTTATCGCCGGAATATCATAAGCGACGGCTTACTGCTGAAATGGCAGCTTCCGAACATCGAAATTTCATCGGCAACAGGCTATCAATACCTGAATGATCAAATGGACATGGATCAGGATTTTACCGAAAAATCCGTTTTTATCATGACGCAGAAGCAGCAGGAACACGCCTTTACGGAGGAAATTCTGGTAAAACCAATTCCGTCAGGCAAAAATTACAAATGGCTGTTCGGCTTGTCCGGATTTTACAAAAGTCTTCGTGTACAGGCTCCGGTAACATTCAAGGAAGACGGCATTGCCGGATTGATAGAAGGAAACGTTAATAAGATTTTCCAAACCAGTGAAAAACTCCAATCAATGGATATGAACCTGGATATACTCGACAATTCATTTCTAATTGTAAATGACTTCAACTATCCCTCTTTGGGAGCCGCTTTTTTTCACCAGTCAACGTACGAGAACCTTTTCATTCGCGGACTTTCGCTGACAGGCGGACTTCGGTTCGATTACGAAAACGCGCGCCTGGATTACGAAAGCAGCAGCAATATTACACACCGGTTTTCAATGACGATACCGCCTTCGGGTTTTCCGCTCAGCCTTAAAAGAGAAGTTGAAACTTTTTTGAAAGGCGCTGAAAGCAACAATTTTTACCAAATCTTGCCCAAAATAGCATTAAAATATGATATCGACCTTCATAACAATGTATATATTTCCGTTACAAAAGGTTACAAAACAGGAGGATTCAATACGCAAATGTTTGCAGATGTATTGCAAAAAGCAATGCAGGACGATATGAAGGAGGATTTATATAACCAAATTCCTGATTTTGTTTCCATAAAAGGCGATTTGGCTGAGATTTTATTGCCTCAAAATGAGCTGAACATAAAAGATGTGATTGCCTACGCACCCGAATACAGCTGGAATTACGAAATCGGCGGGCATTTTTCCTTTTTGCAGAAAAAACTATATGCCGATGTGGCGCTTTTCTACATTGATTGCCGCGACCAGCAGCTAACTGTGTTTTCGACCTATGGAATGGGAAGGATGATGCGGAATGCCGGTCGGACGGAAAGTTTCGGTATCGAAAGTTCCGTTCGGGCGCGGACGATTGAAAATTTGTGGCTGAACGGCGCTTACGGATACACGCACGCCGTCTTTAAAGAATACAATGATGGAGAAAATGATTATGCAGGAAATTTCGTTCCGTTTGCTCCGCAAAATACATTTTCGATAGGTGGTGATTATACTTTGCCGGTTCGTCACAGGTTGTTAGACAGAATAACGCTTCAAGCGCAGTATTCCGGTGTAGGCAGAATTTATTGGACGGAAAAAAACGACGTCTATCAGGATTTCTACGGTACGCTTAACGGCAGCCTTTCTTTTCAAAAACGACAATTCAAACTTGAAGTATGGGCAAAAAACATGTTGAACACCGCATACAACACATTTTACTTTGAAAGTATGGGAAATCGTTTTTTGCAAAAAGTGAAACCGTTTCAAATCGGGGTAGGATTGAAAATATTGTTTGAATAAATTATTTGCCCTTAAGATTGTCTAAAAAAATCCGCGAATTACACGATTAAAAATCAAAATTACAGATAATTCAGCTGTTAATTTCGTATTAATTCGCGTAATTCCCGGATTTCATTAAACAACCTCAAACCTGCAACGTATTTTTAATATTTCCTGTTCCAGATCTCAGAATAAATAAACGCCCGGCGCGCATCCTCCGCATTTCCGAATGCCACGGAAATGTTTTTATTTTCATCCTTTTCGTTTAATTGGCCTGTATGCTTTTTCTTAGGTTCAACTTTAACGGTTTGGGCTGTTTTCGGCTGATTTTGAATCGATTGATGAGAAATTGGCTGATGCGTCATCCGCTCCCGCCGGAAAACAGGAGCAGGATTTTCCCGTAAATCATCCTCTTCACCGGTTGAATAAGGATGATTTTCAGGAAAATTCGGAGCAGGAACAGGCGCTTGTTGTTTCCGTAGAGCTTTCAGAATGTTGAAAATAACAATCCCCACGAAAATAACAATATACAAATAATTGCCTATTTCATCCATACATTTGTTAGATTAAAGATTCTATTTTAGAAGCAAGTACGCTTTTAGGAACTGCTCCCACCTGCTTATCCACTACCGTTCCGTTTTTAACGAAAAGGATTGTAGGGATATTCCGGATTCCGAATTTTTCGGAGGTTTCCGGATTGTCATCAACATTCAACTTGCCGATAACGGCTTTTCCTGCGTACTCGTTCGCCAACTCTTCGATTGCCGGTGCAATTGCACGACATGGTCCGCACCAGGGAGCCCAAAAATCCAACACCACCAATTTCCCTGAATTGGCGTGCTGTTCATAATTTGCATCTGTAATTTCTACTGCCATTTTTATCTATTTTTTGGTTTATAAATTATCATTTTTTCAAATCCAAAAATAAGAAACAATTTTTAGATTTCAGATATTGTTTTATTCATTTTAAATTCTAAATTGCCTGTTTCTCTCTTTGTAAGAATAACAAGGCTTTTTTCTAATTGTTCTTTGTGTATGGAATGTATTTGCGATATTTGCGAAAAACCGCAGGTCATATAAAGAAAATAATACGTAATATAAAAATTAATCAGACAATATTGAATATAAAATAATTCTTTTGCATTATTTCCGGTTTTTATTACCTTTTCCGACGGATTAAAACAAAACATAATGCAAAGTAACGACGACTTGTGGAAAGGTATTTTAGAAGATCTTTTCGATGATTTCCTGCGGTTTATGCACCCCAACGCAGACGAAATTTTTGATTTCGGCCGCGGAATCCAATTCCCCGATAAAGAATTGGAACAGCTTTTCCCGCCCGGAGAAGATGAGTTTTCAGTCAAATACGCCACCGAATTTCCGGGCGCCAGGCTGGAGTATCATTACAATGTTTACAAAATTTCGGAGCAAAGCGAGGAAGAACTGTTGCACTTTTGCAATAGTTGTCCTCACAGCGTGTTCGTCATTGAAACAGAAGCGGTTGGATGATGATACGCTGATGGAGATAAAGTTGAAACTGGCACGAAAGCTTTTTGAAAAATCATTTGACAAAGAGAAAATACATAAAATGATGACTTTTTTGAATAGCTGCATTCATTTTGAAAACACAGAAAATAATATTATTTTTGAACATCATTTGGATCAAATAAAAAGGAGGACGGAGACAATGGGAATAGAAGAATGATATTAAGGGCAAGAGAACGCGAAGGAATGAAACGCGGTTTGAAATTAGCAAAACATAGAGAAATTCACGCCTTAGAACATCGAAGCCGTGAAATCGTAACCAATATGCCCGGCAAAAACCTGTCGGACGAAATGATTGCCGATTTTGCCTGTGTTTCTTTGGAGTACATCCGGAAGGTGAAATCCGAAAGAATGAAAAACAACGTGAACAAATAAAAATATTTATACAAAAAAAATATTTAAGAAGACTTTACACATAAATAATTATATCTTTGCGTCGGTCTTTTTTGAAAGAGATTTTATTCTTAAACTTGAAATATTAACTTAAAAAACGAAAAGCAATGACTATTTCAGAAAAAAAATTTGTAACAGTTTCTTACGAACTTTATGTTGGCGAGAAAGATGAGAAACCGGAACTGATGGAAAAAACTTCTAAAGAAAATCCGCTGAAGTTTATTTTCGGTACCGGTATGATGTTGGAAAAATTCGAAGAAAACCTGAAAGGCTTGAAAGCAGGCGATAAATTCGATTTCGAGATTAAACCGGAAGAAGCTTATGGCGAGTATGAAGATGAAAATATTATCAAATTAGATAAAAGTATCTTTGAAGTTGATGGAGAACTTGATTCGGAAGTACTCTTTGAAGGAAATGTGGTTCCAATGATGGACAATGCCGGAAATCGCTTGAGCGGAACCGTGGTTTCGATCACCGACAATCAGGTAGAAATGGACTTCAACCACCCATTAGCAGGCGAAACATTACACTTTACAGGCGAAGTCCTGGAAGTAAGAGATGCTACTGAAGAAGAAATCGCAGCATTTACCCAGCCTGGTTGTGGCGGCGGTTGCTCGCAGGACGACTGCGGAGAATGCAGCTGCGGCTGTAATTAATGCGCGAAAAAGCGCGAAGAGGCTGTCTCAAAAGTCTTTTTGAACGCAGATGACACAGATGAACACTAATTTTTATATCGTTGATAATTAGTTATATATAAAATTCCTGTTCGTTTGTTATCTGTGAAGATCCGTGTTATCTGCGTCATCCGCGTTCTTTTAAGACAGCCCCTTCGCGCCTTTTGAACGTTTAAGTCAACGTACAACACCAAGAAAAATGAGTAATACATTCGGAAAAATTTTCACTCTTACCACTTTTGGCGAATCACATGGAAAAGCGGTGGGGGGAATTATCGACGGCTTTCCTTCCGGGATTGAGATTGATGAAGAATTCGTGCAGCGTGAATTGGATCGCCGTCGCCCCGGGCAATCGTCTATTACCACCCCGCGTGATGAGAGTGACCGAATCGAATTTCTTTCCGGCATTTATGAGGGAAAATCAACCGGAACGCCGATTGCTTTCCTGATTTGGAATAAAAACCAGCATTCGTCCGATTATCAAAAAATGAAGGACGTGTTTCGCCCGTCGCATGCCGACTACACTTACACCGCGAAATACGGAATCCGTGATCACCGGGGCGGAGGCAGGTCATCGGCAAGAGAAACCATTGCGCGAGTGGCAGGCGGCGCACTGGCTAAACTGGCTCTTAAAAAGTTGGGGATTACGATACAAGCCTACACCTCGCAAGCGGGAAGTATTGTGTTGAATAAGGATTATTCCGAACTGGATTTATCGCAGACGGAAAATAATATTGTTCGTTGTCCGGATGCCGAAACAGCTGAAAAAATGATTGAATTGGTCAAACAGATCAAAGCGGAAGGAGACACCATTGGCGGTGTGATTTCATGCATCATCAAGGGGGTTCCCGTTGGATTGGGAGAGCCCGTTTTCGGAAAGCTACACGCCCAATTGGCAAGTGCAATGCTTTCAATTAATGCAGCAAAAGGATTTGACTACGGAATGGGGTTTGCCGGCGTTAGTCTCAAAGGTTCGGAAGCGAATGACGTTTTCATCGCAGAAGACGGAAGAATTCGCACCAAAACCAACTATTCGGGCGGCATACAGGGCGGTATCTCTAACGGCGAGGATATTTATTTTCGTGTGGCATTCAAACCCGTCCCAACCATTCTGCAAGAGCAGCAAACAGTGAACGAAAAAAAGGAAAACGTCGAATTACACGCGCAAGGTCGTCATGATCCGTGTGTGCTTCCGCGAGCCGTACCCATCGTTGAGGCGATGGCGGCGATGGTGCTTTTGGATGCTTATTTATTGAGTAAATAGCGCGAAAGACGAAAAGCAGGAAGGCACGAAGAGAGATACAAAGAAACTCCTTTCGCGCCTTCCTGCTTTTCGTGCATTAATATCCCAAAATTTTCAACATCGACTTATAACTCTGTTCCTTAGCGAAAAGTTTAGTAAAATATTCGCCATTCTCGTCAATATCAATCACCACCATTTTCGGCGCCGGCAACAGGCAATGCTGAATTCCGCCGAATCCGCTCAACGATTCCTGATAAGCTCCCATGTGAAAGAAACCGATGTACTGTTCGCGATCGTCGTGCATTTTCGGGAGGAAAATAGCATTCGAATGAGCCTCTGCATTGTAAAAATCCTCGCTGTCGCACGTGAGTCCGCCAAGATGCACGCGTTCATACTCCGAATCCCAATTGTTAATGGCGAGGAACGGAAAACGCTGGTTAATCGCCCATGTATCCGGCAAAGTAGTGATAAATGAACTGTCGATCATATTCCACAACTCGCGGTCATTCTGCTTTTTCTGGTTTACGATAGAGTAAAGTATGGCACCGCTTTCGCCAACGGTATAAGAGCCGAATTCCGTAAAAATATTCGGTTCGGGAACGCCCTGCTGCATACACGTATTTTTGATCTGCGCTACAATTTCCTCAGCCATGTATTCATAATCATAAGTAAAATCCAAATGCGCCTGTATCGGGAAGCCGCCGCCAATGTTCAAGCTATCCAGTTCGGGGCAAACTTTTTTCAATTCGCAATAAAGGTTAACTCCTTTGTTCAACTCATTCCAATAATATGCAGTGTCTTTAATTCCGGTATTAATAAAGAAATGGAGCATTTTCATTTCGACCTGCGGATTCTCTTTAATCTTCTTCAAATAGTAAGGCACAATGTCGTTATACCTGATACCTAAACGCGAGGTATAGAAATCAAACTTCGGTTCTTCCTCCGAAGCAATGCGAATACCGATCTTAAATTTCTTATCAAAATCCTTTAACAGAAGGTCTAATTCAAAAATATTATCCAGTATAGGTATTGTATTTTCAAATCCGAGTTCAATAAAACGTTGGATATTTTCGATGTATTGCGGACGTTTAAATCCATTACAAACGATATATTTATCTTTTTTAAGATGTCCGGATTCGTATAATGCTTCTAATAAATTTATATCAAATGCCGAAGATGTTTCTAAATTGACATCATTTCTCAATACTTCTTCCATTACAAAAGAGAAATGCGAACTCTTCGAACAATAGCAATAATTATATTCTCCATTATAATCCACCTTTGCCATAGCCACGTTAAACATACGCCGCACACTCTGAATATTCTGTGCTATCTTAGGTAAATAGGCAATCCGCAGAGGGGTTCCATACTGTTTAATAACGTCCATTAAGGGAACATTAAACCAATACAATTCATTGTCATTGACACTAAATTCCTGATTGGGAAACTCAAAAGACTGTTCAATTAAATCAATATACTTATTCTTCATGCTAATTATAATTAAACTTATTAAGTAATAAAAAATCAATTATAATAAAATCCGCCTTGCTTACATTTGTTCTTTTTCCACAATTCAACTCACCCGAATTTAAAAAACAAACACAATCAATCAAAAACGGATGCAAATGTAAACAATTAAAGGATATAAAACAAGTATGAAGATAATTTTAATATAGATGTCATATTTACGCATTTTCAGTTCCCGGTTAAATTTTCAAAAAACGGCAAACGATCTGTCAACTCGCCATTTTAGAATAATGAATCAAAGATGAATATCTTAAAATCAAAGGGGTTTATTTTTTTGTTTTATTTTTTTCCTGGTTTATTTTTTATGCTTACTGTATTATCCCTAACGAAAAAAAGTAAACAACACAAGGGCCTTTGTGTTTATGAAATTTCATTGACTTTGGCATCAGGCGCAATAATGCCGATCAGCAGCATTTTATTTTTTCAAATACAGAAACAAGGACATCAGGATAAACAGAACAATGATTAACGGTATAGCAGCCAGTTGGAAGATGATCAACAAAGCAAGGGATAAAATCAGAAAGATGTAGCAGGTTTTATTGTCTCTCCAAGTCAGGTTTTTAAATTTCAACGAAAACATCGGCAAGTTGGAATTCTGCAAAAAAGACAACACAATGATTAGCGTAATGATAACCCAAACATTGGATACAATGTCCGACAGAAAATCCGGTTTTTCGAGCAGTGAAACGTATGAAATAAGCGATGCGATGAATATGGCGTTGGCCGGCGTTGGCAGACCGATAAAAGAAATTGCCTGCCGGTCGTCAATATTGAACGTTGCCAACCGCAAAGCCGAAGAGACCGGAATGAGAAATGCAAGGTAAGGTAAAAACAGCCTGTCGGGCGCAATGGTCTGCATCCACGAAAAAAGGATAAAACCCGGCGCTATGCCAAAACTGACCATGTCGGAAAGCGAGTCAAGCTCTTTCCCGATCCTGGAGTACGCATTGAGTAAACGCGCCGTCATTCCGTCCAAAAAATCGAAAACCGCGGCAAGATACATAAAGAGCGCCGCATATAAATATGCTCCCTGAAAAGCCATTACACAAGAAACGCACCCTGAGAAGAGATTCAGACAGGTAATAAAATTAGGAATATGTTTTGTTATATTCAAACGAATTATTTTTTTAATCGTGCAATTACTGTTTTATTTCCGGTAACACATTGTTTCATATTGACCAGAATTTCGGCATCCAAAGGTAAGAATAAATCCACACGGGAACCGAATTTAATGAATCCCATTTGTTGGTTCACGCAACATTCCTCTCCTTCGCGCGAGTACGTAACAATGCGGCGAGCCAGCGCTCCGGCAACCTGGCGAAACAGGATTTTTACTCCGCTTCGTGTTTCAACAACTACGGTTGAACGTTCATTTTCAATGCTTGATTTAGGTAAATTTGCCGCCATAAAACGACCGTTGTTATGCGTGTAATAAATTACCTTTCCGCTGGTTGGATACCAGTTTGCATGCACATTGAATACGCTCATAAAGATAGAAACCTGAATCCGTTTTTCTTTCAGGTATTCATCTTCAATTGTCGGTTCGATCACGACGACCGTCCCGTCGGCCGGAGCAACAATCATTCCTTCTTCAAAACCGTCGAATACGCGATTCGGATTGCGGAAGAAGTTCAGGAAAAATAAGAAAACGAGGAGACTTACCCCGATGGCGTATTTCGCAACGGTCGAATGATTTTCCATCAATTGCCAATAAGCCAACAAGTCAACAATCGCTATCAAAATGAACAGCGTCAGTAAAATCCTCCTACCCTCTTTATGTATTGTCATTGAAATTATGTTTTTTGCCGTGCGAAATTAATGTTTTTTATGGAAACGGCAAAATTAAAAATGCAATGAACACAAAATTAAAAACACAAACGCTACCGGCGCAGCAATTATCGCACTGTCAAACCGGTCTAACAGTCCGCCGTGTCCCGGCAGAAATGATCCGGAATCTTTTACATTCAATGAGCGCTTAAACATGGATTCTACCAGGTCGCCCAACGTGCCGAAGATAAAAATGATCAGCGCAAAGATTAACCATTGCCACAGTTCAAATAGTCTGTTATTTTCGGTTAAGTAATTGAAAATAAACCCAGTAATCAATGCAAAAATCATTCCTCCAAAGAAACCTTCCCACGTTTTTTTAGGCGAAATTCTTTCAAACATCTTATGTTTTCCGATACAAATTCCTGTTAAATAGGCACCCGTATCCGATGCCCATATAATCAGAAAAAATGCGAGAACAAATATTTTATGACTGCTTTCCATCAGGCAAATAAAAGCAAATGGAAGTGTAACATAAATATGTCCCATTAACGAAATAGCAATATTTTGAATGGGGTTCTTTTGGTTGCGAAAAAGCTCAATTAAGAACAGTGTTGTAACACTAAGAACATATAAACCCAATAAGAGATTCACAAGAACCTCGGATTGCGTATTGAGAAAATTCGTGGAGAAAAAACATAGAAAAAGAATTGTCCCGCTAATAATGGAAAATATTTTTGAGGTTTTCACTCCTTCAATAGCGTCTGAAAGAACATAAAACTCCCTCAATCCCAATACGGTAATCAACAGAAACACCGCACCGAAAAGATAAGGTGGAAACCATATTGCAGCAATCATTACGCTGATAAAAACAGCTCCTGAGACTGTCCGCAGTATTAAATTTTTAATCATTTCTCTAAAAAATCAGTTAAACCAAATTCACCACTGCCTCTATCGCTTTTTCCAATCCTGCCGTATTTTTTCCGCCTGCTGTAGCAAAAAACGGCTGACCGCCGCCGCCGCCCCGGATTTCTTTGGCTGCTTCACGAATCATATTCGTAGCGTTCAATCCTCCGGCAACCAAATCGTCCGAAAGTGCGACAGTCAGGATTGGTTTGTCATTCTCTTCCGTTCCACCCACGAACAACATCTTTTCTTTCAGTTGGTTGCGCACCTGGAATGCTACGGATTTGACAAATTCGGCAGGGAATTTTCCTTTTAGCACAACAATTTTAACACCGTGAAGATTTGTTGTTGCACGTTCAATCAACGCATTTTTTACCTGTACGATTTTTTCCTGCATAAAATCTTCCACCTGCTTTTTCATCTCGGCATTTTCCTCTATCGTTTTCTTGATTGACTGCAATAGATTCGGCGTATTATGAAGGAAATTTTTTGCTTCTTTCAATATATCCTGCTGGATGTAAACCATCTCTTCTGCCTTTTCAGCCGTAACTGCTTCGATGCGACGAACGCCTGCGGCAATTGAGCTTTCGGACACAATCCGGATCAAGCCAATTTGTCCCGTTGCCTGAACATGCGTACCTCCGCAAAGCTCTATGGACGAACCGCATTTAATCACGCGCACGGTTTCCCCGTATTTTTCGCCGAAAAGCGCCATTGCACCCATAGCCTGCGCCTCTCTTACCGGTATGCTCCGGTTTTCTTCCAGCGGGAAATTTTGACGTACTTTCCTGTTCGCCGATTTTTCCACTTCGCGAAGCTCTTCATCCGTCATTTTCTGAAAATGCGAAAAGTCAAAACGCAACGCTTCGGGCGAAACGAATGAGCCTTTTTGTTCCACGTGCGTTCCAAGCACTTCGCGTAATGCTTCGTGAAGTAAATGTGTAGCGGTGTGATTGTTAGCAGTTTGCCTGCGTTTCTCGAGATCTACTGCTGCATGAAAAACAGCCGTAGGGTCAGACGGCATCTTTTTTGCCAAGTGTATGCTGAGGTTATTTTCTTTTCTGGTATCAATGATTTCTATTTTTTCTTCGCCGTTTGTCAGGAAACCCGTATCGCCCAATTGTCCTCCCATTTCGGCATAGAAAGGCGTTTTATTTAATACGATTTGAAAAAATTCCTGGTTTTTTTGCTTTACTTTACGATAACGAAGAATTTCAACATCGGCTTCCAACCGGTCGTAACCGATAAATTCGGTTTCCCCTTCACGAATTGTAATCCAATCGCCAGTTTCCACGGAAGCTGCGTTGCGGGCGCGTTCCTTTTGCTTTTGCATCTCTTCGTCAAACTCTTTTATATTGACCGTCAGGCTGTTTTCGCGTAAAATCAATTCGGTCAAATCCAGCGGGAATCCGAATGTGTCATAAAGCACAAACGCTTCTTTTCCGCTGATTTCGGTTTTCCCGGCTTGCCTGGTTTCGTTTATCACCTTGTCAAGCAATCGAATACCGGTGTCGAGCGTCCGCAAAAAAGACTCTTCCTCTTCACGGATTACTTTTTCAATCAATATCTGCTGTGCTTTCAACTCAGGGTAAGCCTCGCCCATACTGTCGATCAATGCTGGAATTAATTTATACATAAACGCCTGGCGTTGACCTAAAAACGTATATCCATAACGAACTGCGCGGCGTAAAATTCGGCGGATAACATAACCCGCTTTGGCATTGGAAGGCAACTGTCCGTCGGTAATCGAAAATGCAATCGTGCGGACGTGGTCGGCAATCACGCGCATGGCAATGTCCGTTTGCTCATTTTTGCCGTATTCACAACCGCAAATTTTTCCGATTTCTTTGATAATCGGCTGGAAAACATCCGTATCGTAGTTTGATTGCTTGCCTTGCAGCGCCATACAAAGGCGTTCGAATCCCATTCCCGTATCCACATGTTTGGCGGGAAGCGATTCCAGCGAACCGTCCGCCTTGCGGTTGAATTGCATAAATACGTTGTTCCAGATTTCGATGACCTGCGGGTGGTCGTTGTTAATTAATGTCAGTGCATCTACTTTGTCGCGCTCGTCATCAGAACGCAAGTCTATGTGAATTTCGGAACACGGACCACACGGACCGGTGTCGCCCATTTCCCAAAAATTATCTTTTTTATTTCCGTTGATAATGCGCTCTTTCGGAAGGAATTGCGCCCAAATTTCGGCTGCCTCTTCATCCCGTTCCAGATTATCTTCCCTGCTGCCTTCAAACACGGTAACATACAGGCGGTCCGGATCTAATTTTACCACATCGACCAGATATTCCCACGCCCAGGCAATCGCCTCTTTTTTGAAATAGTCGCCAAATGACCAGTTTCCAAGCATTTCAAACATTGTGTGATGGTAGGTATCGTGTCCAACTTCCTCCAGGTCATTGTGTTTTCCACTCACACGCAGGCATTTTTGAGAATCGGCGACACGCGGATATAAGCGCGGCGAATTGCCCAGAAAGATATCTTTGAACTGGTTCATTCCCGCATTGGTAAACATCAGGGTCGGATCGTTTTTTACTACCATCGGCGCTGACGGAACAATTTTATGTTCTTTGGATGCGAAAAAATCCAGAAATGATTTACGGGTCTCTTTGGCTGTCAACATATTTATATTTAAATTTCTAAAATAAATATTATATATCAGTTATAGTTCTTATTTTCAAACAATTAAATATAAAAATACCTCCCCGATATAAAAGTCACAAATTTATGAAAAAATATCATTCAAAGCCGTAAAAATTTGAAAAAGATTTTATATCCAAAAATTCCATGCTGATTTTTTTATCTTTGCGGCCATATCAACCATTCAATCAAACAACTGTGGCACACTATCTTGACCCCAAAAATGATTTGACATTCAAGCGCTTTTCGGTGAACATCAGAATCTCTGCATGCGTTTGATTAACCGTATGCTTCCTTTCGAAAATCCAATTGTAAGTCTTGAATATCAGACCGGTGAGCTGGTTACCAATCTGATAAATGTGATGCGGAATACGATTGTCGATGTGCATGGTACCGATTCTGTCGGCCGGTAATTTACTGTTGAGATGCAAATGTACCGGTCTGAGCGTTTCAAAAGCCGCGTGCTGCTCAACGCCTCCAAGGCTTTCATCAATTTTTCATCATTTTCACTCTACATCGAACAAAGGTGCAAACTGCTCATTATTACCTCAATTCTTCTGCAAATTCTTCAATTCGGATAACGTTTACTTTTAGATAACTCCATGCAAGCGAAGCGCAGCTCGGGGTAGAGAGAGAATAGAAATGATGCACCCTGAAAATCAACAACGTACTGGATGGAACTCCTTCGGAGTGCGCAAAGAGATCTACGCTGCTCATACCCCGAGCTGCGCTTCGCTTGCACGGGGTTATCCAAATGTCTGTCCTTCGGACTTGAAATCAACTAACAACTTAAATTAATTACAAAATAACTTAACAACTCTGCGCAGTAGAAGCGAGCGGGGATCAATTTCGTGTAAATCGTGGATTTTTTTATTCGACATTCAACCTGTCAAGCTCTTCCATCGACAATCCTGTTACTTCTGCTATTATGTTTTTATCTACGCCTTTATTCAATAGTTTTTTAGCCATCGTTTTAACATCATTCGGTTCAGAGAACAGTTTATCAATCATATCGCATACGTTTTGTTTCATCAACTCTTTGTTCTCTTCCGTGCTAAAATCTACTGTACTGAAAGTTGATATGCTTTTATGCAGTATCAGGTAATAAATGCCGGATATCAGCATAGCGTGTGTTGCATTAAAATGAACACCATAATTTCCTAAGTTGGCGTCGAAATATCTGATCAATTGCACATTTTCAACTTCACGTGCTAATATCATAAAGCGGGTCACCAAGTGAGTATCATTCAATGCCCATAATAAAATACGTTGCATAATAGCATTTTCATACAATTCTTCAACCAAGTCTGTTAAAACCTTTTTCAAGTTTTCTTTAGGAGTAAGAGCCTGATCTATTTTAATAGATCTATTCAGCCAAAAATCATTTTTTTTAACGTATTGTTTAAGCAAATCATCTACATTCTCAAACCGGTTATACAAGAGGAAGTTCAACATCTATTTCTTTTGCTAAACCTGCAAGCGTAATAGCATTAAAACCATGTTCAATTACCATCTTTTCAAACGCATTCCATATAGAATCGTTTAACTCACTCTTCTTTCTTCTTTGTTTTCTTTTCGTTTCCATAAAATATATATTAGGTTCGTCGTATATGTAATTCTTTATCTATTTCACACAAAGCATCTACCAATGTATCCAAATGTTTTATTTCGTGAGAAGCTGAAAGACTGATTCGTATTCTTGCTTCCTTGTTTGTTACTGCAGGATAGCTCACACCACAAACGTAAATATTGCGTTCGCGCAACAAACGTACTGCTTCTGCTACTTCGTACGGGTCACGCACCATAATCGGAAATATCGGAGATATCGTTTGTTTAATATCAAAACTCTCTTCCGTTAAACGTTTTCGTAAATAATAAGTATTATCCCACAATTTTTTTAGAATGTTTTTGTCGGTACGTATCAATTCTATGGCTTTCAGTACCGAACAAATTGGCTGTGGAGCAGGTGAACCGGAAAAAATTGAGGTATTGGCGTAAAATTTCAAATAGTTAATAATATCCTTTGAAGCTGCTACGTAACCACCTACTGCTCCAAAAGATTTACTAAGCGCTCCAGTAATAATATCTATTCGTCCCAACATGCCAAAATGTTCGGCAACACCTCTTCCATTTGCGCCAAACACTCCCATACCGTGAGCATCATCCATGTATATCATTGTGTTGAATTCTTTACATAAGGCAATTATTTCAGACAAAGGAGCTATATCGCCATCCTGCGAATAAACACCATCTATAATAACGATGGATGTTTTATATTTATGACGGTCTTTTTCCAAAACGAATTTGAGATACTCCACGTTATTGTGTCCGATTTTTTTTATGTTCGTATTGAAAAGTCCGTCTAAAACGCTACGATGCGTTTGCAGGTCAATATAAGCAATGTCATCTTTTCCGAGTAACGCATTCAATACGCCTACATTTGCAGAAAAACCGGAAGAAAATACCATTGCGGCTTCCTGTCCCGTAAAGTCGGCGATTTCTTCTTCCAACTGTTTGTGTATGTCCAAATAACCGCCAATCATCGGCGAAGCGCAAGCTCCCGTACCATATTTCCGTAAAGCATCAATACCAGCTTGTATGGTTTCCGGATGCTGTGACATTCCCAAATAATCGCTTGAAATAAATGAAATAAACGTTTGTGTCGTATTCGTATTTTTGTTTTTTAATATCATCTCCGGTTTTACTCCATTTTGGGATTCTATCCAATAGACAGGATTAACTTCCGATTCAGCAATCCATTTTTTAAACTGCTTTGCCCTGTCCAATACATTGGTAGGTAAAGCATCTAACGAAAAATCTCTAAGTGTGTAATTCATCATTTAATAATTTATTATATATAATAGAGTAAGTAAAAATAAGGATTTATTCAAAAAAAAAGAACTATAAATATTATTTCAGTGTTTAAAAACAGGATAAAATTGAATAAAATTGTATTTTTCTGATTTTCAATTGAATGAAAAAATTAATAACTACAAGATGAAATATGTAATCCTTCTCTACCCGTATTCTCCACACAAACCCCTCATTACGAGCATTTAATACCTATTAACACAGGTAAATCATTTACAATCAATGATGTTGAAAATGTACATTCCATCTGCCGCATTCTCAAATAATTTTACTACTTTTGCAGTAGTAAAATTGTAATTTATTATTGATTATGAATACAATACGAAAATTGCCCATTGGCATACAGGATTTTGAAAAACTGCGTAGTAAGAACTTTATCTATGTAGATAAAACACACTATGTTTATCTGTTGGCGCAACTTGGCGTACCTTACTTTCTCGGTCGTCCGCGCCGGTTTGGCAAAAGCCTGTTTCTTTCTACCTTGAAAGCCTACTTTGAAGGCAAAAAAGAGCTTTTTGAAGGATTGAAAATTGCCGGACTCGAAAAAGACTGGACGAAATACCCCATTATTTATTTAGACTTTAATGTCGGACTGCTGGCAAGAACTGAAAATGTTGCAGAGCGTATAAATGTTAAAATTGAAGAATTAGAGCAATTGTGGGGAAAAAAAACGAATACCGCTGATTTAGCAAGCCGTTTTGAAGCAATCATTAAAAGCGCTTATGAACAAACGGGAAAACGGGTAGTTGTCCTTATTGACGAATACGATAAGCCGTTGATAAACACGATGAACGACCCAATTGCAAACGATGAAATCAGAACGTTACTGAAATCATTTTATGGAGTGTTAAAAAGTATGGATGCTTATCTGCGATTTGTTTTCCTCACCGGCGTAACGAAATTTTCGCAGGTAAGCATTTTCAGCGATTTAAACCAGCTTGTAGATATTAGCTTAGATAAACAGTTTGCTGAAATTTGCGGCATTTCCGAAACTGAATTATTGCAAAATTTTCAGCCCGAAATTCATGCATTGGCAGAAGCTAACGATTTGACTTACGAACAAACGCTTGCAAAACTCAAAAAAATGTATGACGGCTACCACTTCGCCAAAGTTAGCGAGGATATTTACAACCCTTTCAGTTTGTTAAATACCTTTGCAAAATCGGATTTTGCCTACTATTGGTTTGCTACCGGCACGACGACTTTTTTGGCAAAAACGTTGAAAAATCAACATTATGATATTCGTAAGTTTGATAATGATGTTGATATTTCAGCCAGTTCGGTAATGGACTATCGAGTTGAAAATCAAAATCTTATACCATTACTTTATCAGAGCGGATACTTAACAATCAAATCGTACAACAAAATTCTCAATACTTATACATTAGGTTTTCCAAACGAAGAAGTAAAATATGGCTTTTTGAACGAACTTTTACCGGCATTTGTACAAACACCGATTACGACAGGCAATTTTTCGGTAACTGACTTTTTGAAACAGCTGATGAATGGGGATGTTGAGGGATTTATGGCCTCTTTGAAGGCATTTTTCGCCGATATTCCATACGATGCTATTGAACAAAAAAATCGCAATGAACAATATTACCAGCATGTTTTTTACCTGCTTTTTACACTTATGGGGCAATTTGTCCAAACCGAAGTAAAAAACTGCAAAGGCAGAGCCGATGCGGTGGTTAAAACGGCTGACGCTATCTACATTTTTGAGTTCAAAATGGACAGTAACGCTACCGCCGAAGAGGCTATAAAACAAATCAACAGTAATGATTACGCTATCCCCTATTCTACCGCCCACAGAAAAACTGTGAAAATCGGCGTAGAGTTTTCGCAGGCAGAAAAAGGAATAAAACGCTGGTTGATAGAATAACTCTCTGTCGTCCGATTTTAATGTCTTCATACGTAAATAATTATGTTTATCCTTGGCTGCAGTTTAAAATTGAGTTGTAATCTTTATGAATTTCCTTGATACTTTTCGTAAATATGTGTTGATTACAACGCTATTTTAAACTGCAGCCCAATTTCCTAATAACAAACTCATTACCTGATTGAAAATGTTCTTAATGAGGTAACGAGGTTAGGAAAATATATAAAACGGTTGCTACTGAGGTTGTTTTGTTTTGTAAAATAAGGTAGAAACGAGGGTTAAATACCTGTTTGAAATGAATGGACGACGCGCTGCGCCGGGATATCATACTAAGATTAAGAGCTGTTTCGCAAGGTTTCGAACACGTATGGACTTGGAGTTCCTTTTTGTAGAGTTACCTGGATTCAAGCCGAACAACCGCACCGAAAAAACTGCATGACTGGCGGCTCCGTTTCCTGACCGAGATAAACGAAAATACGGTCGAAGTCCCGCAGGAACTGACGGATAACGAGCTCACCCGGGAAGCAATTGGCTACACGGAAAAAGCCGCCTACACCAAAGAACAGTTAGAGACCTAGATCAGTGAAAAATTAACATTATGACCAAACGCGGAGCTTTAAAAGATGCTTTAAAAAAGACGAGGCGATTAGAATAGAAAAGGGAAAGGCGGAAGGCGTTTAAACGCTCACAATAACGGACTTTCGTTAGATGTGATTCGAGCCATTACGAAATTAACTGAAGAAGAGATCGAAACAATTTTGAAATCAACGTTACAATAACGATTCGTCTCAATCGGATCAGGAAAAATATTGCTCTACCGAAATAAGTCGACCAAACAGGAAATAATTTTTTTACTCATTTTAGATAGAAAATAGGCAAAAAAGCGTTATTTTTGTAAAATATGGCAAAAGCAAAATTTCATTTTAATCCTAAAACGCTCACATACGAACGAATCGACAATACTATTCGGCACAAAATAAAAAAACTCGGATCGCATTTGATAACGAGTATTTTGTCGGGATTAGCGTGTTTTGTCGCTTTCGCAATGCTGTTTGAATCGCCGCGGGAAAAAATGCTCCGAAGTGAAAATGCCCAGCTGGAGGCGCAATATGAATTTCTCTACAGCCAGTTAGACCAGATACAGGAGGTAATGACTGATATGCAGCAGCGAGATGATAATTTGTATCGCGTTATTGTGCAAGCCGAGCCGGTTGCTTCTTCCATACGGAATTCGATTACCGAATCCTCTTCGTACCGCGATCTTCGAAGGAAGACAAATTCGGAACTGGCTGTTTCTACCACACAAAAGCTAAGCAGCATCCGCAGGCAGCTTTACGTACAGTCTCATTCTTTCGATGAAATTGTGGATTTGGCAAAAAACAAAGAGGAGCGACTGCTCTGTATGCCGGCAATTCAGCCGGTTCTTAACAAAGATTTAAAACGCGTAGCATCCGGATACGGAACGCGCATTGACCCGATATACAAAACACCGAAATTTCACGCCGGGATGGACTTTACAGGTGCGCCTGACACCGAAATTTTTGCTACCGGCAAGGGTGTGGTCGAAGCCGTTGGCTGGATGCAGGGATATGGTAACACGGTTATCGTTAACCACGGGTTCAACTATAAAACACTTTATGCTCACTTGAATAAATTCAAAGTTAAAAAAGGAGCCAAAGTGAACCGCGGAGATGTGGTCGGATTGATGGGAAATACCGGGAAATCAACCGGCGTACACCTGCATTATGAAGTGCAATATAAAGGTAAACAGACAAATCCGCAAAACTATTACTTTATGGATTTGAATCCGGAGGAATACGACCAGATGGTACAGCTTTCGTCTAACTACGGGCACGTGTTTGACTAACAATAATAAACAGTGTGTAATGGCAGAAAAATTATATTATTCGATAAGCGAAGTGGCGGAAATGATAGGGGTAAATCTCTCTCTCTTACGCTATTGGGAAAAGGAATTTCCATTCATCTGCCCAAAAAAAACGGATAAGCGCACCCGCCTTTATACACAGGAGAATATCAATGATATTAAGCTGGTTTATCATTTAGTCAAAGAAAAAAAACTGACCTTAGAGGGCGCAAAAAAAAGGTTGAGAGAAAACAAAGACGGAATTGCGAAAAATCATGAAATCGTATTCCGTCTGCAAGAAATACAAAAAGAAATTAAACAGATTAAAGGTCAATTCAATACGGTTTTGAAAGAAATTGAAAAGGATGAAAACAATGTTGTTTAGTTAATTAGGCAGGATTTACCTCCTTGCTTTAACGGGACTTTCGAAACGTGACGGGAGACGATATTATACAAGACAAGAGGTAACTCCTGTCTGTTTTTACAAAACTTACAAACATAAAAATAAAAAGTTCATGAAAAAAAGAGTACTATTATTAGTAGCAGTCGCTATGTCAGCCTTACAGGCGATGGCACTATCGGAAACAGACTTTGAGTCGAATGACTACATCCGGGCTTGGGGACAATTGAAGTTGGTAACGACCCCGAATTCAGGAGAAAACAAGGTACAACTTGCCTGTCAGGACGGTACTGCCGTACAACTGAGGGGATGGTGTACGAGTGGTTACCAATGGCAATGGGCAAAACCGGCTTTTGACCAGAAAAGCGATTTCGCAGGTATGAAAAAGTTTGGAGCAAACGTGGTACGTCTTACTTGCTATGTAGCGAATGGTTCAATAAATCCTACAAACTGGAATAATCAGAAGACATGGTTAAAAAATGCCATCACATGGGCAAATGAATTGGGAATGTATTGTATTGTTGATTACCATGTTTTGAAAGTGGGTAATCCTGATAACAGTTCGGGAAACCCAAATGATTATTTGATTGAAGGTACCGAGAAAAACAGACCGAGACAAGTAGCAACCGATTTCTTTTCCGAGATTTCAGCGTATGTAAAAGAGAACGAATACATACACGTCATTTACGAAATTTGCAATGAACCGAGCGGTGTGGCCTGGAGCCGGGTAAAAGCTTATGCAAATACGGTATTGCCGTTCATTGCGGATAATGATCCGAATGCTGTTGTTATTGTAGGTACCGGGAACTATTCTCAACAATTATCGAATGTCACGGCTAATGACGGATTGATAATTCACAATACTTTGCAAATCATGTACGCATTCCATTTCTATGCCTGTTCGCACGGTTTTTTATTTAATTCCCAGTTTACGGCAGCTAATCTGAACAAGATACCTGTATTTATAACCGAATGGAATAATACCGACTCAGGGGGAGACGGTACCTGCGGCACGGGAGATCTCGACAATTTTATGAGTCGCATAAATGCAGGCGGCGGATCCAGCCAAAAAGTCAGCTGGACATCTTGGAAATGGGATTGTAACGGATATGGAAATCAGGAATCCAATGCTTTGCTGCCCATTACCAGTAACATAAAATATGGTGATGGCTATAATTATACAACGGCCGATCTTAAACCAACAGGTAAAATCGTGTATGATTACCTGCAAACCGGAGCAACCTTAACCTCTTGTGGCGGTGCAAGTGTAGCTACCGCAAAAAGCGTCACATTTGCAATCAACCCTAATCCCGCTAAAAACGGCAGTTTTAGTGTAACTTTATTTGACAGTGGAACTGCTGATCTCACAATCCTTAATCTACAAGGTCAAGCTGTTTACAACACGGTTGTTAACAATGGATTCGGTTTGATTAATACCTATTTGACTGCCGGCGTATATATTGTTTCCATTCAATCGGAAAGCGGATTGAAAACACAAAAGTTGGTAATTAAATAAAATATTTACGATTTTAGAATTATGGTTTTCAAAAGACAGTCTTTCAAAAATCATAATTCTAAAATCAGAAATACTAAATCTGATAAATGATACAAGTAAAACAAATCACCACCCGAAACGAATTAAAAGCATTTGTTCGTTTTCCTCACAAGTTATTTAAAGGAAATGAATTTTGGGTTCCGCCGTTGGACAGAGACGAGCTGTTTACGCTCGACAAGGATAAAAACCCTGCGTTTGAACATTGCATCTCCGAATATTGGCTTGCCTATAAAGACGGAGAACTTGCAGGAAGAATTGCAGGAATCATCAATTACACGGCAAACGAAAAATGGGGAAAGAAAGTTCGTTTCGGGTGGATTGATTTTATTGAAGATGCAGAAGTGGCAAAGGCTTTGCTCAACGCCGTGGAAACCTGGGGACGCGAACTGGGAATGGAGAGCATCCAGGGTCCGCTCGGATTTAATGATATGGACAACGAAGGAATGCTGGTCGATGGTTTTGACAAACTGCCTACAATTGCTAATATTTACAATTATCCTTATTATCCGGTGTTTATGGAAAAAATCGGGTATAATCCGGAAGAAGATTGGGTGCAGTTTAAATTCAACGCTTCACAGCCAATACCCGAAAAAATGGATCGCATTAACCGCTTGATTGCAGAAAAATATAAGTTGCGAATCATTATGACCGACAAGAAAAAGGAGTTGGTGAAATACACTCATTCACTTTTCAAAACGTTAAATGCCTCTTTTTCCAACCTGTATGGCTACTCAACTTTAACGGAGAACGAAATAAAAACCATTATTAAGAATTATTTCACGTTCATCAATCCGAAACTCGTTTGTTTGATTGTGGACGAAAACGACGAGGTAGTTGGATTCGGAATCAGCATGCCTTCCCTTTCCCGCGCTTTTCAAAAGGCAAAAGGCAAACTTTTTCCGTTTGGATTTATCCATATTTTGAAAGCTTTGAATAAAACGGATGAGATCGACCTCTATCTGAACGGTGTACATCCCGACTGGCAAAAACGGGGAATCCATTCCTTATATTATGTGGAAATGAATAAAGCCTACATTCGCAATAACGTAAAAACGGCGATTTCCAACCAGCAACTGGAAAGCAATACCGCCGCCGTGAGCGCTTGGGATATTTATGAAAAGGAACAGTATATCCGACGCCGTTGCTACACTAAAAAACTAACCGATTGATGGAAAATACATTACAATTGATACAGAAGGATCACTTTGCCAACCACAACCAAATGCGAGTTATCGAAGTGGGAGAAGGAACAGCAAAAACACAAATGACCGTTACGGGAAACCACCTGAATGGACTTGGAACCGTTCAGGGCGGCGCATTGTTTACGTTAGCCGACCTGGCATTTGCCGCCGCCAGCAATTCGCGCGAGAAAATAGCCGTAGCCCTGGATGCCAGCATCAATTTCATAAAAGCCGTATCTTCGGGAACATTGACTGCCACTGCCAGGGAGATTGACTTAAAACGCACAATCGGCATTTACTGCGTTGAAATCCGGAATGAGGCGGACGAATTGATTGCGACTTTTCAATCGACGGCTTACCGGAAAGAACCGAAATTATAATTTGGATTCCAACATTTCAAGATTATTATGCATAGGTAAATCCGGAATGTGATTTATGTAATTAATTCAAGTTGCCGGTTGATTTCGAAGTCCGAAGTTAATGCCATTTGACATTAACTACGGACTTCGAAATAGAAATTATTTTGAGATATATAAATAGCAACTTAAATGAATTATTTGAAAGATGAAGTGGATAATCCGAAATTTTGAAATCACTTAAATCCTGAAATAAAAACAAATGCTTACCCGCACAAGAGCCATCATACTAAGCAACCGCAAACACAAGGAAAACGCCGCCATTCTCCAACTTTACACGGAAGAATACGGACGTTGTTCCTATATTTTATATGGTATCCAAAGCAAGCGGAACGGCAAGCGACAATCATTCCTGCAACCTTTTTCGACAGTGATTGTGGAAGGAGAATTTCGACCTAAAAGGGATTTACAGCAAATAAGAGAGATAAAATCCGACTATCCGCACACTAATTTACTGTTTGATCCGTATAAAAATACGCTTGCGCTCTTTTTGGCTGAAGTTCTTTTAAAAGTGCTGGGTACAAACGAAAAAGATGAGCCGCTTTTTCTTTTTTTACATCAGTCAATCCGCTATTTAGACCTTACCGAAAAAGGTATTTCCAATTTTCACATCACGTTTTTAATTCGTCTGACACACTTCCTCGGATTTTTCCCGGCACTGGAAAACGACCGGTTTGACCGTCATTATTATGACCTCAAACAGGCTGTTTTTACTTCCGTCAGGCCTTTTCACAAGGATTACTTAGTTCCGCATGAAGCTGCTTTTTTGCCGCAACTCACGCGCATATCGTACTACAATATGCATCAATTTCGCTTCTCACGACGCGAGCGGATTGAGTTACTGGAAAAAATACTCTCTTACTATAAAATTCATTTACAGGAATTTGGCGAAATACGCGCCATATCCGTATTGAAAGAAGTGTTCGATTAATTTGGTATAGTTCACACTTTTGCCTATCTTTGCCGTCCATAAAAACGCCTCTGTAGTTCAATGGATAGAACGAAAGTTTCCTAAACTTTAAATTCGGGTTCGATTCCCGGCGGAGGTACAAAGCAAAAGCCACTTTTTCTTTTCTGAAAAAGTGGCTTTTAAAAAAATACTCTTGTTTGATTATTTATTATCTTCCTTCGGTGAACGAGGGATCAACGCCTTGCGGGAAAGCTTGAATTTGCCCGATTTAGGGTCAATTTCGAGCAGCTTCACATCAACGATGTCGCCTTCTTTCATTCCGGTTTGTTCCATTGTTTCAAAACGTTTCCAGTCGATTTCCGAGATGTGCAGTAATCCTTCCTTGCCCGGCATAAATTCAACAAAAGCGCCGTAAGGCATGATTGATTTTACCTTTGCAGGATAGGTTTCGCCGACTTCCGGAACGGCAACAATCGCTCTTACGCGAGCCAACGCCGCATCAATCGATTCTTTGTTGACTGCCGAAATTTCAACGTGTCCCTGGTTGTCAATTTCATCAATAGAGATTGTAGCACCCGATTTTTCCTGTATATCCTGAATAATTTTTCCGCCCGGTCCGATCACAGCTCCGATCATTTCTTTCGGAATAACCAATTTAACGATACGCGGAGCATTATCTTTCATTTCTGCACGAGGTTCGGCGATGGTTTCCGTGATTTTACCGAGTATGTGCATACGTCCGTCGCGCGCCTGGTTCAAAGCTTTTTCCAGGATTTCGTAAGAAAGTCCGTCCACCTTGATGTCCATTTGGGTAGCAGTGATACCGTCTTTGGTGCCGGTTACCTTAAAGTCCATATCGCCCAGGTGGTCTTCGTCGCCGAGAATATCCGAAAGGACGGAGAATTTCACATTTCCCTTGTCGGTAATCAATCCCATAGCGATACCCGAAACCGGTTTCTTGATTTGCACGCCTGCATCCATCAACGCCAAAGTTCCGGCGCAAACGGTAGCCATTGACGACGATCCGTTCGATTCGAGAATATCTGAAACGACGCGTACTACGTATGGGAAATCTTTCGGGATCATACGTTTCAAGGCGCGATGCGCCAGGTTTCCGTGTCCGATTTCCCTGCGGCCTACGCCTCGTTGCGGTTTTGCCTCGCCGGTAGAGAACGGAGGGAAGTTATAGTGCAGTAAGAAACGTTCGCTACCTTGTATTAAGGCTTCATCAATCATTTTTTCGTCCCGTTTTGTTCCGAGAGTAACGGTTGTAAGCGATTGCGTTTCGCCACGAGTGAAGATAGCCGAACCGTGAGCGCCCGGAAGATAGTCGATTTCAGACCAGATCGGACGGATTTCGGTAGTCGAACGTCCATCCAGCCGCTTGCCTTCATCCAGGATTGAGCGGCGCATGGCTTCTTTTTCAACTGCGTGGTAATAACGGTCTATCAACGCCGCTTTTTCTTCTGCTTTTTCAGGATCCAATCCGGCAATATATTCCGCTTTTATTGCGGCAAATTTTTCACCCCTGTCGTGTTTGTTTGCGTTTCCGGAAGTAGCAACTGCGTATGCTTTTGCATAGCATTTATCCCAGATGTCTTTGCTGAGTTCTTCGTCGTTTTCTTCGTGGCAGTAAACGCGTTTTGTTGATTTGCCAACCATTTCGGTTAATTCAACCTGTGCTTTGCAGTGAATTTTGATTGCTTCGTGAGCCACTTTCAAGGCAGCCAGCAAGTCGGCTTCCGAAACTTCCGCCATTTCGCCTTCTACCATCATGATGTTGTCGTAAGTAGCGCCTACCATAATGTCCATATCCGCTTTTTCCAGCTCTGCGAAAGTCGGGTTAAGGACAAATTTGCCGTTGATACGTGCAACGCGCACTTCCGAAATCGGACCGTTGAACGGAATGTCGGAAACTGCGATTGCAGCCGATGCGGCTAATCCTGCCAGCGCATCGGGCTGGTCTTTTCCGTCGGCGGAGATAAGCATCACATTCACAAACGTATCTGCATGGTAATCGTCGGGAAACAACGGACGCAATGCCCGGTCAACCAAACGGGAAACTAATATTTCGTAATCGGAAGCACGTCCTTCGCGGCGAGTGAATCCGCCCGGAAACCTTCCATTGGCAGCAAACTTTTCTTTGTATTCGACTGTGAGCGGCATAAAATCTGTTCCGGGAACTGCGTCCTTTGCAGAACAAACCGTGGCGAGCAACATCGTGTTACCCATGCGTACCACTACCGAACCGTCGGCTTGTTTAGCCAACTTTCCGGTTTCGATCGTGATGGTTCTTCCATCGCCTAAATTGATCGTTTTTGTAATAGCGTTCGTCATTTTATTTTTCGTCTTTTAATCAAATTTCGCAAATTTAGAAAGATTATTTTAATATACAGGGATTTTATTGAAAAAAATAGTCCGAACCTTGATTTTAGTAAGATTTTTAGGATAGTCAGCATTATTAAAAAATCCTGTTAATCTTTTCAATCTTATAAAAATCGCCGTTCAAGTCAACAAAACAATCTCCTCCGGCGCCGTTGTAACCTTTTCCATCCCGTTTTCACAAACGATACAAGTATTTTCATTTCCGACAGCTCCAATTTTATCAATGATAAATTTGGGCTCCAGGGCGATGGTCATTCCCTCCCGCAGGATTTCTTTGTTTTTCCGGCAGAGAACGGGCAGCTCGTTTAAAACCAGTCCGATGCCGTGTCCGACAAAAGATGCCTGCTGGATGCGTCCCATAAAGCTATCTTCGAGTCGATGCTTTTTTGCAATTTCCAGCGCTTTTTCGTATAAATCCTCGCACACAACTCCCGGTTTGCCCATTTCAGCCAGCGTGTCGCTTATCTCCATGGAGACCTGATGTGCGTAAATCGCCTCGGGCGTTGTTTTCCCAACGGAAAAAATTCGCGTTTGATCCACGCTATAGCCGTTAAAGTTTCCGCAAATATCCACCATTACAGTCTGCCCGGAAAGGATTGGAAGCCCGCTTTGCCCGATAGGGATAGAAGGGTGAAGCCCCTGTCCGCCAAGCGCGAAATCGTAGGCTGAAGGCGCTCCGGCATTTTCGCCCGTAAGGACAGTGCCCATAAACGCTTCCATGCTTTGTCCGAAAATGCGAAAAATACCCAGGCTTCCCCGTTTGCGTATCTCGTATTCCATTTCGACGGCAAACTCATGGTCGGTCATACCCGGCTTATAAAGCGACGGGAATACGCGGAAAGCCTCCGACTGACGGCGACCGCCTTCGCGTATCAGCTCCAGCTCATACGCCGTTTTGACGCTCCGTACCTGACGAAGCGCAGTTGTGCTGTTAACGGCTTTTGAACCGGGGAATACCTTTTCGAGCCGTAACCATTCGCTGTGCGTCATTTCATCGCCTTCAAGCCAGATGGTTTCGGGTTCGGCAATTTGAAGCTCCTTGAGGATGCCGCCGATCTGTTCCGGCTTACGGATATAAAATACATTTTCGCCCGTTATTCCCTGCGGTCTTTTGATAAAAAACAGACTCTCACCGGTCTGGCGGAAAAAGAGATACCCGCTGAATATGATTCCCGAAGCATAAAAAAGATTAACGTTGGAAGAGATGAGACAGGCTTCGATATTTTCTTCCCGCATCTTTTCCCGTATACGGTTTAAGCGTATTTGAATTTCGTTTTGCATAATCTGAGTGTTTTTGCAAAAGTAGTTCTATTTTTTCAAAATAATTAATACCTTCGCTTTTTCAATGGAAATTAATTTATGAACCTGTAAGCTTTTAAAAGCGGCATGACGTTGATTTTAACGCCTGACAATGCTTTTATAATTCGGATAAAAAGTCAAAGCAATATTAATACATGATTATAATGAAACAGTTTTTAAAATTCGTATCTGCAACCTTAGCCGGTTTAATCCTTTTTTCGTTTATATCCTTTATATTGCTTCTTGCAGGAATAGCAGCGATGATTCCCGCGCCTGAACCGGTAAAGGAAAATTCCGTGCTGCATTTGCGACTGGAAGGAGATTTAACCGAACGCTCGGAAAAGGATCTGTTTGCATTGCTCGGTTCGGAGGAAACGCCCGTAATCGGACTGGACGATATTCTTGCCTCTATCAGGGCGGCAAAAGAAAACCCGGACATAAAGGGGATTTACCTGAATCCGGGACTGTTTCGGGCAGGTTATGCCTCGCTGAATGAAATCAGGACTGCGCTGATGGATTTCCGGGAATCCGGCAAGTTTGTTTTTGCCTATTCGGGAAATTATACGCAGGGTGCTTATTACCTCTGCTCGGTTGCCGATATGTTTTGCCTGAACAGGGAAGGAATTGTGGATTTCAGGGGGATTGCCTCGTCAACGCTGTTTTTTAAAAACTTACTGGAAAAAATAGGCGTGGAAATGCAGGTGGTAAAAGTCGGAACGTATAAGTCTTTTACCGAACAGTTTACCAACGAGGGGATGAGCGAGGCAAACCGCGAGCAAATGACCTTGCTTACGCAGACGATTTGGGACAATACGCTTCACGATATTTCGTCCGTCAGGAATGTTTCAAAAAGCGAATTAATTGCTGCCGCAGACGGATTTTTAACCTTTCAGCCGGCAGAAAAGGCACTGGAGATGAAGATGGTCGATTCGCTGATTTATCCGGATCAGATAGATCATATCCTGAACGGCTATCTGGAAACCGGCCGCAACGCTAAGGTCTCATTTGTTAAACCGGTTGATTTGATTGATGCAACGGATCCGAATGATCCGGCATCGGAAGATAAAATCGCGCTGGTTTACGCTACCGGCGAAATTGACAACGGCAGCACAAAAGGCATTCAAACGGGTAAGCTTTACAAATTGTTGCAACGTCTGGAAAGAGACTCTTCGGTTAAAGCGGTTGTGCTGCGTATCAACTCGCCGGGCGGAAGCGCGTATGGATCGGAGCAAATCTGGCATGCCGTTTCGCTCCTGAAGCAGAGCAAGCCGGTTATCGCGAGTATGGGCGATTACGCGGCATCGGGCGGATATTACATTGCCTGCAATGCCACAAAAATCATCGCCAACCCGAATACCATAACCGGTTCTATCGGGATTTTCGGCGTAATCCCGAACGTGGAGGGTTTGATGGGCAAAGCCGGCATCAGCCACGACATCGTAAAAACCGGCGAGTTTGCCGATATGCCAACCGTTTACCGTGCCATGACCGGTGATGAAAGGAGAATTATCCAGCAATACGTCAACCGCGGTTACGATCTCTTTCTAAGGCGTTGCGCCGAAGGTCGCAATATTGCGCGGGATTCGATTGCCGCCATTGCCGAAGGGAGAGTCTGGTCGGGCGTATCGGCTTTGTCGCTCGGACTTGTTGACCGGTTAGGCACCTTGCAGGACGCTATACAGCTTGCTGCCGAAGAAGCCGGTTTGACTTTCTACGACATTGAGGAGTATCCCGAAAAAGAAGACTGGTTTACCCGGCTGACAGAACTTCCCGAAAGCGGAATGGAGAAGCTGTTTTTCAAAAGCGCATTCACCGAAGAGCGGGCAATTTTAAATAAACTGTATAAAATTGACCGGTTGCAGGCAGCATTGCCGTTTGACTTAAATGTAGAATAATCTTTTAAAATATTTATCCTCCTTTACTGCCGTGCGATTAAATTCTATATTTAATTTTTTATAGTCCCCCGACTGAAAGTTATATACAATTTGACAAAGCAGAAACGTTGAAATAACCGGAAAGAATATGTGAAGATTTTTTGACCTTTTAAATTTTAGAATAAATCTGAATGTGTAGCGGTACGGACAGGCACATGTATCAAATTTTCCTGTTTACTTTGTACCTCAATAGCCAATTAGGACGAATATGACATTCTCTATAACCAGCAAATTATCCACGAATTACACGAATTAACACGAATTATTTAATTTGCAAAATCAGGATTTTCATGTTAATTAGCGTAATTCGCGGATAAAGATCGTTTGGAAAAGCCTCTCTTTCAGAACATTTTTCGCAATTCCGCAATCAGCGTCCTGTTTTCTTCCGCAGTTCCTACTGTGATGCGAAGTCCGCCCCGGCAGAGAGAAACCTGATTCCTGTTACGAACGATAATTCCTTTGCTGACAAGCTCATGGTAAGCCGCATTTGCATCCTGCACTTTTACCAGCAGGAAATTGGCGTCTGTCGGATATATTTTTTCGACGAAAGGCAGCTTTTTCAACTCTTTCTCCAGGTAGTCGCGCTGTTCGAGCAGCATTTTTACCCATTCGTTTTTACGCGCTTCGTGGTCTAATTGCTCACTGACGAAATTCTGCGTCAAAAGGTTGATGTTGTAAGGGTATTTTACCTTATTAAAATAAGTAATAATCTCCGGCGAGGCAAAAGCCATTCCGCAACGCACGGAAGCCAATCCCCATGCTTTGGAAAATGTTTGCAATATGATGATATTCGGGTAATTGGATAATTCTTCCAGCCACGATTTTTCAGAAGAAAAATCAACATATGCCTCATCAATAACGACGATACCGTCAAAATTTTCCACAATTTTCAGCATTTCGGAACGGTTGAGCAGGTTTCCGCTCGGATTGTTGGGCGAACAGAGGAAAACGACTTTTGTTTTCGCGTTCACAGCCGCCAGAACACGGTCGGCATCAAGCGTAAAATCATCATTCAGCAAGGCTTTCCGGTATTCCACGTTGTTGATGTCGGCACATACTTTATACATTCCGTAAGTCGGCTCAATGGCAACCACATTGTCTTCTTCCGGTTCGCAAAAAACGCGGAAGACCAGGTCAATAGGTTCATCGCTACCGTTTCCAAGCATAATCTGGTCGGGGCAAACGTGTTTAATCTTCGCAATTTTTTCCTTCAATTTCCACTGAAGCGGGTCGGGGTAGCGGTTATAAGGCGCATTCATCGGATTCTCATTAGCATCCAGGTAAACGGACGCTTCGCCTTTAAATTCATCCCTGGCGCAGGAGTATGGCTTCAAGGCGTAAATATTGGTGCGGACAAGTTTTTGTAAGTTCATAAATCTATTTTTGATTGTTTTTATTCAAATATTATTATTCGGAAAGCAGACGTTTATATTCATTAACCGCTTTTTACAATTCTTTATCAGGATAATTTGATTTCCGGTTTGCATTAAAAAAAATTTCACCATCATGTTGAGATGTAATTATTTCTGTTTGTCCCTTGAACAGGTAAGGATCAATCCGTTTTTGATGTCGTTTGACTTCCATATTATATAACATTTTAGAATAATACAATAATCTTCGGCAAAAATACAACCAATCCGACAATTACCGAACAAAAAGCAGCAATTAATACCGCAGCAGCCGATAAATCTTTCACTTTCCCGATGTTTTCATTTTTTTGCGGTGAAACAAAATCCGCCAGGTTTTCGACAGCCGAATTGACCAATTCCAACGCGAGGACCAATCCCATGCACAAAATCACTGCAATCCACTCGGTAAGAGAAATATGCAATAAAAATCCGGCAATTACGACACAAACGGTTATGGCAATATGAATCCGGGCGTTATGTTCTTCGCGTACCAATATTTTTAATCCGTTAAAAGCGAAGGTAAAGCTTTTCAATCGCCCGGATATTGAAAACGGCTGGGGAGCTTTCATATTTTGTTTTTTTATTTTTTCCGGAGAATTCCGGTGTAAAGGTAAGAAAATTTTTGAACAGGTCATCGAAATGAATGCTTGTTATAACAAACTGATAATGAGATAAAAATAAGATTTTAACTGTTTGGATTCTATTAAAAAATAAAATATAAGAGCAATAGTTGTTTCATTTGTATTATATTTGCAAAAAATTTTATCTTATTATTATTAAACAGAAAGTAGTTTATGAATTCATTTTTTAATCGTTTGACTCCAAAAGAAACTAAGTTTTTCCCGGTATTGAAGGAAATGTCTGACGTTTTGATTTCCGCCTCCGACGTTTTGATTTGCTATGTGCGTAGCGACCGTTCATCAAAAGAACCGGATTATTATAAAGAAATAAAAGAGTTGGAACGGAAAGCCGACGACCTGTCAAATCGTATTTTTGAAGATTTGAATTCTACATTTATAACTCCTTTCGACAGGGAAGATATTAATAATTTGGCAAATACGCTGGATGATGTGATTGACAGCATCAACAAGAGCGCTAAGCTGGTTTTACTCTACAACCCGAAAAAGATGCCCGAAAGCGCCTTCAAGTTAGCAGAAATGATTAAAGAGGCGACCATTCAAATCGGAAAGGCGGTAGATGAGCTGGATGTATTGAAAAAAAGTCCGGAAAACATCAAGAAATACTGTCGCGAATTGCATGACATTGAAAACCGCGCGGACGATGTATGCGATAACTATATTATGAATTTGTTTTGCGAAGAGACCGACAGCATCGAACTTATTAAGTTGAAAGGCATAGTAACCCAATTGGAAAAAACGACCGACACTGCCGAAGTGGTAGGTAAAATCATCCGGACAATCATTGTAAAATACGCATAAAAAGCACAAGATGACATTATTAATATCAATTATAGTCCTTGCCCTTATTTTTGACTACATAAACGGATTTCACGATGCGGCAAACTCTATTGCTACAATTGTTTCGACCAAGGTCCTGACTCCTTTTCAGGCAGTTATCTGGGCAGCGTTTTTTAACTTTGTAGCCTTTTTTATTGCCAAACATATTATCGGCGGTTTTGGGATTGCCGATACGGTTGCAAAAACCGTGTATCCTGATTTTATTACGCTTGAAGTGATTTTGGCAGGAATAATCGCAGCTATTGTATGGAATTTGCTGACGTGGTGGTTGGGGATACCTTCTTCTTCCTCGCACACGCTGATTGGAGGATTTGCCGGTGCAGCCATTATGGCGACAAGCATGAACCACGGTTTTGTACAAGGGCTTCATGCCATTCAAGGCGCTGTTATTTTGAAAGTTGCCGCGTTTATCTTCCTGGCTCCTCTTATTGGGATGCTTATGGCATATTTGCTCTCCGTTACGGTCTTATATATCTGCCGGAAAGCGAATCCGCACAAGGCGGAAAAGTGGTTTAAACACTTACAATTGCTCTCATCAGCCCTGTTCAGTATCGGGCATGGATTGAATGACTCTCAAAAAGTAATGGGTATTATTGCTGCAGCTATGATTGCAGCGCATACTAAAGGACTTGGCATGGGAATACATTCTATTGGCGATTTACCTGACTGGGTTGCATTTGCCTGTTTTACTATGATTTCACTCGGCACCATGTCGGGCGGTTGGAAAATCGTAAAAACAATGGGAACGCGCATTACCAAAGTAACCCCGTTTGAAGGGATGGTTGCTGAGACGGCAGGTGCGCTGACGCTCTATTTGACCGAATACCTGAAAATTCCGGTAAGTACTACGCATACAATCACAGGGGCGATTATCGGAGTAGGAGCGACCAAGCGGCTTTCTGCCGTTCGCTGGGGCGTAACCCGGAGCCTTTTAGTGGCATGGATACTCACGATTCCGGTTAGCGCTTTATTGGCAGCCGGAATTTATCTGATGGTGAATTTTTTTGTTTAGAATTAAACGAACTATACCGCTTTTAAATAAAAACGGTGAAGAAATAATACAAATAACGCAAAGAAAATCAATTCTTTGCGTTATTTGTATAAAAGTCTGAACCCTGATTTTCATAAGATTTATAAGATTGTCAAGATGATTAAAAAAAATTTGACAATCTTATAAATCTTATGAAAATCAGGGTTCAAGACGATAAAAGAACTAAGCATTCACAAAAAGTTGAACAAAACCGAATCGTAAGTGTTTTGTAAACAACAGAATAACACAAATATACACACTATGAATTTATTTGATTTAACAGGTAAAGTTGCCGTTATAACAGGAGCGTCGAGTGGTTTGGGAGCCGCAGCAGCAAAGGCATACGCCGAATACGGAGCTGATGTTGCCCTGCTTGCCAGAAGAAAAGACAAGTTGGAAGCATTGGCTTCCGAAATAGAAAAAACGTGGGGACACAAAGCTATTGCCGTAGCCTGTGACGTATCTGTTGAAGAAAGTGTAAAAACAGCTGTTAACGAAGTAATAACACAATTCGGTAAAATTGATATTATCCTGAACGATGCGGGTGTAGCTGTAACCGGAACCGTAGAACAATTGACCGAAGATGAGTGGGACAAAGAAATGAATACGAATGTAAAAGGTATTTTTTTAATTTGTAAACATATTATTCCGTATATGCGTAAACAGAAATACGGAAAAATCGTAAATATTTCTTCGGTTAATGCCATTATTGCCGATAAGCTGCCCGAACTTGCACGTCATGCCTATAATACATCCAAAGCTGCGGTAAGAGGCTTAACAATGGCTATGGCAGCTTCTTACGGGATAGACAACATAACGGTAAATTCGATTGGTCCCGGTTTATTCGAAAGCGAAATGACCGAAAACACCTTATTTAAAAATCAGGCATTTTTAAATATGTACGACGAACTCACCCCATTTGGAAGACCGGGTATGAAAGGCGAACTGAATGGAACCATAATTTATCTGTCGTCAGCCGCTTCGAGCTATGTTACCAGCCAACATATTATTGTTGACGGCGGATCGAGCATTGTATAAATTTACTGTATGAGCCTTATATTAAAAGCATAAGAGAGCCCGGATTTTGCAATCGGAATTCTCTTATGCTTTTGTATTATTATCTATTGACCGAGTTGTCTGAAAAGAACGCAAATGACGCAAAAAAACTTTTGAGACAGCTTCATCAATGTCACTATGTCCGAACCGCGATTTTCATAGGATTTATAAGATTGCCAAGATTAAAAAAATCCTGAGAATCTTGCAAATCTTATGAAAATCATGGTTCAAGACAAAAATTACTTCTCCAGCAAAATCTCCATAATCTGCACCGCCGCCTTGGCAACCGAAGTTCCCGGGCCAAAGACAGCCGCTACGCCTGCTTTGTACAGGAAGTCGTAGTCCTGTGCCGGAATAACGCCGCCGGCGATGACCAGAATGTCTTCGCGTCCGAGTTTTTTCAGCTCTTCGATTACCTGTGGAACCAGCGTTTTATGACCTGCTGCCAGTGAAGATACGCCCAAGACATCGACGTCGTTTTCTACCGCTTGCTTAGCCGATTCGGCAGGAGTTTGGAACAATGGGCCCATATCTACGTCGAATCCGCAGTCGGCATATCCGGTTGCTACCACTTTCGCGCCGCGGTCGTGTCCGTCCTGACCCATTTTGGCAATCATAATACGCGGGCGACGACCCTCTTTCTTCGCAAATTCTTCCGTCAGTTCTGTTGCCTTTTGGAAATCCGCATCCTGTTTTGTTTCTGATGAATACACGCCTGAAATAGTTCTGATGGTTGCTTTATAACGTCCTACAATTTTTTCGCAGGCATAAGAAATCTCGCCCAAAGTGGCTCTTACGCGAGCGGCTTCTACTGCCAGTTCGAGCAAGTTGCCTTCGCCGGTTTCCACGCATTTGGTAATGGCTTCCAGCGCTTTTTGGACATCGGCATTGTTGCGTTTTGCCTTTAAGTCGTTCAGGCGGGCAATTTGCTGGTTGCGTACTGTCGTGTTGTCAATTTCCAGAATATCAATCGGATCTTCTTTTTCCAACCGGTATTTGTTTACGCCAACGATTGTTTGTGTTCCGCTGTCGATGCGCGCCTGTGTGCGGGCTGCCGCCTCTTCGATACGCATTTTCGGGATGCCGGTTTCGATAGCTGCTGCCATTCCGCCGAGCTTTTCCACTTCCTGGATATGCGCCCACGCTTTCTCAGCCAACTCCTGCGTCAAGGATTCTACATAGTAAGAACCTGCCCAGGGATCCACTTCCTTCGTGATATAAGTTTCTTCCTGAATATAAATCTGCGTATTACGGGCGATACGGGCCGAGAAGTCGGTCGGCAGCGCAATTGCCTCGTCCAGCGCATTGGTGTGCAATGACTGTGTGTGTCCGAGGGCAGCTCCCATTGCTTCGATACAAGTGCGTCCAATGTTGTTGAACGGGTCTTGCTCGGTGAGTGACCAGCCCGAAGTTTGCGAGTGTGTACGCAATGCCAGTGATTTCGGATTTTTCGGGTTGAACTGCTTCACAATTTTCGCCCATAGCATACGGGCGGCGCGCATTTTGGCAATTTCCATAAAGTGGTTCATACCGATTGCCCAGAAGAATGACAGGCGCGGCGCGAATGTGTCAATATCCATACCGGCATTCACGCCGGCGCGCAGGTATTCCAATCCGTCGGCCAGCGTGTAAGCCAGCTCAATATCTGCGGTTGCGCCCGCTTCCTGCATGTGGTAGCCGGAAATAGAGATAGAGTTAAACTTCGGCATATTTTTAGAAGTATACTCAAAAATATCGGCGATGATCTTCATCGAGAATTTCGGCGGATAGATATAGGTGTTGCGCACCATAAATTCTTTCAAAATATCGTTTTGAATAGTTCCCGCCATTTCTTCCAGCTTCGCTCCCTGCTCCAAGCCGGCGTTGATGTAGAATGCCATTACGGGAAGTACGCCGCCGTTCATGGTCATGGATACGGACATTTTATTCAATGGAATACCGTCGAACAATACTTTCATATCTTCCAGCGAGCAGATGGAAACTCCGGCTTTACCCACGTCGCCCACAACACGCTCGTGGTCGGCGTCGTATCCGCGATGCGTAGCAAGGTCAAAAGCAACGGAAAGTCCTTTTTGTCCTGCCGCCAGGTTTCTGCGGTAGAATGCGTTGGATTCTTCTGCGGTGGAGAATCCTGCATACTGGCGGATTGTCCACGGACGCATGGTGTACATCACCGAGTAAGGTCCGCGAAGAAATGGCGCCACACCGGCAGCATAGTTCAAATGCTCCATTCCTTCCAGGTCTTCTTTTGTATAGACTGATTTTACTGCGATTTGCTCAGGTGTGAGCCAGTCTTTTTTTACACCGTTTGCTGTTTCCCACGCTTTTACGTCGGAACCGGTGTTTATGTTTTTAATGTCTATGTTTTTAAAATTTGGTTTCATTGTTGTAATTTTTGAGTAAGATTGATTAATGTTGAGCAAGGTTGATTAATGTTGATATTTATTGTTGAAGCTTATTTTTGAAATTACACATTTTTATTTGATGTTTTTGAATGGAAGAAACTATATTATCAAATTCCTCATTATTTATGTAATTCAAGTCAAAAGCTAAAGTCAATTGAGTTTCAGCCTCAAAAGATGAACCTGTAGAATGTTCAAGAAAACGAGCAAATTCTTTATTGCTGGATTTCGCAGAACCTTCTGCAATATTAGAAGGAATGGATATTGCTGCTCGACGAAGTTGACTTGATAGTCCAAACTGCTCGTAAGAAGGAAACTTCAGAGTTAGTAAATAAATCTCTTTAACTAATCTTCTTGCTTCTATCCAAATCTCCAACTTCCTAAAATTGTGCATAATCTTTTTTATCTATCTTTATCTATTTTGCTCAATTTTTATCTTTTAAATCCCCAATTGTTTATTAAATCCCTGTAATGTTTCAAGCACATTCGAACGAACATTGATGAAGTTGGTAATTCCTTTTGCTTTCAATTCATCGGCACATTCGGGAGCGCCGGCTACGACGAAAAGCTCTTTTCCGCCGGCGATGGCGTTGAATGCGGCAGGGGCAAACTCGGCATATTCTTCGTCGCTCGAACAGATGACAATGATGTCGGCTCCTGCTTCACGAGCGGCTGCTACGCCTTCTTCCGGCGTTGTGAAGCCCAGGTTGTCGATGATTTCGTAACCGGCGCACGCGAAGAAGTTGCTTGAGAATTGAGAGCGGGCAAGTCGCATCGCCAGGTTTCCGATGGTCAGCATAAACACTTTCGGACGCTTGCCCGAATTTTCGGTTGCCAGGCGCAAGGCTTCAAACTGTACGGCTCCGCGGCTGAAATCCAGCGCTGCCAACGCGCCTTTGTCGTTAGAGCCGCAACTGCAGTTGCTTCCGCCTTTTTCGATTTTCGACGCTGCAAATTCGTTGAAGTTAGGGAACTGGTTGGTTCCGAGAAGGATTTCCTTGCGTTTGGCAATGTCGCTCAAACGGTTGTTTAAGGATGTTTTAATTTCATTTTGGATAAAGCCTTCTTTCAGTGCGGCGTAAAATCCGCCTTTGTCTTCTACGGTGAGGAATAATTTCCAAGCCTGTTCGGCGATAGAAGCAGTCAGGTTTTCGAGGTAATAGGAACCGGCGCTCGGATCTACGATTTTGTCAAAGTGCGATTCTTCTTTCAATAATAATTGCTGGTTGCGGGCGATTCTTTCGGAAAACTCGTCCGCTTTTTTGTATGAGTTATCGAACGGAACAACAGTCAGCGAGTCAACGCCTGCGATGGAGGCGGACATGGCTTCCGTCTGGCTGCGCAACAGGTTTACGTGTGCATCATAGATCGTCTGGTTCCATTCGGAAGTGAATGCGTGGATTCGCATTTTTGCGGCGCAATCGCATGTTGGCTGGTAAGCGGCAACGATATTTGCCCACAGCATGCGGGCGGCGCGGAATTTGGCGATTTCCATAAAGTAGTTGGAGCCTACGCCGAAGTTGAATTTGATTTTTTCAGCAACATCGTCGATTGCAACGCCTGCATCAACGGCTTGTGACAAAAACTCGTTTCCGTAAGCCAGCGCAAAGCCAAGCTCCTGTGAAATGTATGAGCCGGCGTTATTGAATTGGAATGCGTTCACGCCGATTACACGGAAGTTTTTAAATTCAGCGGTCAATGCGACGATTTCGGCAACTTCTTTTCCGATTGGCTCAACTTCTTTCCCTTTTCTTAATGTTTTGCTGAACGGGTCATAGTTTGCCGAACCCTGGATTTTTTCGGGAGCAATGCCGGTCGATTTGAAATATTCAACCAATACCTTGATTAGCTTCACGATTTCATTTTGACAGGAACGGAAATTAACTTCAATTGCCTCCAGGTGAATATCTTTCAACAGTTCGGCCATATTTTCTTTTGAAATTTTATCACCTGAAATGCTGAAACCGATTGAATCAATGCCTTTGTTCAGGATGTCCAGCGCTTTTTTGTTTGCCTCTTTGACTTCGGTCACTTCGATTTCCTGACGGACAAACCATTTGTTGCTGGTTTTGGTTCCTCTTACAAATGGAAATTCGCCCGGCAACGAGTCGGTCGTTTTCAGATTTTGAATGTCCTCCTGCCTGTAAAAAGGCATCACCTTGAATCCTTCGTTTGTACGCCAAACGAGTCTCTTCTCAAAGTCGGCGCCTTTAAGGTCTGCCGTTACTTTTTCCATCCACTGCTCCGTCGAAACAGGTGGAAAATCCGTGAATAATTTTTCCTTGTTATCTGCCATAATTAATGATATAGAAACGTGTTAATTATTTTGTTTTTATAATTTGTAATTCAACTATTTCAGCGTTTAATTTAAAAGATGCGAAGTTAGTTATTTTTTATGAAAATGGCAGTAAAAAAGGGAAGAAATTAGTCCCGTTGATTTAACTAATTTAAGTTGCTATTTATATATCTCAAAATAATTTCTATTTCGAAGTCCGAAGGACTAACAGTTGGATAACCCCTTGCAAGCGAAGCGCAGCTCGGGGTAGAGCGAGAATAGAAACGATGCACCCTGCCAATCAACCCCATAGCGGGTTGAACTTTTTCGGAGTTGGGAAAGAAATAGCCGTTGCTCATCCCCCAAGCTGCGCTTCGCTTGCAAGGGGTTATCCAACTGTTAGTCCTTCGGACTTCCCCAATAAATTAGAAAAAGCAAACGAAATGCTGAAAAAAACAGGACTTCCCAGACAATGGTTTGCCAAATAAATTATAAGCTACGGAATAAGCAGTAAACTGTCGCAAAAGTTTTTTAGAACGCAAATATCGCAAAAACGCAAATCAGCATAATTTTTATTTGATTAAAAATTTCTTCGACACTTTTATTCGCGTATTCTGCGTCATTTGCGTTCTTTTGAGACAACCCTGTTGCTTTTTCTACAAATCTTACTTTTATATCACACCGCCTTCAAACTCATATCAAGCCCCTTTACGGAATGGGTTAATGCTCCGACCGAAATAAAATCGACTCCTGTTTCGGCATAATCCCTTAACGTATCGAAGGTGATTCCGCCCGAAGATTCGGTTTCGTATTTTCCGGCAATTCTCTCGACTGCCTTTTTGGTAGTTGGGATGTCGAAATTGTCGAGCATAATCCGGTCAACGCCGCCTGCTTTCATTACCTGCTCCAGTTCGTCCATATTGCGGACTTCAATCTCGATTTTCAGGTTTTTGTTTTTGGCTTTCAGGTACTCTTTGGCTTTAGTAATGGCGTTTTCGATACCGCCGGCAAAATCAATATGGTTGTCTTTCAATAGAATCATATCGAATAATCCGATGCGATGATTCACGCCGCCGCCGATTTTTACTGCCTGTTTTTCCAATAAGCGGAGTCCGGGGGTTGTTTTGCGGGTGTCCAGGACGCGGGTGTGCAAGCCTTCCAGCTGTTTCACGTACTTGCGGGTGGTGGTGGCAATACCGCTCATCCGCTGCATCAGGTTGAGCACAGTGCGCTCGGTTTGCAGTAATGACTGCGTTTTCCCTTCGATCACAAATGCAATGTCGCCCGGATTTACTTCCTCTCCATCCCGGATAAAAACTTCCATTTTTATTTCGGGGTCAAATTTATGAAATACGCGTTTGGCAATTTCTACGCCTGCAAGCACGCCTTTTTCCTTGATAAGCAATTTTGCTTTTCCATGCGCAGTTGCGGGGATAGCAGAGAGAGTCGTGTGGTCGCCATCGCCAATGTCTTCTGCGAAAGCGTTGTTCAAGAGGCTTTCAATTAAATCCTGTTCATTCATCGTTTGAAATTTTTATATCTTTGTATTCTCGATAAAAGAACAAAGATTTTTGAAATGTCTTTTAATCTTTTGTCTTTCATCTAATTTTAAATAAATGAAAATTATACTTCTAACAGTTGGCAAAACTAATGAATTATCTTTTAAAAATGCCATTTCGGATTATCAAAAACGGTTGAAATTTTATATTCCGTTTGAGATTGAAGAAATACCGGAACTGAAAAATACGAAAAGTCTTTCGGAAGAGGTACAGCGGCAGAAGGAGGGAGAATTGATTTTGAAAAGTTTAACGGATGCCGATGAGGTTATTTTATTGGACGACAAGGGCGAACAATATACTTCCATGCAATTTTCTTCTTATTTAGAGAAAAAAATGGCATCGGGCAATAAACGGCTGATTTTTCTTGTGGGCGGTCCGTATGGATTCAGTCCTGAAATTTACAAGCGGGCAAACGGGAAGATTTCCCTTTCTCGAATGACTTTTTCTCATCAAATGGTGCGCTTGATTTTTGTCGAGCAGCTTTACCGCGCTATGACGATTCTGCGCGGGGAACCATACCATCATGAGTGAAATTGAGGAAAAAACTCAGCGTCTTCCCGTCTTTGTGCCATTCGCGTTAAATGCTTTTTTACTAAAATGAATGGCACAAGGATGAGAAGACGCTAAGATTATGTGGAGGTTGCAAACCTGCGGCTTGCGATTTCAACCTTACCGCTATTTTCTACCGGGATTGAATTCCTATACGGGATTTTTTTTGCAACATTAAACTCTTTTTATTGCTTCTTTATTTTTTAATAATATAAAATGTACTTGATATTATATTATTGGTTAAATTCTTCCTGTTTGTTCCAATTTATTTTTCTTGAAACGAACATAATAATGCCGAGAATGATAAACATACCAATACTTCCGATTAGCAGCGCAATATCTTCCAGTTGCAGTATCACGAAGAGGAACGTATACAGTAAACCTAAAATCACGGTCAATATGCCTGTTTGCTTCACGTTTTTGAAAATACCGTATGTATAAGCCGTGATTAATCCGATGGTGGCAAAAGAGGCTATAAGGTATGCCAATGCAAAACCGGTTTGTTCGGAAATGGACAGTAACAGACTGTAAAACAGAACCAAAGCGATTCCAACCAATAGATACTGAATGAGGTGTATTTTCTTTTTAGTCAATAATTCCACAAAGAAAAAGACAACGAATGTGAGTGCAATAAACATCAGCGCGTATTTAGCGGAACGCATATTTTGCTGGTAGTGGTCAACCGTTTCGACCAGTCGCACGCCAAATGAGTAGTCGTTGAAATTCCTTGCCGTACTGCTGCTCCACGCTTCGGGAATGTTGCGGTTGAAGTGCAGGACGTGCCATTTTGCCGAGAAGTTGCCGTTTTCGATGGTCGATTGCGGACTGAAATTGCCGATAAATCCCGGCGCTGCCCATTTGCCCGAAACATTGATGCTTGTTGTTCTGCCGACGGGAATAAAATTAATCTCTTCACTTCCGTTGAGTGTCATCTTGCAGCTAAATACGTTTTTCTCGTCCGGTGATTTTTTTAAATCTTTCAATGGAATCTTCAACTTATTTCCGCTAAACCAGCTCGTACTTCCCTCAGCATCTGCCGAATAGACGTTTCCGTTTATTGTTAATGCAGCATCGCTCACCAATCCTTTCAGGTCGGAAATGCCGATAGAGATGTATGCTTCATTCCAGTATTTTGTTCCTGTGCCGTCAAAATTTTCAAAATTATCCAGGTTGTTGAAGCTTCCTGAAATGGTCAATTCACTGCGATACAGCGTAGTTTTGTAAATGCCGTAATATTTTGTCTCGGGAAAAACTTCAACATGGATGTTCAATGTACTCGGTGCAACGGTCATCAGCCGCTTATCAAATCGCACTTTTTCGCGCTTCTGCTCATCAATGGTTTCTATTTCTACGGATTTGTACAGGTAAGGGACGGACAAAACCGGTCCGCAAATGGTCTGCGGATTGCTCCATTTTTCGTTGATTTTCCGGATGACTTCTTCACTCCGCTGCTGCCGTTCTGCAATCAAACTCTTTATCATTGCTTGCGGAATAAGCAACAATAAAGTTAATATTACGACTGTCAATGCTTTAAAGGTGATTGACTGCGTAAATTTCCGGTTGTTTCTTTCTTGTGGATTCATAATTGTTTTTGTTTAAAAAGTTATTGAATATTGAAATAATTTAAAAGAGAAAATCCGACAATCATATATATGATTGCCAACGGTATATTAGCCATCATAACAGCAATTCCAATAAAACTCTGTTTTTGTTTTTCTTTGTTCGCAGTCAGAAAAATTCCGTAAACAAGCAGACCAAGCGATATGATAACATTTGCAATACCTGCCACATAGTACACATAAAGAAAGCCCATGAGCGCAAAACATTCTGCCATTTTTTTATCTTGAATTGCTACGCCGAAGAGAAAACCGAACAAAAACAGGTTTCCCAGGATAAACGACACGCCAAAGGTGTATTTTCCAATTTTTAAAGGGAGTGTACCATTCATATTCTTTCGAGTTTCAAAATTAATTTCTTCAAATAAATAAGCGGAATCATCCCGAAAACGCCGAAAGAGCAGTCTATCAATCGCCAAAAGAACGGAATCCGGCGGATTTCGCCGCAAATCAGCGCCAGCGGAATAATACCGGCGCAGCAAATCATTGCCCACAGAACAAGCCACTTGTTGCGCACCGGATTGCGAAACAACCCGATGAATGCTACTGCAATGGCAAGGTGTGCAAACGCCAGCCAGTCAAATCCGTATGCGATAAACGGGAATTGTGCATTTGATTCAATAATTCCCTTATAAACAGACAGTAACCAATGCTGTAACCCGTTCAAATTTTCCGGATTTTGCCCTTCAATGTTCAAAAACCGCATGAGCAGGCGAAGTTCTGTTTCGACCGGGAATGCCGTAATCCCCGATACAACCAGTGCTGCCATAAAAAACAACGTTACTAATCTGATTTTTAGCATTAATTGCTTCTGTTTCATTTTGTTTTGAATTAAATAAGTATATAATCTATTTTCAATTTAGTTCTGTAGAAAACGAACGCCTGTACAAAACTGTGTATCTTTGGGTCTGTAACATCGTCTGTTTTGGGTTGCAAGCCTACTGCTTGCGGTTTCGTGCTGTCTTTACTTTCTACCGAACTTGAATCCCTTTCCTGATTTTATTAAAAGTACTTTGAAATACAAAGTTTAATTATAAAAAAATTACCGGATCAATTTTTCCAACGCATCCAGATGTTCCTTAAAATCGCGTTTTCCCAATGCCGAAATTTGATACTTCGTGTTGGGTTTTCTGCCGATAAACTGCTTGGTCGTTTGGATATAATTCGCACTTTCCAACGCTTTCAGATGGCTTGCAAGGTTCCCGTCGGTCAGTTCCAGCAGCTCTTTCATCGTACTGAAATCAACCGAATCGTTTACCGACAGGATGGACATAATACCCAGGCGGATGCGGCTGTCGAAAAGCTTATTTAAGTTTGTAATAATTGACATAATTACCTGCTTTTGTCTTGAACCGGGATTTTAACAGGATTAAAAAGATTGCCAGGATTCGTTTGTTATCCTGTGAATTTCTTTAATCTTACCAAAATCCTGTTTCAGACATCATATTTAAAATACATAATCACCCCGAAAATAATATGACAAACACCGAAGCCAACCGTCCACCAGTAAAGTCCGTGATAAAGGTAAATGGCAGCAAGCAATCCGATAATTATTTCGCAAATACCCAGCACATGAATTTCGCCGAATGTGAACTTCGATGCATTTATCAATGCCAATCCATAGAAAATCAGTGTAGTAGATGCTACATATCCGATAAGACCATGGTAGATTAGCACGAGCGAAAAAATGCCACCAACTACCAGCGGTATCATCAAATTATAGGCTGCACGCAGGGTTACTTTGCTGAATAAATTCTGCTTGTTTTTCTTTGCTTTCAGCCAACTGAAAAGTGTGATAGTACCCACCGCCAATCCCAAAACGAGAAGTGCGCAGGCAAGCAAAATCAGCGTTTCCTGTGTTCGGTTAAAATGAGTCAATGAAGGATTGCGCAACAGGTAAAAGTAGGCAAACACCGCTCCTGCCACTGCAATAAGTCCCGCAATAATGAGAGATAATCCGTTGATAGCTTGAAATTTGGATGATTTCTCCATCATCTCACGTATTGCTTTTATGTCTTCCAATTGTTTCTTCATAACAATATTCATTATTAAAAGTACTTTGAGATGCAAAGTTAATATGAATTTTTTTATTTCAAAATAATTTACAACCAAAATTTAGAAAAGGACAAAAAATTACGTAATTTCTTGATCATAAGTGATTAAAGTATAAAAACATACAAGCATCGTCAACTCGTCAACCGTTGAATATAGCGCAAATTCACTTTTTGCAAACGCTTCGTTTTGTAAAAACGGAGAAAATGATGCAGAAATTACAACAGGTTGTCAGTGATTTTTATTTCAAAAAAATGGAAGATATGTTTCATAATCTGCCGGACACCGTACAAATGAAAATTGTACTTGACACAAATTGTTTGCTTGGCGCTGTCCCTCCTAAATCAGAGTACCATGTTATTTTAACTTCCGTACAATAAGGGATTTATACATTATGTTATTCTAATGAAATTCTAACAGAATATGAGGAATTATTAATAAGATTTTACACATGTCCTATCACTTACAACATATTGAATTGTATTACAAATTCGCCCCATACTCTACAAGTTAATCCATATTACAAGTAGAATTTAATCACATTAGATTTTGATGTTAATAAGCTTGTTGATCATGCCTTAAATGCAGGGACTTATTACATTGTCAGCAACGACAAACATTTTAACATTTTAAATTAAATAGAATTTCCACAAATAAAAATAATTGATATTGAATCATTTAATAAAAAAATGCTGAATTTATAAAAATCAAAGGCGCTCTATTTTCCAACAATTTCTTTCGGCAGATAATCCCTCTGAATATTCGTCAGCGCCCCCCACATACTGTGACGCGCGTTGGGATTAATTTCTTCCAGCCGCTTCAACACGTCCTTCATCTCCGAGCGATTAGAGTCTTTTTCATAGGGGCAATTTTTTTTCTGTTTCCGGAATTGGCGGATTTTTTCCAGTTCAACCAAATCGTTTTCTTTCAGTAACGCCATCGGGCGAATGATGGAAAGGTCGAATTTATCCATTTTCAACAGGGGCGGCATTGTGCTGAATGAGCCTTGAAACGTGAGATTCATCAGCATCGTTTGCAAAATATCATCCTGATGATGCCCCAAGGCAATTTTATTGCATCCGTGTTCTTTCGCAACGGTGAAGATGGCTTTCCGCCGGTTCCATGAACAGAGGAAACAAGGCGATTTGCGGTGATCGGTACTTATATCGAAAGACGTTTCAACGTGTATGAATTCGATCCCGTAACGCTCGGCATATTCTTTCAAGTAGGTTAAATCCGACTGGTAAGGAATATTCGTCATCGAAACGTGAACCGCAAGCAACGAGAAGCGGGGATGAAATATTTTCTGTTTTTCGCCCAAAAATTCGATTAAAGCCAGCGAATCCTTTCCGCCCGAAAGCCCAATCAGAATTTTATCATTCTCCTCGATTAATCCGTACAGTTCAACTGCTTTCCGGAATTTACGGTGCAGTTTGTATATGAAATTTTTTTCTTCTTTTTCTGTCATTTTTAGTTGAATGAATGTTAGTTGCCAAAACCGGTTCGTTTGCGTTCTTTTTGTTCTGTTTCAATTTTATCCTTATTTAAAAGGTAATTTATAGCCTGTTCAAAACTGAGAAATTTTTGATCATATTTTTCTTCCAGATCTTTTAGTTTTTCAGTTAAATCTTTGTGTGTTAAGGCATATTGACGCATAAAAACAAATGCTCTCATGATTACGATATTCACTTGAATTGCCCGCTTACTTCTCAAAACTGATGAGAGCATCGCTATTCCCTGCTCAGTAAAAACGGAGGGCGTTCCCGGATTGTGTTTTACGGTCTCACTGAACTTATCACAATCTGTGATAAGTTCAAGCCATTCATTTTTAGACAATTGAAACATAAAATCGGGAGAAAAACGCTCTAAGTTACGTTTTACGGCTTGCTTTAATGTACGTGTTTCCACCTCATACATTGTTGCAAGATCAAAATCAAGCATCACCTTTTCTCCTCTGATTTCGTAGATTTTACTTTCTATTGTCTGTACCTGCATATAGTATAGATTTTTTACAAAGGTAAATCTTTTTTATAATTTATGCTGGCATGCTGAATAAGATTTTTGATAAAATATAAGATTAAAAATGGACATTCCAACGGCAACGTTATCTCTTTTTTGAATTGACACAAAATACTGGAAAAGGATTTAGTTTTATTTGGGCATATTAATTTTTAGCTTACCTTTACAAAAGATTAGACAAAGAGCACTTGATGTTTACGGTTAATTCCCTACATTTTTCCAAAAGTGTTTATTGTGTCATATCCTACTTGTAATATAATCCGATGGTAACGTTCTGCGTAGTTAAAATTGGCATAAAAGGATGAAAATGATTTTATTCTCAAATAATTTTTTGATGGATTATTTTTTTGTTATGTCAATATTCACACAAAAAGAAATATCTTTGCACAAAAAATAATTATTTCAAATTTCAACTTATGAAAGCATTTATATTCCCCGGACAGGGAGCCCAATTCACAGGAATGGGTAAAGATTTATACGACAATTCGGCATTAGCAAAAGAATTATTTGAGAAAGCAAACGAAATTTTAGGTTTCCGCATTACGGATATTATGTTTGAAGGCGATGCAGAAGCATTGAAACAGACGAAAGTAACTCAACCTGCGGTTTTTCTTCATTCGGTTATACTTGCCAAAGTGATGGGAGACAAATTTCAACCGGATATGGTTGCAGGACACTCGCTTGGCGAGTTTTCGGCATTAGTCGCCGTAGGCGCGCTGAGCTTTGAAGACGGCTTGGTATTAGTTTCCAAACGTGCAATGGCAATGCAAAAAGCCTGCGAGGCAACTCCATCGACAATGGCTGCCGTACTTGGTTTGCCGGACGAAAAAGTAGAAGAAGTCTGCACGTCCGTCACGGATGAAGCAGTTGTTCCGGCCAATTATAACTGTCCCGGACAGTTGGTTATTTCGGGTTCCATTCCGGGAATTGAAAAGGCATGCGAATCGCTGTTAGCTGCCGGAGCCAAACGAGCGCTGAGATTGCCCGTGGGCGGTGCATTCCACTCTCCATTAATGGAACCTGCAAAAGTTGAACTTGCTGCTGCGATTGAAGCAACACACTTCAACGCTCCCAGATGTCCGGTTTATCAAAACGTAACCACCAAAGGTGAAACCGATCCTGCGGAAATCAAAAAGAATCTGGTGCTGCAACTGACAGCTCCGGTAAAATGGACACAATCGGTTAAAAACATGATTGCCGACGGAGCAACCGAATTTATAGAAGTAGGTCCGGGAACTGTTTTGCAAGGTTTGGTAAAGAAAATTGACAGGACGGTGACGGCTGAATCGGCAACTTTGTAAAAAACACAGCAAATCATAAAAATCACACAGGATTTACAACCTGCGCTATGCAATACCGTTCCGTTAGGACTCAAAAAATCCCGAATGAATGATCCGGTATAGCGCAGGTTGTAAATCCAATATAAATTAATCGATTCAACAAAATCTACACTTCCTTGTGTTTCCCCGCGTGTTTCAACACTTTCGCATCAATATAAAATACGATTTCCTCCACGATGTTATTGCAATGGTCGCCGATGCGCTCCAATTTGCGTGAAAGAATTGCCAGGAAAATGCAGGTCAGCGCATCTTCCGAATGCATCTTTATATATTCGGAAATTTTCTGCAAGGATTGATCATACAGGTTATCGACATATTCGTCTTTTGCAAAAAGACAGCCGCTCATTTTGGTTTCTTCCGATTCCAATGCCTTGCGTGAACCTTCGAGCATTTCCAATAATTCGTCAAACATTTCTTCCAACCTCATCTCTCTAATCAACGAGTCGTATTTTTTCTCGTAAGTGTCTATTACAAAACGCGAAATACCTTCGGCAAAATCGCCGATTCGTTCCAACGTCCCGTTGATTTTGAGCAAAGAAAGCACTAAACGAAGGTCGATGGCTACCGGACTGTAAAGTGCAATGTAATTTTCACAATCGCTGTCGATTTTCAATTCGTAAGCGTTCACCCGTCTTTCACGGCTAATTACTTCACGAGCCAAATCCTTATTATCTTTGAGCAATGCCCCTTTGGTTTTTTCCAATTGAGAATAAACTAATGCCCACATATCCAACACTTCATTCCGAAGCGCTAACATTTCTTTTTCTAAATGATTCATAATTATTATAATTAAAAATGAAGAATGAAAAATAAGGAAGAATAAGAAACGAAGAATGAAGAAGCTTTCGTAATTCTTCATTTTTAATTCTTAATTATCCGAACCTTCCCGTAATATAATTTTGTGTGGATTCTTTTTCCGGGTTGAGGAATATTTTTTTTGTCTGGTCGTATTCAATGAGTTCGCCCAACAGGAAAAAACCTGTTTTGTCGCTTACGCGTGCAGCTTGCTGCATATTGTGCGTTACGATAACGATGGTATAATCTTTCTTCAACTCGTGAATCAGCTCCTCTATTTTGGCAGTTGAAATCGGATCGAGCGCCGATGCCGGTTCGTCCATCAGCAATACGGACGGTGAAATCGCCATGGCGCGTGCAATACAAAGACGTTGCTGTTGTCCGCCCGAAAGCTCGAATGCCGACTTTTTCAGCTTATCCTTCACTTCTTCCCATAATGCGGCGCTTTGCAGCGATTCTTCTACACGCTGCTTGATGTACTTTTCATCTTTCACGCCATTCACGCGCAAGCCGTAAGCCACGTTCTCAAAAATGGTTTTCGGAAACGGATTCGGTTTTTGGAACACCATTCCTACATTTTTGCGCAATTCATCCACGTGCACTCTTTTATCGTAAATATCCCTGCCGTCAAGCAAACACTCGCCGGTCAGGTGTGTACCGTCAATCAGATCGTTCATTCGATTGAACAGCCGCAAAAAAGTGGATTTTCCACACCCGGAAGGACCAATAAACGCCACTACCGAGTTTTGTTCAATTTGCATATTGATTCCTTTCAATGCGTGAAAATCATCGTAATAAAAATTGACATTTTTTGCTTCTAATTTTATCTTTTTTTCATCCATAATTTTCTAAATCTAAAATAGTAAATCCAAAAACAAATTAATTTGTTTTTACCTTGTTGCCAAAATACTTCCGCAGGGAATTGGCAAGAATATTAATCAGTAAGACAATAGAAATAAGCACAAGAGCCGTTCCGTAAGCCATACTGCGCGAGGCTTCAATGTCTGTTCCGCTGGTTGAAATCACATACAGGTGATATGGCAATGCCATTACCTGGTCAAATATACTTGCCGGTAATTTCGGCAAGAAGTAAGCGGCCACCGTAAAGAGAATCGGAGCCGTTTCGCCCGAAACACGACCTACCGAAAGAATTAACCCGGTGATGATATTCGGGAAAGCCATCGGCAGAATTACGCGCCAGATAGTCTGCAACCTGGTGGCGCCCAACGCCAAACTTCCCGTACGAAATGAATCGGGAATTGCCTTCATCGCTTCTTCTGTTGTCCGTATCACCAGCGGCAATACAAGTAATCCGAGCGTCAACGAGCCGGCAAGAATGGAATCGCCAAAGCCAAGCGTATTCACAAACAACGACATACCGAATAACCCGAAGACAATCGACGGGATGCCGCTCAAATTGTTGGTCATAATACGAATAAACTTGACTGCCCAGTTATTTCCCGCATATTCATTGATGTAGATGCCGGACATTACACCTACCGGGAAAGCGAAAATCATACTTCCAGCCATTAAACAAAGCGTTCCTACAATTGCCGGTAAAATTCCTCCTTTGGTCATTCCATCTTCGGGAAAGCCTGTCAGAAACTCCCACGAAATAACTCCGATTCCGTTGTAAATAATAAATCCGAGTATAAAAAACAGAATAAGTACAACAAGATAACTCAATGCCCGAAAAATCCCGAATGTAAACCACTGTATGATATTTTTTTTATTCATCTATCCTATATTAATTCCTTAATTTCTTAATTTCTCAAACTCCCCTGCTACTTCTTTTTCCGGAAATAATTTCCACAGCGACACTGAGTACCAATGTAATAACGAAAAGAACGCAACCCAGCATAAAGAGACTTTGGTAATGCGCCCCTCCGGCAGGCGCTTCGCCCAGCTCGGCTGCAATTGTAGCCGGGATGGTCCGGACAGGTTCAAGCAAGGTGGCAGGAATGATCGCGGCATTTCCCGTTACCATCAATACCGCCATCGTTTCACCGATAGCACGACCGATGCCTAATACAACAGCAGCTAAAATTCCAGAACGGGCGTAAGGTAAAATGACGCGGTAAATCGTCTGCCAATGGTTTGCACCCAATCCGAGACTTGCCTCTTTCATTATGCGCGGCGTAGTGCGAATGGCATCTTCGGCAACCGTGATAATCGTCGGCAGCGCCATAATTGCCAGCACAACGCTCCCGGCCAAAGCGGTTTCGCCCACAGGCAACCGGAACAGGCTTTGAAGAAACGGAACAATAACCACCAATCCGAAAAAGCCATATACAACGGAAGGAATACCCGCCAGCAGCTCAATGACCGGCTTTAATACTTTACGCATTCGCACATCCGCAATTTCTGCCAGGTAAATGGCAACTGCCAATCCAAAAGGCAATGCAATCAGGATCGCGCCCAAACTGACCCAAAGCGTACCCAAAATCAGCGGTAAAACGCCATATTGCGCTACGGGAGCAGATGTTGGAAACCATTCTTTCCCAAAGAAAAAGTCCAACGGTGAAATGTTTTTTTTGTCCAATAACTTTCCCTGAAAACTAACCGACAGGTATTTTTCGGGCAAAAAAGCAATGATAGTTGCATGTTCTTGAACTACGCTGCTTAATTTATCAGGCAAAAATTCATAGTTTTCGCCCATCTCTTCTTCCGGATAATAATTAAAAATGTCATCGAAACGGAAAATCATAATTTCCTCGTCGGTTCCGCCGACCTGCTTCCAATTGGTAATCTCTCCATCAAAAATGTCTTTTACTTCCAAAGGAGAAAGCGAATTGACCGGATTGGCTTGACTGACGCTTAATACATATCCTTTTTCTACTTCCGGACTGTTAAATAATCCAATTCCTTCCTTAAATAAAAAAATAATGATTAACAGAATGGCAACGCTCGTCAAACTTCCGCTAATCATTAAAATTCCCTCTACTAATTTCTCTAAAAATCGTTTCATATTTACACTGTTTTACAGCCGGATACAAAAGTAAAGTCTAATTATTACATTTATGTTACAGTTTTATTACAAATCAGAAAAGAATGAACAAACGGAAAGGATCAGATGTTTCAATGTAACATAAATGAAACATAATATTAACCCCGAAGCAACAACAATAACTTTTATTTGCAAAAATATACTAAGACATAATATTTTTATAAAAGATGAGAAGCAGGCAAGAAAAAAATCTGTATTTAGAGCGGGAAATCAGTTGGATGTATTTCAACCACAGAGTATTGCAAGAGGCTCAGGATAAAACGGTTCCGTTGCTTGAACGTTTCTGTTTCTTAGGAATTTACTCCAATAACCTGGATGAATTTTTTCGTGTCAGGGTTGCATTGCTCAATCGAATCGAAAATCTGCAAAGGCAGGAAAAGAAGACAGCACAGGAAACATTGTCGCAAATTCTCAAATTATACAAACAATACTCCGTTGAGTTTGAAGAGACATTCAATACCATAAAATCCGAACTTGAAAAGCAAGGCATTTGCATTTTGAATGAATCGCAAATCAACGAAATGCAGAAAAAGAAAATCTTACAGCTTTTTTCCGAAAAACTGAATCTATACTTTCATCCGCGTATTTTTTTAAGAAATTCGAATTTCAAGGACATCAACGACGAAAATGTTTATTTAGCCGTTCGCATGCTCACGGTTTCGGGACAAAAAGAATATGCGCTGATCGAAATCCCAACCGGTATTTTAGGACGATTTATTGAAATCCAGAGCGAAGATCCCAACAGAAAAACGTTTATGTTTCTTGATGATGTAATACGTATCTGTCTGCCTCAAATCTTTGTCAATCAACCCTATGCACAATTTGACGGCTATTCTTTCAAAGTAACCAAAGATGCCGAAATTGACGTTGACCTCGATCCGGGCGATACGATGAAAAAGGTGAGCAAAGCGGTCAAGAATCGTAAATGGGGACATACCGTCCGGTTTATTTACGATATGAATATGCCTGCCGATTTGTTGAAACAGATTCAGAAAACGCTTGATGTCCGGAAGACAGACTGCATAACCGCCGGCAGCCGTTACCATAATTTGAAAGACCTGATGGCTTTCCCCAATTGCAAGCGGAGTGAATTGAAATACCCGGAATGGGATGCCCTGTTTGTTCCCGATATTATGGAATCCAACAGTGTGATAGAAGTTATAAAGCAAAAAGACATATTGTTACACTATCCTTTTCTTAGCTTTTCCAACTACATTCGTTTGCTCCGCGAAGCTTCTATCAGTAAAGGAGTGGACAGCATCAAGATAACACTCTACCGGTTGGCTAACAATTCGTCGGTTGCCGAAACGTTGATTTGTGCTGCTAAAAACGGCAAAAAAGTAACGGCAGTAATTGAGATTCTGGCACGCTTTGATGAAGCTTCCAATATTCTTTGGGCGCAAAAAATGCGTGAAGCCGGCGTACACGTGATACTGGGTATCGAAGGGTTGAAAATTCATTCCAAACTCACACTTATCAAAGGTAAAAAAGGAAATATTGCCTGCATCAGCACCGGAAATTTTCACGAAGGAAACGCCAGCGTTTATACCGACTTAACGTTGATGACTGCCGACAAAAACATTATAAAAGAAGTGGATGAGGTTTTTTCTTTTATTCAAAAACCGTATATTGTACACAATTTCAAAAAGCTGCTGGTTTCGCCTCTTACAATGCGATCAAGCATTAAATCATTGATAAACAATGAAATTCAAAATGCAAAAAAAGGAAAAACCGCCTATATAAAATGTAAATTGAACCACGTTACGGATGCGGAGATTATCAAAAAATTGTATGAGGCTTCTGCTGCGGGAGTGAAAATCGAATTGCTGGTCAGAGGAAGTTGCTCGATCATTACCGGAATTAAAGGCATCAGTTCCAACATAACCATAAAAAGTATTATTGACCGTTACCTCGAGCATTCGCGCATTTTTATTTTCGGCAATGGTGGCAAGGAAAAGTATTACCTGGGGTCTGCCGACTGGATTGCCCGCAATTTCGACACAAGGGTAGAGGTATTGACGCCTGTTTTTGACGAAAAAATACAGCGTGAATTGAAGATGATTATTGAATACGGATTGAAAGACAACCTGAAAGCGCGCATTACAGACGGTAGCGGAGCCAATCAAATCGTTGCCGGCGAAGTGCCTTTCCGTTCGCATGAAGAGTTGTATAAATATTACAGTCAAAATATAAAATAATTGAATAATTGATGAATAATAACACATATTTCGGAGCTATTGATATCGGTTCAAATGCCGTTCGGCTGGTTGTAAAAAGCATAGAAAAAGATCCGTTTGATAATTCCGTGTCCCTTTCGCAAGACCTTCTTGTTCGTTTTCCCCTTCGGTTGGGAGAAGATGCTTTTACTCAGGGAAAAATTTCGAGCGAAAAAATCACACAACTGCTGCACTTGATGAAATCTTTCCGCCAGATGCTGAAAATTTTTCCGGTTATCAACATCAGGGCTTGTGCCACGTCGGCTATGCGTGATGCAAAAAACGGCGAAAAAATTGCCAGGCTTATACAAAAAAATACCGGTATTGAGATTGAGATAATTGACGGCGAAGAGGAGGCAAGCATCATTTACGAAACACACATCGAACGCGAATTGGGACAGGAAGCCGATTATATGTATATGGATGTAGGTGGCGGAAGTACGCAAATTTCTCTGATTCACTCCGGGAAACTGGTCTATTCGCACTCTTTCAATATTGGTACGGTAAGAATGATGAACAATAAGATCGACCAGGAAGAGATGGATATGTTTATTGCTAAGCTGCAAGAATTACGCGCCGAATATCCGACTTTTAAGTTGGTCGGTTCGGGCGGGAACATCAACAAATTAAACAAGTTGCTTTTGAAGAAAAAAGACGGCAACAGAGTAAATGTTGAGCAGCTCAAACGACTGCGCCAGGAATTATCACCGCTCACGACCGAAGCGCGAATGAAGAAATACCGAATCAAGCGCGACCGTGCGGAAGTAATCGACTTTGCCGCCCATATTTTCACGGATGCCGCCAATGCAATGCAAATCGAAGAAATTATTGTTCCTTCAATCAATATTACCGATGGGATTGTTAATAAGATGTTTTTGAAATACCTGGAAAATTAACCGGATAATAAAAAAGAGGCTGTCTCAAAAGTCTTTTTGAACGCAGATGACACAGATAACACAGATGAACACGAATTTTTATATCATTGATAATTAGTTACATATAAAATTCCTATTCGTTTGTTATCTGTGAAGATCCGTGTCATCCGCGTTCTTTTCAGACAGCCTCTTTTATTAAGATGTCGTGTTTTCAACATTCGCTTTTCCCATACAAATCAAACTCTTCGGCTCCGGTGATCTTCACGTCATAAAAATTTCCCGGCTGTAATTCTTTTTCTTTGGAAACCAACACTTCCGGATCTACTTCGGGCGAATCGAATTCGGTTCGTCCGATATAGTAATCGGGCTCTTCACGGTCAATGATTACTTTCAATGTCTGTCCGACTTTCGACTTGTTTATTTCCAGTGAAATATCTTGCTGAACAGCCATTAGCCCGTCCACGCGCGCCTGTTTTACTTCAAACGGAATATCGTCGGCATAATTCAGGTTTGCATACGTTCCTTCTTCGTCCGAATACGGGAAAACGCCCATACGTTCGAAACGGGTTTTCCGGACAAATTCCATCAGCTGTTCAAAATCCTCCTCCGTCTCGCCCGGATGCCCGGTAAGCAGCGTAGTGCGCAAATGTATGCCGGGCGCTTCCCCGCGAATGCGGTTAATCAGATCATGCGTTTGCGACTTGGAAACATTCCGCCGCATTTTTTGCAACATATTATCACTGATGTGCTGTAAGGCAATATCCAGGTAATTGCAAACATTCTCGCGCTCGCGAATGACTTTCAGCAAATCAAGCGGAAATTTTGCAGGATAGGCATAGTGTAGCCGTATCCATTCCACACCTTTTATATCGGCAATGCGCTCCGTAAGTTCAGGCAGCTTTAACGATTTATACAAATCCATCCCGTAATAAGAAAGATCTTGTGCAATCAGTTGAAATTCTTTTACTCCCTGACCGACTAACCATTTCACTTCTTCTTCAATCTCCTCAATCGGTCGCGAGTGGTGGCGACCGGTAATAATCGGAATTGCACAGTAAGAACAGGTGCGGTTACAGCCTTCGGAGATTTTGAGGTAAGCATAATGAGAAGGAGTTGTCAATGTGCGTTCCAACGCTAACCGGGGAAGGTAGCTCTTTCCAAGGTCTGCGATAAGTTCTTTCCAGTTAAATTTACCGTAAAACTTATCTACTTCCGGAATTTCGGCGGGGAGCTCTTTTATATATCTTCCCGAAAGGCAGCCCATCACGTAGAGTTTGCTTATCTTTCTCTTTTTCCGTAATTCGCAAAATTGCAGAATGGTATTGATCGACTCTTCCTTCGCATCGCCGATAAAACCGCAGGTATTGATGATCACAATGCTGCCTTTGGGCTTTTCCGAATCATGTGTTACCTGATAGCCATTCGCTTCCAATTGGCGACTTAACATTTCCGAATCGACCAGATTTTTGGAACAGCCGAGGGTGATTATGTCTATGGTGTTTATCCTTTTCACTTTTGATTATAAATAAATTGCAATTTTTGTCTTCGATAATGTTCGAATTTTCTATCATTAATGATAAGCGGAATTTTCTCGGTTATCGCTTGTGCTATAATTAACCGGTCAGTAGGATCAATATGATTTTCCACACGCAAAAGAGATGCATACGTTCTTAAGTGTTCGTTTTTTACGTAATCAATCGTAAAACCCAATTCATTTTCAATCGAATTTAAAATATCAAGGGAGGTTTTCCATTTTTTCGTTTTTATTTTTTCTGTCTGAAACAAATGAATAACTTCTTTGACACTTTCGGAACTGATATAAATTTGATTTTCGTAATCTTCTGTAATTTCCCGTACTTTCTCATCTAAAAAATGAGAATCTGATATATAAAAGAGAAATATATTGGTATCTATCAAATAATGCATATCATTGATCGTCATTTCATTACCGCCTTCATATCCACAATGGTAAGAAATCCATTGGGGTATTTTTTCATAAATTCTCCCGCTTTCGATAACCTTTTAAATTGTTCCGGATTTTTCTTTTTACCAAGAGGCTTACTTACTGTTCTTCTAAAAACTGTTTTTTCCGTAGATTCCATAATATGATATTTTTAATTATAATATAAAAAGTTAAGTTCTTATTTAAACAACGAATCTACAAACTCCCGCTTGCGGAACACTTGCAAATGGTCAATCCCCTCTCCTACTCCGATATATTTTACGGGAATTTTAAACTGGTCGGAAATGCCGATAACTACACCGCCTTTTGCTGTTCCGTCCAATTTGGTGATGGCTAATGCAGTTACTTCGGTTGCCTTCGTAAATTGCTTCGCCTGCTCAAAAGCGTTTTGACCGGTAGAACCGTCCAGTACAAGCAACACTTCGTGGGGGGCATCGGGAACGATTTTGCGCATTACCTGCTTGATTTTGGTTAATTCATTCATCAGGTTGATTTTATTGTGCAAACGACCGGCAGTATCAATAATGACTACATCCGCGCCATTCGCTTTTGCCGAAGAAAGTGTGTCATAAGCGACAGACGCGGGATCGGAACCCATTTTCTGCCTGATAACCGGAATGCCAACCCGCTCGCCCCAGATAACCAGCTGCTCCACAGCGGCAGCTCGAAATGTATCGGCAGCTCCGAGATAGACTTTTTTTCCTGCTTTTTTGAATTGATTGGCTAATTTCCCAATGGTGGTAGTCTTTCCCACTCCGTTCACGCCGACAACCATAATCACATACGGGCCGTCGGTTTCGGGAATGGTAAAACTGTCTCCGTCCTGTGTATTGTTTTCTTCCAGCAGTGCGGCAATTTCTTCTTTCAGGATATTGTTCAGTTCGTCCGTACCGACGTATTTATCATTTGCCACCCGCTTTTCGATTCTTTCGATGATGCGGAGGGTAGTTTCCACCCCAACATCAGAGGTAACAAGCACTTCTTCGAGGTTATCCAATACCTCATCATCTACTTTGGATTTACCGGCAACGGCACGTGCAATCTTCGAGAATACGCTCTCTTTGGTTTTTTCGAGTCCCTTGTTTAAGTCCTCTTTTTTTTCTCTGGAAAAAAAGTCAAATAATCCCATAACTTTTCATATTCAATAAGGAACAAAGGTAGCTTTTTTTGAGGAAATAAAATAATATGAACCATGATTTTGTAAGATTTACAGGATTATCAGGATTTTTCATCTTTGCAATTTTGTAAATCTTACTAAAATCGCGGTTCAGACAAAAAATGCGTAAAAATATACATTCTACGCATTTTTAACCATTTATTACCTGCCTCTGATTACGCTTTCTTTTCGCTTCCAAGTACATTTACAATTTTATGCTTGTAAAGTTTCTTCATATTTTCGCGAGCCGGACCTAAGTATTTGCGCGGGTCAAACTCAGCCGGTTTAGTAGCAAAAACTTCACGGACAGAAGCAGTCATCGCCAGGCGGCTGTCCGAGTCGATGTTGATTTTGCAAACAGCCGATTTGGCAGCTTTGCGCAATTGCTCTTCCGGAATACCGATCGCATCCTTCAATGCTCCGCCGTATTTGTTGATGGTAGCAACTTCTTCCTGTGGAACCGAAGAGGCGCCGTGAAGAACGATAGGAAATCCGGGAAGCTCTTTTTCGATCGCTTCCAAAACATCAAACGCCAATGGCGGAGGCACGAGGATGCCTTGTTCGTTGCGCGTACATTGTTCGGGAGTAAATTTGTTTGCTCCGTGAGAAGTTCCGATAGAAATTGCCAGCGAATCGCAACCCGAACGTTTGGTAAAATCAACCACTTCTTCCGGTTTCGTGTATGTATGGTGGTCGGAAGAAACTTCATCTTCAACCCCTGCCAATACACCAAGCTCGCCTTCTACCGTAACATCAAACTGATGTGCATAGTCAACTACTTTTTTAGTCAAAGCAACGTTTTCTTCGTAAGGGAAGTGCGAACCGTCGATCATCACGGAAGAGAAACCTGCGTCGATACAGCTTTTGCAGGTTTCAAACGAATCGCCGTGATCCAGGTGAAGGGCAATTTGCGGTTTTTCCCAACCGAGTTCCTTCGCATAAGCTACCGCTCCCTGCGCCATATAGCGAAGCAAGGTTGGGTTGGCATAATCGCGCGCGCCTTTTGACACTTGAAGGATCACCGGAGATTTAGTTTCAGCAGCCGCCTGAACGATAGCTTGCAATTGCTCCATGTTGTTGAAGTTGAAAGCGGGGATTGCATATCCGCCTTTGATGGCATTTGCGAACATTTCTCTTGTGTTCACCAAGCCTAAATCTTTGTAACTTACCATTTTAAATGATTTTTAATGTATTAATTATTAATCCGCGCAAATATAGTAAAAAATTTCATTCGGGAGAGATATATTTTCGCGACAATCGTGGTGCGCAACAGTCGAAAATTGCACCATTACGGAGTGTATAAAAATAATTAAGGGAAACTTCCCAGTCTCCCTTAACGTTTTAAAACCTAAACTATGAAAAAATCTACTTGTTTGTTTGCATTACAAAAATATAACCTTTTTTTGAATCCTGCAAATGCTTACATGAAAAAATTGAAAAAAAATACCGTCAAAATTATTTTTTCAAAAAAAATAAAAATAAAAAACTGATAATCTGATACTTAAATAAATTTTTAATACAAGTTAAAAAAAATTATTTGATTGAACATTTTAAGAATAAACTATTTTTTTAATGTTCTGCGAAATAAGTGTATTTTTTTTCAAACAAAAAACCAAATTGCATTTTCTTTTTTCGTTCATCGCGATTATTTCCTATCTTTGTTCTTTGATTTTCAAAACACAAAATGATGAATTGTCATTGCAATAAAAATAAGATTTCCATTCTCTCTTGCCTGGATTTGAAGGCTTTCTTTTTCGATATGGATGGTGTGCTGTTCGATTCGATGCCTCATCATGCCGAAGCGTGGACATACGCTTTCAGGCAAATGGGAATTGATTTTGATGAATACGAGGCATATATGCGTGAAGGAATGACGAGTGCAGGTACAATCAACGAGATTTACCGGCTTAAATTGGGACGTAAGGCAACCGAAGAGGAATGTGAACGGATTTACAAAATAAAATCGGATTATTTTGAAACGCTGGGTGAAACAAAAATGATACCTCACGTAACGGATATTTTACAGCTGGTAAAAAATGCAGGACTGGATATTTTCGTGGTTACGGGTTCCGGACAGTTGTCGTTGCTCGACACACTGAACGATCATTTCCCAGGTTTTTTCCAACGAGAAAAAATAATCACTGCCTTTGACGTTAAAAAAGGAAAACCTGATCCGGAACCTTATTTAATGGCGCTGCAAAAGGGTAACTTGAAACCCGATCAGGTTGTTGTGATTGAAAATGCTCCGTTGGGCGTGCAGTCGGCCGTTGCAGCCGGAATTTTTACCATTGCCGTAAATACCGGCATCCTGAAAGACGAAGAATTAATTAACAGCGGAGCAAACCTGATCTATAAGGATATGAAAAGTCTATACGAAGAATTAAAAACAGTGATAAAATAATCCGGTGACAGGTGATACCGTTTGTATCACTTGTCACTTGATAACTCAACAACTAAAATATATGCTTTTTGACATAATAAATGCGGATATAGAACAATTAGTCATTCACAAAATCGGCAGTCGAACCGATAATACGGAGAATGCATATTCGCAAAAATGCGTGGAATTGGAAGAGGATAGTCCGATTCCGTTTTTACTGAAACAGTATTTTCTGGCATCTTTTCGTGAGCCGTCTCTTTATCATTTAGGCGGAATAAAAGGATTAGCGGGAAATATCGTTTATCAGTCGGCATGTGCGATTTTTGATAATCCTGCTCTTTTTTATGAGCATTCACGCATTTTGGCTGCTTCGCTTTATGAAAATTCATCACATCCGCAAATTAAGCCGGGCGAGTTTTATCTGACCCTTTTCGATGGCGTTCAAATTTTTGATCAGACCGTAAAATGCCTGGGGATTTTCAAATCGGAAAATAAGGAGACATACTTGAAAATCTGTTCGGGAGAAAATTCGTTTGATGTCAACTATGAAGAAGGGATTAACATTCGAAAGCTGGATAAAGGTTGTCTGATCTTTAATGTAGAGCGCGAAAAAGGTTTTGCCGTCTCACTGATCGACAAAGTGAGCAAGCACAACGAAGCGCTTTTCTGGAAAGAAGATTTTCTGGGCTTGGAAGACCGGCAGGACAATAACTTTTTCACGCATAACTACCTGAATGTCTGCAAGGAATTTGTCAGCGATGTTTTTTCGCCTGCCAATGATGTTCCCCGTACGGATCAGATTGATATGCTCAACCGTTCAATCAATTATTTCAAAGACAATACGCTCTTCGATGAGGGAAAATTCGAGCAGGAGGTATTGGGCGCTCCCGATATTGTAAATGCGTTTAATCAATTCAAAGAGTTTTACGAATCGGAAAATAACGTTTCGCTGAATGAAGAGTTCAAAATTTCGCCCGATGTAGTCAAAAAAGAGAACAAATATTTCAAATCGGTACTGAAATTAGACAAAAATTTTCACGTCTATGTACACGGAAACCGGCGATTTATCGAGAAGGGATTTGACCAAAGTAAGGGATTACATTATTATAAATTATTTTTTGAATGTGAATCTTAATCAGTTGAAAGTTTAAAAGCTCCGTTATTTTCAACTCTCAACTAAATAAAAAATGTTCTACTACACCCACAAAACATCCATTGGTCGGCTGCAAGTTTTTGCCGAATCGGAATATATCACTGGGATTTCTTTTTTTGAAAGGAAGACACAAAATGCGATAGAGAAGGAAACTTTTTTAATCCGGCAAATGTATTCCGAACTGGAAGAATATTTTAACGGAAAACGAAAATCATTCGAAGTTCCGCTTAAACCGTCCGGGACATCCTTTCAACAATCGGTGTGGAAAGCCTTGCAGGAAATACCTTACGGAGAAACTCGCAGCTACAAACAGATTGCTGAAATGATCGGAAAACCGGCCGCCTGTCGCGCCGTCGGAATGGCAAATAATCGTAACCCGATCCCGATTGTCATCCCGTGCCATCGGGTTGTGGGGACAAACGGCGATTTAACCGGTTATGCCGGAGGCTTGGATATTAAGAGAAAATTATTGGAAATTGAAAAAGGCTGAACTGCGGTGATGCAAAAAGTGCCAATCAACACAACTTATATTTTTTGTATTGACTGGCACTTTCAATTTATTCAAAAAACTATTTCCGTTCCGTATAAACCATATCTAATCGCGGCCTTTTTGACTCCTCTGCTTCTTTTCCATGCAACATTGCGGCAGTCAACCATAATTGTTGCCGGTAATAATTCCGGTTGTCGATTTCTTCTACTACAACCGGAATTACGACCAGATTGTCAGTAAAGAAATTTTGTCCTGTTAATTTCCTTTGCGCTGCCTTTGTCAAATCAAACGTATATGATTCGCCTGCTTTATTATATGCTGCGAAGAAAGAAGACGCTCCATCGGGAATTTTGTTCCGGTGAAAAAACGGTACGATAGAATCTTTGTGAATCAGGAGCATGTAAGGATTTGGCGTTTTATTCAAGTCGGTTTTCCAGTCCAACTTTTTAGCAAAAAAAGTCAGTCGCACGCTGTTGAACATCACTTTTGCTGTATCTGCGGGTTTGTTTTCAATCGAATCGACCATCGTCGTAAAAGGAATATTTACGGCAGTGTACATTCCTGCAGGCGTGTAAGTATAGGTCGTTTTATTATTCTGCAATGAAGGGAATTTTTCCACCAGGTCAACATGCCGGAACAAATTCACACGCTCCACCGCTTTATTGGCAGAGAGAGAAATATAATTTGGCAACCTGCGATTAATCGTTGTGTCACGTCCCTGATAAGTAGTGGATACATTGGCATCAAAACTGTAATAAACCAGGAGATAGGCGGTATATATTTTCATTATATGACTTTCATTGAAATAGGAAGAAACATAAATTCCCTTGAAAAAGTCATTAAACTGACTTTGCGTATTGATTGTGGAACCTTTCCTATATACATTTATAAGGCGATCTCCTAACTGTTTTCCATCTGTACTTTCCAGTCTGATTACTATTCCATCCTTATTTTCCCGAACGTTATAAGTTCCTTCTCCTAACAAAGTATCCATCTTGCAAAAATCAGCTATATCCGTATTCGTATAATACTTGTGAACCGCTGAAGATTCAAGCGTTTTGTTCAATGCGTAGATTTTAATGCCCTGTTGTGCCGAAGACATCATTGTGGTATCGCCGAAGACATCCGTAAATCCGATGACAAAAAAAACGGAATCGGCTCTTACATTTTCATTTTCAGGCAAGGTTATTTCTTTAACAGGACCATAAGCCGGATCTTTTTTAGAAAGAAAATCGGAAGGTATTCCTGAGTAAGTTGAATTACTTGACACTATTGTAGTATCCGGGATCGTCAAGCCGTTGACGCCTAAACGGGCATCAATTTGAGAGATAAATTCAGCTTGCGTTTGTCCGAATACGGCATCCGTATATTTTCCAAGAAAAAGATCGCTTGATTTACTCAGCACAGAATCCATCAACACAGATGCGCTCTCTACATATATTTTATTGGAATGAACCTGTAACAAATCTTCATCAGGCTGAATGCTCGAACCTACCTGATCAGTGTCTTTACAAGCCGAAAGAAGCAGTATGGGTAGTAGAGTAACGAATACGAATTTTAATCTCATTTTTTTAACGAATCAGTCGTGGCTATCTTATTATTGTTTGTACAACGTTTTTTTCTTTGTTTTATTTTTCAACTATTCAATATTGAGTCATAAAATTCGTTATATACATCCACATAATTTTCCGGAGACTGGTAAGACAGGAATGGAACCCCTTTCTTTTTTGCGTGTTCAATTACTCCTTCCGCAACCTCACTGCTGCCTTGAATCACGGCATCGCAATATTCGATAGCAAACTTTGTCAAGTCGGTAAAAGAAACATGTTTATCTCGAATCGAATCAATATGCTCGTCTTCTACTCCGTCTATTTTCACTTTTTCTGCAAAACGTCTGCTGAACGGTTTTTTGAAATCATCGCTATATACGGAATAAACAATTTTGGAATTTTTGAAAAACGGATCCGTATTGAACGCCTTTTTCACATAAAGAGGAATCAATGACGAAATCCAGCCGTGACAGTGAATGATATCGGGCGTCCAACGTAATTTTTTCACGGTTTCCAATACGCCACGCACGAAAAATATGGCACGGTCTTCGTTATCTTCGTATTCGCCGTTTTCGTCGGAAAATGTACATTTCCGTTGAAAAAAATCATCGTTATCAATAAAATATACCTGCATTCGCGCCGATTGGATAGATGCTACCTTAATAATCAAAGGATGATCGGAATCGTCGATAATCAGGTTCATTCCCGACAAACGAATTACTTCATGCAACTGATTACGTCGCTCATTAACACATCCGTATCTTGGCATAAACGTTCGGATTTCTTTTCCTTTTTCTTGAATGGCTTGCGGCAAAAATCTGCAAACATTTGCAATTTCACTTTCCGGTAAATACGGTGTAATTTCCTGCGCAATAAATAATATTTTTGTGGATTCCATTAGTCTATTTTAAATGAAAAAATATATAGGTACACAAAGATAGTAAAAAATCATTGAACAGACAAATTTGTCGAACGGAAAAAGGTTTTTTAATAGTTAAACCGGATTTTAATCCAAATAAAAATACCAATAAAAAACAATGCCGGCAAAAGATTGATAATTTTCAGTTTTTTTATCTCAAGTAAATTAATACCCAAACCAATTAAAATAATGCCAGCTACTACGATTATTTCATTAATAACCTCCTCCGGTATATCTTTACCGACTATCGACACCAATAACGTTATTCCTCCTTGAAACGCAAGTACAAGGATAGCGGAAAACAACACTCCGACCCCCAGTGCAGAGGCTAACATAATCGCCGAAAAAAAGTCCATAATGGATTTAGTCAACAACAAATTTGATGTTTCTCCGGACAATCCCTCCTGAATTGCTCCGGTAATGGTCATTGCACCCATACAGAAAAGCAAAAAGGCGGTGGTTAAACCATCGGTAAACTTATCGTTTTGCGAATTGGTTTTCGCCTTAATCCAAAAACCGAGTTGATCTACCCGTTCGTCAAGCCGGATAGCTACCCCCATTATGCCGCCGAGCACAAGGCTTAACACTACCAACAGCTCAGTGGATATACTTAACGACATCCTCACACCCAGCAGTAAGGTAAATAATCCTACCGCCTGAAAATAAATTGTCTGATATTTTTCCGGAAGCGCTTTTTTAAAAACCAATCCGATGGTGCTCCCCGCAATTACAGCACCGGTGTTAACTAATGTTCCAATCATGTTTTTCAGGAATTTTTATTCCGACTATCGTTTAGTTAAATCTAAAAATCCCGTTAAAGATACTTACAGGTAATCTTTAACGGGAATAGAATTATAAGTCTTTATTATTCGGCAACACAACGAATAGACAAGCCATAACTGCGATTGCTGTAACCGCGTGAAGCATCGTCTTCACGGAAATTAAGGTTATAACCGTCACTGCTTTCATTCAGCGACCCACTCCAATAAAATCCGAATAATTCTCCGCCGCTAAGTACTCCTTCTTTATCGCGATACCCTACTGCGGGTAGAAAAACAGATTCACCGGTAGCCTTATCGGTAAACTTTCTTCCGTGAACTCCATTTTCTGTTACCCACTTACTGCTTACTTTATTGACATCACATAGTGAATAAATCTCATCCTTATTTGGCATACGATAACCTACCGGACTCGGATCATTCGTTGCTTCCCAGATGCTTCCGCTTGAAATGCTATTATCCCAATCCGCTATCTCACCTGTTGTCTCCCATGCTTCCGGACGATTCCACTGATAAAACATACCGGAATCTTCGGGTTTTGCGACAAATTTACCCGGTGCACCGACGTTGCAAGTAGCCCAACGTACATTATTAATCAGCACACTTTCAGGATTACTTGTGTCTTTTTTATCCACGACTTCTCCTTTATCATCTTTTTCTTTACTGCAAGAATTAAAAACTACAGTTGCCATACCCATTGCGAGTAACAGCCAACATTTGAAAAATACTCTTTTTGTCATTTCTATTATTTTTTAAAACAGTAGTTAAACCAAATGCAAATATATAAAAAAATCAATATAGAAATAACAAATCTTATTCTTATACAGTGCAACGGCATCAAAATGTTATGATCTTACATTGAAATCTGCATTTACTGTTGTATCAGGAACAATATGTTAGTAGAAATATTGTTGTTCGCCTTTGTTTTGTGCTGCTAGATACTTCTTTGCAATTCTGCGTTCTGTTTGGTACGTAGTATAAAAACATGTTTTATCTTATCGACGAACTTTCCGTCAACATGTGTACAACGCCAAAAGAAACAAGTCGAAAACAAGATGAAGATTGCCATGATGTAAATCACAGAAAGCAAAAATCCTGATAATCCATTGCATCCTGTAAAAATGCCGTATCAAGACTATAACAAAAAACGCTCATCATGATCCTTTTATT
>JAISVA010000029.1 GCA_031271815.1 Prevotellaceae bacterium | reverse complement strand
TGGAAGCTGGGACGGTACATACCTGGGAAAACAAATGCCTTCAACTGACTACTGGTACGAAATCTCTGTCCAGGAAATTGAGAAAACTTATGTCGGACATTTTACCCTGCTTAGAAAATAGGAAAGTTTAAAAAAAATAAATTGTTTGAATTATGCCGGACAAAATATTACTTTTGTCCGGCATAATTTTTATAACAAAACAATAAATAGTAGTATGCAAGCAAACAACCATTACACGGGTTTGACCGATGAGCAAGTGATCGAAAGCCGTAAAAAATGCGGGTTAAATATTTTGACGCCGCCTGCCAAAGAACCTTTATGGAAACAGTTTTTAGAAAAATTTACCGATCCGATTATTATTATTTTATTGGTGGCGTTAATGTTATCAATAGGAATATCATGTTATGAATATTTTACGGGACATGCCACACTGAGCATTTTTCTTGAGCCAGCCGGTATTTTTATTGCCGTATTGCTGGCAACAATGGTCGGTTTTTTCTTTGAATTGAGCGCCAACAAGAAATTTGAGGTGCTGAATAAAGTGAATGACGATACGCTTGTTAAAGTAGTCCGGAACGGAAATATTTCCCAAATACCGAGAAACGAGATAGTTGTTGGAGATATTGTTCATTTCGAAGCCGGCGAAGAGGTGCCTGCCGACGGCGAACTGCTGGAAGCGATTTCCCTCCAAATCAACGAATCTACCTTGACCGGCGAACCACTTATCAAAAAGACCACTAATCCCGCCGATTTCGACGATGAGGCAACCTACCCTTCCAATCACGTCTTGAAGGGGACAACCGTTGCCGACGGACACGGAATCATGCGAGTATTGAACGTGGGCGATGCTACCGAATACGGAAAAGTATATAAGGGCGCACAAATCGACAACAATGTAGAGACGCCGCTCAATCAGCAGCTAAAGAAACTTGCCGGATTGATTACCAAAGCAAGTTACGCCATTGCAGCTTTTATTATTGTGGGTCGATTGATTACGTACTTTATAAATGCCGGCGGACTTTTCGTGGATGACTGGCTTGCTTTCGGCAGCTATCTCCTGAATACGGTTATGATTGCCGTTACGCTGATCGTGGTTGCCGTTCCGGAAGGATTGCCGATGAGCGTTACGTTGAGTCTGGCACTAAGTATGAAACGGATGCTGGCAACCAATAACCTGGTGCGCAAAATGCACGCCTGCGAAACAATGGGCGCAACCACCGTCATCTGTACCGACAAAACGGGTACGCTTACTGAAAATCAGATGAGGGTTTACGAAACGAAATTCTACGGCAACGAAGAGACTTCGGATTTGATTAAAGAAGGAATTGCAGTCAATTCGACCGCTTACCTCGATTATTCGGAATCCCCGAAAGTGACCGCATTGGGTAATCCGACCGAAGGCGCATTGCTGCTTTGGCTACATGGAAAAGGCATCAATTACCTTTCGTTGCGCGAAAATGCGGAGGTTATCGAGCAGCTGACCTTTTCGACCGAACGTAAATATATGGCAACAGTCGTACAGTCGCCTTTGCTTGGTAAAAAAGTATTATATGTGAAAGGAGCTCCCGAAATCATTCTTGATTTATCTAAAAACATTCCTGTTAAAAAAGAAGAAATATGTGATCAACTGCTTGAATATCAAAACAAGGCAATGCGAACACTGGGCTTTGCCTATCAAATCATTGACGATGCGGATGAAACTAATTTTATTTACGAAGGCAAGTTACAAAACGTCGATTTGACATTTATGGGTATTGTGGCGATTTCCGATCCGGTGCGTTCAGATGTGCCCCAAGCGGTAAAAGATTGTCTGCAAGCAGGCATCGGCATAAAAATCATTACCGGCGATACAGCCGGAACAGCCAGGGAGATCGGTCGCCAAATCGGTTTGTGGGAACCGGATGAACCGGAATCTCATCACATGACCGGACCCGAATTCTGGGCAATGGACGATAAAACATTGTTGGATCGTGTATTGGATTTAAAAATCATGTCGCGCGCCCGACCAATGGACAAACAGCGTCTGGTACAGCTCCTGCAAAGCAAAAATCAGGTGGTTGCCGTAACGGGCGACGGAACAAACGATGCCCCGGCATTGAATGCCGCACAGGTAGGACTTTCGATGGGCGACGGAACTTCGGTTGCCAAAGAGGCAAGCGATATTACGATTCTCGACAATTCATTCGCAAGCATTTCGCGCGCGGTGATGTGGGGACGTTCGCTGTATCAAAATATCCAGCGTTTCGTTCTGTTCCAGCTGACTATCAACGTAGCAGCTTGCCTCATCGTGCTGATCGGCGCGTTTCTCGGCACCGAATCGCCGCTGACCGTTACGCAAATGCTTTGGGTAAATCTGATTATGGATACCTTTGCCGCTCTCGCACTGGCATCATTGCCGCCAAGCAACAGGGTGATGTTGGATAAACCGCGTAAAACAACCGACCACATTATTACTAAATCAATGGCTGAGAATATTTTAGGAGTGGGCATTTTCTTCGTTATTTTACTTTTCGGTTTAATACAGTATTTCAAACAGGCGGATATTACTTCGCTGATGCAATTTAACGTTATCGACTTCGGACGCAGTTTTTTCAATTTCAGTGAAGGAAACGGATTATCGGCTTACGAATTGTCGCTGTTTTTTACGGTATTCGTCATGCTTCAATTTTGGAATATGTTTAACGCCAAGGCATTTATGAGTGGAAAATCAGCACTGGCAAATCTGAGTAGGGATCTTGGACTTCTCTCCGTTGCATTTGTCATCCTTGCCGGTCAATGGCTGATTGTAACGTTCGGCGGTAAAATGTTTAACGTCGTCCCGCTGCAACTCGCCGATTGGGGCATTATCATTGGAGCCACCTCACTGGTGTTGTGGGCCGGTGAAATCGGACGACTGTTTAAAAAGACAACAATGTAAAAACGTCGTAATTTGAAGTAATCTCCCCGTTTCCATATCGTTACCATTTAAATTTCAATTTTAGACAAAAATCTAATTTTCGGGAGATTGAAATTGTTTTTGTGCTATTACAAACGATATAATGAAATTTTAAGGAGCTGTTTGAATGATTATTGCAAAAGGGAATGATCGGTTGGAAAATTCCGTCAGGGAATGAGTGATGCACGTTGGTTCTCATAATTAACCCAAACAGCTTCTAATTAAGGTATAATACCGGATATGCAAGCAAAAGGCGGAAAAGCAATGGAACAAAAAAACTCTTTATAAAGAAATATAAAACTCATGATAAAAACAGGAATAATAGGAGGCGCAGGCTACACTGCAGGCGAGTTGATACGCATATTAATCAATCATCCGCAGGCGGAAATCGTGTTCGTAAACAGTTCGAGTAACGCCGGCAATAAAATTACCGACATCCACAGCGGACTGATTGGCGAAACCGAATTGGTTTTTACCGGTGAACTGCTGTTGGACAAGGTAGATGTACTGTTCCTCTGCTCGGCACACGGCGACAGTAAAAAGTTTCTGGAGGCAAATGCGATTCCTCCGTCGGTAAAAATCATTGACCTTTCGACCGATTATCGTAACGAAAGCGATGGCTTCGTGTATGGTTTGCCCGAATTGAATAAGGAACGGATTAAGAAAGCAGTCAAAATAGCCAATCCCGGATGTTTCGCCACCGCAATTCAACTGTCTTTATTACCGTTGGCTGCCAACGGATTACTGAAAAATGAAGTGCACGTAAATGCTATTACCGGCTCAACAGGTGCAGGAGTAAAACCAGGAGCAACTACCCATTTTAGCTGGCGCAACAACAATATTTCTGTTTATGAAGTATTTAAACACAGACACTTAGCCGAAATAAACCAATCAATTAGACAGCTACAAAGCAATTTCGACAAAGCCATTAATTTTGTACCGGTTCGCGGTAATTTTACCCGCGGTATTTTTGCTTCGGCTTATACGGAGTGCAATTTGGATATAACCGAAATAAAAGCGCTTTACGAGCAATTTTACAAAGATGCCGCTTTTACATTTATCACAGGTGCAAGTCCCGATTTGAAGCAAGTCGTTAATACCAACAAATGCGTGTTGTTTTTAGATAAGTATGAAAACAAAGTATTCCTTGTTTCTATTATCGACAACTTGTTGAAAGGCGCGTCCGGGCAGGCGGTTCAGAACATGAATCTGATGTTCGGACTGGATGAAAAGGCGGGATTGAATCTGAAGAGCGCGGCATTTTAAGCAATGTGAGATATGCAGGCTCACAGAGGTTTACGTACAGGCAATATCATTAAGTTAAGAAAATATTAACCGGGATCTTCGCTTCTATATTCCATTTTCACGATTAAGTTATTGCTGTCATAATGTAGAACCAAATAATCGGATTCTCCCAAACCAGCAATGTATATAACGCCATCTTTACCTTGATTATCATAATTTGGTATTTCAAATCTATTCCAGTTTTTAACCTGTTCTTTCAATCTGAAATCCAAATAAGATTCTGTTGGTTCTTTTTTTTCGCATGCCCAACCGTCTCCATCATTCCTTACATTTAATTTAATAATCCCGTCTATTTCAAAAGGTGATAAATTCATCTTTTCTCCGTCGGTCGAGCCATCACATCTACCATATTTATGATAAACGAATGTCCAATTATTACTGAAAAATAATTGTAATTCCCCCTCATTCATAAGTTGTTTTAGAAAATCCTCTGCCGGATGTAAATAACCGCTTTCTTTTTCACTAACAGGTTGATTTTGACCGGAAACAATTTTTCCTGTTGTCTTCTTGTTTGCAACTTCCTCAATAGCAAGTTCGTTATTTGCGGTCTTTTTCGTTGCCTGCCTGCAGCCGCTTGCAATTAACGTAAGAATGCTTAAAATAATTGTTATTTTCTTCATTGTGAGTTTTCTATTATCAAATTTCGCCATCGTGGTAAGACCGGTTCGTATTCGATCCATTGTTGTCCGTCATTTGCCGGTAAAGTAGAAATTAACATCCTCCGGTTAGGGATGGAACGTGTGCAATGCCTCGTTGGATATATAACGCTTATCCGTCATATTTAAGGCACAAAGAACACTAAATTTTCCTGTGTTCTTTGCGCCTTTGTGTTTACAGCTTTCGTTAGTAATAAATATCGCGGATAAGCATAAAAATCAATAAGCAAACAACGGATAATTCTTCATTATGCCGTTTACTTTTTGAGCGACAGCTTCGATAATTTTCTCGTTTTCCGCGTTTGCAAGCACCGTGTCAATCATCTCTACAATCTCCTGCATCAACGGTTCCTTTGCACCGCGTGTGGTGATAGCCGGCGTACCGAAACGAAGTCCCGAAGTCAGGAACGGCGAACGGCTGTCGAACGGAACCATATTTTTGTTCGTTGTAATATCTGCGGCAACCAATGCTTTCTCTGCTGCTTTTCCCGACAATTCAGGGAATTTCGGACGCAAGTCAACCAGCATACTGTGATTGTCCGTACCGCCTGAGATGATTTTATATCCTTTATCCATAAACGCCTGCGCCATCACAGCTGCGTTTTTCTTTACCTGCAACTGATATTCCTTGTATTCCGGTTGCAATGCCTCGCCGAAAGAAACGGCTTTCGCAGCAATCACGTGTTCCAGCGGACCGCCCTGTATGCCGGGAAATACGGCCGAATCGAGCAATGCGGACATCATTTTAACCTCTCCTTTCGGCGTTTTTTTGCCCCATGGATTTTCAAAATCTTTGCCCATCAAAATGATACCGCCTCGAGGTCCCCGCAATGTTTTATGCGTGGTAGAAGTAACGATGTGCGCGTGTTTCAACGGATTTTCGAGCAATCCTGCAGCAATCAACCCGGCAGGGTGCGCCATATCGACCATAAAAATAGCGCCGATTTCATCAGCTACTTTGCGGATGCGGGCATAATCCCATTCGCGCGAGTAGGCAGAAGCGCCGGCAACAATCATTTTCGGTTTTTCGGCGCGAGCCACCTGCTCCAGCTGTTCGTAATCTACCCGTCCGGTATCCTCTTTTACATTATACTCAAGTGCATGATAGATTAATCCTGAAAAGTTGACCGGAGAGCCGTGCGAAAGATGTCCGCCGTGCGAAAGATTCAATCCGAGAAATTTGTCGCCCGGATTTAAGCAGGCAATAAATACCGCCGCGTTTGCCTGTGCACCTGAGTGCGGTTGCACGTTTGCCCACTCTGCGTCAAAAAGCTGCTTCAAACGGTCGATAGCCAGCTGCTCGCTCAGGTCAACCACTTCGCAACCACCGTAATAACGCTTACCCGGATACCCTTCGGCATATTTATTCGTCAGGCAGGAACCCATCGCCTGCATCACTTGTTCACTCACAAAATTTTCGGACGCAATCAACTCAATGCCTTTCAGTTGACGTTGACATTCTTTCTCAATAATGTCAAAAATTACAGAATCCCTTTTCATATAATATATATTTGATTTAACAGCAGTGCAAAGGTATTTATTTTTTTTGTGTGAAACAGTGATTTTTTTGATTATTTTACTGGCTACAATTTTTCTTCCTGCATTTGTTGACATTTAAGAAATAAAATGAGAATATTCACTCAAAATCAAATAACAGGCTGTTTGTCAACAAAAATCAGCAACATTGCCCCCAATCTTAAGGTTAAATGAATTTTATAAACACAACTTCATGTCCTTTTCCTTTGTGTTTATAAAACTCATTTCCCTTGTTTACTTCGTGGTTTTGTATTTAATTTAAATTGCTATTTATATATCTCAAAATAATTTCTATTTCGAAGTCCGAAGTTAATGTCAAATGACATTAACTTCGGACTTCGAAATCAACCGGCAACTTGAATTATTTACTTTTTCTCGTTAGGGGAGGGTAATACGGCTGATAAGCATTTTTTATTTTTCACCACTCTTAAACAGAAATGAAACAGAAATGTAACATCCAAGCCATACTTTTGCAGCATGTATTAAACATTAAAAAACAGTATGAACAAAAAATTTATTATTGCATTACTTGGTTACTTTGGTTTATTGGCGGCTAATGCGCAGGAGGTGGAATTAACCCCGGTAGAACAGTTAGAACAAAAAACGGGATTTCTCGAAAGTGCCGTAACCAAACTCCAGAAATTCAAAGTATCCGGTTACATTCAAGCACAGTATCAGTATGCAGAAATTGAAGATGATTTTAATCGCAAGGTAGGTGAGAAACCCAATGTATGGGAAATTGAAAATGCAGATGGCATCAGTCGTTTTGGCGTCCGCCGCGGTCGAATCAAATTTACGTATGATGAGAAATGGGCGCAGGGAGTATTTCAACTTGATATTACTGAAAAAGGCGTTTTATTTAAAGATGTATATTTGTGTGCAAGAGACCCCTGGTTTGAAACCAATTCGATTAAACTGGGGATTTTCGACCGTCCTTTCGGGAATGAAATCTCTTACTCTTCTTCGCGCCGCGAATCGCCCGAACGTTCGCGTATTTTTCAAAAGCTGTTCCCCGACGAGCGCGATTTGGGGGCAATGTTAACTTTTCAGGGCGCAAAAGATACACCGTGGAATATGTTTAAACTGGAGGGCGGACTTTTTGCCGGAAACGGTGTCGGAAGATTACAGTTTGATTCGCACATGGATTTTATCGGACACCTTTCATTTGCCAAAACCATTGGCAGCGAGATGCAGGTTGGAGCCGGAGCATCAGCCTATCTGGGCGGCGTGCGTATGACGAATGATTCGATTCTGGGCGTTGAAGACGGCCGGTTTGTACTTGAAAGCAAAGACAACAGGGGTAAAATCGCCAAACGTCAATACATCGGCTTTGATGCTCAATTCAGCGCGATGTGGGCAGCCGGATTGACGCAGTTAAGAGCGGAATACATATTTGGCAAACATGCAGGAAATCAAAAGGGAGCATTTGACTACAAATTTACAGCTCTTCCGCCTGATGTTCCAACCTGTATGCGCAACATCAACGGAGGTTACGTTATCTTTACACAGGACTTGGGTTCGTTGCCTTTCACGCTCGTAGCCAAATACGACTGGTACAACCAGAACACCGGGCTTTCGGGCAATGAAATCACCGGAAAAAACGATCTGATTTACTCGACCTTCGGTTTAGGCGCTTTCTGGCGCATTGACCCATCGTTAAGATTGACCGCTTATTATGACATCGTAACCAACGAAAAATCCGAAAACGTGAACGAAGGAAAAGATTTCAAAGACAACGTATTTACGCTTCGTTTACAGTATAAGTTTTAAGCGTTTAATAAATTTAACAGGAATAATTAACTTTAAAAAGACAAGAGTATGAAAAAGATTATTTTATCAGTCGCTATTGCAGCGAGCGTATTTTCAGGCGTTCAGGCGCAAAGAGTGAAAGGCTCGGATACCGTGTTGCCCCTATCGCAAAAAGAGGCTGAAAGCTATATGAAAGCCAATCCCGCGGCATCGGTTTCCATAACCGGCGGCGGTAGCGGTGTTGGGATTTCGGCTTTGATTGACGGTTCGACCGACATTGCGCAATCATCTCGCAAAATCAAATTTTCCGAAAAGCAAAAATTACAGGAAGCCGGAAAAACAGTAAAAGAGGTAGTTATTGCCGATGACGCACTAGCTGTCGTGGTAAATCCGGGTAACAAAGTGAGCCAGCTGACCCGCGAACAGCTGGAAGGAATTTTCACCGGTAAAATCACCAACTGGAAAGAGGTGGGCGGCGCTGATCTGAAAATCATTCCATATTCAAGAGAAACCTCTTCCGGAACGTATGAATTTTTCAAAGAAAGCGTGTTGAAAAACAAAAATTACATGAACGGAATTATGAGTATGCCGGCAACTGGCGCTATTATTCAGTCGGTTAGCCAGACTAAGGGCGCAATTGCGTATGTAGGACTGGCTTACTTGAACAAAGACGTAAAAGCGCTTTTGGTTTCGTATGACGGCGGAAAAAGTTATGTAGCGCCTTCAATTAAAAGTGCAAAAGATAAAACATATCCGATTGTCCGCGCATTGTATTACTATTATCTGACTTCCGATGCGAAAAAGGTAACGCCGTTTATCGACTATGTCCTTTCGCCTGCCGGACAAAAAATCGTGGAAGAAATCGGGTATATCACACTGAAATAATTCCGGGTAATAATAAAAACTTTGCGCCTTCGCGTTTTTGTGTCCTTCGCTTTATTAGTTAAACGCGTAGGACACAAAAACGCGAAGGCGCAAAGTTTTTTATTCAGAGAATTTGCCGGGTAATTTTTTTTCACCTGAAAAATCACTACATTTGCGTCTTCTAAAAAAATTAAAATAAAATATTTTCGTATGAACTTGAATGCGTTAACAGCAATTTCGCCCATCGACGGACGTTACCGGAACAAAACAGAAGAATTAGACCGCTATTTTTCGGAATATGCGCTGATACGTTACCGCGTGCTGGTTGAGGTAGAATATTTTATCGCCCTCTGTGAATTTCCGCTGGAAAACCTGAAATCCGTCAATCCGTCCGTATTTGCCGGGTTGCGGAAAATATACGAAGATTTTTCGCCGGAAGACGCTCAGCGCATCAAGGACATTGAAAACGTAACCAACCACGACGTAAAAGCGGTGGAATATTTCCTGAAAGAAAAATTCGATGCACTGAACCTGCAGCAATATAAAGAGTTCATCCATTTTGGATTAACTTCGCAGGACATTAACAATACTGCGATCCCCTACTCTATCAAAGACGCTTTACACCAGTCATTCTATCCTCAGTTGGAAAAATTGATTGACGTTCTTTCGGAAAAAGCGGAAAAGTGGAAAAATATCTCCATGCTGGCAAAAACGCACGGACAGCCGGCATCGCCTACGCGCCTTGGTAAGGAATTAATGGTTTTCGTGAGCCGCTTGAAAGTACAGCTGGAGCAACTGAAATCGCTGCCGCATTCTGCCAAGTTTGGCGGAGCCACCGGTAATTTTAACGCGCATTTTGTTGCCTATCCGGAATACGACTGGAGATCCTTCGGAAACAGGTTTGTCGGCGAAGTACTCGGCTTGCAGCGTGAAGAATGGACAACGCAAATATCCAATTACGATAACCTCGCCGCCATTTTCGACTGTCTGAAACGCATTGATACCATTATGATTGATATGAACCGCGATTTTTGGACCTATATATCAATGGAGTATTTCAAGCAGAAAATCAAAGCCGGCGAGGTCGGTTCGTCGGCAATGCCACACAAGGTCAACCCGATTGACTTTGAAAACGCCGAAGGAAATCTTGGTATGGCAAACGCCATTCTCGAACATCTGGCGGCTAAATTACCCGTTTCACGCCTGCAGCGCGACCTGACCGACTCGACCGTTTTGCGCAACGCCGGCGTTCCGTTTGCCCACATCTCCATTGCCATTCAAAGCACGTTAAAAGGATTGGGAAAACTTTTACTGAACGAAAAAGCCCTTTTCGAGGATTTGGACAACTGCTGGGCAGTAGTCGCCGAAGGCATCCAGACCATTTTACGGCGCGAAGCCTATCCGAATCCATACGAGGCGTTAAAAGCGTTAACACGCACCAACGAAGGCATCACCGAAAAGTCCATCCGCGATTTTATCGAAACGCTGGATGTCAGCGAAAAAGTAAAAGCCGAACTTCGTACAATCACGCCGCATAATTATACCGGCATTTAAACCGTTATAATTTATGAATATTTTATTCTTAATCTTTCATTCTTAATTCTTCATTAAAAAGTGCCCCAATTTTTCATCCTCATAAAACGTTTCGTCGGTCCCTACAAGGGATATGTCGCATTGAATATCATCTGTAATATTCTTTCCACGGTATTCAGCCTGTTCTCTTTTGTGCTAATTATTCCCATTCTGGAAATCCTTTTCAAGACGAACCAGACTGTTTACGAGATGAAGCCTTTTGCATGGAATATTGATGTGATTAAAAACAATGCCTATTGTTACGTTTCCTCCTATATTGATCAAAACGGAGGCATTCAGACGTTGATGATGTTAGGCGTTTTACTGGTAATAATGACAGCCCTGAAAACAGGAATCGCTTATCTTGCAAGCTATTACATCATTCCTTTGCGTTCGGGTCTGGTACGTGACTTGCGGGAACAGATGTATGATAAAATCACGGATTTGAACATCGGTTTTTTCAAAAAGCACAAAAAAGGCGACATTATGTCGCGTATGACGAGCGACATTACGGAGGTTGAAGCATCCATTATGAGTTCCATTGAGTTGCTTTCCAAAAATCCCATTATGATTTTCATTTACCTGCTCACGATGTTGGTGTTGAGCTGGCAGCTGACGCTTTTTGTGCTTTTGGTACTTCCCGTTGCAGGGTATATTATGGGAAAAGTGGGAAGCTCACTGAAGAGGAAATCAATGTTAGGTCAGCAACAGACCGGACAGCTCCTGGCGCAAATCGACGAAACCCTCGGCGGACTGCGCGTAATAAAAGCCTTCAACGCCGAGAAAAAAGTTACTTCCCGCTTCCGGTTAATGAACGAAACGCTGCGTAACACCACAAATAAAATCAATCGCCGCCACTCGTTAGCGCACCCGATGAGCGAATTTCTGGGGACAACAACCATCGCTATCGTGCTTTTTTTCGGAGGGACGTTGATTCTGAATGATAACAGTTCGCTGACTGCCGCCGAATTTATTTATTACCTCGTTATCTTTTACAGCATAATAAATCCGGCAAAAGATTTGTCGAAAGCCCTTTACAGCATTGAAAAAGGAAAAGCCTCACTGGAACGGATAGATGTCATTTTGGATGCCGTCAACCCGCTGAAGGAGGTTAAAAACCCGGTTGCCGTTAAGCCGTTTCATTCCAACGTACGATTTGACCATGTTTGGTTTAAATACGAGAACGACTGGATATTACGGGATATTAACCTGACCATAGAAAAAGGAAAAACGATTGCGCTGGTGGGACAATCCGGCTCCGGAAAATCAACAATGGTCGATCTCATCCCCCGTTTTTACGATGTCAACGAAGGAGCAATTACCATCGACGGCGTGAATGTAAAGGATATGACCCTTTTCGACCTGCGGTCATATATGGGTAATGTCAATCAGGAAGCTATCCTTTTCAATGATACCATCTATAATAATATCACCTTCGGTGTCGAATCCGCCACGATAGAGCAAGTGATCGAAGCTGCTAAAATAGCCAACGCCCACGATTTCATTATGGAAACGGAAGAAGGCTACCAAACGAATATCGGCGACAGGGGAGGACGCTTATCCGGCGGCCAGCGCCAGCGTATCAGTATCGCAAGGGCAATCCTGAAAAACCCGCCGATCCTGATATTGGATGAAGCCACCTCTGCATTGGATACCGAATCTGAAAAATTAGTACAGCAAGCAATTGAAAACCTGATGAAAAGTCGCACGGCAATCGTAATTGCACACCGGTTATCCACCATTAAAAACGCCGATGAAATCTGCGTAATGCACAACGGAGAAATTGTAGAACGAGGCAAGCACGAAGAATTAATCGCGCTGGACGGATATTATACGAAATTACACAGGATGCAGTCGTTTTGAAAAATCATCTTTGCTTACTTGGTATTTTCTTTTAACTTTGTAACCATATATTTTATATCATGGAGCATCCAGAAAATAGTAGCGCATACCTCGGATTAAATGTAAACAAAGGCATTGACCAGCCCCCTTCCGTTAATCCGTATTTAAGGCGGGTAAAAAGGCAGCGATATACCTCCGGCGAGTATGTGGAAGGAATACTGAAAGGCGATATTTCCATCCTTGGACAAGCAGTTACGCTGGTCGAAAGCCTGCTGCCCGAACACCAGCAAATGGCGCAGGAAGTCATTGAAAAGTGCCTGCCATACTCGGGAAACTCCATTCGCCTGGGAATAACCGGTGTGCCGGGAGCCGGAAAAAGTACTTTCATCGAAGCATTGGGAATGTATGTGATTCGCCTGAACAAAAAGCTGGCGGTACTTGCCATTGACCCAAGCAGCGAACGGTCGAAAGGGAGCATATTGGGAGATAAAACAAGAATGGAAGAATTATCCGGATCCGAAAACGCCTTCATACGCCCTTCTCCCTCAGCCGGTTCGCTCGGCGGCGTGGCGCGGAAAACGCGTGAGAGCATTGTCCTTTGCGAGGCAGCCGGATTTGAAACCGTTTTTGTAGAAACCGTCGGAGTAGGACAGTCGGAAACCGCCGTTCACTCAATGGTCGATTTCTTCCTGCTGATTCAAGTGACCGGAACGGGCGACGAGTTGCAGGGCATCAAGCGCGGAATTATGGAAATGGCAGACGGTATCGCCATCAACAAAGCCGACGGCAGCAACGTTGAAAAAGCCCAGGTAGCTAAAGTGCAATTCCAAAATGCGTTGAGGCTTTTCCCCGCACCCGAGTCGGGCTGGAAACCAAGAGCCGAAACCTGCTCTTCGCTGCACAATATAGACATTGATAAAATTTGGGATATGGTAACCGAATACGTTGCTTTTACCCGGAATAACGGCTTTTTTTCTTACAAAAGAAACAATCAGTCCAAATATTGGATGTATGAAAGCATCAACGAATACTTGAAACATAGTTTTTATCATAACAAATTGATTCAACAAATGTTGAAAGAAAAAGAAAAGCAAGTTCTCAACAATCAGCTAAGTTCATTTATCGCGGCAAAAGAATTGCTGGATATTTACTTCGGAAAAATAAAATAGTTTGGTACACATCATTCGGTTACATATCATTACATCTCTGTTTTCCCTGTTATTACTCAATTCGTGTAATAAGAAAGATTCTTTTTTTATTGAAGGAGATTTGCGTTGCGTAAACGCAGCCACGGCTTACCTGTTGAAAATGAACGAATACGGAAAGATGGTTATTTTGGATAGCGCTGAGATCCACGGAGGTGAGTTTCGATTCAGAGGAAAGGTAGAACATCCTGCGATGTATCACGTTCAAATAGGGAAAGGGAGGCTGATTGACGTTTTTGTGGAGAACAGCGATATTTCGATTAAAGGTTCGGTCATGCTGCCGGATGAGATAAAAGTAACCGGGTCAAACTCGTTCGACGAACTGATTGTTCTTCAAAAAGAACTGCAAAACATACGGAATAAAAAAAATACCACGTTGATAAAGTTGACAAATGCCCGAAAACAAAAAAAATATAAGCTGGCAAAAACACTGGAAATACAATACAACCATTATACCGACACGCTTTTACTGACAACCGGGCAGTTTGTGGCAAATAATCCCACATCGGTCAGCGCCGCCTATTTTGTTTGTACGTTGACCGAAACATTTGATATTAACCGGTTAAAAGAAATCATTCTTTTATTCGACCCTTCGATCAGGGATTCCGAATATGTGCGATTTTTGAACGACGAGCTGATACTCGGTCAAAAACTCAGCGTCAATTCTCCTGCTCCCGATTTTGTACTCCCCACTTCCTCCGGAGATACAGTCCGGCTCTCCGACTATGCCGGCAAGTACCTTTTACTACGGTTCTGGGCATCGTGGAGCAAAACCGGATCGGAACGAAACCGTGCTTTGAGGCAAATATACGAAAAATACAAACCTGAGGGATTGGAGATTTTATCCGTTTCGCTTGATAAAAGGGAGGATGAATGGCGTTCCGGCATCAAAAGGGATTCGATGACCTGGCGGCAAGCCTCTGATTTGCTCTATTGGGAAAGTCCGGTCTCCAAACACTACCGGGTACAACGGATTCCGCATGAAGTATTAATCGACCCTGACGGAATAATCATCGCCACCAACCCACGGAGGCATCTCCTGGATGCAAAGTTGGCAAGCATTTTCGGATTTTAGTGTTTTTAATTTTGAAATCTAATAGATAATTTATGGAAGAATTATTACACATTATTGAGACCAAAGAATTTCCGCTTCTGTCTGCTCTGTTTTTGGGGATAATGGTGGCTGTTGCCCCTTGCACCATTGCTGCTAATATTACGGTCATTGGTTTTCTCGCAGGGGAAGAACAAAACAGGAAAAAGGTATTTATCAACGGCATTGCCTACACACTGGGAAGAACCGTTGCATACGGGTTATTGGGAACGGTTATTTTCTATTTTGCCGGCGGATTAAGAATCAGCGAATTGCTGCAACATTCCTTCGGAAAAATTATCGGTCCGCTGTTTATTCTGGTTGGATTCCTGATGCTCGACATTATTCACATGCACGGATTGACAGACAAATGCCTGCACCGGCTGAATTTCAAGAAGCGCCAAAAACGTAACCGGAACGCTTTCGGACTGGGATTGCTGCTGGCATTCGCCTTTTGTCCGTATTGCGCCGCGATATACTTCGGGATGTTGATTCCGTTTTCGTTCACGGTTTCTCACGGAGCTGCGCTTTCCTGGGTATTTGGCATAGGCGCTGCCATTCCGGTTTTCATTATGATCGGAGTCATCGCGTTCAGCTACACTAAACTCTACGAGTTTTATAACAAATTGCAAAAATTTGAAGTGTGGTTCCGGCGAATTCTCGGCATACTCTTTATTCTATCCGGAATATTGTTTGTCGTAGAATATTATCTTGAGTAGAGGCTGCCTTTAAAGCCCATGAATTACACAAATTAACATGAAACCAGCATATTGATTATCTGCAAATTATGATTTTCAAAAGGCTGTAGTTTAAAATTAAGCAAGTTCGTGTTAATTCGTGTAATCCGTGAACAAACACCTTTTGAGACAACCTCTTACTGATCCTCAAAAACACCTATTAGTTTATTGTATTCGTATTCGGCATCTAAAATGGCAGCAATAACATCTTCTGTCAGTCTTTCCGAAAGGTCGTCATTGGCGACTCGTTTTACGGCGTATTCAATCATTTCATTTTCAACAATATCTATTTCTTCGTCGTTTTCCTCGTCCAAATATCCCTTTTCATCGTAAAAATCATAAATGAGATCCAGGACGTATTCAATGTCTTCATTCTTTACGTTTTTTTTCATCCCGGCAGGCAAGTGATTCAAGATGAACTTGATTGCTTCTTCTTCGCAGTATTCCAATTCTTCCATTTTTTATTTATTTTTTATTGTTAAGTTAAGTTTAATGTCGTTCCTTCTGGATTTTGCAAGTCCCTAACGGACAATATTGCATTCTCTGCTTAATTAATTTAAGCTGCTATTTATATATCTCAAAATAATTTCTATTTCGAAGTCCTGAGTTAATGTCATTTGACATTAACTCAGGACTTGAAATCAACTGGCAGCTTGAATTAATCATTGCCCCGATTTCCAAAAATATAACTCCCGATGCGAATGAGCGTGCTTCCTTCCTCAATAGCAATTTTATAATCGTCCGTCATCCCCATTGAAAGGGTGTCGAACCACGGGGCGTACTTTTCTTTTATCTCGTTGAAAAAAGCGGAGAGTGTGCGAAATTCGGTTCGGATTTTACGCATATCATCCGTCAAGGATGCCATTCCCATAAAACCGCGGATACAGACATTCTCAAATTTTCCAAGGGTATTTTTTTCAAACAACGACCGAGCTTCTTCGATTGTAAAACCGTATTTCGTATCTTCCCGGGCAATGTGTATTTCGAGCAGACAGTTGATTATCCTGCGCTGTTTTTCAGCCTGTTTGTTTATCACTTCCAGCAATTTAACCGTATCCGCGCTGTGAATAAACGAGATAAACGGGATGATGTATTTCACCTTATTGGTTTGCAGATGTCCGATAAAATGCCATTCAATATCTTTCGGCAGTAAGTCTTGCTTCTCAACCAATTCCTGTACTTTGCTTTCGCCGAAGATACGTTGCCCGGCATCATACGCCTCTTGAATTGCCGGTGCGGGATGAAATTTGGAGACCGCCACCAGTCGGGTTGTTCCGGGCAGGTTTGCGTTTATCTCCGTTATTTTACTTGCGATGCTCATTCTTCGTCTGTCTCTTCGCTTGTTTCTCTGTCTGTCTTTTCGCTTGCCGAATCTTCTGCCGAATAGGGAAAAATATCCATAATCGAAGTTTCGGTAATGGCCGGAACTACATAGTCGGACATTGTGTCTTTCAGTGCGGTTGCCAAATTATCCCAAGCTTCTCCAATCGTGGAACCAAGCACCAGGATATTGCTTGTGATTTTCTTTTCTTTTGCATTTACCTCGTCAATAGAGATGAAATTTACCTTGCATTTATACCAGCGATCGCCCTCATCGTTCGGGAATATCTCATTGATACCTGCTTTTTTGATTCCAGAAACGGAAAATTCACCGCTCATATATGGAGCTACTTCTTTGCTTATTCGTTCTTCGGCTTCGGAAAAAGAGAGAGCATCGACCAAATATGTTTCTGTTACTTTCTTCCCTTTTCCTTTATCATCCAGCTTCTCGTAACGAATTTTACACTCAAACCAATTGTTCATTTTTTTTGTAATTAAATAGTAAAACCATCATGCAAATATAATGTAAAATAAATTGGGCTGAATATTTATAAATAAAAAAGTGTGAGGTAAAAATCCTGCATTTTTTCGTCGGATGACACCGACTATTATTCAAGACCCAAACGCAAGACAATGTTTCCGGCAAGTACCCTGTTGCAAATTAATTTATTGAAAAACAGATTGTAAACTAAATTTATTTTAGTCAGAATCCAAGCATTGTTGATGGAGGTATTTGCAATACTTTACATAATAATCCTGCATTTTTCAACGTCGGTTCCGAACGACCTGAAATGTAATCGTTTATGCGTGATGGACTTACACCTATCTCGGCAGCCAGCTGCTTTTGCGTCATTCCTTTTTCTTCCAGATACAGTTCTATCAGTTCCGAAACAGTCGGTTTGGCAATCGGGTAATGTTCCTTTTCATATTTGATTACTACGTCCGACACAAGAGATAATTCAACCGCACTTCTGTCGTTTGCCGGTGCATTATCGTTAACTTCCGGCAAAAGTTCTTCAATTCTTGCCAATGCAAATTCGTATTGTTCTTTTGTAATTTTCATCTGTCTATAATTTATTTTTTACATGAAGGTCACAGGCATTTTTATACTCTTTGGCGAACGTTAGTTCATGCAGGGTTCATAACCTGTTCCTTATTTATATGGTTGAACAATCTTTCTTGTCATACTCTTTGTGAGTTCCTACGAAACGAATATAGATGTTTCCGATTACAAACTTAATTACAACGACCAACCGGTAATTGTTTCCCATGATATTGAAAACATAATGCTGATTACCAACATAATCGGTAGTCGGAAAATCGACCTTAATTTCAAATAAGTTTCTCCAGTCGGCTTTCTGTGCAATGTCATACCAACGCTGCAATGCAACACGTGCATTTTCATACTCTTTCGTTTGGTAGAATTCTTTTAATTTTTTATGCGATACGATTCTCATTTTTATTTCATGCAAATGCAAGTAAATATTTTATATTACAGAATTATTTTATAAAAAAATATTGAAAAACAAAATTTCATACTATCCTGCCCATCCCTCTCTATCCAGATTCCGGTAATTAATCGCCTCCGAAATATGCTGTGTTTCAATGTTTCCGGAATTGTCTAAATCGGCGATTGTGCGTGAAACTTTCAAAATCCGGTCATAAGCGCGGGCAGAAAGGTTTAATTTCAGCATCGCATTTCGCAGCAACGTCTGAGCTGATTCGTTCAATACGGTATATTGGCGTAATTCCTTGGAATTCATCTGGGCGTTGCAGTGCGTGTTGGGAGAATCTTTGAAGCGTTCCTGCTGGATTTTGCGGGCTTTGATCACCCGTTCGCGCACTTTTTCGCTCGATTCGGAAACTTGTGCATCAGCCAATTTTTCAAACGGGACGGGAACAATCTCGATATGAATGTCAATCCGGTCGAGCAGCGGACCGGAAATGCGACTGAGGTATTTTTGCACCATACCCGGCCCGCATACGCATTTTTTCTCCGGGTGATTGTAATATCCGCACGGACAAGGATTCATCGAGGCAACAAGCATAAAACTTGCCGGATATTCGATGGTCGATTTTGCCCTCGAAATGGTAATTTTCCGGTCTTCCAGCGGCTGTCGCATCACTTCGAGCACCGTGCGTTTAAACTCAGGCAATTCGTCGAGAAACAGCACGCCGTGATGCGCCAGCGAGATTTCGCCCGGTTGCGGAAAACCGCCGCCGCCAACAAGGGCTACGTCCGAAATCGTGTGGTGCGGACTTCGGAACGGTCGCTGCGACATCAGCGAAGTTTCTTTGTCTATTTTCCCGGCAACGGAATGAATCTTGGTTGTTTCCAGCGCTTCATGGATCGTGAGTGGCGGCAAAATGGTCGGAATCCGTTTTGCCAGCATTGATTTTCCCGCGCCGGGAGGCCCGACAAGAATAATGTTGTGCCCGCCCGCAGCCGCCACCTCAAAGGCGCGCTTTACGCTCTCCTGCCCTTTCACATCCGAAAAGTCAAGTTCGAATTGTCCGAGGCTTTGATAAAATTCGTTCCGCGTATCAATAGTTACCGGTTCCATCTTCAAGTCGCCGTTCAGAAAGTCGATAACCTCCTTCAGATTTTCTGCGCCGTAAACCTCCAGGTTATTTACGACGGCGGCTTCCTTCGCATTTTGTTTGGGTAGAATAAAACCCTTGAACTTTTCCTCCCGGGCTTTGATAGCAATGGGTAAAACGCCTTTCATCGGTTGCAATGTTCCGTCTAACGACAATTCACCCATAATAATGTATTTGTCCAATTCTGCGTGGTTCATTTTTTCGGCGGCGGCCAAAATTCCGATCGCAATCGGCAAATCATACGACGAACCCTCCTTGCGAATGTCGGCAGGAGCCATATTCACAACAATTTGATATTTCGGCAGCCTGAGATCAATCATCTGCAAAGCAGAAACGATTCGTTCGTGACTCTCCTTGACGGCACTGTCGGGCAATCCGACCAGCATAAATCTGATGCCCTGTGAAACGTTTACCTCAATCGTAATAGTGGTAGCATGAATGCCTTGAACGGCGGCTCCGTAAGTTTTAACAAGCATATTTCAAACAAACTTATTTTATTGAATTTGGACAAAGATACTAATAACAATCAAAAATTTAACAAAGATGCGTTTTTTATTAAAGAATTTTAATCAATCATTTCAAATAATTGTTAAACATTTAGATTTGGCGGTATTTTTTTTATAAACGCTTGCAGGATTCAAAAAAAGGTCATACTTTTGTAATGCAAACAAACAAGTAGATTTTTTCATAGTTTAGGTTTTAATACGCTAAGGGAGACTGGGAAGTTTCCCTTAGTTGTTTTTTGGAGTAAAAGCCGGAATAAAATCAATATCGTTTAAGATACCCGCAAGATGTCACCGTGGATGTGATTATAATATGGTTTCGTCAAATTTCTTAACGCTTATCGGCCTTATTATCTTTAACGCAAAAAAGAAAAACAGATACAGCTTCGTGTCCTGTGTACCTTTGTGTTTATAAAACTTCGTTGACTTTGACACTGGAGGCAATATGGCTGATATGCGTTAATTTTTTCTTTGATTTTTTTAAGTAATCTTTTGTCAATCTTTCGTACTTTTGCAAAAACATAACATCATCAAAAAATAACATAATGGCAGTACCTCCTTTTAAGTATCAAAATCCTTTTCCGGTGGGAAAAGATGAAACAGCGTATTATTTATTGACCAAAGAAGGCGTTTCAACTTCGAGTTTTGAAGGGAACGAAATCTTGAAAGTAACTCCGGAAACGTTGACTAAGCTGTCTAAAACCTGCTTCCGCGACTGCGCGTTTTTATTACGTACAGCGCATCAAAAGCAAGTTGCCGGGATTCTGTCCGATCCGGAAGCTTCCGAAAACGACAAATTCGTAGCGTTAACGATGTTGCAAAACGCAGAAATCTCGTCCAAAGGCGTTTTGCCGTTTTGCCAGGACACGGGAACGGCAACGATCGTAGCCAAAAAAGGGCAACAGGTATGGACAGGCGGCGGCGATGAAGAGGCTCTTTCCAAAGGCGTATATGAAACCTATACGGGCGAAAACCTGCGCTACTCCCAAACCATTCCGCTGAATATGTATGACGAAGTAAACTCAAATACAAACCTTCCGGCACAGATCGATATTCAGGCGGTTGACGGAGCAGAATACAAATTCCTCTGCATTGCCAAAGGAGGCGGATCGAGCAACAAAACGTACCTTTTCCAGGAAACGAAAGCCTTGTTGAATCCGGAAACGCTCGAAAAGTTTCTGGTGGAAAAAATGAAAACGCTGGGAACGGCTGCGTGTCCGCCTTACCACATTGCGTTTGTAATCGGCGGAACTTCGGCGGATATGTGCCTGAAAACCGTGAAGCTGGCTTCTACCAAATATTACGATGAACTTCCAACGACAGGAAACGAGGGCGGACAGGCTTTCCGCGATTTGGAACTGGAAGAAAAGATGCTGAAAGAGGCGCAAAAAATCGGTTTTGGAGCGCAGTTCGGCGGAAAATATTATGCACACGATGTCCGCATCATCCGCTTGCCGAGACACGGGGCTTCCTGTCCGGTAGGGATGGCGGTTTCCTGTTCGGCTGACCGTAACATCAAGGCTAAAATCAATAAGGACGGTGTTTGGATTGAGAAGCTGGAAGAAAACCCGGGACGTTTCATTCCGCAAGAATTGCGTAAGGACGGCGAAGGTGAAGCGGTTAAAATCAACCTAAACCGTCCGATGAAAGAGATTTTGGCTGAATTATCCAACTATCCGGTTGCAACACGCCTGTCATTGAACGGAACGATTATCGTCGGTCGCGACATTGCACATGCCAAGCTGAAAGAACGATTAGACAGAGGCGAAGATTTACCGCAATATATCAAAGACCATCCGATCTACTACGCCGGTCCGGCAAAAACACCTCCGGGAATGGCGTGCGGCTCTATGGGACCAACCACGGCGGGACGAATGGATTCCTATGTCGATCTCTTCCAAAGCCACGGCGGAAGTATGATTATGCTTGCAAAAGGGAATCGTTCCCAGCAAGTGACGGATGCCTGTAAAAAATACGGAGGCTTCTATTTAGGCTCAATCGGCGGTCCGGCAGCCATCCTTGCTCAAAACAACATCAAAAGCATCGAATGTATCGAATATCCGGAACTCGGCATGGAAGCTATCTGGAAAATCGAAGTGGAAGATTTTCCTGCGTTTATCCTTGTTGACGACAAAGGAAACGACTTTTTCAAACAGCTGAAGCCTTGGTGTCCCTGTAAAAAACAAGTAAATATTTGCTAATCGAATGAAGCTGTCCTAAAAGAACACGGATGACACAGATAACACGGATTCATAGATAACAACTGAATGGAGATTTAATATACAGCTAATTATCAGCGACATAAAAATCAGCATTCATCCGTGTCATCTGCGTTCAAAAAGACTTTTGGAGACAGCCTCATTCCCTTTTTACCGGCAAAGGAACTGCAACAGAGCCATCAACAAATTAAAGAGTGGTATTTTTTGTTTTGATTATCCCTTACTATTATCACTAATGTCAAATTTGTGGAATCATGCGGAATGCGCCTTGATTTATTACCTCAAATTCTCCGTCAGCACTTTTATCTCTATCGGCGGCGAAATCCGCTCATACAATATATTATAAACCGCATCCAATATCGGCATACTCACCAGGTATTGCCGGTTGATTTCCTTGATACACTTGGCGGCATAATATCCTTCGGCAATCATTTCCATTTCCAGTTGGGCGGTTTTGACGGAATAGCCTTTCCCGATCATTGTGCCGAAAGTCCGGTTGCGGCTGTATTTGGAATAAGCAGTTACTAATAAATCACCCAGATAGGCTGATTCGTTGATATTTCTTTGTGCCGATTTTACGGTATTCAGAAAACGGTTTACCTCCTGAATAGCGTTGGAAATCAAGACGGCTTGAAAGTTGTCGCCATATTTCAACCCGTGGCAAATCCCGGCAGCAATCGAATAGACATTTTTCAACACAGAAGCGTATTCAAGTCCAAACACATCTTCGTTGAAAGAGACTTTTACAAAGTTACACGCCATCATATTACCCAGCATCCGTGCATTTTCGCGCGACTGACAGCCGACGGTCAGGTACGAAAGTCGTTCCATCGCCACTTCTTCGGCGTGGCACGGACCCGCAAGCACCATCAGGTTTTCATTCGGCTGATGGTATATCTGACGGAAATACTCCGAAACAATCAGGTTTTCGTCCGGAACGATCCCTTTAATGGCTGAAACGATATATTTACCGTCCAAACTGCATTTCAGCTTTTCCAAATGTCCCTTCAGGAAAGGCGAAGGCGTTGCCAGAATCAGGATGTCCGAATTTTTTACCGACTCGTTTATATCGGAAGAAAAAGAGATGCGGCTTACGTCAAACTGAACGCTGCTCAGATAAAACGGGTTGTGCCCGGTTTGTTTAAACGCTTCTATCTGTTCGTCCTTACGTATATACCAGTTAATGGAGCGCGCGGGGTTGACCGTACAAATCTTTGCGAGTGCGGTTGCCCAGCTACCGCCTCCGATGATGGCTATTTTGGGTTCCTTTTTCATAACTATAGTTAAAAGATGCGAAAGCGCGAAGACACGAAGGCACGAATAAAACCATTTCGTGCTTTCGTGCTTTCGCGCTTTTGCGCTAATTTTATTATTGACAGAGCATGATCCATTTTGCAACTTCTTCTTTGGTGGGATTTGTCAATTCCATTTTGAATTTCTTATTCAACCCGCAAATATCCTGGTGAAACTTATTCGGATTAACCCCTTTCAGCGAGTCAACCGTTAAGAAACCTGCTTTTTGTACAACCTCAATCCATTCGGCAGGAATGCCTGTTTCGATGTACTTCGAATCGGGATCTTTGAGTTGCGCTTTTTCCGGACGCATTTGCGGGAATAACAAAACTTCCTGAATAGCAGGCTGATTAGTCATCAACATCACAAGGCGGTCCATGCCGATTCCCATTCCCGAAGTTGGCGGCATACCATACTCCAGGGCGCGGATAAAATCGTTATCAATGTACATTGCCTCATCGTCTCCCTTTTCCGAAAGGCGAAGCTGCTCCTCAAAACGTTCGCGCTGGTCAATCGGGTCGTTCAGTTCGGAATAAGCATTTGCCAGCTCTTTACCGTTTACCATCAACTCAAAGCGCTCGGTCAGTTCCGGATTTGTACGGTGCCTTTTGCACAGCGGCGACATTTCGATCGGGTAATCGGTAATAAAAGTCGGCTGAATGTAAAACTTCTCGCATTTCTCACCGAAAATCTCATCAATCATTTTGCCTTTACCCATCGTTTCATCGACTTCCACACCCAGTTTACGGCAGGTTTCGCGGAGTTGCTCTTCCGTCATTCCGTTAATATCAACGCCGGTATGTTCCCTGATGGCGTCAATCATTGAGATGCGCTTGAACGGGCGTTTAAAGCTGATTGTGTTTTCGCCGACTTGCACTTCGGCCGTTTCGTTTACGGCAAGGCAAATGGTTTCGATCATTTCTTCGGTGAAATCCATCATCCAGTTATAATCCTTGTAGGAAACATAAATCTCCATCGCCGTAAATTCCGGATTGTGCGTCCTGTCCATTCCTTCGTTGCGGAAGTTGCGCGAAAATTCATATACTCCCTCGAAACCGCCTACAATCAGTCGCTTCAAATAAAGTTCGTTGGCAATGCGCAAATAGAAAGGAATATCCAGTGCATTGTGATGCGTGATAAACGGACGTGCGGATGCTCCTCCCGGAATTGCCTGTAACACCGGCGTATCGACTTCCACGTATCCGCGTTTATTAAAAAAATCGCGCATCGTGTTGAAAACTTTCGTCCGTTTCAGGAAAATATCTTTGATCCCGTCGTTGACCACCAAATCGACGTAACGCTGGCGGTAACGAAGTTCCGGATTATCGAAAGAATCGTAAGCCACGCCGTCTTTATACTTCACAATCGGAAGCGGCTTCAGCGACTTGCTCAACAGGGTCAGTTCGGATGCATGAACCGAAATTTCGCCCATTTGCGTGCGGAAAACATATCCTTTGACGCCGATAAAATCGCCAATGTCCAACAGGCGCTTGAAAACTGTATTGTACATTTCCTTATCTTCGCCCGGACACAAATCATCGCGCGAAATATATACCTGGACACGACCTTCGCTATCCTGCAATTCAATGAAAGAGGCTTTTCCCATAATCCGACGGCTCATAATACGTCCGGCAATGGTTACGTTTTTTCGTTCAGCCCCGTCCGAAAATTCTTTTTTTATGTTTTGAGAATAATCCGTTACTACGTACTCTGCAGCGGGATAGGGTTCGATACCCATTTTGCGCAATTCTTCCAAACTTTCACGTCTCAGGATTTCCTGTTCGCTTAATTCTAATACACTCATCTGAATAATTTTTCCGAAAAAATTCTATTTTATTTTCAATCCCGGCAAAAATACAAAAAATAGTTCATAAAAATGCAATGGGAATAATGATATTAAACCATTTACGCCCATTGCATAAAATCATCGCGTTCATCAAAGTTTTTCAACCTGTACGGATTTTTCCTTATGCCTTCCCTATCCGTTTTCGATTTTCACGATTTATTCGTGTTTAATTCAAAAATCAGTCATCTTCGCGTTTTCCAAGCTGTTTGTCCAGCGCCAGTAAAGCGGCAGGATGATTCTCGATTTTTTTCAATTTTTCCAGGATCCTGCGCGGGGTCTCTTCTTCTTCCACCTGTTCATCAACAAACCATTTCAACATGCTTTGCGTCGCATAATCTTTCTGTTCGATTGCCATATCCATCAACTTGTAAATCTTTCCGGTAACGACCTTTTCGTGCATCAATGCATCTTCGAAAGCGTCTTTCGGCGAATTCCATTCCTGACGAACCTCTTCAATCGGCATCAAATTCACTTTTCCGTCCATCTCTCCGATGAATTTCATAAAGCGGGTAGCGTGCTCAAATTCTTCGGCTGCTTGCGCTGCAAACCACGAGGCAATCCCTTCATATCCCTTATTGTCCATATCATAAGACATTGACAAATACAAATAACCCGACCATAATTCGGCATTAACCTGTCTGTTTAATTCGGTTAGCATGTTTGCGTTAATCATAACTTTCAAATTTTAAAGTAAAATATTTAATTTATTGTTTTAAAAAAAAACATAACGGAGACGGATTTTGTTCGGCGCAGAATATGCTTAATTTTTAAGGTAAAATCACCATTTCCATTTTTTGTATGAAAAGAAAAAGAGTTGTATCTTTGTAGCTATTTGAGTGATAACAATATATGCTTTTTTTATCCATATCCGCAGTAATTCTTATCCTGTTTTTGCTCGCGTTTTTCTTTTACGCTTCTTACAGCATATCTTCCGGTGTGTATGTAAAAGCATATTGCAAAAAAAATACGGCTGAAAAAGAGGTAGCTCTGACATTCGACGACGGACCGGATGCCAAATACACGCCCAGAATCCTGGATTTACTGAAACAGCGGAACATCGAAGCTGCGTTTTTTTGTATCGGCAGTGAAACGGAAAAAAATCCGGAACTGATAGAAAGAATGTTCACCGAAGGTCATTTAATCGGGAATCATTCCTATTTGCACATCCATTCGTTCCCAATATCCGGAGCAAAAAAGATGATCGCCGATATACAGCGCTGCGAAGATGCAATAACAGCTGTTACACATCAGCCGGTAAGGTTTTTCCGTCCTCCTTTCGGCATTACCAATCCGCTGGTAAGGAAGGCGTTGAAATCGTTTGACTATTACACAATCGGATGGAATATCCGCTCGCTGGATACCACTACCGGAAAAGTTGATAAAATTGTCGGACGCGTCATTAAACGAATTCGTCCAGGTTCAGTCATATTACTTCATGACCGTTTGCCTTATTCGGCACACGTACTGGAAAAGATATTGACCTATTTGTCGGAAAACAATTATACGGTCAAAAGAGTAGATAAATTATTTAATATAACTGTTTAATAATAAATTAATGATTATGAAAAGGATAAGCGCATTCGTGTTCGTACTGTGTACCGGGATTTTTTCGATATTTGCCCAAGGCGAAATGAAACCGATGACCGAAAGCGAGGTAAATGCTTTCAAAAAGAAAATGGCAGCCGAGGCGCAAAAGGTAAATACGATCGAAAGCGATTTCATGCAGTTGAAGCACATCGCCGCAATGGCGGGAGATATAGCCTCAACCGGAAAATTCTACTACCAAAAAAACGATAAGGTGAGTTTGGACTACACCACGCCGGTGAAGTATCAAATCGTTATCAACGGTTCCAAAATCAAAATGGTTTCCAACGGTAAAACAAACGTATTTGACATCGCTTCCAACGGATTGATGAAAGAAATGAAAGAGGTGATTTCAGCCTGTATGACCGGAAATTTGCAGGCAATGGGCAGTAATTATAAATTGGAATACTACCAGGATGCAAAAGAGCATTTAGTAAAAATATTTCCGCTAAGCGACGGTGCAAAAGCAATCATAGACGAAGTAAATATTTATTTGGAAAAAAGCGACCTGTCCGTAACGCGTATGCGAATGGTAGAAGCATCGAAAGACAAAAAGGCAAAAGACAAGGATTATACCGAATACCAATTTTCAAACAAAAAATTAAATGCGGATATTCCTGCAAGCCGGTTTAGCATAAAATAAACTTGAAATGACACTCAACGCACATAAAATTCTAACCATAATACTCTTCGCCTTTTTTCTCAACGGCTGTTCTCCCAAATTCTTTTCCGGAATGGAGTATGCAGGCACAAAAAAAAATATTTCCAAACAGGAACTCTTCCCGGTTTTCAAGACAGAGGATCCTGTTCGTATGTTTAATATGCAGATAGATTATAAAGAAACAAATCTTACCGGGCTTCTCATCGTAAAACAGGAGGGTGGAAAAACCCAGCGCGCTATCTTCACAACTCTTTTCGGGATGACGGTTTTTGACTTTGAATTTAACGAAACCGACTTCAAAGTAAACCGCATTATGGAACAAATGGACAAAAAAGCAGTCTTAAATTTACTGAAAAAAGATTTAAAAACACTATTTTTGTACAATATACCGTCGCATTTTGACGCAAAGGTATATCATGGAAAAAAGGCAACCATCGGCTACAAAATAAAAACAACAGACGGAAAAGGTTATTTTTTGACAAACGCAGCTGAAAAACAGCTGCAAAAGGTAGAAATGCCCGGTTGCATCACCTTGCTGAATTTGAATTATCAAAATTATACCAACGGCTTTCCCGAACAGATCGTGATGCATCATCCGAAAATAAGGTTGAGGATGCAGTTGGACAGGATTGAGCAGTAATATAAAAATTAAAAATTGAATAAAAAAACAATAGTCATATTCTATTATACGCAGAGTGGTCAAGCCTTAGATATCGCCCGCAATATTTGTATTCCGCTTGAAAACGGAGAAAACGAGATTATTTACAAAGCGATTGAGCCCGAAACTCCGTTCCCGTTTCCTTGGACGTGCCGGACGTTTTTCGAGGCTTTTCCCGAATCGCGGCTTGGCATTCCGACCTGCAAAATTAAGGAAATGGACTTGACGGACGTAGCCGGCGCCGATTTGGTCATTATCTCCGGACAGCCGTGGTACCTGTCGCCATCGCTTCCGCTGCACGCTTTTTTTCAGGACGGGAAAATAAAGGCGTATCTGAAAGAAAAAAATATCGTGAACATTTCCGGATGCCGCAATATGTGGGTAATGACACAACGGAAAATACGGAAATACATTTACGAAGCCGGCGGAAATTACGTCGGACACATTGTTTTACAGGATTGGGCGCCGAATTTAGTCAGCGTGCTAACCATTGTCCGCTGGCTTTTCAATAATCAAAAAGCCGCATCGCGCCGGTTGCCTGCCGCCGGTGTTTCGGACGAAGATATAAAAGCCGCATCGCGTTTCGGAACGATTCTGAACGAAACATTAGCGAACAGCGAATGGAGCGGTTTACAGGAAAAATTAATGCAGGCACACGCCGTAAAATATAAACCCGGCGTGACTTTTCTCGAAAAAACGGGTCATCGCATGTTAGGTATCTGGGCAAAATTCATACGGAAAAAAGGCGGGTATCAGGATAAACGCAGAGAGTTGCGTATCCGGTTGTTTTGCTACTACCTGTTTTTTGTGCTGTATGTTGCATCACCGGTTGGAATAGCGGTTTTTTACCTCACTTACCCGTTGCGCCTGACGTCTATCAAAAAAAACCGGCGCGAGATGTGTTACGAATTGAACTGGAATAATAATATGAAAATACAGTAAATTGTGATTTACTATTTTAGATCTTAAGCACTAATGAATGAATTTGTTTATATAACAAAAGCGGCGGCATTTTTTCCGAACAACCCGGTTCCGAACAAAGATATGGAACAGTACCTGGGCGTGATTAACGAAAAATCGTCGTTAGCTAAACGTGTTATTTTGGGAAAGAATGGAATAAAAAGGCGTTATTATGCACTGGATAAAGCGGGAAACACCACGCACACCAACGTGCAAATTACAGTAAATGCCGTTAAAGGATTATTGGATGAAGAGGTTACCCTGGAAGACATTGACGTGATTGCCTGCGGAACCTCCTCGCAGGAGCAGCTCATCCCTTCGCACGGCGTGATGGTGCACGGGGAATTGGGAAGTAAAAGAAATACGGAGGTGGTTTCCTTCGCCGGAACCTGCTGTTCGGGTATGCACGCACTGAAGTATATCTATATGTCGATTCTGACGGGAAACGCACAAAACGCCGTTTGTACGGGTTCGGAACGGATGTCGGCGTGGATGACCGCGCGGAATTTCCGGAAAGAAGCGGAAAACTTAGCGCTGTTGGAAGAAAAACCGATGCTCGCCTTTGAAAAGGAGTTTTTACGCTGGATGCTTTCGGACGGCGCCGCAGCTCTCTTATTGCAGGATAAACCCGCCGGAAATGGGATTTCCTTGCGGATAGACTGGATTGAATTAGCCTCTTTTGCCAATGAAATTGAAACTTGCATGTATGCCGGCAGCGAAAAGCGGGAGGACGGCACATTGGATGGTTTTTCCTCGTTTTCCGAAGAAGAATGGCTGACAAAATCCATATTTTCATTGAAACAGGATACGCGACTTCTTGCCGGGTACATCGTTCCGTTTGGCGGACAGCTATTAAAGCGTCTCGCGGCAAAGCGGAATTTCACTTCCGGTGATATTGACTGGTTCCTGCCCCACATCTCCTCCATGTTTTTCAAAGAACAGATCAAGCTGGAATTTGAAAAAATCGATTTTGCCATTCCCGACAGGAAATGGTTTCTGAATCTGCCGAACGTCGGGAATATCGGTTCGGCGTCCGCATTTGTGATGCTGGAAGAACTGATGCGTTCGGGCAAGCTGAAAAAAGGCGAGAAGATCCTGATAATGGTTCCCGAAAGCGCCCGTTTCTCCTATTGCTACTGTATGCTTACGGTTTGTTAAAATATTGAATATGAAGATAGAAGATGTTCCGCAGGATTTAGGATATTTCAAAGACACGGTTGTCCGCGATGTCATTTACGGCATTGATAAAAACGGTAATTATCAATCGGTTATCAGCGACGGCTGGGAGGTAAAAAATGCCGCGCTCGACCTCACCTGGGATACCGTCGGCGAGGAATGCGAAAAAATCCGTGCACAGGTGCTGGCTCGGGAAATCAGTCCGCTGGCATACTATATGGAGAAAAACTTAATGGAAATCGGTTTGCTCTCCGGCTATACCGGGATTTCCAGGCGAAACATAAAGAAACACCTTGAACCCGGTGCGTTTGACGCATTGAGCGAAGAGGTATTGCAACAATACGCGGAGGCTCTCCGGATTACGGTAGAAGAGCTGAAAAAAGTATAACAAATGAAAGCTTTTGAACACAAACCGGCTGCCCATTGCGAAAATGGCGTGATTGCCAATTTATTGAGATTTTACGGTTTTGATATTTCCGAACCAATGATTTTCGGACTGGCAAGCGGACTGTTTTTTTCTCATATTCCGTTTGTAAAACTGTCGGGAATGGCGGTTACTTCCTTTCGCACGTTTCCGGGCGTACTCTTTTCGCGTATCTCTTCCCGCCTGGGCTTTAGGCGAAAAATAAAGCGTTTTCTGAATGAAGACCGTGCAATGCAAAAAATGGACGAAGTGCTGCTCGCAGGTACGCCAGTAGCATGTGTCGTGGGCATGTACTACCTGCCTTACATGCCGATCGAATACCGTTTTCACTTCAACGGTCATAATATTTGCATTATTGATAAGAACAGCGAAGGTATTTACACCGTGAGCGACCCCAACGCGATCGAAAAGGTAACCATCTCTGCCAGGGATTTGAAGCGGGTTCGTTTTTCCAAAGGCGGAACTTATCCGCTGTTCGGGCAAATGTACTGGATTGAAACGGTTCCGGAAGAACTTCCCGACCTGGCTCCCATCATCCGGAAAGCCATCCGGAAAAACTGCTGGAATATGGTTTCGCAGCCGAAATGGATTCCCTATTTCGGCGTCAACGGCATTTACTATCTATCAAAGAAAATACGTACCTGGGAAGAAAAAATGGGCGCTAGAAAAGCAGCATTCAATTTAGCCCAGGTTATCCGTATGCTGGAAGAAATCGGTACCGGCGGTGCGGGTTTCCGCTATATGTACGCCGCGTTCCTGCAACAGTCAGCCCCGGTTACCGGCATTCCGGAACTCAACGACTTTTCGAAGCGGATGACCGAAATCGGCGACCTCTGGCGCGATTTCGCCTACAAAGCCGCCCGTGTTTTCAAAAAACGGCAAGGAGAGCAATATACTTATAATGAGTTGGGAGATATTTTGTATCAGATTGCGACGCTGGAAGAGAAGTTTTTCAGGGAGTTGAAAGAGGTAGTGTGAGACAAATCTTCGCTAAAACGCGAAGTTTTGATTTTAATGAAACGACCGACAAGGTGAAAAATAATATGTGATCGTTTTAGAACCGATGCGGAAGAAAAATGAGTATTATCTGCTCACAGCATATTGTCTGGAAGGCAACGGTGCTGCTTGTGATAAAATAATGAAAAAGTATAAAAGGAGATTACCAAGTATGCTATAAAAGCAAAAAACGCAGAACTTCGAGATTTGCGTTTTTCGATTTCCTTTTCTCACAATGAGAAACGAACTCTGCCACAAAGATATTAACTTTTTCGAATTGACGAGTAAAATAATAAATTTTTGAATTTATTTATGATTATCGAAATAAAAGACCTGTACAAACTTTACCGTGGAAACAAAAATCCCTCGGTGGATGGATTGTCCCTTACGGTTGAAGAAGGGAAAATCTTCGGTCTGTTGGGTCCTAACGGCGCCGGAAAAACAACGACTATCAGCATTTTGTGCGGTTTGCGTTCATTTGACAGAGGAGAAGTGCGGATTGCCGGATATTCCGTGAAAGATGAAATGGATAGCATAAAGCCGCTGATCGGCGTTGTGCCGCAGGATATTGCGCTTTATCCGACTTTGACGGCTTATGAAAATTTGAAAATATTCGGCGGCATTTACGGAATAGAAAAAAAAGTGTTGAACGAGCGGATTGACGAATTGCTTTCCCTTTTCGGATTAGAGAAAAACAAAAACCGGAAAATCGTCCACTATTCGGGCGGAATGAAACGAAGGGTAAACCTGATTGCCGGGTTGCTGCACCGTCCGCGGTTGCTGTTCTTAGACGAACCGACGGTTGGGATCGACGTGCAGTCGCGCCACGTTATCATCGAAAACCTGAAAGAGATAAACAGGGCGGGAACCACCATTGTCTATACCTCGCACCACTTGAATGAGGCAGAAACATTTTGCACTTCTATTGCGCTGGTTGATAACGGGCGTGTAATTTGCAACGGAGAACCCAAACAGTTGATTGAAACGGAACACGCGGAAAACCTGGAGGCGTTGTTTTTGTTGAAAACGGGCAAGGATTTGAGAGATTAACATGACAGTTATTCTACATACATAAATATTATATATGGATATATATTTAACACAAAGACAGGAAGAACACAACGTTTTTATTCCTATTTGTGCACTTTGCGCCTTTGTGCTTATTTACAATTTAACGGATTTATGCGAAAATTAAAAGCATTATTATACAAAGATTATCTGTTGCTGATACGCGATTTGGCGGGATTGGCGATGATGTTTTTGATGCCTCTTTCGCTGGTAGCGCTGATGGCCTATCTGCAAGACAGTACGTTTAATTCGATCAACGAAAGCCGCGTTCCGTTGCTTTTGCTGAACGCCGATAAGGATTCGCTGGGCAACGCCGTGGAACGCAATATTCTATCAACGCCTGTTTTCAACGTTGTAACAAAAACAGGCGGCGAGCCGCTCACCGAGGAGGCATTGGAAAAGTCGGTCGCCAAAGGAGATTATCAAATCGGAATTGTCATTCCCGAAAATACGACAAAATATATCCGGGAGAATGTGCAAAAAAGTGTCATGCAGACATTTTCAGGCATCTCCGATTCAACCGTAACCGATTCGCCGGCAATACGCATCTACATTGACCCGACCACCAAAAATTCATTTAAAGAAACGCTAATGAGTACCATGCGCGAACACGCAGCCTCGCTGCAAAATGAATTTGTACTCGGAGAAGTAACCAAAGAGGTAAATAAATTAATTCCTTTCCCGGTAGGAAATATCCGGATAAACAGTAATCCCGTACAGATAAAAGAGCAATATGCCAAGCTGGATGAAGCGCGGATTATTCCCAATTCCGTGCAGCACAATGTGCCGGCGTGGGGAATGTTCGCCGTATTTTTTATCGTGATTTCACTTTCCGGAAACATCATTAAGGAGCGCGAAGACGGCAGTTTCACCCGATTATTGACAATGCCCTGTCCCTATTGGCTGTATCTGTTGAGCAAAATTATCGTTTACCTGGCAGTCTGCCTGTTGCAATTAACGCTGATGTTCATCATGGGGAAATACGTTCTTCCGATGTTGGGACTTCCTGCGTTAACAATGGGACACAGCGTGTTAGCATTGGTTTTAATGTCCGTTTCCGCTTCATTGGCAGCAATCGGATATGGCATCGCGATTGGGAAAATAGCGACAAGCAACCAGCAGGCAGCCATATTCGGATCCATATCAGTCGTAATCCTGGCAGCAATCGGCGGAGTTTGGATTCCCACGTTTGTGATGCCGTATGTAATGCAGATTATCAGCAAATTGTCGCCGTTAAATTGGGGATTGAGCGGATTTTATGGTATATTTGTACGTGACGGCAATTGGTACTCCGTTTTACCGGAAAGCATTGCGTTACTTTTGTTTTTCGTAATATGCTCTGCTGTTGCTGTTATTTATGACAAACGGAAAAGGTTTGATAATTGATGCTCCCTTTTTAATAGATAGACAAATAGCTAAAATGTCTGTAAGCCGGACATCGCAATGCAATTGGAGAGTGAGTAGGAGCATTGCAGGCTACCTGGTGGCATCAGACAACAAAAAACGATAAAAAATATGATAAAAATTAAATTTTTGACAGTAAGTATAATATTTCTTTGCCTTTTTCCCTCTTTCTTATGGGCAAAAAAAATAGACGTTGAGAATGCCGAAAGAGTAGCACGAAATCATACCGAATCGAAAGATTCCCAACTTAGGAACATATCCGTCAGATCTGAAAATCGCCTGACTCTGGTAAAATCAGCTTCGTCCGAAAATAATTACTACGTTTTTAACAAGGCTGAGGGCAACGGATTTATAATTGTATCGGGCGATGACGTGGCAATGCCTGTACTCGGCTATTCGGACAGCGGCAATTATGATGAAAGCGCCTTTCCGCCTGCCTTTACCTATTGGATGGAGTATTTACAACAGGAAATAGCGTATGCCATTGAAAATGACCTGCAGCAAACAGAAAAAATTAAAATGGCGTGGGATGCTTATCTGACCGAAAACAGTAGCCGGTTGAGCTTACGTTCGGGCAATGTGATTGTTGAGCCGCTGATACAAACAACATGGAACCAAAATCCGCCTTACAATAACCTGTGTCCGAAAACACAGTTTCCGTTGAACGGTCTGGGAGGAAGAACTCCTACCGGTTGTGTTGCAACTGCCATGGCGCAAATAATGAAATATTATAATTATCCGATTCGAGGCACAGGAGCAAGTCAGGCATATCAAACGGGCTACAACGAAGATATTAATGTCCCTTCTGTCGAGTTTAATGTAGATTATGGCTGGGACAATATGTTAGACATCTATTCCGGTACCGAAACTTTGGCACAAAACAGTGCAGTTGCTACTCTTATGTATCATTGTGGAGTAAGTGTCAGAATGTCCTATTGGTCGAACTCGAGTGGTGCATCATATCGCGATGCAACAAGATCGTTAGTCAATCATTTTTATTATGATGCAGGTATTCAGTTAAAAAAACGGTGTTTTTATGAAGATGCGGCCTGGGATAATGAGTTAAAAAAACAGTTAGATAAAGGGCAGCCGCTATTGTATGGAGGAGGTTCATTTGAGTCTGCCCATTCGTTTATTTGTGACGGATATGACGAAGATGGATATTTTCATTTCAACTTTGGCTGGGGCGGTTCATGTGACGGTTATTATCTGACTACCGCGTTAAATCCGGGTTCGGGAGGTACTGGCGCCGGTAACGGCAATTACAGTGCTGCCCAGGAAATTGTTATAGACATTAAGCCGGATGAAGGAGGCTTGCCTGTGCCGGGAGAATTAAAATTGGAAAATTGGAATTCATCCGCCGATGAATTTTCTTCTTCGTCCCAATCGGTTGACAGGAATGAACTGTTTTCGGTAGAATTCATAATAACGAACGTTGGACTAAATCCTTCTTTGGCAGGAACCGCAGGTATCGCTTTAGTAAACGGGAATGATGAAATCGTGGAAATGATATATTCCGGGGATTTTCCTTCTCTTTTTTCGGGTAAATCAGGAGAAAAACGTTCAACAAATGCAACCTGTTTTGTTTCGGAAAATGTAGTGCCTGGAAATTATAAATTAAGGGTAATGATGAAACCGCCTGAAGGAGAATGGGAAATTGTAACCGCACGTCTTGATGGAATAGACAGATTGGACATTGAAGTGAAAAGCAATATCAGAACCGAATATGAATTGACCTTATACGACAACTTATCCTCAACTGTCGTTTCGATAGATAGAGGGGAGGTTTTTTCAGTAAGCATGCAGGTAAAAAATTTCGGAATCAAGGCATTTGAAGGTTGTTTTGGCATTGCATTGATTGATAACAATAACCAAATAGTAGAAATCACAGGTACAGACTCAGGAACAGGTAATGTACTTGGGGTAGACTCTCAGGCTCCAGTTTCAATTACATCTGCCATATCTTCCGCTGTGCCGGCAGGGAGTTATACATTGAGGGCAGTTGAGAGGGCAACGGGCAGTACTGAATGGAATTTCATTGACGGAAATTCAGACATCATAATTGACCGCTTGAATGTGGAAGTGAAAGACGGAATTGTTCCCGACGGTTCAAATCTGAGATTGTTCGGACAGGAAAATGCAACCTTTATTTTTGCGCAAAATCCCATAAAGCGCGAAGAGCCGTTGGAGGTAACATTCACATTGCGTAACGATGCCGCTCTGACCGGTTTTATCGGGGAAATCGGTCTTGGATTGTGCGATACCGACGGAAATTTGGTCGAATGGATAGACAGGCAAATTCTTTTCGTTCCACAGAGTTTATTTTTGTTCCCCGAGACGCGTTCTTTTACTTTCATGTCGCCTCGCATAACCTCTGCTTGTGACGATTACACAATGACATTATTCCAAAAAAGCGCTACCGGAGAACTGAAAAAAGTAGCTCCTTATTCGACAACCCAATATTTGAATGATATACCGGTAACAATAATATCGGATGGCGATTGCTCCGGAATACCGACGAATATATTCAATGTAGAAATGCTTGTTTCCCAGGTCTATCCGAACCTTGTTAAACAGGGCGACAATGTGAAAATAGTTTTACACGAAGAATTGACCGGCGGTATTTTGAATATTTATGATATAAATGGTGTGTTAAGAAAACAATTACACCTACCGGAAACAACTGATTATCAAATCAATACTTCCGATTTAAGTTCGGGTAGCTGGTTACTTTACTTTATTGGTAAAAAAGGTTATCAACATGTAGAAAAAATAATAGTGAAGCCTTTGTAAGCCCACTTTGCAAAGCCGCTTCGGCACTGTCCCTGTGTTTACAGGACAATAAACATACGATTTGAAAAATAAGGTTAATCAAATAAATTATTAAAATAAAATGACACAAGAAGAACTAATTAATCAATTAAAGGCACAAATCATCGAATCGTTATCTTTAGAAGATATTACCCCGGAAGATATTGATCCGGATGCACCGCTTTTTGTCGAGGGGCTTGGGTTGGATTCGATTGATGCCATCGAACTGATATTATTGCTGGAAAGACAATACGGAATCCGCATCGAGGACCCGAAAAAACGCAAGGAAATCCTGACTTCCGTCCGCACAATGGCGCAACTGATCGAAGCCGAAGGAAAAAAATGACCCGGCGCGTTTTCATAACAGGTTTTGGAATCATTTCAGGCATCGGCTGCGGAGAGGAGGAGACATTCCGGTCGCTGACGGAAAAACGTTCGGCAATCGGCGAAATCACCTATTTGGAGACTTCCCTTCGCCGGTATCCTGTTTCCGAAGTAAAGAAAAGCAATGACGGGCTGATTCAGCTGACCGGACTTCCGCACAAGGAGATATACAGCCGTACGTTTCTGCTTGGCTTGATTGCTGCGCAGGAAGCAGTTCGTATGTCGGGTTGCGAATCCCGCTTGCCGGAGATGGGCATATTGAGTTCCACCACCGTTGGCGGAATGGATCTGAACGAGCGTTTTTACCACGATCTTTCGCAACATACGGAAAAAATACAGTCGCTGGAGTGTGCGGATTGCGCAGAACGTATTGCCGGATATTTCGGCATAAAATCGAACGTGGTAACAATGAGTACCGCCTGTTCTTCTTCTGCAAACACTATAACGACCGGTGCGCGAATGATCAAAAACGGATTGCTGGACAGTGTGCTGGTTGGCGGAACCGACGCGCTTACCCGTTTTACACTGAACGGTTTCAACTCACTGGAAATTGTTTCGCCTTCCGGTTGCCGGCCGTTTGACCGCGACCGGAATGGCGTAACCATCGGCGAGGGAGCCGCATTCCTGGTGTTGGAATCGGAAGAGTCGGCTGCCGGAAAAACGATCTACGGCGAGGTAACCGGCTATGCCAACCGCTGCGAGGCATTCCATCAAACTGCCTCTTCGCCCGACGGTTCGGGTGCGATCATGACCATCCGGAAAGCATTGGAAGTTGCCGGTATTGATCCCGGAGAAATCGACTATATCAATGCACACGGAACCGGAACGCAAATCAACGACCTCTCCGAAGGCAACGCCATTCAGACCGTTTTTTGTGAGAAAATACCGCTGGTCAGTTCGACCAAAGGCTACACCGGGCACACCCTGGCGGCTGCCGGCGCCATCGAAGCGGTTATTGCGCTTTTGTCCATCAAGCATCAAACCGTTTTTCCGAATTTACGGTTGGAGAATCCCACTGAGGAGCTTTCTTTTACTCCTGAAACAGAAGTCGGTAAACGAAACATCACGCACATCCTCTCCAACTCGTTCGGTTTCGGAGGAAGTAATTCAACATTAATCATATCCCGCGTTTGATATGGCTGCTTATATTAATTCAACCGGGCTGATTTCGCCGCAACAAACGTTCGGCGGAAGTTTCCTTGAACAGCCTTTACGACAATCGTCCGAACCTTATCTGCTGTGCATTGAACCGGTATATAAGGAATTTATCAATCCCGTGCAGTTGCGCCGTATGTCGCGCATCCTGAAAATGGGATTGGGCGCATCGAGCATTTGTATGAATCATCTACCGGATACCGGGGTTGATGCCATCGTTGTCGGAACGGGACTTGCCTGCATTGTCGATTTGGAAAAATTCCTGCTGTCGGTACTGAATGAGAATGAGCAGATGCTTTCGCCCATTCCGTTTATCAACTCGTCGCACAATACAGTTGCTGCGCAAATCGCTATGATGAAGCAGATTAAGGGCTACAACAATACCTATTGCCATCGCGGCTCTTCATTCGAATATGCACTGCAGGATGCTTTGATGTTATTGAACGAAAAAGAGGCATCGTGCGTTCTGGCAGGCGGAATTGACGAATATTCACCCCATTATTTCGATATTTACAACCTGCTTGATGCATGGAGAAAAGAGCCGGTCGATAACCTGAGCCTTTTTGAAGGTTCGCATCGCGGAACGATTGCAGGCGAAGGCGCCGGATTTTTCCTGTTGGGAAATACACGTTCCGGAAAAACATTCGCCCGGTTGACTGCCGTTCATTCGTTCCTTCATCCGGAAAACTGTTCCGAAGTGGAAGCCGTGATTTCTTCTTTTCTCGCAAAACATAATTTGGCAATATCGGATGTAGATACGGTGATTTTGGGTAAAAACGGCGACTGTGTAACAGACTCGGTCTATTCGGAACTGGAAACAGCATATATTCCCGAAAGCACGAATCTTGTTTACTACAAGCATTTATGCGGGGAGTATATGACCTCATCGTCGTTCGCATTGTGGCTGGCAGCAACTATTCTGAAAAAGAAAATAATACCGGCTGCCGTTCTTTTCCGTAAGGGGACAAGGCAACCGGCTAAAAACATACTGATTTATAATCATTACCGGAATATGAATCATTCGCTGATTTTGTTACAGGCGGCCGACTGATTTTCTTTTTCAGAACCCATTCGTATCTCAAAAAACTTTTGTAATTTTGTAGTATGACCCATAAAACATAAGACTTATGACAGAATTTTTTCTAAAAAACAAAATAAGCAAGCAGAAATCAGACTCAATTGTTTATTTTCTTAACATGATGAATATTGATGCCGAAGTAAAAAAACAACACAAAAAAAGAGGGTAAGGAAAGATCCTTTTGCCGAAACTTCTGGTATTTGGGCAGACAGAGATATTGATGCCAAAATTCTTAGAAAACAAGCGATATAAGACTTTTTACGCTCAACACAAAAGATTTCAAATTTATTCCCGGCACAAAACCGTATCAAATATAAATTCCCTTGTTTACTCAAAAAGAACTCAAACAGATCAACTGCTGCATACTGATTCCGACTTACAATAATGCGGGAACCATCCGGCAAGTCGCGACCGACGCACTGCAATATTGCGAAGACGTTTTTGTGATTAATGACGGTTCGACCGACAATACCCTGGATATACTTCATTCAATGCCGGATATTCGCGTGGTTTCCTATGCCCAAAATAAAGGGAAAGGAAATGCGCTGAAAACCGGAATAAAGGCAGCATTGGAAGCCGGTTTTCGTTATGCCGTTACGATTGATTCGGACGGGCAGCATTTTACGGAAGATATTCCCCTCTTTGTCGAAAAAATAAAAGAAAACCCGGACAGTTTTATTGTTGGCTGTCGTAATTTCGAACAGGAAAATATGCCGGGAAAAAATACGTTTGCCAATAAATTTTCCAATTTCTGGTTCAAACTCGAAACCGGATTCGAACTGCCGGATACGCAATGCGGCTTCCGGCTTTACCCGGTAAAAAAGCTGGAAAAGATGTACTTCCTGACCGGGAGATATGAGTTTGAACTGGAAGTACTGGTGCGTGCTGCATGGAAAAACATACCGGTTATTCCATTGAAAATCAAAGTTTATTATGCGCCCGAAGAAGAGCGTGTCTCCCATTTTCGTCCGTTACGCGACTTTACCCGTATCAGTTTCTTAAATGCGTTTTTGGTAATCATTGCCTTTTTGTGGGTAAAACCGTTCGCTTTTTTCCGGAGTTTGACCAGGGAAAATATAAAAACTTTTCTGCGGAGGAATTTTACCGAATCGCGCGACAGCAATCTGCGCTTAGCTTCTGCTGCCGGATTTGGTGTTTTTATGGGAATCGTTCCTATTTGGGGTTATCAAATGTTAGTCGCCTTTGGACTGGCGCATGTAATGAAACTGAATAAATGGATTGTACTTGTTTTTTCCAACATCAGCATTCCGCCGATGATTCCGTTTATCCTTTTCGGCAGCTATGTGACCGGCGGATTTTTATTGGGAAACAGTGTCTTTCCTCAATTCCATACCATTTCGTTTGAAGTTGTTGCAGCCGATTTATTACAATATTTGTTGGGAGCCGTTGTTTTTGCGCTTATTTGCGGTGCGCTTGCCTGGTTGGCGACGTTCGTTGTATTGTCGGTTTCCCGGAAAAAAAGGTCATAAAATTGCCATCGCAATCACGGCGCACGCTTCAGCATCTGCCAAAGCGTGATGATGACTTGTCAAGTCAAATCCGCAATGCGCGGCAACGGTATGCAGCTGATGATTGGGTAGTTTCCTGCCGAAAATCCTGCGAGAAGCACGGCAAGTGCAATGAAATTCATAATCGGGATAATCCATTTGGTATGTTTTATACGTCGCACGCAAACAGCCTTCATCGAACGGACTGTTATGCGCCACCAACGGGAAACCTTCTATTTTAGGTGCAATTTCGGCCCAGACTTTCGGGAAAACATCCGCATGGGCAGTATCCTCAAAGGTCAATCCGTGAATTTTGGTAAATGCCCGCCAGTAATACTCCGGCTCGGGACGGACAAGGCGGTAGATTTTCTCCACCACTTCGCCGCCGCGCACAATCACCACGCCCACGCTGCAAATACTTGAAGGATATCCGTTGGCAGTTTCAAAATCTATGGCAGCGAAGGTTTTCATCGGGTTGCTTATTTTTTTACGCGAAGATAGCCGTTTGTTATGCTAAATCATAGTACGGACAGGTTTTTATTTGATTTTAATATCTCGTGGCTATACTTATAAAAAAGATGTGATTGAATGTGAATTCAAGACAATGGATTTATAAAAAAGAAATTCTTGTCTATTATTTTTCCCTCTATTCCGTCAGGGATTAAAATTCGGTAAAAAATAGAACACCATAAGATTTGACTTGCCATAGGTATGCAACCATTTCCGGGTTGTATGGTCTTTCCTCATTATGCTGTTGCATTCCTAAGGAAATGACGGGACAGAGAAAAATTTCATTTTCTACTTAAATCCCTAATGGAATAAAATTGCGGATACGTACAAAAAATTATTACAAAATAAAAAAGCCATTTCCAATATCCTTTGTAATAACGTGTCATTTAACCATGTAGTAGTCCGCTATAAATTTACCGGAGGAAGAAAAGCATCCTCAATATGTTCAATTGTAAACTGACCGTTTTTATCGGGGATAACGGAAATGATGTCAAATCTGGTCTCCATCATCAAATCGTATGTGAAAATATAAGCCTCGGTTGCATAAACAATATGCCTGATTTTAGTATTTGTTACCGCCTCTTTGGGATGCTCGAAATATTCGGAGCTTCGTGTTTTAACTTCTACCACAACAAGTATATTTTCTTTTTCTGCAACAATATCCAACTCTTCTTTGCCTGATTTCCAATTTCGATGCCGGATAATATAACCTTTTGATTGTAAATAATTAACCGCGGTCTCTTCGCCTATACGACCTAAATCGTTATGTTTTGCCATACACTGCAAATAAATTAAATCAAGCGCAAATATATAAAAAAGCAGTTAAAAACAGATAAATCCGATTCTTATAAATAAACAGGAAAAGCTGTATAACGCAGTTTACCACATTTAAATTTTTCATTTTTTTGTCTTTTCCTCCAAAAAATGTATATTTGTAAAATAAAAAAATAAATCGTATGTGTTTTACAGGAATAAATACAGCTAACCATCTAATTTTTAATGCGCTTGATTTGCTTATTCCGCAAATTCTTTTACACACACACACACACACACACACACACACACACACACACACACACACACACACACACACACATTCTAACCGCCAATCCGTGCGCGTGTAACATACTGAAAAATAATTCTCTGCAAAATACTTTCTTACTGATTTTTGTAAGAAAAATTTTTACGCCTCCAATCGAAGCTCCCGGGTTTCGGTTGGGGGCTTTTTGTCTGAACCGGTTCAGACAATTAATAATTCAATAACAAAAAAGAATACTAATGGAACAGTTTGAACAGTTAAACAACGGAATGGAAATAAAAAAATGTGCCGGTAAAAAAATCCTGAAAACATTTGGCAAATTAGCATTGCTGTGCCTGTGTACAATAGCCGCATTCTCTTCCTGCAAGCGGGGGCTGAAGGCAGACGACATTCTGGCAATAGAAGACAAAGCTGCCAGAGATTCGATGATTTGCTACTATTTATGCGGCTTTTATCTGAATCAGCCTCTTGAAGCCGCCGATACATTTGCCATCCGGAAAGAACCTTATACCGGCAAACAAAAAGATTTTAGCGAGATAACCGTTGGCGATAAAACCTACTCCGGCGAAATTCTTGTTCACAAAGGCGATACGCTTATTCCGGCTGAAATTTTTGTCTATTCCACAGGCGCACAATATAATTTCCTTTATGGGCACAAACAAAGAGACGCAGAAATAATCAGCGTTAAGCTCAAAATCATTCGGGACGGAAAAGCGGCTGCCGAAGGATGGAAAACTTACAATACCTTTTTTGTCAAAGAAATTGCTCCTTTTGCCTGGACAGCCATATTCGGCGACTGGGATAACTGGGTAATATCCTTTATCATTTTCGGCGGTTTTCTGGTGTTGGTACACCGTTTATGGTTATGGATTTATCGAAAAGTACAAAAGTTCAGAGACGCGCGCGATGCGACCGACTCCGGCTTGAAGCTGCATTTTGTCTTTGTCGGATGTTGTTTCCTGATTGCTGTAATGTGTGTCTATTTAGCATTTAACACAGCAGTATTGTCGAGCCTCTATTTCAATCCGGACATTTTTGCCCACTGGTCGGAATATCCGTTTGTGGTAAAACTTTTTCCATTCCTGATACTTATAACCGCAGTCTCGGCAGCCGGGATGTTTATCGAAATGATGAAAAAAATGAAAAGCCCTTGGTTTATAATACATTTCATTGGCTGGTTTGCACTTGGCTGCCTGATTATCGGACTGACATTGCTTACTTCCTGGCTGTTGTACATCCTGATTCTGGCCGCGTTGCCATTTGTCTTTTTCCTGTTTAAAGGCGGCGGTGGTGGAAGCGGAACCAGCATGGCAGACCAAGCCTACCTTTCCAAAGAGGAACTAAAAAGGAAAGAAGAAGAATTTAAGAAAAAAGAACGGGAAAGGCTTAAAGAGGAATATAGAAAAAGATATAATTAGTATAAATCAAAAAGAAATAATGGTAATTTATAAAAAGAAAGCAAACTTCAACCGTAAACTCACGGCAACAATAATTGCCTGTTTCGCAACAATGATGTTTGTCTCGTGCAGTTACAATTTAGACGGTGAAAAACTGAATGCAATGCCCGAAGGCAGAGCTAAAGATTCGCTGATGTTTCTGAAAGACCACAGCGTTACATACGGTACGGTGCTTTACGCTGTCAAAGACACCGTTTATCTTATGTCCGAACCTGCACGGAAAGCCACAAGTACAGTAATAGCAACCTCCGGAGATGTGTTTATGGTAATTGGCAGGAAAAGTGTGGATTTCGGGCAAAGATCGCATTACAGCAAGGAAGTAATACCGGAAGACGCAATTCTTTTTGAAATTACCGGAAAATCTGGAAAAATCAGGCAAGCATACCTTAAGGCAGACGAAATGTATGGCAACCTCGCACCCAAAATTTGGACGGAAAAAAGCACAGAAAAGTGGAAGAAAATCATTATGACTGGATTAGCAGTTTCCCTTGCATTGATGATTTTCTATTTCATCGGTTTTCGCATTTACCGCTACATTTGCCGGAAAAGGAACCGCGAAGCAATGGAACCGGGCAGCATATCCATTGCCGTATACAATGGTTTTGCCCTGTTGCTGGGCATACTGATTGCCGTTTATACCTTTGTCCCCGAACTGCTGCACCGGCTGTACTACAATCCGGACATTTTTTCCAACTGGTCTAACCACAATATTTTGATAAGGCTAATTCCCGTATTTCTGATTGGGATGTTGTTATCTGCCGTAGCAACAGCCGTAGAGGTCAAAATACGGACAAAATGCCGCGGCTTCTGGTATCTTATTCCACTTTTGGGACAATTCGCTTTCGGTGTCACTCTTGTATTACTTACGGTTGTACTCATTCGCTTGATATATATTGCAGTAATTGCGATTGTCGCCCTGTTTGTTTTAGGGGGCAAATCGGGAGCTCTCAACCAGAAAATGGGGCGTACTGTCGGATATACCCACGATGGCAGGCCGATACGCGATGATACCGTATTAGGGCAAAATATGGTGCAAAAACGCCAATAAAGGGCAAATTCTCATAAGTTAAACCGTTAAAAGAAAAAATGATGAGCATGATAATTATTTTAGGAATAATAGCCTTATTACTAATCTGTTGGATAATCGCCGGCATAAAGATAGTTCAGCAATCCGAAACCATGATAATCGAACGGCTCGGCAAATACAACCGCACCCTTTCATCGGGTATCAAAATTGTTTTACCGGTCATAGAAAAGCCCAGGTGTGTGATGTGGCGTTACGTCAAACAGGACTTTCACGGAAATAGCATGGTTGTAAATCTGATGAGAAACAGGATAGATTTGCGGGAAACGGTGTATGATTTTCCGAAACAAAACGTCATAACGCGCGACAATGTAGTAACCGAACTCAATGCCCTGCTCTATTTTCAGGTAATAGACCCTGTGAAATCCATTTATGAAATAGCAAATTTACCCGATGCAATAGAAAAGCTCACTCAGACGACCCTGCGAAATGTGATCGGCGAAATGGATTTAGACCAAACCCTGACTTCGCGCGACACTATCAATTCAAAGTTGCGCGCGGTACTCGATGACGCAACTCATAAATGGGGCGTAAAAGTAAATCGTGTAGAATTGCAGGACATAAACCCGCCCCACGACATTCGCGATGCCATGGAAAAGCAAATGCGGGCCGAGCGCGACCGCCGGGCAATCATACTGGAAGCCGAAGGCACAAAAGCGCAGCTTGTATTGGAAGCCGAGGGACAAAAGGCAGCCGAAATCAATCAAGCCGAAGGCGAAAAGCAGGCACAGATACTGATAGCCGAAGGACAGGCACAGGCAAGACTTAAAACAGCCCAAGCCGAAGCCGCCGCAATCGAAGCAATAACCAAAGCAGTAAAAACAACCGGCGCCGACCCTGTAAATTATCTTGTCGCCATAAGATACATTGACGCTTTTAAAGATATGGTCAACGGAGAAGACAGTAAAGTGGTTTACATCCCATACGAAGCAACTGCTGTTTTAAGTTCAATAGGCGGAATTAAGGATTTATTAAATATAACGGATAAAAAAAACAAAAATAATGATGACAATGACATACAAGAATAGGAGAAAGGCAACTTTCATAACCACAATCCTGTTAGCGTCTGTGCTGACTTTTAACGGATGCAGCGTAATACCGTCCTACCTGAGCGGCATCAACCCGCCCGTTTCCAACCCTTTTTACCAACTTGCCAATGTGCAGTTAGTGGGTTGCTACGGCAATCGCAATACAGCAACAGTAGAATTTGTGTTTTCCGTAACGTCACACAGCAATATTATTTCTTCGGGGATTTTCGGACAATCACCCAATACAAAATTTGTGGCGCGGGGAGCGGCATATATCCCCGGTAAAAGTGAAGGAACAAAGGTAGAACTGGTACGCGGTTATCCTTCCGATGTAGTCATTTCCGGTATCCGCAGTGTCCCTGATTATGTAGTGCAGTTCGACCGCATTGAGCTGCAGTGGTATTTCGATGCCTCGCACCACAGCGGCAAGCCGGGCGAAAATCTCATATTTAACAATGTACCTGTTAATTGGAATTAAAAATAATAATTCAGACAATGAAACCCGCATGAACTTAAGATTCACTAAGAGAGAATGAACCAACGGTCAATGACCAGAGGGAGTTAAAATACCTGCGGGTTCCATACGACTTAATATAAAAATAAAAATATTTACGGATGAAAAACTTCGACATTAGAGACCTTTTAATACACATCCTGCACGGTGGAATAGTATTGTTCGCAGTCCTTGTAACCGGTTGCGGTTTCGACATTATAAAAGATGTTTTATTTACCAATGGAAATGCTCTTATAGTTACTTTGTGCATCATTATAAGTTATCTGATAGGGCTTGTTATCGACCCGATTGCCGATTGCATAGATACACATTTTGTAAATTCAAAGCATTGGATCAGAAGATGCAAAATGCGATATTCCCCCTCCTATGATCTGTTAAAAGATGGTGAATGCTGTGGTTTAACATTGGCGTATAACGTTAAAATCAGGAAGATTTTGAACGATGATGTCCTTGCCAATCAAAACGATAGGGTCGGTACAAAAGAAACCATAACAGAAGCCAACGAAAAAGAAATATGGAGAAATGAAGAAGATGCTATGCTCCTGTTCAACTATGCAAAATGCAGAGTATCGGCATACGGCACACCCTATCAATTAGAGAAAATAGAAACCTATTTCCGTCTGTTTATTTTCTACCGCAATATGATAGCTACAGGCTGCCTGAGCCTGCTTATTCTGCTCTTTGCCAAAGACCTTTCGTACTGGCGTTTCCCTGTCATTACGGCAGCCATACCCCTACTGGCATTCCTGCTCAACAAAATAAGCTACAAATACCGAACATACTATTGTCGCAGGGTACTTGAAGCGGTTTATTCGCCCAAAGAACCCCACGAAATAACAATAATTACTAAAATTCAATAATATGAAACATTCTAATCTCAAACAGAAACTCACGGCAATGATAATTGCCTGTTTCGCAGCAATCGCGCCGATGAGCGCGCAAGTTCCTCAAACCTGCCCGCTCCCTGCCGCCTCGCAGTTCTACGACCTCGACGGCACAGGCAGCAAAGGGTTTATCAAACAGTATTCCGACGAAGGCATTCCGCTCGGTCTATACCCTTTCAAACCTGCCGCCGACAACAAGTTTATCAGAGAAGAGATGATTTTCAGCGGAAATTCCAACAAAATCTCTATCGACGACCTTAACCGTGACGGCAAGCCCGACATTGGCATCATTGGGTATGCAGACGGCTGGACAGGTGATGTAGCAGACCAAGTCCTGGTAAGCCAGCCCGACGGTAGCTACCAGACTCGCTCCGGCTTGCTCCTTCCCAACAACGACCTGAATATGGACGGACGTATTGACCTCGTTGAATGTAACTATAATACCTCTTCCGGAACAGGTTTATATCTGCACGCGCAGCAGGCAAACGGCTCATTTACCCGCTCGTTTATGCAGCGAATGAGCCAGACGGAATACGATGCCTCGCAAAATCAGGAAGAATACGAGGCGTATCTGCAAGCCGTGCAAGCCGGCTACCGTCCGCCGAAGCCCCGTTTTAGCGGTGTGTGCCTCGAAGGCGGTTGCGGGAATGCCGTAATTGCTCCCGACATAAAGCAACCTTCCGAAATACTGGATATGAACGGCGACGGCAACCCCGATTTGGTTTTTGCCGAAACAGGCATTGTACTCTTCAGTACCGAAAACGCCGGCCGTTTTGTGCAGACCGCACTCGGCAACAACGTCAAAGCCCGCGACCTGAACAACGACGGATTTACCGATTATGTGATATGGGATAATGCCGCACAGGCACTCAAAACCTATATCTATCGTGGAGAAAACAGCTACGAAACCAACGTACTGATGGAAGATGTTCCTGCCGATAAAACAATTCATTGCTACGATTTTGACCGTGACGGCGATGTGGATATTCTCGCTACTTTCAGTTATCCGCTTAACGGCAGTTACAACTTTATATTACTTGCCAAAAACGATGGCAACGGCAACTTTGATATTGGTTTCGATATGCCTGCCGGTCAATTACTTTTTGCCGGCTGCCGCGATATTAACGGTGACGGATATTATGATTTGCTCGCGCTTGATGTAAGCGGTATGCCGCAAGGCTGGTATCAGTCAGACATACTTATGCCTGTAAAAGTAATGTACGGACAGGCTGGCGGCAGTTTTGGCGCAGCAGAAACACTTTATACGGCAAATGATATTGAACATAATGGTGTAGGTCAGTATTCGGATTTTCCAACTATGTCGCTCAATATAGAAGATTTAGACAATGACGGTAAAATGGAAATCTGGTATAGTGGTCAATATTCGTCTGACGACTATTTCCACACCATGGCAACAGCCACAGTCAACACAGCGCCGGCTGCACCTGCCGCTCCTTCGGTAACATTCAACGCCGCTACCGGTCGTTTGGATATAAACTGGACAGCCGCCACCGATGCGCAATCTTCGGCTTGCGACCTTACCTACGAAGTGCGTATCGGAACCGCTCCGGGCAAAAGCGACATTCTCTTTGCACACGCCAATGCCAACGGCACGCGCCGCAACTTTGCCGACGGAAATGCCGGAAACAACCTCAGCAAAGTGATGGACGCAAGCACATGGATGCCGGGCACCTACTACATTGCCGTGCAGGCAATAGACCCGCAGCACGCAGGCTCGGCATGGTCGACAGAGGCGGTGTTTGAAAACACGGTGCTCTCGTCGAAGTTCACTACCGATAAAAACTCTTTAGCATTCTGCGATACGCTGAAAGTGTATTACAACTCAATGCCCGAAGGCTACACCCTGCATTGGGAGCTGAACGGCGCAACTCAACTGCCTTCGTCCGTAGCAGGCGAACTGCACCTCAAATGGGCAACGGCAGGAAACAAAACAATTTCCCTGCAAATAGAAGCCCCCGAAGGCACACGCGGCGAGAAAACCGAAATGCCGATTACCGTGCTCGCTAATAAAATTGAGGGAACGGTAGTAGATGAAACTACACGAATAATGAAATCGGATTTATATGAAAAAGGCTGGTTTGCCGACTGGAACAGGGACGGCAAGCAGGATGTGCTGTTAGGAGGATATGATAATAAGGGATTGTTTACCAACGACGGCGCAGGCAATTTCGGCAGACTTGCCAATCCCTACCTGCTTACCTTTGCGCCCGAAGCAGGCAAATGGATAGATTGGGACAGGGACGGTGCAGTGGATTTGCTGTACAGGGAAAACAACGCTTACGGCTGGATAAGAAACACATCAAACGCAATGGGCTTTTCCAATAAAAATGCGTTGACGTTTACCGGAATTGATTATTACGGATATTTGCCCGGCGCTATACAAAATATGCAATTTTCCGACCTGGATAACGACGGCGATTTAGAACCTGTGCGACCCGGCACTACATATTATCAGACATTACCGACCTTTGTTCAAAACGATGGAAGCGGCAATTTCAGTCCGGGTTTTACAATACCTGACGGGCAAGATGTGCTAAGCGGTTATAAAAGCGGCATTGCGGATTGGAACAAGGACGGCTTCCTTGATTTCTATTCTTTTTCAATAACTACCGGTCCTTATGAAATAACCGGAATACAATTGTTGGAAAACAAAGGAAATTATAGCTTTGAATACAAAAAAATTCCGTTTGAAACACCCATACCTACCACCTCCTCCCTTGTAACACAGGTTCCCGTTGCCGATATGGATAACGACGGCTATTTGGATATAATTTATGTCGAAAACTCGCAACGCATACAGATTTTGCGTAATGAGAACAACGAGCGTTTTGTGTTGGGCGATGAGATTGTAGCGGAAGATGTCAATGTTTCTTTCTTAAATCGTATTTCCGGTTCGGGTTGGAGTTCTGAATTGGCTACCATTGCAATCAACGGCGACTGGGACAACAACGGTTACTTAGATATATTGGTAGATGTAAAAGTGAACAATCAGGATAATGTGGTCTACATTATATATAATGACGGCAACGGCAACTATCGTCAGGGTTTGTTTTCCGATATGCGAGGCAACGGTTTTATACTTGATAATACAAGACAAAATATCGTTACCGATACCGACGGCGATGGTGTACCAAATATTTCGTTGGGAAGAGGCGAAAGTGTCGGTTATAACGAACAGACCGGTTATCCTGTCGGATATTATTTTTACGATAAAAATGTAACTTCCGCCACCAACACTGCGCCAAACGCACCCACAGGCATTATCGCCACGCAAACCGATACGACTTTGGTTATCGAATGGGATGCCGCACAAGACGATAAAACACCTGCCGCCCAAATGAAATACAACCTTTCCGTGAAGAAAAAAGGCGAAACAGGTGCAAACGCCTACATCATCTCACCACTCAACGACGGCAATGCGGCTATGGCTGCCCTGCCTTCGCCTAAAGGCGGATTGGAATTGGGGTCAGGTACTGAAGCCCCATTCAGCAAATACTACCTCTACCCAACAGCAACACGCTTTGAAATTCCGCTCTCGGCAATACCTGCCGGCGAAGTGGAAATCTCGGTGCAGGCAATCGACCTGTGGGATGCCGTGTCGCCATTCTCCGAAGTATTTACCAAAAAAGTAGAGGCAACGGCAAGTTTCAAAATCCCTGCAACCGCCTGTTTCGACACGCCGACCGAAATAGTTTATACCGGTGCACAGGGCGGCACGCCCGAATGGGATTTTGACGGCGGCCAGGTAGTTTCCGGCACAGGCTTTGGTCCGTATCAGGTAGCATGGAACAGCGAAGGCATTAAAACCATCACGCTCACCAACGGCGCAAATACTGCTACGGCGCAAATCAAAGTGATGCCCGGCTTCACGGCAGAATTTACCTTGCCCGATAATGTGTTCTTCAATCAGGAAGTGGAAATCGGTTTACCCGCCGTTCCGCAAGGCTCTACCTTCAGCTGGGATTTATCAAACCGCGTCGGTAATTTCATTGACAACGACGTTACCGCCCGTCCCGGCGACAGCAAAGGAAGCATACGCATTTACGGCGGCAGTTACATCTACCGCGAACTCACGCTTTGGGTAACTTCGCCAAACGGTTGCGCGGAAGGATACACCAAAGGTTTCAATGTAGTAGAACCAATCACTCCGCCGGTGATTTCGCTTGTCTATCCCGAAGGCAATAAAAATGTTGTTGCGTGGGAAACATCAAATCTGCCCGCCGAAGCAGCCCAGGTCGTCATTTACAAGGAAGGCTCGGCGCTGAACAATTTCATTGAAATAGGACGTGTAAACGCCGGCGAAGGCGCCTTTACCGACCCGTCGTCCAACAACACCGTGCGCAGCGACCGTTACGCCATTTCCGCCGTTACGGCTTCAGGCGTGGAAACCGCCAAAAGCGGCATACACAAAACGATGCACCTCACGATTAACCGCGGTGTGCAGGAAGGCACCTGGAACCTGATTTGGAACAAATACGAAGGGCGCGAAATCGACACTTACCGCATTTTGCAGGGAGCAACACCCGATAACCTGACCAATGTGTTAGACGAAATTTCGGGAGCAAACACTTCGTTTACGCAGTTCCACAATCCGGATGCGCCTTATTATGTAGTAGAATACATTCCTGCACCGCAAACCCGCTCGGCAGGATTGCGCGCCGCCGAAGCGCCCGTTTCCGGTCGTACCAATGTGGTAAACAGCAACAATGCCGCTACGATTGTCTATGCAAGCAGTTTAAATATCCTTACGCTGGGTAATAACGATGTGTTGAGCGAAGAACAGCCGTCGCTTTATCTTTACACCGAAATATTCCCAAGCAACGCCACGTATCAAAACATAGCGTGGAGCATTGTATCGGGCAGCGAATACGCTACTGTCGATAATAGCGGTAACCTGCAAGCCACCGGCAATACGCAGGCAGGCACGGTTACGGTAAAAGCCACAGCGGTGGACGGCTCGGCAATCTTTGCCACGCGCACATTCACGGTACAGGCATTTCCGGATGCAACAATACCCGTTACAAGCGTACAATTAAACACCCCGGACGAATACCTGCGAGTGGGCGACCAGCTACCGCTTTTTGCCACCGTTTACCCACTCAATGCCACCAATCAAAATATCTCGTGGAGCAGCAGCGAACCCGGTATCGCTTCGGTGGACAACAGCGGCACAGTAACGGCGCTCACGGCAGGAACGGCAATAATTACCGTTACGACCGAAGATGGCGGATATTTTGATGAATGCAAGGTAGCCATATCCGAAACCGTTGGTATTGAAAACATTGCAAATAATAATGCGATAAGCATCTATCCAAATCCGGTAAAAGACATCCTGTTCATTAGTACCGATACGGAAATCAAGCAGCTGATTGTAACAAACACGTTGGGTGCTGTTGTGCTGAAAATTACGAATGCGGGCAATAGAGAAATCAATGTTTCGTCGTTGCCACACGGCGTTTATTTCGTAACACTCGAAACGGCGGAAGGCATTGTAACAAAGAAATTTATAAAAGAATAAAATCTCCGAACCTTCATTTTTACGGGATTTTCAAGATTAACAGGATTGAATTTCGACTTGGCTCAATCGCCTGAGAAATCCTGTTAATCTTGAAAATCCTGTGAAAATCGTGGTTCAAGACAATAGTAAGTAATGCGAATCAGGAGTTGAAGAATTGAATTTAGAAATGAAGAAATTGAAGCATGTAGAAATGTAGTAATAGAATAAATCAGGTACAAATCCGTAACTTGCGTGTTAAAAATAAGCAAATTACTCATTTCATTTGATTGCGTTCAGAATCTTTTTTTAATTAAAATTCAACGGGATAAGCAATTTCTACATTCTTCAATTTCTACATTCCTCAATTTTTTTTAACTCCTGATTCGCATAAGTAAGCCAATAATTATTTTAAATCACTTAACAACTTAAAAACAGAACAATTATGCCCATTCAAATTAAATCGGTAGAACGCCCGCAGCCCGGCGTAAAAGGCGGCGGCATCAAAAAGCACTATGCCAGTCCCGTACACGGACAGGAAATCAGCCTTGAAGGCTTGACCAGAGGCATTGAAAAGACAAGTACGGTCAGTGGCGCCGACATTCGCGCCGTGCTTTACGCCATGGTAGAAGAAGCCGTAGCCGGCTTGTCCGACGGCAGGATAATCCGCCTCGGCGACTTGGGAAGCCTCCGCATCACTCTCAGCAGCGAGGGCAAAGACACCGAAGAAGAGGTTTCGGCAAAATCCGTCAAAAAAGCCGGAGTAATTTTCACCCCCGGCAAAAAATTGCAGGAAATGCTCGCAAATGCCAGGTTTACAAAAGTGTAGGCAAAGGCAGGAAAATGAGTAGCTACTTAATTTTTTTGAGTAGCTACTCATCAAGCAATGAGAGGCTACTCAATTTTTTTAAGTAGCCTCTCTTTTTTGCTTTCATCAACTGTTCGGAGGACAAAATAAACTATTTCCCAATAAAACGCGATTAGATCTATCAATCCAAGACAACCGCATCAAAATTGTCAATAAAATCGATCCGCTTCATTATTAATATAAAATTAGAATAAGTTTCAGCAACCCCAATCCGCAGGATTGAATATAAATAACCCCCAATCGCTGCGCTTCATTGGGGGTTATTTATATTCAATCCTGCGGATTGGAGGTAACGGTAAAATGGCAGATAATCTTATAGATTATTGAACTCTTTTTTAATGCCGTCAGGCATTTTAGTTCGGTAGAAAATGAATTCCACATCCCAACAGCGTGCCGTTAGGTACGCGACATGGCTTGTGGAAGAGGGGAACTTAAAAGTCTTTTTGAACGCAGATGACACGGATAACGCGGATGATCGCTGATTTATATGTCGCTGATAATTAGATATATATAAAATTCCTATTCATTTATTATCTGTGAAAATCCGTGTTATCTGCGTTATCCGCGTTTTTTTGGGACAGCCTCTTGTACCGGATTGAAAATGAAAAAATGAGATATATTTAAATCATACCCAAACAGGGCTTTGAATCCCGTTAAGATTGTTTTACATTTGCATTCAAAATGTAAATGTTATGAGCAGGAAAGAAAAAATCACCGTACAAGGAACTGAAATAACCATTATATCGGATAAAAATGATGATTACATTTCTTTGACCGATATGGCAAATGCTAAAGCAGGCGAAGCGCGTGCTGCAGATATTATCAAAAACTGGATACGGCACGCACAACGCTCGAGTTTATCGGTACTTGGGAACAACTTTACAATCCAAGTTTTAAAGTGGTCGAATTTGACCACTTTAAAATGCAGGCAGGCTTGCCAAGTTTCGTTTTGAGCACAAGCGAATGGATAGAAAAAACGAATGCAATAGGTATTTATGTCAAAAACGGAAAATATGGCGGCACTTATGCTCATAAAGATATTGCCTTTGAATTTGGTTCAGCTATTAGTGCCGTTTTCCGGCTATTTTTGATAAAAGAATTTCACGCCTGAAAGAGGAAGAACAAAACAACAAATCCCTCGAATGGAACCTGCAACGCACACTCTCGAAAATCAACTACCGCATTCACACCGATGCGATTAAAGACGAAATAATCCCACAATTAGTTAGCAAAGAACAACTAATGTTTGCCTATGCCAACGAAGCAGATTTACTCAATGTAGCCCTGTTTGGAAAAACAGCCAAACAGTGGCGCTGCGAGAATCCAGGAAAGGAAGGCAATATCCGCGATTATGCTTCGCTCGAACAGCTGGTTGTACTCTCGAACATGGAAAGCATCAATGCCTTGCTTATCCGTCAGGGACTCTCGCAGGGTGAGCGGCTTGTCCAGCTCAACAATACGGCAATCACCCAAATGCGTTCATTAGTAAGCAACAGGGATTTAAAGAAACTGTCAACTTAAGTTTGTCCTTTTCCGGTATTGTCAAAAAATGCCGTATCAAGACTCTAACAAAAAACGCTCATCATGATCCTTTTATTGGATTGATGAGCGTTCTTAAAAACGGCGGCTACTTACTCTCCCACTTTTATGCAGTACCATCAGCGTGAGCAGGCTTAACTTCTCTG
>JAISVA010000018.1 GCA_031271815.1 Prevotellaceae bacterium | reverse complement strand
GACCGAAACGGATTTCAGTAAATCAAGATTCACGCAATGTGCCTCGTCATAAACCGTTACATAGAAGGTCGTATCATAAGGTGCATGCGCTGCAGGCAAGAGTATCCCTATTTCCTCTCCCGAACCGGTTTCCCCGATAAGAATAGTGTCGGCGCTATACCAGGCAAAGATCGGCTCGGAAGTCAGTCCGCCACCGGTATAGGTCGCAGAAAAAACAGCTTCGACTTCCTCTTCGCCTTCTTCAAAACAAAGAGTTGCCCCTTCTCCTTCTACCGCGATTTTAGTGGTATCAATAATGACATACGGCTTAACGCTGACCGAAACGGATTTCAGTAAATCAAGATTCACGCAATGTGCCTCGTCATAAACCGTTACATAGAAGGTCGTATCGTAAGGTGCATGCGCTGCAGGCAAGAGTATCCCTATTTCCTCTCCCGAACCGGTTTCCCCGATAAGAATAGTGTCGGCGCTATACCAGGCAAAGATCGGCTCGGAAATCAGTCCGCCACCGGTATAGGTCGCAGAAAAGACCGCTTCGACTTCCTCTTCGCCTTCTTCAAAACAAAGAGTTGCTCCTTCTCCTTCTACCGCGATTTTAGTGGTATCAATAACCGGGTATCCTTTCACCCGAATTTGCCAAATGGCTACGCCTGCCGGGCATTCCGTATTTCCTTCGCTTGTAGGTAAATCGGTTGTTGCAGTAACGCTAACTGTTTTACCTTCATCCGATGAAACCGGGGTATAAATAACTGCAAATGGGATATTTTTTCCGGGTGATATATAATCTCCCAATACAATATCAAGGGTATCTTCTCCTGCGACATACGCTAAAGTTCCTCCTCCATCAATCTCAAATTTTACGCTTTCTGCAGTTTGCCAATATTTAATGTCTCTCTCTACCGGGTTAACGCCACATGTTACCGTATCAACAACCGGTTTTGAATAATTCTCCCATTGCACCATTGGCGGCTCGAGGCATCCGCACTCCATATAATCCAGCGCGGCTCCGGAACTTTTACAACCGTTATCCATATTTATTGCCATTACAGAGTGATAACCGTTCGGCACATTCTCAAAAACCGGGCTTGTTTGCGGTTCTCCATATTCGGAACCGGGCAAATCACGATCTTTCATCAACGCATACTGATAATTTCCAAGCGGGGATAATACCTCAATATTGAATGTTCCGGCAGGAACTGTATTACAGGTTATGTCATCTATATTCAACTCCGGTATTTTCACTTCCGCCCAAACGGTAATTTCAATACTGTCCGGCAAAGCAGCGCTACAACCATTTCCATCGGTGTAATTAAGCCAAATCTTTTTGACTGCGCTTTCACCTTCGGATACAATCCATTTTACTTTTATAAAATCATCATCCGGACCTCCGCCGGAAATGAGCGTTGCATCTTCCATATCATACGTCCACTCATAATTTGTGATGCCTTCTTTATTCTCATCACTAAGCGTAACGGTAATATCAGAATCAAAGCAAGTTGCATTACCTTCTTTGTCTGTTTCTAACTGTATGACGGGCAACGGATTGATTTTGATATAAATTTTTGAATTTTCCTCCTGGCCTTCCAACGGGAACTCACAAGCATCCGTCGTGATGTAAAGCGTGTATTCCAAAAGAGTTTCAACCGTTACATTTTCCAATTCCAACTTTTCTATGTATAGACTGTATGCGTTGTAAAACTGGCCGGCTGTATGATCTTCCCCGGATGTTACCACATCGCCGTTCGTATCCTTTAACTGCCACGAGAATGTACTGTTTTGAGGTACACGAGGCAAGTTTTCAGGATTCGGTTTCTGTCCGAAACAGACCGTATCTTTTGTTGTAATCGGAGTAAAGGCGTCAAAAAGCACCGTGAGCGTATCACTAACAGCAAAGAAATCAGCACAGGTCAGGGGCAGATTCGGATTTTCTCTGAGCTTCTTCAATGTTTCGGGATTGTTAGCCACAAACACGCGAACGTTCAATACGCCATTCAAATCTTCGTTCAAATGCAGATCAAGCGTATCTACGAGCAAATCAATATTTCCTTCTCCATCCTCCAAATCTATCCATACCCATTCGTCTTTGTTCGGTTTGGTTTTTTCCGTGTCTCTTGTATACTGGAATGCGTAATTCGGTGTTGAAATAACTTCGGTAATCGTAGTACTCCACGCTTTTAACGTAATGGTAGTATCGCTTATTTCGCAAGACTGAATCTGTACGGAGTCGCCGGTTGATGTTCTTAAAAACACATCCGGATAACATACCGTAACGCTAATATCATCTAACAGAATATCGTTTCCGGCATCCGTTAATTTTTGATTATTATACAATTGAATCCAATATTTGGCATTCTCGCTCGACGCATTAAATTTGAAAGAAAGGGTTGACCAGGCGCGACCGTCATCTACATCATCCTGCATTCTTGACATTACATCTCCGGAAGATACCTGATGCACAATTGCACCTGCCGAACCATCGTTGTCTTCTCTGACTTCCAAACGCACATTGACCGGAACGTCACCTTTAACAACCGCATTACTGATAGCAGTTGAAAACAACACCCTCACGCCTTCACAACCTTCAATTTCAATATTTCTTTCATATACCATAACACCGCCACCGGGGTCGTCCATTACATTAATGAAGAGCATACCGCCATCTTCGTTGCCCGTATGGTCACGACCGTTCCAATAATCCTGGTTTCCACAGTCGCCCGATTTCGGATTGTTTACAATGGCATAGTATTTATCTTCGATACGTTTTGCATGTCCGTCTATTATATTTTCGCTGCACCAGTTATCTGCATTTCTATTTGCATCGGGTTCGGTGTCTATCCAATCCCAGGCATAAGTATGTTCCTTTACATTTCCATTCGGATCAGGAGCCCAAAACGAACCGGCGGGATAATTTAACGGATGTACGCCGGCAGTTGTAATTTGAGGATTTTTGTTATTATCCGTATATAAATATGCGCCTCCTGAAAAACGTCCAAAGTCATCAAAGAAAAGTACGCTTGAGTGCCCGGTCATACCGGCACACTCAAAAATGGTGCGTAATAAAAGCGGGTTGGATTCACGCGGTGGACAGCTCACCGAAGTCGGGGTAGCAATCACGCGATATTCAGCACCTCCATTCGGAGTGATTTCAAAATACCGGATGTCGCCTTCTTCGATTGAGATTAACGAACTATCGCGCCAATCCGACCCGATTGCCAAATCTCTGTATTGAAGTTTAAAGTCATATCCGGAAAGGTTGTTTACAGTTAACCGCACTGTTCCTCCTTCTGTAATTTCGTGCTCATAACGGTTTAACCGTACAAAATTATCACTGCTTGAAAATGCAGCACGCAAAGGTACATTGTCACGCATAGTAATCGCTACGGTATTCGACTGTATGGATTCTCCTCCATTACTTGCTACTAAATAGTACTGGGCGCCATCTTCCGGATTGTCATGTCTCAATTGTAAACCATCCGCTCCTTCTATCGGCGTTCCGTTCTTATACCATTGATAAGTATAGAGGCTTAAGTCGGGACTGCAAATCACTTCTATATCCACCATGCCACATTGCACAACCGTACCTCCACGCACCGGCTTGATGACAAGCTCGAAATTAACGTCCGGCACTGTTGTTCTCAGCGCATATGGCGCAACCGTGAGATCCAAGTAATAGGTACGATCGTCAAGATCGGGAGGACATGGAGCACCACCCGGACAAGTATTTCGCCTGTTGGTAGTATATGCCGGAGTTCCGTCCGGTCGTGGTGAAAACGTAATATCAGCAGGAAGTTCTCCCAGCGTTATCGGTTGCCCGTTTTCATAAAGGACAAAACCAGGAATTTCCGTATTCCCACCGCTGCCATATCCTACTCTGAAATCCACTTTATATACCGAATGGCAATTTTCATCCATAGCGCATATCGAATAGTTATCTATTCGACGTCTTTCTCCAAATACAAAAACACCGTCACAGAGACCCGACTCAACTTGCCCTTCTACATTTACTGTCTTTATTTCGGTTCCGTTTTCTACACTGACTATCCCGGTATAGGCTGCTTCTTGCAGATCCAAACCGGATTTCAAGCGCACATAAACTGTTCCTCCATCTTTTGAGATCGTTATTTCACCGGTAAAATCGGCATCATTGATCGTCTTTGATATTTCAAAATTCCCGGTAACCGTTACCGTTATATCGCCCGTTACACAAGAAGCGTTTACAAAAATCGGCTTAGGTACAGAAGGGCCGTTGTTTACCACATAATTCAACCCGGTGACTTGAACCGGATTTACATTTATTTCGGGTATCGAAATCACTCTTCCTTCTACTGCTACGGCAACCGGACTTCCGATTTCCGGAGTTGTACATATAATATCTCCGTTATAAACATCTACTGCGTCACCCGCTTTCAAGCGGACATACACTACTTCGTTTAACAGCCCGCCGGCAGTGCTGGTAAGCGTTAAGGTTTCCTGATACGTCCCATTGATACTTGTAGCATATTCATAACCGGTCAAAGGATCAACGACTACATCATCAATCAGATATTCTCCAATAACGATAAACGACTGAGCTGCAGAGACATTCCCCGGACATGCCGTAAAAGGAGCAAGCGTTGCCGGATTAACCTGTACGGAAGGCAGCATAACTTCGCCCGTCAACTGGATCGTTTTATTTCCGGCGCCAGCCGAAGAAAGTATGATTTCATCATTGTATGGACCGGCTTCGTTTCCGTTTTTCAGGCGAATGGAAAGCGTTGCATTGGCGCTTTCTTCGATTTGAGGAATTGCAAGCGAAACGCCCCAAGTTATGCCTCCGTCTATGGAACACTCATAACCGTGAGGAACTGTGACGGTTATGCCTTCGATTAAAGCCGTTCCGGCAACCGTTACCGTCTGTACAGCCGACGCCTGCTTCTGACCGGCAGTAAATTTATTAAGAGGAGTTTCGTCCACAAAAATTGTAGGAATACAAACAGGTATCGTGGTAGTAAACGTTATTATTTTATTAACCGGGTCTACAATAATATAGTATGTTGGCGTTTCTGCTCCTTGCGCTCCGGGAGAGCCAACAACCCCGGGTCCCCAACCTAAAAATGAGCAATTATCATAGTTCCAAGTATTATCTACATAATCTCCATTATATTCAATCGAAACAATCGCCTGATTATAAGCATTCTGAATAAGAGAACCGACAAAGTTTTCACCACAAGGGATAGCTTCATTAAATTCGCTGTAATTTTGTTCCGGTGTTATGACAACTTGTGCATTCACATTCCACACAAGCAATGCAGCGCACAACAGCCATCCTATTTTCCATCGAAAAAAGCCACGCAAGCCTTCCCGCTTATTTGTGTTTACATGTAACATTGTACTCATACTTTCATGAATTTTATATTATTAGATTTAATTTTTAATTTAATGTATTTTTATTTTCAAACGAAATAGCCAACCACCAACAACAATAACAAAATGAACGTTTTTAATAGGATCAAAATAATTAGTCCAATGTCAATAATATAGGAAAAATTCCCAAAATTAAATATTTTATTTGAATTAATATTTAATTTCGGCAATAATTATTACAAAAAGATTACATAAAATAAATTTGAATTAACATATATCAATAAAACACTATATTTTATATATAGTATCCCACTAGCCTTTTATCTCCTGCAAGATTTTATGCAATTGAGGAATAATCGCCTGGCGGTTGTCATTTACCAGCACAAAATCCGAGAGGTTGGTTCGTTGTTCATCCGGCAACTGGTTTTTTATCCGGTTCATTACCTGTTCATCGGTAACGCTGTCGCGCAATTTAGTTCGTTCGATACGTATTTTTGCAGGAGCAGAAACTGTAATAACAAAGTCTAAAAACCTGTTCATACCGCTTTCAAAAACTATAGCCGATTCACAGGCTACTATCATTGAATGCCGGCTATCGCTCCACCGGTTAAAGTCATCAAATACGGCAGGATGAATAATGGCATTTGTTTGAGACAGCAAACCCGGGTCATTAAATATAAGAGAAGCCATTTTTGCCCGGTTTAATTCTCCGTTTGAAAAGATGTCCGGTCCGAGCAAATTTTTCAGTCTGTCCCGAATAAAACTGTTTGTTTGCAAAATATGCCTGGATGCCTCATCGGCATTGTAAACAGGAATACGCATGATTCGCAGACATTCAGACACAACTGATTTTCCGCTCCCTATTCCTCCGGTGATTCCTATTTTTATCATTTCAAACTTAACATCTTGAAATTTAGTCTTTTTCTTCTATCAAATAATCTACCTTCCTGGGATTGATTCTTACGTTGAAAATTTTTTCAGGTTGTTTTTTTATTTCGACAGGAATTTTCTTCTGGTTATCTTCGTTCAACGTCGCCCGGTAATCGACCGTCAAGATAAATGAAGAGGAATTTACCTTATCATACAGGCTAACTCCCAACTGAAAAGTTACATTCACTACCGAAGGAAAAATCCGCAGAATAAGATCCTGGGGAACATTTGTAACAACAACAGGCACTTCAACGGTTTTTTCGGTATATGGTTCCGCTTTTACCGTTACATTGACAGCGGCAGGTGAATAGGAAATGTCTTTCGTCTCCTTTAATTTTACCTTTTTTTGTACAGTATCCGTTAAGCCGTTAAGAATCAGCGATTCCGTATAGGCAAATTGCATGGTATCCAATATGTTTTCCGGAGCATATACCTGTACGCTATACGGACTGATCCCGATCGTATCGGAAAGCGTATATTGCTGCGCCAATTCAATGTGTTGGTCGAGCTTGACGGGAAGCGTCTTCTTTTGCAAACGTACAAACGTAAAGTGCAGTGCGTCAGGATTTATTTTTATGATTTGTGTACTCGCATTCAACTGTTTCCGTATCGCCGACTCTATTGCCTGGGTACTGATTTCCATCTCTTTCCGCAGCGGTTCTTCTATGTTGAAAAAAACAGGCGAAAAACGCCTTGCCGTCCGGTAATTCAACAGCACATTGCCCCGGTCGGAAACCGTGACTCTCAGTTTTTGGGGAAGTTCTCGGGTCTGAATATAGCCCGGGGGGAAATTTTCATACGTAATAGGTATCTGAATCATTGTTTCATACGTTTTTCTCATCGCATGCAATCCCCACAAGCCGGTTGACATGACTAAAAAAAACAAAAAGATAAAAAGATCCTTACTTGTCAAGAATCTTTTTATGCGTTGCATTTCACGAAAAAAAACATCTATGATATGTTCTTTTTTCCACATTGCTTATTTTTGTTGTGTGTCTGCAGCTGTAGCGAAAACAGATCCCTTGTCAATCTTAACCGTTGCGTTGCTGGTAATTTCCAGCATGACATAGTCTTCTTTCATCTCTTTGATTTTACCGTAAATCCCGCCTGAGGTAATGACCGTATCTCCGACTTTCAGCGCTTCTCTGAATTTCTTAATCTCTTTCTGGCGCTTCATTTGCGGTCTGATCAGAAAGAAATAAAAAACTACAAAAAGCAAAACCATCATAATGAGACCCTGCGATCCGCCTCCTAAAAAACCTCCGGTTCCTTCGGCTTGCAATAAAATTGTCTGTAAATCCATAATGTTATATATTTCAAAATTTTAATGTTTCGCAAAAATAATCTATTTTGCCGACGGTGTATAGTAAGCAACCTTGATTATTTTGTTATCTTTTCTTAATTTGTCGATAATCGAATCCAAAATACCGTTGATAAAGACGCTGCTTTTTGCCGTACTGTAGTATTTGGCGATTTCAATGTATTCGTTCATCGTTACATTGACCGGGATGGACGGGAACGTATGCACCTCTGCCAACGCCGCCTGCATAATAATCATGTCCATAAATGCCAGTCGGTCAACCTCCCAGTTCTGGGTATGCTCCTGGATCATGTCTTTGTATTCTTTTCCGTCGTATATCGCATTCCGCAAAAGTTCCTTCGCAAACACGCGGTCTTCATCATCTTTGAACATTGAGAGCAACGGCTGATTGATGCCGTTCGCCTCATCAAACTGTTTGATTGTCTTAAGGAGAAAACTAATTACCGTTTCGGCATCGTCATTCCAATAAATGGAAATCTCTTCCAATTCCTTGCCGAGTATTTCGCTTTCCGAAAGCATCTTTTTGAAAATCATGCGCCACACTTCTTTATCATTTTGATAAGAATCGTCTTTGCTTTGCATATATTGCGTATAAATTTCGGATGCCGTAATGGTTTCATACAACTCCTTGATTAACTCTGCGTGCTGATGCCACGATATTTTTTGCTTGTCTATGTAAGCAAGTAACTCTTTGTTTTTCGCAAGTTGCGCCACGAACCGGTTATTGATAAACCGCATGTTCGGGTTCTTATCTTCAGCACTTGCGGTCAGCATCTGTTTTTTCCTGTTGATGCGTTCCGCTGCATAAGCGGTCAGGTCAGCCATTAGCAACAATAAATAAAAATACAAGTCATATGCTTTTTCAATGCTGAAAAACAACTCATTTTCTACTTTCTCAATACTTTGCGCGTCACTCTTATAATAAGAGTACAGGATTTGGACAATTTTAATCCGGAGAAGGATACGATTAATCATTTAGTTTACTTAAAAAATTACACAAATTTAAGTTTTTTCTCTCAATATAATACTATGATGTGCAAAAAAATAATTATTATTAAAATAAAACGCTTATTTTTTTGATTTTTTAGAAAAAATTTTACATATTTGGAAAATGAAACAGATAAATTGTTTGAATTAAAAATTGGAGGACTAAGTTATGGAAACGAAAGAGACAAGAAAAAAATCGGATGAAGATGAAAAAGTCCAGGATATAATCTATTCAAAAGCTATTAAAGCCGGAAAAAGGATTTATTATTTGGATGTAAAAAAGAACAAAAAAGACGAATTGTTTTTGGCTATTACCGAAAGTAAGAAAAAGGTCACGGGAGACGATACCCAGGTTTCCTTTGAAAAACACAAGATTTTTCTGCACAAAGAAGATTTTGAAAAATTCAAAGACGGGTTGAATGAAGTGATTAATTATATAATGAAGAATTGAAAAATGAAGAATGAAGATTTTTATTTCTTCATTCTTCATTTTTCATTTTCATTTGCCTGGTTGTTGTTTCACATCCGCCATATCGCACGTCCCGGTAAATGCGGCGTTCGGTTCGATAGAGAGTATTTTGGTTTTTATCTCTCCCTCTACTTTTGCTGTTGATTTCAGCGAAAGGGTGTCGCTTACAATGATTTTCCCCTTAAAACTGCCTATTATCTCGGCGGAGGCGCATGTCAACGAACCTTCTATCAACCCCTTGGTTCCGATGATAACTTTTCCTTTACAAAAGATGGAACCTTCTACCGTTCCGTCTATGCGGAAATTATTTTCTGCGTGAATTTCTCCGATTATTTTTGTGCCGAAAGCCAGTGTGTTGTATTCCGAGCCTTGTGTTACTACTTCTTTTGCCATATTATTTCCGAATAATCCCATTTATGTTATTTGTGTTTTTCTTTATTGCTTATCTATGAAAGCGCGAAAGCGCAAAAGGTCGAATGCACGAATTTTTCGCACCGCCGTGCGTTAATATGCTGCCCTGAACTGTTCGAGAAACCGCATGTCGTTTTCCGAAAACATTCGCAGGTCTTTGACCTGGAATTTCAAGTTTGTGATGCGTTCCACTCCCATTCCGAATGCGTATCCGGAATAAACCGAACTGTCGATCCCGCAGTTTTCAAGCACGTTCGGGTCAACCATCCCGCATCCCAGGATTTCTACCCAGCCGGTATTCTTACAGAAAGGACATCCTTTTCCACCACACAGGTTACAGGAAATATCCATCTCGGCAGACGGTTCTGTGAAGGGAAAGAAAGACGGGCGCAACCGTATCTGCGTCTCTTCGCCGAACATCTCCTTGGCAAAATAAAGCAACGCCTGTTTTAAATCGGCAAAGGAAACGTTTTTGTCGATATAAAGCCCTTCGACCTGATGAAAGAAACAGTGAGCGCGGTAAGAAATTGCCTCATTGCGGTAAACCCGTCCCGGACAAAGAACGCGAATCGGCGGTTTTTGGTTAGTCATCACGCGCGTTTGCACGGACGAGGTGTGCGTGCGCAGCAATACATCCGGATCCTTTGTGATGAAAAATGTATCCTGCATATCCCTTGCCGGATGTTCGGGCGGAAAATTCAACGATGAAAACACGTGCCAGTCGTCTTCAATCTCCGGACCTTCGGCAATCACAAATCCGATGCGGGCAAATATATCTACAATCTCATTTTTTACGATGGAAAGCGGGTGGCGTGTTCCCAGTTCAACCGGATCGGGCGTACGCGTCAAATCAAGCTTTTCGGCTCTGTCATTGCTTTTTTCAAACGCTTCCTTCAATTGATTAATTTTGTCCTGCGCCTTATTTTTCAACTCGTTTAATAATTTCCCTACCTCTTTTTTCTCTTCGGCGGCTACATTACGAAAATCGTTGAAAAGGTTAGACACTTCTCCTTTTTTACTCAAATATTTAATGCGCAATGCCTCTATTTCCTCGCTGTTGGAAACGTTCAGGGCGTTTATATCTGCTAATAGTTGTTTTATACGTTCTTTCATTGGTTTGTTCTTTATGCCGATTTAATAGCAAAAATGCAAAATTAATTGAAAAATATTGAATTAACAAACAAATGTATTAATATATTGGTTTGTTTATTTGTCGAAAAATAAACAGTATCAACAAGTTAAAATAAAAAAGCAATACAAATTTTGCATCAATTTTGAAATTCACTCGATGATAATCCGTAGATTGGACTTCCCAACTTTATCCGCACAAGGAGCAAAGATTTTTTAGAATATTGTTATTAAATTCTTCAATTGTTAAATTCTTCAGTGCGGAATGTCTTCTATTTTTGTTGTACCAGATTTCTATATATTCAAAAATTTTCATTTCCATTTCTTTGGAAGTCAGCAATTTATTTCCATAAATCATTTCTACCCTTGTTCGGCGTAACGTATAAAGTGTGAAGTGTGAGCGTTCGGCATAGCGTCTGTCGCTATGTCGTGTTAAAACAAATGCTCTGCATTTGATATGTTGCAAATTTACAATTTGTTTTTAATTTGCAAATTAGAAATTTGCTTTTAACTCAGACATAGCGACAGACGCTATGCCTAACGGAGAATCCAATACATTTATAGACATACCAACTTGACATCACCGGTTGATTTTCTTGATTTCAAAGCAGTCTAAATTGTCTATTTCCTCAATAGGTTTAACCAATTCTCTCCTATTTGCATCTGTATTCAGTTGAACATATTTTATTCTGCATATTTTATCGGAAAATATTTTATATTCTCTATTGCGAATAAGTGTATTTAATGAGCTTGCTGGATTTTGTGATAAAATTATTTTATCATTATCAACTAGTGATTTTCCTTCCTCAAAAACCATATTATCTACTGTTATCGTATATTGATAGTCTTTGTAAATATTCATTATGAATAATTTATTTTCCTTTTTTTGTATTGCTACAAACATTACCTTGTTTGAACTTTGACAAGATGTACATAGGATAACACAAATCCAGACAAATGATTTTAAATTTAATTTCATTTTTTTACATTTTTAAGACCCAGAGCTAGGACCTGCTGTTGATTTTGATTTATTCGATATGTTTGGACTTCCAGTATTAGCTGGGTTAAAGATTGGAAGTTTACGCTTTGTCGCTTCATCAACAGGGCTTTCAATATTTGTAAAATCAATCGTTTAGCTGACTTCCTATTTCGGCGCATCTTGTCCGGGCGGGACGCCCTGCGGTTACTAACGACGTTGGCGGAGCCATACGCCGAACGTTCCAGATTTGACACACTACCGATTACGAGGAAGTCCAGTTTACCTTTTGAAAATTAAAAACAAAATTCCCATTACAATAAAAAAACTACTAAAAATAAACATAAACCAAGAGAGTATTCGCTGTTTTTTCGCAAATATTAGAAAGTTGTCGGTCTTCTCTTTATCATAAATTACCTCGATTTTACTCCCTACCACTAAATTTGTTTGGTCACTAAAATCGCTGACTTTTTTTATCGTTTTTCCGTTGTAATCAACATACATTATCTCATATTCGTAATAAATAATAGGAAATTCATCCGCACCAGAAAGACTATCACTCTTTTTCTTTTCCTTGTTGGTAATAATGGCTAATGTTTTAATGCCATTCTGTATTATTCGCTTTGTTTGCAGAAATAATATTAAACTGTAAGCAAAAAGAATTAATCCACCCAAAATAAAAATCCCTGGAATAATTAAATATTTCATTCTCCTCCTCCTACAAGATTATATAATTCCTTTAAATCTATACCTACTGCAACCTTTAATCCAAATTTAATATCTACGGAAATATCTGTTTTTTCGAAAACATCTTGTTTTACTCCAATATCATAACTACCGTCAGCAAAAGACCATTCTCCCTCTTTATTTTGAATAGCCCACATAGAACCAGATGTTTCAAATAATTTCGTAACCTGAGCCTTAACATCAGCCGAAGCAAAAGAAAATGTTTCTAAATCGGGAGATTCTAATTTTAAAATATTCTGTACATTATTAAAATCTATATCTACTGCAGAAAGATTTCCCTCAATATCCAATCCGCCTTTACTTCCAACTGTAGCTCTTCCTTCTAATTTCATTGCGCTTATATTTGATTGCCCTGTATTTAAAGTTAAATCTGCACCCGCTAATTCTAAATTAAATTTCCCTTGAACGTATTTTGTTGCTTTAAATCCGAGGCCAACTCCCGCAGAAATCCCAACTTTAACCTTTACAGTACCCATTAGTCTACTTGCCGTTTCAATCATATTTAAAACAGGCTCTACTACTATTTTATTAAAATAATAATCAGGTAAATCTTCTATATGTGGAAATGGATTTTTTCCATCTATATCAATGAAAAATAGAGGATTATTTCTAAAAACAGAATAACCACTAAAGCCAACTAAATCAATTGGGTCTAATCCCGGTCTTCTTCCTATTCTCGCATCATATCCATAATTACCGAATCCATACCATCCCTCATGTACTTCAAAATCTTTCTCGTGAGAACCAAATCCGTAACGATAATCTCCACTTAGAGTTCTATTTGGCATTGTCATACCAAACGGGAAGTAATCATAAGCCGTCTTTACATCCGGCTCATTGTTAGCAAGTTTTTTGTCTGATACGACAGCCAACACGTTACCCAAGTGGTTCGTCAACTCGTAAGATTTCTCTCCAAGATTCCTCGACGAGTATTCCGGCTCGAATTCTTTTATTTCATCCTTTTCTACTAACAATTCATTGACTTGTCTCATACCTAAGCGCGAGCTACCATATAAATGCTGCTCCATCAGCGACAAGTCTATCTTACCATCTTCGTATTTCTTTTCACTATAAGTTGCCATCACGTTCCCTTGAGCGTCCCTTACGTAATAAGTTGTTATTTCTTTTACATCTTTTATCGCTTTG
>JAISVA010000001.1 GCA_031271815.1 Prevotellaceae bacterium | reverse complement strand
TGCATTCACTATACGGGGGGAGTGGGCAATGTAAATTCGGCAAACTTTACCGGCAGCAACATCTCCGTATGCCGCGCAGCAGGCGCAGGCGATATTCCAAACTGGGGAGAAGCCGAAGTTGAAACCGGCTGCGAGCAGTGCCGGATGGTAGTCATACCGCCGAAAGATCTATCCGTCTGTGATACCGTTTTTGAAAAAGGCTCTCAGATGATCGACCTGAACGTACAGGTATCCGCAGGCAGCGGCGGCCCGTATTTCTACGAATGGGTTTCCAATTCGGGTTCGGGTTCGGGCACACTGGCGCAAGGCGGTCCTCTTAACCCGATTACCTTACAACTTCCGGTATCTGCGGCACTCCCGCTCGAAAGAGATTACGTAGAAGAAATAACCATCACCGTGACCGATACCAAAGCAAATACGAATAAAACCATAAAGGTAAAATATACGATTGAAAGATGTATTACGCTTCCTCCATGCTGCAACCGGGTATCACGAATAGTGGTTGCCAATAATCCCGATTCCAACTGCGAAAACGGAGGCAGTAACGGGAAACTGGTTTTTAAACAGAATGATGTCAAATGCGGAACAGGAGAATCCGGGGACAATCCTGTATGCAGCGTTATATGGAAAAATTCGAACAATGAAGCAATTGGAAATTCTTCCGAAATAGACGGTTTACCTTCCGGAATATATTATGCGGAAATCACATGTGATAATGAATGTTCCAGAACCGAAAAGATAATACTGGAAGAAAAGCCCTACAATACCGCAAGAGCCGCAGGAGTGTTGGCGACCTATTACAAAAGTACTGCGGGCGAATGTAAATTTTTAAGCGAAAATATCATTCCGCCGTCTTCACAAATCCCGGCCGTAATGGATTTCGACTGGACAAAAACACCTCTGTCGGTTAACGGCCTCTATTCCATTCGCTGGACAGGCTATATCAAGCCGGCGTGTACCGGAGATTATACTTTTTACAAAACCTCCGGCCTTCCGGGAAGACTCTACATAATGAAAAGTATCAATGACATGCCCGTTATAAATACGGCAGAAAATCAGGGAACAATTCACCTGGAAGCCGGCATGTCCTATCCGTTTATCTATGAATTGACCGATTATGTACCAAGCCAAAAGCTCAAACTGGAATGGCAATCCGAATCATGTAATCTGGCAAGAGAAGTAATTCCTTCCTGCGTGTTAACGCCTGATGAATTAAGCAATAATGGCGTTATTACTCCAACCGGTTGTTTTCCAGATACCATTTGCTTGACAAATCCGGAAATTTGTTGCAATCCGCCTGTTTCAAAGCATTTGCAGGAACAGATAGATATCTGTGAAAAAAATGACAGGAAAATTCTTTTAAACGCTTTTTCGGAAGGAGCCGTCAGTTATAAATGGTCAAACGAAAAAACCACCCCTTCAATAGAAGTCGATCCCGTATCCGCTTCATACAGCGTAATCATCACTTCATGGTGTGGCGCTACCGTAGTTAAACACATTTCCATCCGGGCACTGGATGATATTTCAGTTGAAATTTTGCCAGAAGAAGGCGAAACCGTATATGCCTGCAGTGGAGCATCCATTCCGTTGAAAGCAACAGGAGGCGTTTCTTATAAGTGGTCGCCGTCCGATTATCTGGACAACCCTGATATCGCCAATCCGACAGCCACAGCGCAAAGCTCAACCACATACACCGTATCCATTACCACACAGGGCGGATGCGTCATGCACAAGCAGGTAAGAGTCGAGATAGCCTCACCGTTTGAATTGGAAGTAAACAAACCGGTCATTTCCGGCTGCAAGGGAGAAAACGTACCACTCAGCGTTTTGGGAGCAGACAGCTACCGCTGGCATCCGGAAGACGGAGTAAGCTGCCGCGACTGCCCGGATACATGGTATTCCATCTCGGGAAATGACACATTGTACGTATATGGAAAAAAAGACAACTGCGTGATTGAAAAACAAATCCCCGTTTATCAAATCCCGAATGAAATAAAACTCAGTTATGCAAAAGCCGGATGCGCCATAAGTTTCGAAGCCATTGGAGATCGTGAAGCCGGGTTCGGGAAATTCCATTGGAAATTTGGAGACAAAACCGTTATCGAAACAAATGAACGGAGAATTACGCATACCTATTCGCAGTATGGGCTGTATCATGTCTGCCTGGAAACCGAAAACAGCTGCGGCGAAAAAGCATACGACTGTCAATACATAGAGATAAGCGAATCCGAATGTTCCTGTAAAGACAGCAATGCTTTGTGTAATTGATTCATTTATTTATTGAAAAGAAAATAAGCAGTAACAAAAAATATAATTCATTATAATACGCTATGATTGCAAAAATCCGAAACAGTTATTTTACGAAGATAGTATCCATATTCCTGCTGGTTCAGATGATCCTGCCCATACAGGCTTTGGCGATAACCGGCGGTCCATCGCAACCGGAATTTACCTCGTTTACTCCCGCTGGCGTAAGCGATATGGTCGATCTGTTCAGCGGTGATTTCCAGTACAACATACCGTTATTGGATGTAGATGGTTACCCTGTCAATTTAAGTTATAGTTCCGGTATTGGGATGGAAGACCAGGCAAGCTGCGTGGGGTTAGGATGGACGCTCAATGCCGCGGGTGTTATTAATCGCACAGTAAGAGGAGTCCCCGATGATTTTAACGGCGAAGATAAAATAAAGACCACAACCAATCTCAATCCAAATTGGACATTGGGTGTTAATTTCAGCATCGGCGACCCTGAATTAATCGGGAAAGAATTTGCCATAAGCGGCAACATGGGTATTTTTTACAATAACTATACCGGTCCCGGTTACGAAACAGGCATAAACGCCTCCATTTCAAGCGGAGGAAAATTAGGCGGGACGGCATCCATCGGACTGGGACTTTCTTCCGAAGGCGGCATTTCGGTTTCTCCCTCTGTGGGCTTAACAACCTCTATCGCAGAAAAGAAAAATAAGGAATGTGAAGCGTTTGGCGGAAGTATCGGTGTTGGAACTACATACAGTTCGCGTTCCGGGTTGCGTCAGGTAACCATGGGGGCATCTGCGCAGACGAACCTGATACAAATGGAAAAAACAGTAAGAAATAAAGAAACTAATGAAGAAAAAAAGGTTAGAGAAAATAATAAATTTGGCGGCGGCACAAGCATTCCAATCGGTTTTACAAGCTACGTTCCTCAATCAACCCAACCGATGAACGCCTTCTCCATATCCGGCAACCTGGGATTGGGGGCAGAGGCTTTTTGGGCAAACCTCAAAGGTAAGGTAGGCGGATATTTCAATCGTCAGGCATTGGCAAATCCTGCCAATGAAGCTCCTGCTTACGGTTATATCTATTCGGGACAAGGCGCTGACAACAAGTATGCCATGCACGATTTCAATAGAGAAAAAGACGGTATATATAATGAAAAAATCCCGGCCATAGCCATGACTCAAATGACTTATGACATATACTCTGCATCCGGTCAGGGAGTAAGCGGCATGTTCCGCCCTTACCGCGATGTAGGTTCTGTTTATGATCCATACACATCCAGCCATTCCAACGGAAGCTCTTTCGGCGGCGACATAGGCGCCGGAGCATGGTTTAAAGGCGGGCTTAATTTTAGCCACGACTATTCAAAGTCCTCGTCCGGAAAATGGAGCAATGGGGCAGGAATCTTAAATGAACGGAATTTACGGTTTAAAAATAACAAAGCAAACACCCCTGCATACGAACAGGTCTATTTCAAAAGCGCGGGAGAATTTTCGACCGTAAACAGCGAATACTATAATGCAATATATGGAACGGATCCTATTCGTATTCATATCTCCGAAAGTAGCGATGAAGGAAAAATGGATCCCTCTTTCCGGTTACGCAACAACAGGCAGTTGATGTCTGAGACATCCGCTCCAATGGGCCAGGGAGGAAACTTCTTCCTCTCTTCCAGAGAGAGGAGAACGCAACTTTTCTCATATCTGACTACCCAAGAAGCACAAAAGGCTGGTGTTGAAAAAGAGTTGGTTAATTACAATAACGGACGAAAAAAACATCACATATCCGAAATTACCGTTACCCAGCCCGATGGAACAAGGTATGTTTATGGTACTCAAACCTATAACTATAAACAGCGGGAGGTTACATTTAATGTGGGAAATAATGGGAAGGGAGAATCCAGCGGTTTGGTGTATTATTCATCAACAGACGCTTCGAATAATAACGACAACGGCATCGATAAGTATTATAACAGTAATGAAGTGCCTGCTTATGCTAACGCTTATCAGTTGACATCCATTCTTTCAACCGATTATGCAGATGTTACAGGCGATGGACTTTCGGACGATGATTTAGGAAGCTATACAAAATTCAATTATATCCAGCAGGAGAACCTTTACCGTTGGCGAAACCCGTATTATGCCGATTCCGCTAATTTTCAGATTGGCTTACGTTTCAAGGAAAACGATAATAAAGGAACCTATCTTTACGGAGAAAAAGAGATAAAATTCCTGCACTCCATAGAAACTAAAAACTACATTGCCGAGTTTTATTATTCGCCCAGATGGGATGCCTATGATGTAAGCAGCGAAAGAGGAGGCAGGGGATCCAATACGCTTGAACGGCTGGATTCCATAAAGCTTTATAACAGGCATGACCGGTATGACCGGCAAAAAAATAAAAACGAAAGCGCTCATTGTATCAAAACCGTTCATTTCGATTACAATTATACATTATGTAAAAAACTTCCATCTTCAAGCAAGAAGGGAATTGACGATGCTCAATCCGGTAAATTAACGTTGAAAAGAGTATGGTTTACTTACGGAAATTCAAAAAAAGGAAGCCTTAGTCCTTACCGGTTTTTTTATGAGGGAACTAACCCTGATTATGACCTGCGAGCTCAAGACAGATGGGGTGTTTACAAGCCTAACCCTACGCAAGCACCTTTTAATATAGATGCCCCTTATACCAAGCAGAATAAAAGTGAAACCGATGCGTATGCTTCCGCCTGGGCATTAACCAGAATTCAATTGCCGTCTGGCGGTGAAATCAATGTTGACTATGAAGCCGACGATTATGCCTTTGTACAGGATAAACGGGCCGGTTATATGGTTGAAATTTTGGGATTCGGCAATAATCGCAACATTACAGATCCGCTTCAATTGAAAAATGAGTTATACGGCAACAATTATGTCTATTTTAGAGTAGATGGCAGCAAACTAAAGAATGATAATGATTTCAGAAGTAAATACCTCGGAGAAGGAAACGACCGCATTCAGGAGTTGTTCTTTAGATGCTATATGAACCTGAAAGGAAACGGAGAAACCGAATATATCAGCGGCTATGTCAATATTGCCAATTCGGAAAGCGGTTGGAACATTGGAAGTGATCTGGCATGGATCAAATTAAATGAAATGAAGCTGGACGAGAGCAGGAGCGGAACAATTAACCCCATCACCAAAACTGCCATGCAATTTGTGCTTGTCAACTCGTCAGACCTCTATTACGGAGGAAACAACGACAATAATATGGATAATCCCGGCGAGGCTGTTTTCCGCAAATTAGCCGGCACAATACAGGATATTACCGGTAACATAAAAGGCACCTATCATGCCATGAAAGATAAAAGTTTCGGACGATACCTGAACAGTTCGCACAAATCCTACCTGCGGTTATTGAAGCCCGACGGATATAAATTAGGAGGCGGTTCGCGCGTGCACCGTCTGACAATCAATGACCGGTGGCAAACAATGAGCGGAAACCGCACGACTGATTTCAGCTACGGACAGGAGTACAGCTATAAAACCGTTGCCAGGCAAAGTCAGGGAGGAATCATTGCCGGCGATACCATCAGCAGTGGCGTTGCCAGCTACGAGCCTTTTATCGGAAATGAGGAAAACCCTTTCCGGCAGCCTGATACATACATAGAACGCCACAAAATGGCCCCCGACAACCGTTTCTACCTGGAACGCCCTTACGGCGAAATGTTCTTCCCTTCCCCTTCGGTAGGCTACAGTTGCGTGACGGTAAAAAACCTCAGACACGAGAATGTCAGCCGGACAGCTACCGGGCATACCGTCAATGAGTTTTATACAGCGAAAGACTTTCCGGTCATTGTCCGGGATCCGCATATTGGCTCTGCACGGCACAAAAAACCTTCATGGCTTTCCCAGCTCTTAAAGGTAGATGTAAAGGATTATATGACGATCAGCCAAAGCTATGCCATCGAGTTGAACGACATGCACGGAAAGGCGAAAGCCACACGGGTATATGCCGAAAACCAGTCTGTTCCGATCTCTTCAATAGAATATTTCTACAAGACGGAAGGCTCAAACCGGCTCTCCAATTCAATACCGACGATACATATAAGCGGTTCGGTCGAAACCTTGCAGGCAGGTATGGATGTAGAAGTGGTGTTTGACGAGCGGGAAAGCTACAACCACACCACCGGCGGTTCATTAGCCGGCAATTTGGATGTCTCGCCGATTATTTTCGGCATACCGCTTCCTATTCCTGCCTTCTGGCCCGGTTATATGAGCGAAACCACCTGTTTCCGTTCCATCTCGGCAACCAAGGTAATCACGCGGCACGGTATTCTTGAACGTACCGTTGCCCAGGACCTGGGCTCGCACGTAACCACTACCAGTATCGGCTGGGATGCCGAGACCGGTGATGTGCTGCTCACGGAAACCCAAAACAATTTCGGAGACCATTATTACTCCTTTACCTATCCGGCTCACTGGGCTTATGAGGGAATGGGACTGGCCTGCCGGAATGCAGGATTAAGAGGAAAATTAGATGAAAATACAAGAAAGCATTTGACACAAGGCGATGAATTGTACATAGACGGCGAGGGTTTTGCATGGGTAGAATCAGCGAATGGAAGTAACGTAACCTTGATAAACCGTGCCGGAAGCCCGCTTTCTGCCGGTAATAACAGTCAGTTTACCCTTTTGCGCTCCGGTCGCCGCAACATGGCAAGTACGCCGGTAGGAACCATCACTACCCGCACCAATCCTGTTGCGGGCAACAGGATCAGTTTCGCAAACGCCAGCGTACTGAATGCCGGAGCCGTAGAGTTCAACGCCCAATGGGCTGAAAACCTCTGCGAGACCTGCATGGAAAGCGAGCCGGAAACACGGAACCCATACATCACCGGCGAAAAGGGTAACTACCGCCCGAAACGCTCCTACGTGTACCTCACCGGACGCTCGCAAAGCGATGCCAACGGAAATACCAACATCCGTGAAGACGGCTTCTTTACCTCATTCTCCCCTTTCTGGAAGAATACAAACAGGAACAACAGCTCATTCACCTGGGAAGCCGACACATTGGGATGGACATTTGCCTCGGAAGTAACCATGTTCAGCCGTTTCGGCTACGAGATTGAAAACCGCGACGCCCTGGGACGCTATACCTCGGCAACGTATGGCTACAACAACACCCTGCCGACGGCCATCTCTGCCAACGCCCGCTACCGCGAAGTGGGATTCGCAGGCTTTGAGGATGATGATGTAAACGCCTGCGATATGGAGCACTTCGGCTTCGGCAGGGATAACATCTCCAGAACACAGGGACATACCGGCAGATACAGCATCAAGGTAACAAAAGACGCACCTGCACGGATAGAAAAAGAGTTGATGACCTGTGAGGAGATAGAGAAACAAAAGTAATTCCTGGTTCGGCATGGCGTGCAAATGATGAGGAGTGCACAGTTCGGCATGGCGTCTCGCCATGTCGAAGTTAAAAGCAAATTTCTAATTTGCAATGAGTAAAATAAAATAGATGAAATATAGAAAAATGAATATACAAAAATTCATTGGGCGTTGCCCAATGCTAATGATAAAAGGCTTTCAGCCTTAAATAAACGGTATTGATTTAAAAAAAAATAAAATAGTAACAGATTAAAAAATAAAGCGTATGAAAACAATGAAGTCTTTTAAAGTTTTAATTGCAGTTATAATGCTGCTTTGGGTGGCGGGTAGCGCTTTGGCACAAGATGTAATCACACTTATGTGGAAAGCCGAAGCAGGAAGTTATAGATATATGGCAATTCAAGCGACGATAGGCGAAGAATTTACAGTAAACTGGGGTGATGGTACTATCGAAACTGGGACAAGCATTGAAGATAGTCATGATGGGAGAGTATTTCCAACACATATTTATGACACAGACGGAGAATATACGGTAACCGTTACTGCTTCTAACAGTAATTGCAGGTTTACTTATTTTGATTGCATGAAGGCAAATCAAGCAACAAGTTTAGATGTAAGCGGTTGTTCGGCTTTACAGGAATTGCGTTGCTCCGGTAATGAGTTAACAAGTTTAGATGTAAGCGGTTGTTCGGCTTTACAGGAATTGCGTTGCTCCGGTAATCAATTAACAAGGTTAGATTTAACGGATTGTGTCAATTTGAATCAGTTATACTGCAATGATAATAAACTTCAACTGTCTGAATTATATGCGGCACATTTAAAAATAAATACTCAAAATAATAAAGTTTTCAGCACACAATACTTACCGTCTCAAGCGGTAATTGTTGGCGAAGAACTTTTTTCGGCGCAGTCTGTCTTTGACAGCACATTTACAAATTATAGCGTCGTAACTAAAAACGGCGACAATGCGTTGGCAGACGATTATACGGTGGTTGACGGAAAACTTGTATTTAATACCATCGGTAGTTATATTGTAACAATGACTAATACGGCAATAGTTTCTTATGAATATAATCAGGCAAAAGTCATCGTAGGGATTAACGTAATAGAACCTTCCGAAATTTCCGTTGAGCCGTCAGACAGCAGTGCATTGTTTGTGTGGGAAGCGGTAGGAAGAGCTACCGGCTATGAACTTCGCATTTACTCAGATGCAGAATATAGACAAACAGTTTGTATTATAGAATTTGATGCCGACGGCAATTATGTGGGTACAAAATCGTTGCGTTCAGGTACAGGCGATTTTTCGTATGAAGTGAAAAATCTCACGGCGGGTACCGATTATTATTATGTAATAACAGCGAACATAGACGAAACATCTGCAGTTTTGCAGGAAAATTCATTTACCACCACCGGCAATCCGGTAGGTATTGCAGGGGAAAAAGATTTTTCGCCCGCAGCGCAAGCTATTGGTTATTACCGCCTCACAGGGCTACGCTTGCCGCAAGAACCTGCAAGCGGAATATACATAATAGTTTACAGTAATGGAAAAGTGGAAAAAGTGATGAAATAAATAGTTTAACTTAATAATTAATTCAAGTTGCCGGTTGATTTCAAGTCCGAAGGACTGACAGTTGGATAACCCCTTGCAAGCGAAGCGCAGCTCGGGGAATGTGCAATGGCTATCTCTTTGCCAGCTCCGAAAAAGTTCAACCCGCTACGGGGTTGATTGGCAGGGTGTATCGTTTCTATTCTCGCTCTACCCCGAGCTGCGCTTCGCTTGCAAGAGGTTATCTAAGTGTTAGTCCTCCGGACTTCGAAATAGAAATTATTTTGAGATATATAAATATTAAATTAATTAATCAATATAATGAAACACCCACGTCAAGACATTGACATACGAGCCAATGCTTATCTGGGTGTTCCACTGATCTTAATGTAAAAAAATAAATTATAAACAGATGAAAGTATCAATAAGAAGAATAGTTTTAGTCGCCTTTGTTGCAGGTTTATTCAGCATATCGGCATCAAGTTTTGCACAAGAAACAGTAACTAACGAAACGGCAATGGTAGATCACCGTCTATGGGGAACTTGGGATTTAGATACAGTAGAATTGACCAGGAATGGCGTTACTAAAAAATATGCATTAGACGTCTTGCTTGCCGATAAAAACAATCTACCAAGAAATATGTTTACCCAACTCTATTTTTTTGCGAACCAAATAGGAGTAAGCAATACCGAAGAGGAGTTTATAGCAGGAGAAAGTCTGAATTTGAAAGGTTCTTTTACTGTAGATAACGGAAATTTGATAGTTACCATGCAGGAAGAACACTCTCGTGTATTTACATACACTATTGAAAACAAATTCCTAAAAATATGGTTTACGCGGGGAGATACACAATTCTATTTGATTTATTCTAAAGATGTACAATAATGAAACGAACATCATTAATTATAGCAACAATACTGACAATCTGTTTTTTTTCAGCAAAGCTTTACGCGCAGACAGACAATGTAGTTACTTTGGGTGGAGTGGAGGCTAACAACCAGTTAAAAATCGAAATATTTAAGAATGGTCGCTTTAATGTAACCCGATATACAAATGGCTGGGTACAGCAATTTTTTGACAATGAAAATACACCCATATTTGCTATTAAAATAGGTACTATTATTTATTCATATAAAGGACATGGATCTGTTATAGGACATGCGACTCTAAATGCATTCGATTCTATTGAGGATATAGGACTTTCTAACACTACAGGAACACAGCATGAAATGACCAAACGATTTACAGGAACGTATCTTGGAAGCACATTTACTGTTACAATAAAAATCATGTATAACACCACTACCCCGGATTTTTTTATCAAAACAGCAACCATTGATGCAACCAATATTCCTGACGGTACACCAATCATTCTCGCTTACGGATTTGATACATATCTTGCTAACAATGATGCGGGATTTGCGTATATCTTGCCGGATATTTTCAGTTTAAATATTAGCGCATCACCAGCAGACCGTTATCCAACGACGGCACAAGTGCAATCGGTTCGTTTAGTGGGAGCAAGAAACAGTGTCACTGACAATACTGTAATAGGTTATTTTCCTGTGGGACGAAGTTTTGACAGAGCATGGTCGGCTAATCCATACCAGCCGGGATATAGTTATAATATGCTTGCATTGTCTCCGGGAAGCGGAGGAAGTTCAGGCACTGACGCTCAATACAAATTTCGGTTTGGTAATTATGGCAATGCAGTTTTCCCTAAAGATGATAATGGAACAGGAGTTGGTTATGATAATATTCCTGCCGGACAAATTACTGAAATTAGTACGGGATTAACATTTTCAGAAGCAATAAGCGGTGAATTGGATTATTTTTGGAATGGAGTGAAAAACTATGCGGCAAATGTTGGCGATAATGTTACTCTTGACTTGAACTATACATGCCATAGTCCGGTGATTTTGACCAATGTTGGCTTTCAGGTTGATCATACCGGTTTACAAATTTCTGACGTTTGTACCTCTTCAGGTTTTACAGGAGGAACTTCTAATTGTACATTCGGAAATGAGTTTTATCAACTGAGCGGCGCATCGGTTGCCGCGATGGGAAGCGGTGCAGTGTCGATTCCGGTCAATATTGTGCGTGCCGGAAAATGGGTGATCGATGGTAATTCTATTAGCAATATGACAGAAACTCTTCCATTAGGAAGTCCGGCTATTCTTACGGTGAACACAACCGTAAGTTTATCTGATAATTCTACGGTAGTCTTGTCTGTTGATAATAACAGTCATCTATTTACCGTCAAATTCCCTGATACTGTGGTTGCTAATGAAGATGTAACGGTCAACATCAATTATTCGGGCGATATTTTCGATTTTTCATCCTTACCTTCTTCGGTAATCATTCCCGCAGGACAAAACAGTGCTACCTTCACCGTAACCGCTGCTTCCGATGCAACAAACGGATCAAGTATAACCGTAATATTAAGCGGAACCGATAAAGAGTTTGCTACCATAGCACCCTTCGATTCGGTTGTAGTAAATTATCTAAACTTACCCGCCCCCTCATGCAACTCCTGCCCTTCGAGTTTCGCTCCTATTCCAGGCAAGAAGTACATATTCAGCGGCTGGGTAAAAGACTCAGAAGCGTTGGAAATCGGAGCAGTTACGTATGAAAACTGTTTTACCGCGCTTGTTTTTGATTTGGTTGGAACGAACGATAAGTTAATAAAAGAGATATACCCATCCGGCTCGATCATTGACGGCTGGCAGCGTATTCAGGACGTTATTGACGTACCTGAAAATGCGTATAGGATGTCCCTTGAGTTAAAAACGACATCCGGGGCTGATGTTTTTTTCGACGACATCCGAGTTTACCCGTTCAACGGCAATATGAAGTCATACGTCTATGACCCGGTAACGCGCCGGCTGGCAGCCGAGCTGGATGCTGAAAACTACGCCACCATCTACGAATACGATGAGGAGGGTTCGCTTATCCGCGTCAAGAAAGAGACCGAACGCGGCGTCATGACCATCCGCGAAGCGCGTCAGGGGCAGCGTAAGCAACCATAAAGGCACGAAGGGTAGTAAGCCGTATCTCTGAAAGGGCGCAATCAATAGCGATGTGCAACGCCCGTGGAAACAGAAATGCGAGACAGAAACAGCCAGAGCCCAGAGGGGACGTTCTCAGGATTTCGCCCTTTCAGGGCTTGGCTGCGAACGTCACATCAGGGCAGGTCTGAGCCCTATCCTGTTTATTTTTCCCTTTCAGGGCATTGATTCGGAGAGTTTTGCATCTTAACCTGAGGGCTACGGGGAGATGCCATACGCTATGGGGATTATTTCATCTGACGGTTTTGAAAGGGAGATCCTGCGATTTAAAATCAAACGAACAGCGCTTTTTAGAGACATAAAATGGATAAAAATGGATAAAAAAAGATTTAATAGTAAAAAAATATATAATCATCAAAAAGGCACCTTCCCTGGCGCCTTCGCCCTTTCGTGCCTTCGCCCCTTCGTGTTTTTGTGCTTTTGCTCCTTTTACGCTGCCTGCGCCTGGTCGCAGGACTGGGATACCGACCTGGCAAAAGCCACCCGTATCTTCCGGGAAGAGGCTTTCGAGATAGAGATAGAGCACCTTTTCTTTCCATCGCTAAGCGCCGTCACGCCAACGGAGCAGCAGCGCGTGAAGTTTCTCAGGCAAGGCGACAAATTCCGTTTGGAGCAATACGGCATGGAAATCGTGAGCGATGGCCGTTACCTCGTGTTTATCCACCCCGAAGCGCAATTGATTGGCATCGAACCCCGTCATCGGCCCGATGCCTCGCAGCCCCCTTCTCAGGGTTGGAAAATGATTATGCAAACCCTTGAGCAGATTAGTCTGGCGCAGGAATCACAGGCGACCACTTCAGGCAAAGGCTACACCTGTACCTATCTGGGCAGGATAGCCAAAGCCAAAGCATACCGCATCAACTACGATTATGGCGAATACCAGGAAAGCACGGTTTATTTTTCCGGCCAGACAGGACTGTTAGAACGTATCAACGTAGTTTTCCGTCAGCCGGTAGAGGTCGAGCCGGGCATTTCCGGGCAGGTCCGGGTCTCATTCGTTTACAAAAAACAAGAAGGCGGAAAAAAAATCGACCACCGTTATTTTTCAATAGACGACATTGTAACGGTTAATTCCAAAGGAGAAGTAAAATTAAAGGAAAAATATAACAAATATCAGTTGTTGAACCATTTGAGATAAAAACATATATGAAATCCGTATGAACTGATGTTCGCCAGCGAAAATGAAAATGTCTGCGGGTTCCATATGGCATTAGTGTAAAAAAATAAAATATTTATATATGAATAAGAAAGTATTACCTCTATCGCTTAGCCGTTTACTCGTGGCACGTAATATGCTGTTATGCTTCATGCTGCTGTGCCTGCCTGGTACAGTCAATGGAAAAAGCAAAGAATATACGGATAACCTTCAGGGAAGCGCCATTCAGAATGATAACTGGGAGTTTGTCAGTGCAGATAAAGCAGAATATGGCAATACTAAAAAACGTATCCGCCACATATTTATGTTGCATATTCCCAATCCGGCAGGCGTTGAGGTTTCGGCTACCGTTGATTTATCCATTGCTTATTCCCGTTTAGGAACAAACACGACGGAAACAGCCACTCCTGCGTTGAGTATCCACTATACCGCAGATAATACAACCTCCAGGGACAGGGCAGTCTTTTTGCTTGACGATGCGCTCATCTCGTCCTGTGCGAGTTCCTTTACCGGAGATATTCCCCCTGGAGTAGAATTAAAATACATTGCCCAGGTAGAGTGGGTCGAGCCGTTTTCCCGAGACCTCATACCTGGAAGCCTGAATATATCGCAGGATCCGGTTACGGGCGAATATAAAGTAACGTGGGGAGCGATTACCGCAGCCGAAGAATATCACCTGGAATGGGTGCATGTAAATAACTATTCCGACCAGCCCGGTCAGGAAACATTCCTGGAATATGATTTCGACAAAAATGCCACCCGCATCAGCACGCATGAGAACAGCTATTCCATATCACCGGTATTCGACAAGGGTTATCTTTTGTGCCGCGTGCGTTCAATCGGATACGATGATCTGGATAAAAAATTCCCGGTAGCCAGCCGCTGGTCGTGCGAACCGGATGGCTGTTCGGCAAGAATTTCCACGCCCCTTCCGTCATTTGCCATAAAAACCCTTGCCCATACCGGCGACAGGCTCAACTGGCAATACATCACCAGCTACGCCGAAGCGGGCAAAAAGAAAGAGGTCGTCACCTATTACGATGGAACCATGCGCTCGCAGCAGGCGGTAACGCGACTGAATACCGACTCCATCTCCATTGTGGGCGAAACCTATTACGACCACCAGGGACGTGCGGCCATACAATCCCTGCCGGTTCCAGGCGGCCGTTCCACGCTTAACTTCCATCCTGATTTCAATGTAAGCGCAGTACGGACGAATTCCGTTTACAGCCGGCTGGATTTTGACCTGGACAGCAGCGAAGACATGGATCCCGATGACCCAGGCTGTAAAATTACGGTCAATGCCATGTTGAAAGACAGCGGAGCCGCACGCTACTATTCCGATAAGAACCCCGACAAAGAGAGAGGCTTTAATAAGTACATCCCTCAGGCAGGCGCTAATGAAGCCGGATACTATCCTTTTTCCCAGACCGAATACGAGCCCGACAACACGGGACGCATCCGCCGGCAGGGCGGTGTTGGCGCCGACTATCAGCTTGGCGCGCGTCCCGGTCACGAAACCGGGTATTTCTACGGCAAACCCTCGCAGGAGGAGCTGAACCGCCTGTTCGGCTCGGAAGCCGGCCACAGTTCGCACTACCGGAAAAATGTAGTCCGGGATGCCAACGGACAGTTGAGCGTGACCTACCTGGACATGCATGGCCGCACGGTCGCTACGGCGCTCTCGGGCAATCCGGCCACAGGCCTTCAGGCGCTTTCGTCCAATTTGGAAGCCAGACAGAAAAGTACTACCGTCTGCATTATCGACAATCAGCCTGTAGCCTCTTACGGCAGTAATTACCTTTCGACCTATCACCACCTGGTTACCACCAGAGGCGATCATAAATTCGAATATACACTTCCCGCTATCCGGGTCATTGACGAAGACGGGTTACTGCCCCCGAATACCTGCCTGGACAGCCTTTTCGTACTGACTATCGACATCAGAGACGAGTGCGGCGCGCGTCCGGCCCTGAAAGATCAATCCTTTCCGGATAATGTTCCCGTTACAACACTACCAATCACCCATACGATCGGCTCGGTGGGAAATTCCTGCGCGCAGGAAAGCGATATAACGCTCAAATTCACCGCCCATGACCTTGCCACAGGCAAATATACCATATCGCGCGAATTGACGCTTAACAAGAAACGTTACGAAAAAACAGACCTGGATTATCTGCTTACCCAAAAGCTGGATACCGTTATTCGCCGCAAAATCAGTGAAATCGACTTCAGCCAGTGCTTTGTTCCCAAAACCTGCTTCGAACACTGCCTCTCTTCCGGCAACATGGATTCGTGCATGGCCGACTGTTCCTACACCGATGAGTGCGAACAGAAAAAAGTCATGCTGGCGTCCGACTATATTCCTGGCAGATCCGTTCCGGATAACGTGCAGTTTAACGGGGAGCTGAATGGCGGAGGCAGCCAGGTAATGGGCGGACAGTATGCCCTGTATGAGGTCAGCCCCGTAACAGGACGATATACCTACTCCAGTGATCCGCATTCGATATTTTTCCCCGAAACGTTTTCACATTTGAAGGAATATTTTCCTCACTTTTTCTTTACCAGAGACCATGTAGAAATACATAAGGACAGCATACACGACTTTATCTCCAATTTCCGTGACGAATATGCCGAAACACTGGCACTTGCCTTCCATCCCGAAAAGGCATGCCTGGAGGCCTGTCAAATTCCAGCCGTGGATGAGAGCGCCCGGTATGCACACCTGATGCGAATCACCGAAACGTATGAAGAGGCCTATTCGCTGGGACTTCTCAATCCGATGGGTATTTCTGCTGCCGGAAAAAATTATCCGCCGAACCGGCTGCCTGATAATTACCCTGCTATCGACCCTTTCTTTGAAGGGCTTCCAAGAAGGAACTTCCTCAGGTTCCGCCTGCTTCCCTCCTTTCCTCATCTGTCGTTAGAGGTTGTACAGCTGCAAAACGAAATGAAAACGGAAATGGAAGAATACCTGACTCACAGGAAAGACTTCCCGGATCCGCTGAATGAAACCCGGGTATTCAGGGGTAATATATGGGAGCAGGCTGTCTGCGCCGCTATCCGTAGCAATACGCCCGATATGAATGAAGATCTGATTATGGAGAAAGTGCGGGAATTTGACTTTACAGCGCTCGAATCCTCCTCTACCGATTATTTGTGTAACCGCGACCGCGTATGGGAATTTTTCCGCGCACTCTACCTGGCCAAACGCAATGAGATTGAAATGTCGCTGGGAGAAGAATGCGACTCGGAGGTGCCTGAAGGAAAAATACGCCGTTTCGTGCGCAAGGAAGACACCTTTACCGGTATGGATAACCGTATAAAGGAAATAACATCGGAAGAAGAAATACAGGGACAGACCCAGGATATAGAATCGCAGGTAGAGCAAGAGTGCCTTAAGCAGGCAATGGCGCAGGCCGAAAACTGTCTGGAACACCTGAGCGGATGCCTCCGGCTGAACAACCCCGCCGCATCCGATACTCAGTGGCAGTTGAATCAGGGAAATGAGCAGTACAATTCGCTTTATTCCGCTTTCACCTATATAATGACGCAAAGCTGCCTTATTACCGGCGGCGGCAAGATGTTCGGAGCCACCAGCCTTCCGGCTGATGCGGATGTTCCTCAGGGTCAGTACCGCTCCTTTGAGGAAGCCATGGAGGCTATACTGGTTTCGGGAACAGACCGTGAATTTACGCTTGAGTGCAACCCTTACCTGATCAGTTTCCCGATGGAATATACACACGAAGACAACTCGAATACCGGCTACAAAAAGATAGATACCTGCGCATGCAACCTGCTGATGGAGAATGATGCCCGTTTTTACCGTCTCAAGCGGGATAACGCCCTGCCGCAAAACATCACCTCGGCGCGCCGCCTCTTTGAAAAGGAAACCGGTAAGGCAGTAGATAACTACCAGGCCAAGGTATGCCTTTGCCGGAAAGCCTACCGCAATGACGAATGGTCACAGCAAACGCCCTGGACGGAAGAAGGCAGGCAGGAGCTCGAAGACTCCAATGAGTATATATCCATCCATTTCACTTGCGATGTCTGTGTTGACTGTCAACTGATACAGCAGTGGGAAACCGCTTTCAGAACCAGTTATGTATGGCTCACGCGGATATTGTCCGGTTATCCGCAGGAGCTGGATTATCTCCGCAAGCAGATGCTGACCAATTTCCTGAACAACAAGCTTAATTTGAAAAAAACCTATCCGGATTACGAAGAGTTTCTGAGCAGGTGCAACGCCACCGACGCGCAGCCTTACTGCGAGCTGTCGGAACAGGCAAAGAAACTGGAAGACTTGTTGAATGATGTAGCAGGTAAAGGTCCGATGACCGGAAATCAGTGCGATATTTCCGAGCCGGTGGGCGAGCTGCAAAAATCACTGGGAATTGACCATACCGCAAATAATTGCCGGTGTAGCTCCTATACATACCAGCCTGCCGTTAACGGACAGGTGTTGACTATGCAGGCATCCGGACAGGGCTGTAATAACATAGATTGCCCGGTAACACTGGAATTTGTAAATGACTCTGCCGGTTATGTCTTTAAAAGCATCGTGCCGTTTTTCGGAAATATACGCCCTGCACCGGCGCCGGCAAACGCTTTGCCGGGACGCTACTACTTCTACATAGATGCCAGTATAGTACACCATGGGGCAGTCGTCCGGGATTCCATGCTGGGCTCCGCCTGTTTCCCGATAGAAATATGCTACCGGAGCGGAGATAAGGAGATCACCCTGTGCGACCGTGAACCCATGGACGGGGAAGACTGCGAAAGGGAACTGATCCACCACGCCACGCTGGCAGCACAGGAAGTGTACAAGGAATACCGCGACAGTGTCATGCATACTTTTGAAGACCTCTTTACCGCGCGCTGTATGGCCGGAGCCGGCGATGAGTCAATGACCATGAACTACAACGACAGCGAGCACCACTACACGCTCTACTACTACGACCAGGCAGGGAATCTGGTACGCACGATTCCGCCCGAAGGCGTAGAACCGGTGGATGAATCGCTGTGGGCGCAGATCAACAGCGACCGGATCAACGGCAATCGCTCGGTTTACACCCGGCACCGGATGGAAACGCGGTACCTTTACAACAGCCTGAACCAGCTGGTAGCGCAATACATGCCCGACCACGAGAAGATGGAGGCATTCTCTGCCGGCGCTACCGGCAGCGGATTGCCGGTGGGAATGAAAGTCGTATCCTCCGAGTTTTTGAACGGCAATCAGGGAGTATTGTTCGGAGAAAATCCGCAAAACCCTGACCAGTCGCTGATTTATACAACCAGTGACGGCGGACAAAGCTGGCAAAAAGCCAATATCGCCGGCCTGAACCACCTGAATGACATCAGCATTGTAGACAATGATGTAGCCTACATCGCCGGTAACGGCGGAACCCTGCTTAAAACCGGCGACGGAGGTGATTCCTGGACAGCAAGGGGTTCGGGCACAACAGAAGATTTAATCGCAATCTGTATGAAAAGCGAAACCGACGGGTACTTCTTCTCCCGCAATAAAATCTATCATTTCAACGGAACCGGTTCAGGCATATCTTTCAGCATGCCGGCAGGAGAAACGCTGACCGGAGCGTGGTTTAAAAACCCTTCTATGGGATACGCCGTCGGATATGCAGGAAACGGCGGAATTATCTATCAGACTGAGAACGGCGGAACCTCCTGGACAAAGCTAACACCGGAAATACTCGCCTCAAAAATTACTTATGTGCAATTGCTTTCAGGCGGTAACGGATACGCGCTCGACGCAAACGGCATGCTGCTGCGCACCAACAATAGCGGACAGACGTGGCTGCCGGTTCACATAAACGCCGATGAACAGCCGGATTTCAGTAAGATACAATTTATGGATAATGTACGCGGGTGGGCAATTACCCGGGATCAGCGGTTATTATATACGGACAACTCGGGCAGCAGCTGGCAACTGGCAGGTACCCAAATGAAAGATTTCTGGATGGATGGCGCAAACCTTTGCCTGCTTGCCGGAACAGGAGAAATTTCCGGATTAGTCACAGGAGAAACAGTAGCCGGCGCCGAACATATCTACGTTGATAATGATACCACCTGTTACGCCTGGAATGATAATACCATTTATCAAAAAAAGAAAGGAGAAGACTGGACATCTCAAACAACCAGTGGGAAAATACGCAAACTGAGCAGTGTGCCTTATCAGGGAGAAACAATAGTCATCGGGCTGACAGAACAGAATAACATACTTCTCGCGTTCTCCTCAGGTGAGGCCGGTTCGCTGCCGGCGAATTTCACCCCGGTAGATATGACCGTAAAGGGAAGCAGTATTTACCTGCTTTCTTCCACCGGAAAGACCACCGTCAGTTCCGATGGCGGTGCAAGCTGGGCAGAGCCTGGCGCTAACGGAATTCCGTCTGCAACAGGCGCATTCGACATCGCCGATGATAATAACCGGATACTTATTGCAGGAGACGACGGACGCATCTACCGGACAATGGACGGAATTAGCATCGACAAAGGAGAAATCCTGCAGCCCGAACGGCTGCAGGCCGTCCATGCCGGCAACAGCATTACCGTAGCCGCCGGCAATAACGGAACCATACTCTGGAACACCGGGCAGGCAGAATGGCGCCTGCGCAAGCTGCCGGCAAACGAAAACCTGTATGCCGTGCAGGTCGCCAGCGGGAACGGCGTTATGGCTGCCGGCTCTGGCGGAAACATCTTTGAATGTCCCGGTTTGAACGACCGGCCTTTCCATATCCGGGAAACGGTTGACGACCGCTCAACGGTTCATGCCATTGCGGCAAGCGGCAACGTATTACTGTCAGGAACAGCCTCCGGAAGGCTGGATAAGGTTCAGGGCATCACCTGCTTTCCTAACCCGACGGGAGAAGGCGGCATCAACGCCCTCCGTATCCGTGGGAACACGGCCTTTGCCGTGGGCGATGGCGGGGTCATCTACAAGTTGAACAACATGACCACCTCTTCAAGCTGGACACGGCACGAAGGAAATGATGTCTATCCGTCCGTGATAACCGCA
>JAISVA010000027.1 GCA_031271815.1 Prevotellaceae bacterium | reverse complement strand
GACGTCTCTCTACGCCGAAATCGTAACTCACACTGCGCTGCGTCTATACCTTCGCGTAGTAAATCCATCTGAAAGGATGTAATTTCTCCTGTATTATTGAGTAAGTCTATTGTTTCCGACTTGCGCAAATAGGCAACTAACAATCCTCCTGTAAACTTTATATAAAAAGTTGGAGCATAAAAACCTATTAAATTCGGATTGTCCAACTGAATTTTATACTCATCCAATATATACCGGCTACTGTCTCGGATGAAACCGATTCCTGCATTTTTGATAAAATATACATTCTCTTTTTCAAAATGAAAAGAGGTATTTGCCGATTTTTCATCTAATTTATTTTTCAATTCATCGTTCAAATCAAAAGGCAGTAGCGACAAAAAGGATTTGTATTTCGGATCAATATTCACGAATGCTTCTGTTTCAACTACTTCCCACGTCCCTAAAAGCTGCTCGTGCTCTACTTTTGTCTTATCAATTTCCGGAACATTATCGTCCTTGCACGCGGCAAGGGCGATAATGAACAACGAAAATATGAATATTTTTTTCAATGTCTGCATACATTTTTTTAATTATTCATGCCTCCAAATTCCATTAGGTAGGCTTTGATAAATCCGTCAATATTTCCATCCATAACCGACTGAACGTTAGAAGTTTGATAATCGGTTCGATGATCTTTCACGCGACGGTCGTCGAAAACGTAGCTGCGGATTTGGGATCCCCATTCGATTTTTTTCTTTCCGGCTTCGATTTTTGCCGTTTCTGCGCGTCGTTTTTCGAGTTCTATCTCGTATAATTGCGATTTTAAGAGGCGCAACGCATTGTCCTTATTACCGAATTGCGAACGGCTTTCGGTATTTTCAATCACAATTTCTTCCATTTTCCCGGTGGTTTCGTCCTTGTACTTATAGTGCAGGCGAACGCCGGTTTCGACTTTATTAACGTTCTGTCCTCCTGCTCCACTCGACCGGAACGTATCCCAAGTCAAGTTTGCCGGATTGATTTCAATCTCAATACTGTCGTCCACCAACGGAACGACGAAGACGGACGTGAACGAGGTCATTCGTTTTCCCTGTGCATTGAACGGCGAGACGCGAACTAACCGGTGTACACCGTTTTCGCTTTTCAGGTAACCGTAAGCCATATCGCCTTCGACCTGTATGGTGGCGGTTTTTATGCCTGCTTCATCCCCTTCCTGCAGGTTGGTTATTTCGGTTTTGTATCCGTGCGCTTCACTCCAGCGCTGGTACATACGGAAGAGCATATCCGCCCAGTCCTGCGCCTCGGTTCCGCCTGCTCCGGCAACAATTTTGATGACTGCTCCGAGCTTGTCTTCCTCGTTCCGGAGCATGTTTTGCATCTCCAGATTCTCGATTAATTCGAGCGCGTGGCTGTAAGCCTGCATAACTTCCTCTTCGGAAACGGCTTCTTCCTTGAAAAAATCAAAGGCTAAATTCAGCTCTTCGCAAGCGGTTTTTACTTCGTTGTAAAGTTCTACCCACTTTTTCAACTCTTTGATTTTCTTCATCTGCGCCTCGGCTGTTTTCTGGTCGTCCCAAAAACCGGGTACGTGCGTCCTTAATTCTTCTTCTTCTATTTGAACTAATTTGGCATCGACGTCAAAGATACCTCCTCAACGCATCTTCGCGTTCCAACACATTTTTTAGCTGGTCTATGGTTATCATTTTAAGTAATTAAATTAATGTGAATTTATTAATAATTGAGTAAACGAAGGTTTTTACCCTTCTTGTATTATTTCATTCAAACATAAAGCATGTGCGTCTATCAACTTACCCGCACGATCTCCCCAATCTCTACAATCAGTACATAAAGTGGATGCTTCTTTTTCTAAACTATTTTTGATCAAATTTATCCTGTTTATAGAAACTATAAAATACAAAATAAAATTTAAAAAGGGGGTTAATGCAAAAAATGGGATAATACATATTTTATAATTGTACAGAAAATCAATCCATAGATTTTTAAAACAAAATCCAAGAATAAAAGATATTACAAAACTTATAAAAAAAATAACAATTACCCAAAAGAGACTTGAAAATACTAATTTGCAAAATTTATTATTCTTTTCTCCAAAAAACCAACCAAAAACAAAATAAAAAATTGTTATAATAGTGAGAAAAAATAAAAAAGAAGGTATTGTTCGATGAAAATCGTTTTCCATTCCAATACAAAAAAGAGCGGATACAGAAAAAAGGAAAGACCACAAGCATTGATTTGAGAAAGCTCTAAAATGGCACTTATGATCTATTGATTCTTTTAGCTCTTTTTTCTTTTCAAAGACTGTATTTTGCAATTTTTCTTGTTCAACCTTACATTTCTCTACTTCTGCAATCAAATTAGCTTCATTTACTTTTAATTCTGTGATACTTTCTAAACTTTTTCTATTTTCAAATATAAGTTCAATAGATGCAAAACGTTTTTCTATCTTATCTACGAGTTTAAAAACTTTATGAGCAAGTACATTTGTATAATCTTTGGCATATTCAACTGCGACATAAGCAATATTTATTGCTGCAATTAACTCAAAAGCAGAACCAAAATTTCCTATTTGCATATCTTTAGTTAATTAGAGAATAACTTAACAATATCCAAATTCTGAGACTTATTTTGATAAATATCATCAAAAATCCTTATAAGCCCTACAGCTACCTCTTCATTATTGAAGCTCCCTGTAGCAGAACGCTGTTCTATATTCGTTTCTATCCGGTACGCATTATTATCAATAACCGTAAAATGAATACTTTTTTGCTCTACATCTTCTTTATAAGAAAGTTTTGTTGTTGTTGTTTTTATTTCTATTCTGTCATGAAATTCTACTTTATAATAAAGTAACCTACGCATTAAATTTGACTTTACTGCTGCAACAGGATTAAAGTCATTCAAAATTATCTTAACTTTTCCTCCCCTTTCAACAAATTCGCTTAATGCAGAAATATACTGGGAATCATTCGCTACATGGTAATTTTTATCAGAATCACAGCAAAGAGATCCCGCAAAAATTCTAATATCTTTTTTTGCTTGACTAAATAATTGCTCAAAAATAACCAAAGCATGATCTTCATCCGAATTTAAAAATTCTTTGGGAGATTGTGAATTAGAAAGGTGCTTGATAAACTTTCTGTAATTTTCCATAAATTTCTATTCCTTAATTATTTATGCGTTGTTCTTCAAAAATAAAATGGCTCCAAGATACGCAGAGTGTAAATCTACTATCTTTTCAAATGTAAACAAATAATTACAATGAAAATTGTTTTATTTTTTCAGCAGAACAAAATAAAAAAATATCAAAGTGAATTTTGTTACCCTACCTCTGCTCCGGCAGCCGTCGGTTGCGACGGTTGGATAACAATCAGTTTCCCGTCCGAATTTACTGCAGAGAGAATCATCCCCTGACTTTCAATTCCTTTTAACTTGCGAGGCGGAAAGTTAGCGATGAAGCAGACTTGTTTTCCGACAAGGTCTTCGGGATTGTAATAGTGTGCAATTCCCGAAACGATGGTGCGTCCGCCCATTCCGTCGTCGATTTTGAATTGGAGCAGCTTGTCTGCTTTCGGCACTTTTTGGCAGTCTAATACCGTTCCTACACGGATGTCCATTTTGGTAAAATCGTCGAAAGAGGTGTCGGGTTTTACGGCTGCCGGTTTCCAGCTGTTCAGTTCGTTTTGCTTCTTCGTGTCTAATAATTTTTGAACCTGTTGCTCGATTGTTTCGTCTTCTATTTTTTCAAACAGCAGTTCGGGTTGGCTCAACATCAGTCCGGCAGGGAGCAGGTCGATTTGTCCCAATTCTTCCCAACTGAAATCCTTCTTGTTAATCATTTCCCGAAGTTTGGCAGTACTGAACGGCAAGAACGGCTCGAATGCGATAGCCAAATTGGCGGTAATCTGCAGGGCAATATTCATGATCGTCTCTACGCGCGCTGCATCGGTTTTTATCAGTTTCCAAGGCTCGGTATCGGCAAGGTATTTGTTTCCGATGCGGGCAAGGTTCATCGCTTCCTTCAAGGCATCGCGGAAACGGAAATTGTCGAGTTGCTTTTCCAGTTCCTGTTTTATTTCGGCAAATTCCTGCAAAGTTGCTTTATCATAACCGGTCAATTCTCCACGAGCAGGAACTGTACCTCCAAAATATTTATGAGTCAACACCAGCGAGCGGTTCACGAAATTCCCGAAAATCGCCACTAACTCATTATTATTGCGCGCCTGGAAATCTTTCCAGGTAAAATCGTTGTCTTTTGTTTCGGGGGCGTTGGCGGTTAAAACATAACGTAAAACGTCCTGCTTGTTTGGGAATTCCAATAAATATTCGTGCAGCCAGACTGCCCAGTTGCGCGAGGTTGAAATTTTGTCTCCTTCCAGATTTAAAAATTCGTTGGCGGGAACATTATCCGGCAAGATATAACTTCCTTCGGCTTTCAACACGGCCGGGAAAACGATGCAGTGGAAAACGATGTTGTCCTTTCCGATAAAGTGCAGCAGGCGGGTATCTTCGTCCTTCCACCATTTTTCCCAATCGTCGGGCAGCAATTCTTTTGTATTTGAAATATAGCCGATCGGGGCGTCAAACCAAACGTAAAGCACTTTACCTTCGGCGCCTTCGACGGGAACGGGAATACCCCAATCCAGGTCGCGGCTGACGGCACGCGGCTGCAAACCCATATCCAGCCAGCTTTTGCATTGTCCGTAAACGTTCGGTTTCCATTCTTTGTGCTGTTCCAGAATCCACTCGCGCAGCCAAGGCTCGTGCTTGTCCAGCGGGAGATACCAGTGTTTTGTCTCTCTCAGCACGGGGGTTGAACCGGAAATTGCCGATTTGGGATTTATCAGGTCCAGCGGACTGAGGGAAGTACCGCAAGCTTCGCACTGGTCGCCGTATGCCCGTTCGTTTTTGCAGTGCGGACAGGTTCCGACGATGTAACGGTCGGCAAGGAATTGTTTCGCTTCTTCGTCGTAGTACTGTTCGGAAACTTTCTCTACAAAACCGCCTTTGTCGTAAATAGTGCGGAAAATGCGCGATGCGACTTCCGCGTGCGTTTTGGAAGTGGTGCGCGAATATATGTCGAACGAAATTCCGAAATCCTCGAAAGATTTTTTGATAATCGCGTGGTAGCGGTCAACAATATCCTGCGGAGTTACACCCTCATTTTTTGCTTTGATGGTAATCGGAACGCCGTGTTCGTCGGAGCCGCCGATAAACAAAACCTCTTCGCCCTTCAACCGGAGATAGCGTACATAAATATCGGCAGGGACATACACGCCTGCCAAATGACCGATATGTACGGGCCCATTTGCATAAGGAAGTGCGGAAGTGACGGTGGTTCTTTTGAATTTCTTCTTCATATATTATTTCGTAATTTTTTTAAACATTTTCAAGGAGGCAAAGATACGGCAATAAATTGATTTTTTTTGCTATTCGGATATGGTGTTCGGTAAAATCATCGTTTTTTTCAAAAAAACAGGTAATTATAGCTATTTCCAAACGTAAAATAATTTTACAACCGTAAGAAAAATTCTATGTGTGGAAATAGCTATAATTACCTTCAATTATTTTAAGTTTATGCCAAACTTATTTCGGTATGACTACTTTTGCCTGCTTAACGCTACCGTTGCTGTGCATTGATACAATATAGATTCCTTCAGGGAGTTTTTCCCGATTGAATGTATGTGAATAGTTTTGACCGGCAAACGTTTGCAGTTTGGTCGAAGCTACAAGATTGCCGTTCAAGCTGTAAAGCTTGAGTCCGGTTTCGCCGCCGGCTGCTGCGGTGAAATTGACATTTACGGCTGAGTTTGGCAATAGGTTTACACGCAATTGGTCGGCTTCAGCCTGTATTTCCGGAATTTCAGTTGTTCCGACCGGTGTAAATTCGGCAATGTAAACCAGCTGTACATTACTGATGTTCACGGATTGAGTCGAATGTCCTACGTTGAATGCCAGCTGTGCATTTGCATCAGACCCGGCGGTCATCTCAAACTCAAATATAAACGATTCCGTTTCGGTGGTTAAAGCGAAAGAACCTCCTGCATTCAAATAATCGGTGTAATCCGGACCAAGCGGACTTTGAAGCAAAACTTCCATCTCTCTCGGAGCAGCAGCTGAAGCATCGAAAGTCAGGCGGTATTTTCTGCCCTGTTTGAGAGCGATGCCCGTTTGCACAAGTTGCGGTTCCCACTGATTGGCGCCGGTTTTTGTAACGGTTATTACTGCCTGCTCGTTGATTGGGTCAAAAGTTCCTTCCGAATTTCCATAACTGCTTCCTGTGTTCAATGTCCAAAGCTGGGTGTTTGCAAAATTGCCGTTTCTAACAAGGTTTTCGGTGCCGACACCGGTTAAAACAAACTTTGCCGTAACGTTTTTGTCTTTATCCATTTTAATGGAAACGGATTCTTCGTTTCCGGTTGCATCTCCCGACCAGCCGTCGAATTCCCAACCCGTTTTGGCAACAGCCGTCAATGTAACATTCTCGCCTTCGTCATAACGTCCGCTTGCCGGATTCGGATTGCGAGTTATGACGCCGCCGTCCGCATCGTCGGCAGAGGTCGTAAGAACGAATCCTGTCAGCGGTTCGCTATACAAAAGCTCAAGCATTTTTTGTCCGTAACGCTCACCTAATTTTTTGTATCCTTCATAGCTGAAGTGTAAGTCGTCGCCGCCGCTTGCGCAACCGTCGGATGGAATTACGTGCGCTATTTTATTTGTTGTACCGGGTAAATTTCCGGTTATTGCATTGGGTAAGCTCCTTATATTATTGTTGTTATTATTATAAGCCTGACCTGCCAATATTGGTATGGAATTTGCCGGAAGTCCCAAATCGCTCAACAGATTATCATAAATTCCCTTTACTTTCGTTCCCCAATTTCCATTAACTGCACCCGATTCGCCCTGATGCATGATAATGCCTTTTATGACGCCGTCTTTCTGCGCCTGTTTTGCCAAGTCCAACAAATATTTATATGGATCATTATCATATATGCGGGCAGTATTTTGCATATAACTCTGTTGTTTAGCATAATAACTGCTTGCACCGGTTTTCTCAAAGCCATTTATAGCGGCTCCACCAACAGCAACAACGATAACGCCGATTTTTATATTCGGGTTGGGAATTCCGGCAACTAACGTACGTCCGAAATAATCGGCGGGACATAACCCCAGGCTATTTCTCACTAAAGGCGGTACAGCTGTGTACCAGTTTCCCTTTGTTCGCTGTTCACTGCCATTCGCTAATTTGTATGATCCGGAAACTGCTGCCATAACCCGGAAACGCGGATCCACGTTTCGCTTGTAGTCCGCCGGCAGCACATCGCTGTATACAATTTTATTGCCGCTCCAGTTTTGCCCTTCCATGTTCGATTGACCAAAGGCGAGATAAATGTGAAAATTCGGATCCGGCGTTTGCGCCTGTACTAATACTGTTGCCATAAAAGCAACGATTAGAGTACTGAGTAAATAATTTGTCTTTTTCATCTTAAAAAATTTAAGGTATTTGTTTTTCAAGTGTTTTGTGTGTAAAGATACAAAATTAACGGATTAAAAATTAGAGTTTTAGATACTTTTTATACAATGCCGTTTCAAATGTTTTGCCATAGGTTACAGATTATAACGTTCTTTTGATTTATTTATTAATGAAAACAGGTAACCTGAGTCAGGGACAGGCAATTCTATAGATACAGGTATTAAACCTCATTTTTACCTTCTTTTGTAACTAAGCTTTCTCAGTAGAAGAAATTTATAAATTTTTATTAAACCTTATTGCCTCATTTTCTCAGGAAGAATCAGGTAATGAGTTTTTTTCTACAAGAATTCGTTTCTACGAAAGTAGGTTAGTTACAAAAGAAGGTAAAAATGAGGTTTAATAACACTTTTTGCATTGACTGTCAATTATTCTTATAGAACTTACGTTAACTAACAAAATTGTAAATAACAGATAAAATTCAACTATTATTTTCTTGTTAATTCGTGTTACTCGCGGATAAATATCTTCTATATTTTTCGTTATTGATAATACAGCGGATAATCAAAATTTATTTTTTCTCCCAGGCTCCCACAATCTCAGCTACATACACTTTATGAAAATCATTTTCAGGATAAATTTTCGAAGCAATTTCAGGGTCTATAAACGCTTTAGGATCTAAAAAATCAGCATACAGTTTTTTGCATTCCAGCACGAGGTAAGCCTCTTTAAAAGCTACGTTTCCACCTGGAGTGAAATACGGAGTAATGCCTGCTTTTTCAATTTTATTTACATCTCTACCCGAAACGGTTCCGCAGATTTGCAACGCTTCACGGTATTCTTCCTTGAAAAAAGAAAGGGTAAATCCTTCTTTTCTTTCCGTAAACTCAAATGTGTAGCGTTGCGGGCGGATAAACACGAACACTACCGGCTTGTTCCATAAAGTACCCATTGTTCCCCAACTCGCGGTCATTGTGTTGAACGACGATGAGTCGCCCGCGGTTATTAACGTCCATTTGTCGCCAAACAATTGAATGGCATTCTCGTTAATCTCTTTCGGATTAACCGCTTGAAAAGTTTTCTCTTCTTTCATATTGTTGTCTGTTTTGTTTTCCGTACTGGTTTTGCAGGCAACCAATCCGAGAAAAAGCATTGTTGATAAAAAAAGTTTTTTCATTTGTATCATCTGGAATTAAGTATGTATAAAAAAAGATTTGTCTTACTTTAAACGCGAATATGCAAAGTTAGTTCACAAAACCTTGAAATTATGCAGTATTTACATCTTTTACCTTATTAATGGTTCAAGACTTCCAAATCCCTGCGGGATAATATATTGTATAGGTTTGGACGTAAATCCGGCTTAACTGAAACGACATTAAAATAAAAAACGCTTATCAGCAATATTACCTCACAGTCAATGAAATTTTATAAACACAAAGGTTTTTATTACAATCTAAAGTAAAATCCCAAACTTAACTGTTCCTGCACTTGTAATTTCGGTTTTTCGTAATAGTTTCTGTTGTCCGATCTGTCGGATTTACCGGATTTTTCCGGTATTTTAGGTGTATTGTCGTAGCGCATAATCAGTGAAAGCCGGGTACTCAAATGTCTGTTAATAACAAAGTTACCAACAGTTTCCCAGTTAAATTCCACATTCTCAAATCCATACGAGCTAAACAGGTTAAAGTTGGAATTGACATTGATTTCACGCGAGAATTGCCAGTTGGTTTTGGCTTGCAGCATATATCCGAAACTGCTCGAGCTTTTTCCGCCTCTGATCCCGACCGAAAGAGGGTCTATCCGGTCGCTGACTAAAAAAATCAACTTATAAGCCATCGGCGCAATTAAGACCGCCGTATTTTTATTGTACCTGTAGTCCAATCCCAAACTCGTGAAGATGCGGGAAGGGGACAGAAATTCGGTAACAACATCGGACGAGTTCGTTCCGGCATATCCGGTAAACATACTTGTATTAAATTCTCCGTATAAGCTGTAATACCATTTTTTATAAACAGTCTGATATCCCAACTGGCTGGTTATCCTAAAAACATCGTTGTTTACGCGAAAGGCGCGAAGCGTATCAATCCTGGAATTAAAAAATCCAATCCGCACGTCCAGCGTATTGTTCCATATCAGCTTCTCATTTTTGTTATAGTTAGCGGCATACTCAAGCAAACTCAGCAAAGTGGCATTCGGATCCCCTCCCTTGTACCAGTTCTTTGTTACATAATATTGAGAAAATTGAACATTTAATTTTCCGTTTGAACTCCAATAGCCCTGTTTTTCGGGTGTTGGAAAATCGGGCAGTTTATTAAGCACAATCGGCGTTTTATATTCGTCCACATCTACCGATGCTGCTTTGCCGGATTTCCGGATGTCGCCCGACTTGTCATCATAAGGGAGCAGATCGTAGTATTCAATCAGTTCGGGATAAGTGACGGCAAATGCGTTGACCGTTCGCCTTCTCTGTTTTTTTTGAAACCGGAAAAGGGCAGATTTCTTATCTAAACCGTTGTATTTTAAATGAGCATCTTCTGTCGTATTTTTAAATTCCGGTTGGTGAACTTGAAAATAGTTGAAAAAGTCGGTATGACTGATTGAGTCAAAAAAAATGGGTTCGACCGTTGCCGGTTTTCCCGTTTTCAATGCTTGTGCGGTAAGCGAATCGGCAATTCTTTTCGTTTTTTTTAATTCGGAGGAAACCTGCGCTGTGTTATATTTCGGCTCCTGTGCGTTCGGCAAACTCTTTTTTTTCTCTTCGTCAACCGATGCTGCAGGTTTTTTTACATGGAAACTTTTTACCTGTGTATTTCCTTTTCCGGTTAGTAATCGATCAATTCGTATTTGTAAAGAATCGTAAGCTGTCTCCTTTCCTGAATTCCGAAATTCCCGAATATAAGCGCTTTGCAACGTATATTTGATGCTGTCCTTTTGATGCGGGGCTATGCCTTGCATTTCGTTTTCAAAACGGGCAATGAGTAACTGCGGGTCATCATCCCGACTTTGACTGTAAGCCGAAAAAACGGGAAACAGGAAGAATAACAAAATAATCCTCCAACCTTTCACAAGGGAAAGATTGAAGGAATATTTATTTATGTTATCAAATCCATTCAGCATTATTTACCCTGTCGCTGTTTGCGCAATTCTTCCTGTTGTTTTTGGGCTTGTTCCAGCCGTTCCAGCCAAGCCGACTTTTTCTGTGGCTTTTTCTGGTTTTCCCTGATTGTAACCAGCAATTTTTCTTCATTTACAAACTTACGTATGGTATATGTCTGTAAAATTGTAATCAGTGTGGAGACAAAATAATAGTAGCTCAAGCCTGATGCATAATTATTGAAGATGAAAAGAAACATCACCGGCATAATATACATCATTACCTTCATACCGGGCATTTGCTGCGCGCCGGTGTCGGTCATACCCATATTGATATGCGTGTAAATCACATTGGTAATCGCCATCAGCAGACAGAACAGGCTGATGTGATTCCCGAAATATTCGGAAATGAGCGGAATATGCGTACTCCAGCTTACAATGGCATCATACGACGACAAGTCGGTTGCCCAAAGGAAACTCTGCTGCCTCAACTCAATTGCCGAAGGGAAAAAATAGAACAGGGCAATGAGAAACGGCATCTGCAACAGCATCGGCAGGCAGCCTCCCATCGGATTTACGCCTGCTTTCCGGTACATTTGCATCACTGCCTGCTGCCGTTCGGTTGGCTTGTCTGCCGGGATACGCGCATTGATTTCTTCCACTTGCGGACGAAGGACGCGCATTTTGGCGGACGACATATACGATTTGTAGGTAAGCGGGAACAACAGCATTTTGATTACGATCGTCAGCAATAAAATAACGATCCCGAAATTGGCGATAAACGAGCCGAAAAAGTTAAACACCGGAATCGTCAGCAATTGATTTACCCAACGGAAAATCCCCCAGCCAAGCGGAACCAACCGTTTCAGATCCAATCGATCCGTCCGGTCAACCTCACTGTCATACGATTTTAATAAACTGTATTTATTGGGTCCGAAATAGTAGCAGAAACCGGTTTCCTTTTCTCCTTTTATGTCAAAAGGTACAATCATTTCGGTGGTACAGGACTTCAAATAACCTGAATTTTCGGTGCCCATTTCCGACTTCAAAATGGCTGATGAAATTTCTTTATCCGCAATCAATATGCTCGAAAAGAATTGGTTTTTAAACGCAATCCAACGCAATCCGGTAGTAATCTCTTTCCGTTCATTGCCGCTTTCGCTCAGATTATCGACATCTCCTCCCGAATATTTGTAATTGAGAGATGTATAGCGATTCTCAAACTTCCAGCTTCGTTCCATCTGTGTAAGTTTTGTTTCCCAAACGGCGCCCGTTTCGGAAGACGGCTGCAACACATCTGTAAGGTCATTTGCTTTGATTGTGAAATTGACCATATAATCGTCGGGATGTAACGCGTAGGTGTAATCGAGCGATTTTCCTTCGCCTGCCGGCAACGACAGGACGACCGAATTTCCGTTCACCGACTTCACCCGAAAATACATTTCCGAAGTGTTGACTATGCGGTTATTGCCTGTGTTCAGGACTAAGTTAAATCGTGAATTTTCGCCGTCAAGCAGCATAAGGGTATCGCCATGGTAAGTGAAGTATTCCTTCAAGATTACCCGTTTAACATCTCCTCCTTTTGTGTTGATTTCGACTCTGATTAAGTTGTTTTCCAGCACAACAACCGACTCCGTCCCGACGCTTGCCGATCCGAAAGCTCCGTATTTACCGGCGGCTTTCAGCATTTTAAGAGAATCGGACTCGGTGGCGGAAAGCCGTTCTTCTTCTTCCAGTCTTTCTAATTCCTGCGCTTCTATTTCAGCCTTTTTTTGCTGGACGGTAGCGATCGAATCCAGATAATGTTTACGTTCTTTTATCTGTTTTTCCGACGGCTGATTTAACCAAAAGAAGCCCATAAGAATGAGCGCCATAAGGCTAAATCCGATAATCGTATTTTTGTCCATGATTAATTCTTATTTTTCGCTGCTTGAATAAAACTCATAAAAAGCGGGTGTGGATTAAGTACCGTGCTGCTGAATTCGGGCTGGAACTGTACGCCTACAAACCATTTTAATGATGGGATTTCGATGATTTCGACCAAATCGGATTGTGGATTGACGCCCGAAAAGACCATTCCTGCTTTCTCAAATTCTTCTTTGTACTTATTGTTGAATTCAAAACGGTTGCGATGACGTTCGCTTGTCATTTCCTTGTCGTAGGCTTTTTGAACCAGTGTGTTGGGTTTTAATGCACAACTGTATGCACCCAGGCGCATGGTACCGTTGGTCGAAAGCGATGCTTTTTGTCCTTCCATCAAGTCAAAAATCTTTTCTTCTGCCTGCGGATTCATTTCGGAAGAATCGGCATTTTTGTATCCCAGCACATTTCTTGCAAATTCCAACACAGCGCACTGCATACCGAGACCGATTCCGAAAAGCGGAATGTTGTTCAGCCGTGCATATTTTGCTGCTTCCAGCTTGCCTTCTACACCACGCATGCCGAATCCGGGAGCTATCAGGATTCCATCTAATCCGCTCAGCGTTTCATCCACATTGCCGGAATTGATGTTTTCGGACTGGAAAAATTGCAAATCCAATTTTCGGTCGTTATAAGCTGCCGCATGAATCAGGGATTCGATAATTGATTTGTAAGCGTCGGGAAGTTCAATGTATTTCCCAACCAAACCAATCTTCACGCTTTTTTCGGCGCTTCTTAATTTATCGACAAAAAATTTCCATTTACCCAAATCAGCCGGCTTTTCGGTAGGGAAACCTAATTTTTTCAACACAATATGATCCAGTCCCTCTTCCTGCATTTTCAGCGGAACTTCGTAAATGGAAGTTACATCGATGGATTCGATAACCGCCTCCGGCAACACGTTGCAGAAGAGAGCGACTTTATTGCGTATTTCTTTGTTAAGCGGATGTTCGGTGCGAAGAACCAATACGTCGGGTTGCACTCCCTGTTCCAGCAATTCTTTTACGGAATGCTGTGTTGGCTTGGTTTTCAACTCCTTAGCGGCAGAGACGTAAGGTACGTATGTTAAGTGGATGCACAGGCAGTCGCCTCCCAACTCCCATTTGAGCTGACGCACGCTTTCGATGTAAGGCAAGGATTCGATGTCGCCCACCGTTCCGCCGATTTCGGTAATGATAAAATCATACTCGTTGCGCGGAGCTAACTGCTTGATACAATGTTTGATTTCATTTGTGATGTGCGGAACAACCTGTACCGTTTTTCCCAAATAATCGCCCCGTCTTTCTTTCCGGATGACATTCTGGTAAATGCGACCGGTGGTTACGTTGCTGTTTATCGAGGTCGGCACGTTGAGGAAACGCTCATAGTGTCCCAAATCCAGATCTGCTTCGTGTCCGTCGTCCGTTACATATGATTCGCCGTGCTCGTAAGGATTCAACATTCCTGAATTGATGTTGATGTAAGGGTCTAACTTTTGGTTGGTTACTTTATAACCTCTCGACTGCAAAAGTTTTCCTAACGACGCGGCGATAATGCCTTTTCCCAAAGAGGAGGTAACACCTCCGGTAACAAAAATATACTTCGTCTTTCCCACGAAAAAATCCTCCTATATAAATCAGTTTAAAAAATAAACGAAAGTGCAAATTTACGAAAAAAAAATGGATTAGCAGACTGGGGAAGAATTAAATAAAATAATTTTGTAAAATCTATTGCAGGTTGCAAAAATGGCTGTATTTCTGTGATGGAAAAATTGAGCCATATCGAATTTTAATAAAAGATCGGGCTTATTCCAACTCAAACGGATACCGGATGCGGTGCGGACGGCAGTTTTCGTCTAATGAGGCAAATATGAAAGTTGCCTCTACTGCTTTTTCACGTGTTTCGCCATACATCTCTTCCATATAGATTTCCACTTTGACGGTCAGCTTTACCGCCTCGGCTTTTTCGACAAATCCGACGACTTCAACAATTGAATCGGGACGAACCGTCCGTAAAAAGCGGATCTTGTCGGTTTGTATTGTAAACATACGCTGGCGCGTAAAGCGGGTTGCCGTGATGTAAGCTACCTCGTCCATCCATCGCATTGCTTCTCCGCCGAAGAGAGTGCCGTTGGCATTCAGCGTATTAGGAAAAATCGCTTTGCATTGGCGGGTGATGCTTTGTTCTATTTGGTACTGCATTACAATTATGAATTAAAAGTTGTGAATTTTTATCCGAACAATACCCGGAATGCCTCTTCTACTTTGCGGGCGCAAACGATTTCTATCCGGTGTTTTTTGTTGTCGATGTTTTTAAATTCGGGAATGATGATCCGTTTGAATCCTAATTTTTCGGCTTCGGAAATGCGTTGTTCGATGCGGTTTATCGGACGTATTTCGCCGGACAAGCCGATTTCGCCCGCCAAACAGGTATGACGGTCAATCGCCAAATCCATATTAGACGATAAGATGGCGCTGATAATAGCAAGGTCAATGGCGGGGTCATTTACTTTCAGTCCGCCGGCAATGTTGAGGAAAACGTCTTTTTGAGCCAGTTTGAATCCTACCCGTTTTTCCAGCACTGCCAACAGCATATTGAGGCGGCGCAGGTCAAATCCGGTTGCCGAGCGTTGCGGCGTACCGTAAGCTGCTGTGCTGACAAGCGCCTGTACTTCAATCAGGAAAGGGCGAATACCTTCAATCATTGCGCCGATGGCTGTTCCGCTCAGCCCCTCGTGGTTTTGCGAAAGAAGCAGTTCGGAGGGATTGTGCACCTCGCGCAATCCCGATTGCTGCATCTCAAAGATTCCTAACTCGGAAGTGCTTCCAAAACGGTTCTTGATGGAACGGAGAATGCGGTACATATAGTGCTGGTCGCCCTCGAATTGCAGCACCGTATCGACAATGTGCTCCAATACCTTTGGTCCGGCAATGTTTCCTTCCTTATTAATGTGTCCGATGAGCAGCACGGGAGTTCCGCTCTCTTTGGCATATTTCAAAATGGAGGCGGCGCACTCGCGCACTTGTGAGACGCTTCCGGGCGACGATTCGATCGTTTCGGTAGAAATGGTCTGGATAGAGTCGATAATAACCAGGTCGGGCTGCACGTTTTGAATATGGACAAAAATCTGTTCCAGCGAAGTTTCACTCACGATGAAGCATTCGGGATTCTCAAAAGAGAGGCGTTCTGCCCTCAATTTCAACTGCCTTGCGCTCTCTTCACCCGAAACGTAGAGTGTCCGTTTGTTTTTGATGTTGAGGACAATCTGCAAAACCAGCGTCGATTTCCCGATACCGGGCTCGCCGCCGATTAATGTCAGCGAACCGGGTACAATTCCACCTCCCAGCACGCGGTTGAATTCTCCGCTGCCGGTGTCGTTGCGTGGTTCTTCGGAAGTTTCAATTTCGCTGATTAATACCGGCTTTGATTTTTTACCGTCACCGGCAAGCGGGATGGGAATTTTACCGCCGGAGTCCTTCCGGACAATCTCCTCCACATAGCTGTTCCACTCGCCGCACGCCGGGCATTTCCCAACCCATTTGGGAGCTTCCGCGCCGCAGTTTTGACAGACGTATACTGATTTTGTTTTTGCCATGATATAACCCTAATAAAAATTCTTTTTCAAACGAAGAAACTGTGTTTCAAAAAAATGATAAGAAAACCAGGCGCTTCCTAAAGTACAGAAAAAGACAATGCAGATAAACATTATCGCGTAAATTCCAATGTCTAAAAAAAGTTGCAAACCAGAAAAGATATGGACAAAGAAGGAGATCCAGATGCTGTGAAAAAGATATGTGCCATAAGTATATCGCCCCATGACGCTTAGCCCGTTTTTATCGGAAATATAAAAGTTGCTTTTTTCGGGAATAAACAGAGTAATAAGTCCGGCAAAAGCAATGCCCAAAACGATCGGCATCAGGAGATCTTTCACGAAATCCGGAATCAGAGGTAATGCAACAACTATTCCTACAACCAAAAGAGTATAAAGTATTTTGGCTTTTTTAGAGAAAGACAACACACTGTTTTCCAGCTTTCCAGGAAATTTTACTATCAAATAGGCGGGAATGGCTCCGTATATAAAAAAATCAAGATTGGTAAGAATTTCGGCTGTATTTACCCCTGCTTGAAAAAATATGATTCTGGCTACATTTGCTACAATAATTCCTCCTGCAAAAAAATAGGGCATATTGTTCAGCTTGACAAAATAGACTAAAACTCCCCACAGGAGGTAAAAATGCTCCTCTATACATAGCGACCACATGACTCCTAACGGCGCAACATTGGGTGTCATATCCAAACAAATTGACTGGTAATTGCCCAGAAATAAGCTATATAGCAACCAGTTTGGCTCGTATCCTTCCGAAGAAGATGGAAGATGCAATAATTCCAGTATATACGGCGTACAATATGCAAACAGCAACATCAAATAATACAATGGACATATACGTAATATCCTGCGGATAAAGAAATGAGGCAGATTTAACTTTCCGGTTTTCTCTTTCTCCTGAAAAACAATATAGGAAATAAGGAAGCCGCTTAAAACAAAAAAAAATATAACCCCGGTTCCCCCGTTACTTCTCAAAAAAGAGAATAAGGGAAACGCGGTTATAGGTAAATGCAACAGGAATACTTTCAGGTAAGCAAAAAAACGCAGTGCATCAAATGTTTCAAAATATCTTGCTTTCAAAATATTCTTAATTAGATAATAAGCATTGCATCCCCATAAGTCCCGAAGCGGTATTTCTCCTTCAACGCAACCTTATACGCATTCATCACTTCATCGTATCCGCCGAATGCGGAAACCATCATCAGCAGTGTGGAAAGCGGAAGGTGGAAATTGGTAATCATCCGGTTTGCCACGCTAAAATCGTATGGCGGGAAAATAAATTTATTTGTCCATCCATCATACGGCTTCACATATCCGTCGGTGCTGACGCTGCTTTCAATGGCGCGCATTACGGTTGTACCTACTGCGCAGATATTATGCTTTCCGGCGCGTCCCCTGTTGATGATTTCTGCATTTTCCCCGGTGATTATCATTTGCTCAGAATCCATTTTGTGCTTAGTCAAATCTTCCACGTCAATCTCGCGGAAATTTCCAAGTCCGGCATGCAAAGTTACATAAGCAAACTCGCACCCTTTGATTTCCAGCCGCTTCATCAATTCACGACTGAAGTGCATTCCTGCCGTAGGCGCCACTACCGCTCCTTCGTTTTTGGCAAAAATGGTTTGGTAGCGTTCTTCATCCTCCGGTTCTACGGGGCGGTTAATGAATTTCGGCAACGGTGTCTCACCCAAGCTATACAGTGTATTCTTAAACTCTTCATACGTTCCGTCAAACAAAAAACGCAACGTCCTTCCCCGCGAAGTGGTATTGTCAATTACCTCCGCCACCAGCGAGTCGTCGTCACCAAAATAAAGCTTGTTCCCAATTCTGATTTTGCGAGCAGGATCAACCAGTACATCCCAGAACTTCATCTCGCGGTTCAACTCCCGAAGCAGGAATACTTCGATTTTCGCTCCCGTTTTTTCTTTGTTTCCATACAAACGCGCCGGAAAAACTTTGGTATCATTGAAAATAAAGACATCTTCGTTATCAAAATAGTCAATCAGGTCTTTGAATAACCGGTGTTCGATTTCTCCGGTTTTCCGGTTGAGAACCAACAGCCGGGCTTCATCCCTGTTTTTTGCCGGATGAAGGGCTAATTGCTCCTCCGGTAGTGTGAATTTGAATTTGGACAGTTTCATATCATCTATATTTTTTGTGGCTTTCCGTCTTCGCGCTTTCATATTATTTTGTGCGCAAATGCGTTTAATAAACAACGAAGGCAGAAAGGCGCGAAGATTATTATTTTTTTTTAATATCAATTATACTTTTTCGGGAATTCCCTTTTCTAATTGTTTTTGAAAACTTTCAATTGAAAGGCAATCCGCCAAAGTAACATCTCCTATACGCGTGCGTTCCAATGCTGTTAAGTGAGCGCCGGTGTTGAGCGACGCGCCGATGTCGCGCGCCAACGCCCGGATATAGGTTCCCTTGCTGCAAACTGCTCTGATTTTGATTATCGGTAATTCGCATTCGAGCAGCTCTAATTCGTCAATAACCAGCAATTTGGGCTTTATCTCCACCTCTTTTCCTTCGCGTGCGTATTCGTAAGCGCGTTTCCCGTTGATTTTTACGGCGGAATAAACGGGCGGAATCTGATGTATCTCGCCTACAAATTGCTTCAACGTTTCTTCCACCAATCCGCGCGAAAGATGTTCGACGGGATAAATTCCGTCGATCTCTGTTTCCAAATCAAAAGAAGGCGTAGTCTTTCCCAGACATAACGTAGCGATGTACTCTTTTGTTTGGTATTGAAAATGTTCTATCTGTTTTGTTGCCCTGCCGGTGCAGACAATAAGCACTCCGGTAGCCAGCGGGTCGAGCGTTCCGGCGTGTCCGATCTTTATCTTTTTCGTGTTCAATGCGTGCCGTATCATAATGCGGACTTTGTTGACCAGGTCAAAAGATGTCCAGTGCAGGGGCTTGTTAAAGTATAGTATTTCTCCTTCGATAAAATTCATTTATATTGTTTTACATGATTATAAAACCGTTCCACTTCCGTATCATTATTTTTTAAGGTTATTACGTTCAAATGATCCAGTAACCTGGGAGCTGTTTTTAATTTTCCATATTGAATTTTCTTTTTCTTTCCGTTGTATTCATTGTTGAAAAAATGTTTTATAATATCATCCAATGCTTTTGAAGGTTTGGAAATATTTTCAATATTTTTTCCTGCAATCAGTGAATGCTGAGAAAGAACTTCATTGGGATTAAGTCTTGTGTGTCTTTCCTTATTCCCCCAAACTTCAATTATTTCAGGCTGTTTTAATATCCACGCTTTCATTTCCTGAATCATACTTTTTCTTTTATTTTCTGAAATGAAAACAGGTTTATCCTCTTTCTCTAACTTATCGAACCAGTCAGGAATATTTTCTTTTTTGTCATCCAAATCTACATACAAGTAACTATTACAGTCATGTGATTTAGAAAAAATGCGAACTGCATTTTTGTAAGAACCTAAAAGATGAATGGTCATTTTTACTTCACTACCCAACAGTTCGGAAAAAATACGATGAAAATTTACACAACCTCCAACTGATAACCGCAAAGCATCAGTACAATAATCGCCGCACCTGCCACAATCCGGTAATATCCAAATGCTTTAAATCCATACCTGGTTAAAAAGCCAATGAAAAATTTAATCGCCAGCACGGCCACAATAAATGCTACAACATTGCCGATAATCAGCAAATTTATGTTGTCCATCAGTAATTGGCGGGAACTGTCTTCCATTAACAACTTCAATAATTTGTATCCCGATGCCGCTGCCATTGTCGGAACTGCGAGGAAAAACGAAAACTCGGCTGCCGTCTTGCGGCTAAAGCCCTGCGCCATACCGCCTACGATGGTTGCCATTGAGCGCGAAACGCCCGGAATCATCGCGATACATTGCGCTAATCCGATTCCGAATGCTTTGCTGTAACTCATTTTCGGCTCGCCCTCTTCAGGATGCGTAAACCATTTATCCACGAACAGCATAAATATGCCGCCAATGATAAGCATCACGGCAACTACCCACACATTCTCCAGTAAACTGTCAACAAAATCGCCGGCAAAGAATCCGATAATAGCTGCCGGTATAAAAGCAACCAGCAGCTTCCAGTAAAAATCCCACGATTGGAGAAACCGTTTCCAATATAAAACCAGCACGGAAAGAATCGCTCCGAATTGAATGATAACCGTGAATGCCTTTACAAATTCATCACTTTTTACGCCTAAAAAAGCCTGTGCTAAAATCATGTGCCCGGTTGAAGAAACCGGTAAAAATTCAGTTAATCCCTCAACAATGGCAATAATGATTGTTTCAAAAATGCTCATTTGCTAATTTTTTCTGATTTGGGAATCCAGGCAATAGCAAAAATTTCAAACAGGAAGCCGAACAATGCAATCATTGGTGCAAGCGTAACGCGCCTGAAACTGAAAATTTCGGGATTGAACGCACCGTTTTCAAGTATGCCGCCTCCAAGCATCAACAGGAAACCGATTACAATAATTACAAATCCGATGCCCATCAGCACCAGATTTTTTTTCGGCAAGGCAAAATTCGTTTTGTTACTCATTTCTTTTATTTATCTTAATTTTTTAACACTCAGTTTTCTACGTAGAACATAATACGTTTAACTCATAAATAGTATAAATCGTCCAATTTATGTTTCAAATATTTATTTACGGCAAAAAAGGTTGATATGCCGGTAATAACAATGCCCAACGATAAAATTGTACCGAACATTGCTATGTATAGTTTTGTATCATTGAAATCGACAAACATCTTCAAATCGTCGGCAAACCAGTAAAAAAGTCCTAAAATATATAAAATGGCAAAAATCGACGCAATAATCCCGATAATGATCCCTTGTATAATGTAAGGTTTCCGGATAAAATGACGCGTTGCACCGACCAGCTTCATTGTGTGAATCAAAAAGCGATTGGAATAGATAAGCAGTCGCATCGTGTTGTTTATCAGGATAAAAGAGATAATCAACAGCAATCCGGCAACCAGCAAAAGGGTGGCGGTTATTCTTTTTATATTTTTATCGACTTCGCGGATGAGATTTTTTTGATAATCGACCTGTTTTACCACATCCATCGTATTGATTGACTTGGCAATGAAAAGGATACTGTCATTGTTGGCATAAGCCGATTTCAGGTTGATTTCAAAGGAGGGAGAGAGCGGATTGTAGCCCAGGAATGCGACCGGGTCTTCGCCCATCTCTCCGGCAAGCTCTTTCAATGCTTCCTCTTTGGTTATGTAGCGGATTTGCCTGATGTATGACTTTTCCCGTAGCTTTTTCAGGGCATCCTGAATATCAGCTTCTTCGGCGCTCTCTTTGATAATTACGGAGAGGGTGATGTTTTCCTTTACGTAACTGGACAATTCGCTCCCAACCAAAATAAACATCGCGATGATACCCAACATAAAAAGTACCATCGAAATGCTGATTACGGATGTTAACTTGGAGTTAAATAGCTTGTATTTTACAACTTTTTTTTTCATTTATGGAATTTACCGGACAAAAAAAGCAATATACGCCCAATTTGTGTGCAAAATAACAAATAATTATTGAAAAAGTAAACTTTATTATGCACTAAATTTTCAAATCATCAATAGAAACATTCGGCGGAAGGAAACATTTCACATCTTTATCGTAGCGCAGGATGTCACGGACAACGGTCGAGCTGATGAACGAGTGCTGCGGTTCGGTAAACAACAGAATGGTGTCTATCCCTGAAAGGCGGCGATTGGCATCGGCAACCGTTTTTTCATATTCAAAATCGGCAATCGACCGGATACCGCGCAGAATAATCGTTGCGTTTATCTCTTTGGCAAAATCAACAGTCAGGCTGTCATAACTTTCCACCCTGATTCGAGGTTCATGCACAAACGTCTTGTTTATAATTTCTATTCGTTTATCCAACGGGAACAGCGTTTTTTTTGCATCATTTACCCCGATTGCAATAACTACCTCATCTACAAAAGAAAGCGCCCGCGTAACAACCGAATAATGACCAATTGTGAATGGGTCGAAACTTCCCGGAAAAATCGCAATTTTCATACGTTCAATTTATATTTTTCTTAAAAATAAGAGTGCTCAAAGATAAATATTAATTTGTAAACCTGAGTGAGGGATAAGGATATAAATTTTAGCGGGATTATTAATTTAGCACCTTTAACCGGACCAGCTCAATGCGAGTCGCAGTTATTTTCAACATCGAAAATTGATATTTTCCGATTTGTACCGTTTGATTTTTTACAGGCAACATTCCATTTCGAAACAATATTAAGCCGGCAATTGTGATATAATCTTCCGAAACGGGAAGTTGTAATCCGAACTCTTCGTTTATCTTATCTACTTCCAATCGTCCGGAAAATACATATTCGTTGGGCTGTAACTGCTTGGCAATGTAGTCGTCTTCACTGTCGTGTTCATCTTCTATTTCTCCGAAAATTACTTCCATCAGGTCTTCAAGCGTAATAATTCCGGCAGTTCCGCCAAACTCGTCCACCACAAGGGCAATTCCTTTTCGCTGTTGCAGGAAAAGCTTAAGCAATTTATTGGCGGCTATTGTTTCAGGCACAACAATCAGCGGATTTAACAACGATTTGATGTCGGCAGGCTTATCAAACATATCCGAAGAGTGAACGTAACCCACAATGTTGTCAATGTTTTCCTTATATACAAGAATCCGCGAATAACCGGATTTGGTAAACATGCTCTTCAATTCGGCAACCGTAGATTCCAATTCGATTGCCGCGATTTCGGTGCGGGGAACAATCCAGTTTTTCAATTTGACATTGGAAAAATCCAGTGCATTCTGAAAAATACGTACTTCATTCTCCACTTCTTCTATTCGCGTTTCGGTATGCTGTGCATTATTTTGACCCTCTATGTATGAATATATCTTATTTATACTGAAAAAGCAGCCGGCATCTTTTCGGCCTGCAAACAGGCAAAAAAAGAACACATATATTTTCAGTAAAGGATATATGAGTACATATATCACAAACAGGGGTTGGGCAAAAAAGCGAAAAGAGACCGTCGGGTTAAAGCGGAACAACAATCGCAAAACCACGTCTGTAACCGCTAAAAGGAATAATACAGAGAAAAAAATAAGCAGCAAAACCAGTAATATACGGTTATAATTCCATTCGATAAAAGCAGTAAGCGACGAAACCGCCGACACATACACAAACAGTGAAAAAACAGATGCCAACCAAAGTGATGAAAGAAACTGGTTCTGATTTTTATAAAAAAATGCAAGTGCATTTTCCGTCCATTTATTTCCCGATTTATCCAATTCCAGCCGAAGCTTATTGGAAAAAGTAGACGTTATCTCTAACCCGAACAGGAAGGCGTAAACGACTGATGAAATAAAAATCAGTAATATATTCATAATTATACGAATGCAGTATGCTTGCAAAAGTAACAAAAAATCAACGTATCCGGCGCAGGCTGGTCGAAATATCAGTTATTTTTTATGCTTTTAATAAATATATCTTCCTGTAAGTTGTTGTATTTGAATTTATCCGTGATTAAACCATCTTTCATTATGATAACTACGGGCATTTTCCCATTGGTTATTTCTAAAAATGTTACCGGTGAGATAAGATATGTTTTTGTAAAATTTATGCCTGAGTTTTGGATGAACTTTTCGTAATTTTCGGGGTTCCCCCAAAAAACACCGGTAAAATTCATCTCTGCTTCCGGGCATCTCTTTTGGATAAGGCTTAATTTCTTATCCATTAATTGGCAATATTTGCAACCTGTACCGTAAAAACAGATAATTTTGGTCTCGTATTTAAGTTCTTCCTCCAATATATTATTGCTAAAGGCTTCGGTTAACGCTTTCTCATTCAGTTCGGCATTTTTTTGCGAAGAAATCCAATTATCGGGAGGAGATACGATGTTTACGCTTACAAATGCAGCCATGATAAGCAACGCTATAATTATTTTCTCAAAGCGCAAATGAAATAAAGAGCTGTTTTTAGATATGAGTAAAAGGGCTATAAGCAGTATATTTTTAAGAACAGAAGAAACAATGTCAAGCTTTATAATGTCGCCAAAACAATGGCAATTCTCCTGATTCCCTGCAATGATATGAACAAACAACAAAAAAGCGGTAAAAATAGTCAGGACAGACAGGGTTATGATGTAGGTATATCTCTTTAACAGGTTTAATATCAGCATAATTCCTAATATTAATTCTGCAGAAATAATGAACCGGGCAACAAGGTAAGAAAAATTTAAGCTGAACAGTTGAAAACTGTAAATATAGATTTCAAACGACTCGATTGACAGCAATTTTAATATTGCCGAAATACAAAAAACAATGCCGATAAATGCTTTGCAGCTATATAAAAGAATTTGTTGAATGGTACTTTTCATCATTATTATATAAAAAACGCGTTATCTCTAAGTGAAATAACGCGCTAAGTTTAATGAAGTATCTTATTTTTCTTTACAAGTCGTTTCTACTTTAACTCCACCCATTTCTGTAGATGAATTTAAATCATTGCAATCTCCATCTTTAACAGTTCCTTCACTTGTAACATCAGGCATTTCGACTGGGCTACCGGTAGTTTTAGTTGTACATGTACAATCTTTTTCTTTGCTGCAAGATGCCAATGTAATCATTCCCATTGCAGCTACAATAAATAATACTTTTCTCATTTCGATATTCTTTTAAATGTTAATATAAATTTAATTGACATACAAAAGTACAATTAAAAAATAACATTAACAAACTGTTTTTAATTTTTATATAAAAAATAAAAACAATTCAATAAATATTCAATCAGAATGTATTTAAGACGCTTTCAAGTTCGTTGATTATCCCTTCATAATAACATTTGATTTCCCTTCCAAAAGCATCAGTACCGGAAAATTCAATCGTATAGATAGTGCCTGACTTAATGACCGATACGGTTCCGCTTTTCAAACTGCGAAGTCCACCCATCGCCATCCACCAATTTACATTGGATGCAAATTGACATTCCGAAAAGGTTTTCCCTTCAAATGACACATCTCCATCCTCTATATAAACATAAGTTCCCTCAGGCAATACAATAGTTGGAGTAGAAAAATCAAATGCCATTTTTATTCCGGCACCGGTACCCATAAAACCGCCCATAAAACTGTTGTATGTTACCTGGCTTGAAAACAAATACAGATTTAAGTAATTCTCGTCACTCCACTCGGACGCAGCTACATACGCCTTATCCAACTCATATGACGTTTTATCAATCACTAAATAAGACTTGGACTTTTGAGTATTATCCTCTTCTTCGTCGTTTTCTTTATCTTTCTTACAAGAAGAAAAAACAGTCAATATACTTAAGAATAACATTAAAAAAGCGAATCTCTTTTTCATAAAAATTGAGTTTTATTGATTTATAATTCTGTTAAAATAATTTTTATTCTTCCAGTGGAAAGACTCCCTCGGGCTTTCGTATTACATATCTGGTTAACGATTGGTTGGATTCAAAGCCGTAGCCGATGATGATTTTATCTTTCTGTGTAATTCTTATCATTGAATCCGAATAAACCCTTTCCGAAACTTCATTCCAAAACAGCTGGTTGCACTCAAACTGCTCGCCTTCCAAATTTACCGCCTTTACACTGTCTCGCAAATCCCACAGCCGCTTTTTGTCATAATAAATGGCATAATTACTTTTAATTTCCGCATCTACATTCAGGGCGGTATCAAATTTCTCCAAGTGGATTCCCTGCGGGAAATCCCAATAGGGAACCTCGGCGCGGTCATATATCAGCCATTCGGGCGTATTCATCCGGTACCGGGTTACGCCCGAATCGGAAACAACGGTCGAAACCTCCGTAGCGCGCAGTGAAGGCGTCTTGGCGCGGTCGATAATTGCTTCCACCTGTTCTGTTTTTTCGGCACAGGAGATAAAAAAACACATAACAGCTGCAATAATTGCAACTGTTATATGTATCTGTTTGTATTTGAATGATTTCGAAAACCGGATCATCGAATTGCAGTTTTTTCATTGATCCACCCCGGAACGGTATAGGTATCGCCCGTGATATTACGCATAAACAATTCCGCTTTAGGAGGGAAATTTGCTTTATAAGTACTGATCATCTTATTGACGTTAGCAGCCGAAGAAGGATCTACCGATTTGGCTTTTTCCAATTTATCTACCGCTGCCCAGTAAGCTGTTTTCTGAATAACCGGATCGTCGTCAATCTTTGATGCGTATTGGGCATATAAGTGAGCAATCATTATGTAAGCGGACGAGTTGGAAGGGTTGAAATTCAGCGCAACACGGGATGCTTCACGCGCGTTTTCGTAATCGTTGAGCGTGTTGTAAATGGCTGCAACTTTCATTTTCAGCTTCGATTTTTCGGCATTGCTGCTTTCCAGCTTTACTGCTTCTTCGAAGTAAGTGATAGCCTTCCGGTACTCCTTGTTGTTGTATGCCTGTACAGCCAAACCACTTGCCGAACCGGCAGTAGGCTCTATTTTATGCGCATAGTCGGAAGCCTCGAAATAAACTTTGGAATCTTCGCAGTCGGCAATTCGATATAATGCTAAAACAACGTCCAGGAATTTTTTATCTTTTTGTTTTCCGTTCAACTGACTTCCATATACGTTATCCAACGTTTTACAATCCGCTACTCCCGATTGGGCAAACATTGCATCTACCATTGTTTTCACGGCGGCATAAATCGTATCTTTCGGGTCGCCCGAAGCGGCGCGTTCCGAGAGCATCGGAGTAACTTTCAGATAATCGGAAATGTATGTTTCCTTAAAGGCATCCGGTTTTGCTTTATACATGTTGCTTGCCAAAACGAAATGGTTTTGAAACACAGATGCTTCATTAGCTCCTTTTTCCAACTCAATAGCTTCCGACAGCCATTTATAGGCATTTTCTTTTAACGGATCTTTTTTCGGATCTGCAAACCGCATATAATCGCCCGCTTTTCTTCCCAGTATATAAGCTTTTCCGTATCTTGGACTATTTCCAAAAAAAGTAATCCGTCCATCATAGATACTCATCAGCCGTTCGAGCAATTTCTCTTTTTTTACCGGATCTTTCTCGTTTGCAATCTGCCATCCGACAATACTTGGTCCATACTGGTAAATAGAAACGTGAGAAGCCGGACACTCATCAAACGCCAGGTCAAAAAATTCAACGGCGCTTTTATAATCTCCCTGTTTGGCGTATGAAGCCAGTAAACTCAAATTCTGTACACAGCGTATGCTGTCCTGTCCCTTTCCAAAAGGGGTGCCGCTCTGAATGCCTGTCTGGGCATAACCCGCGAATGTTGCAGCACCAAAGACAATCGCAGACAATATTACTTTTACTTTCATATAATACTTTTTATTAATTATTTCTATTCAAACTTACGGGTCATAAACCAGCGTTCGTTAATTGTCATATTCAACGTGAACTTAAAATACTGATCTTTAATCAAATTATCATTCTTCGTTCCCATGTTTCCATATTCAAATACAAGATTAAGCACGGTCGGGTTCAATCCGCGCTTCAACGGCAATCCTAAACCGGCGCTCACTCCGTACTCATTCACATTCTTCCCGTTTACCTTTGCGTAGAAGTTGGAATAATTGGCTCCCGCGCGATAGCATACGCGGCTGAAGTAACTTCTACCGTTATTATCCGGCTGGTATTCCACTCCAAGCGAAAATTTATTCCGGTTGGTAAACGGTTTTTCTCCAAAATACCTGACATCGGACCATGCTTCGTGTTTGTAATCAAAACCGGCTAAAAACGTCTTGGACAAGTTATATGCAAAGCCGGCGCCATACGACATAGGCATATCAAAATCATTATTCGCCGGTATGTTCACCGTATCGGTAGTGATAATCGTCTGTTCGGCATTTTTCCCAAAACTTGTTTTCGGTTGAAAAACGGCGCCAATCGTTATTTTTTGCTCTTTCGGCAGGAACAGGGTGTATTGTGCGCCGAACAGTCCGGAAAAACTCGTTGCGCGAATCCTGCTGTCTTTTGTTGTCGGATAATACGCCAGACTATCTGCAAAGGATACCGAGCTCGAATGTCTGACTGTCCCGAAGTTTAAATTCACACTCGCTCCCAATGAGAGGTTGGAAACAGGCTCAATCGCCGCTCCGAGGTAAAGCTGGGTAATACCTCCGGAACCACTGTATAAATAAGTTGTTTCCAATGAGCTTCCCTGAATGGTTGCATGATTCGAGAAATCATAGCCCACCACCGAAAAAGGCTGCAACCCGGCGCTGATGCCCAACCATCTCTTCACAGGAAACTGAAATGCAAGGTATTCCAGGTTTCCGGTCGTTTTGGATTGTTCGCCGTTCGCATCCATGAAAGAGGAGAACTTCAAACTTGCCGCTGCCTCAAAACGGAATGTCAAAGAATCAATCGCCGTAAACGATGCAGGGTTTCCCGGATTGGTAAACCGATTGGATCGCAAGCCGAATGATATTCCGCCCATTGATTTATTCTGACCGAATCCCGCATCAACAAGTCCTCCGTACCCATAACGGGTATAGGGCGAACTTGTATTGTTTTGAGCGTACGCTCCTGCTATACAAGCCCATAAAAGAACGATAATTAAGCTTTTTTTTGACATCTGAAATTGAGTATTCGGTTCAAACCTACTAATAATAAATTTTGACTTGCAAAGGTGCTACTTTTTATCTTTTTTTCAAAGTAAAAAGCGTCTCCGCCTGTTAAAAATACTGAAAGACCGGGGTAAGCCGCCGAAAGAGCCGAGATGTAACCTTCCATTTCATACGTCAATCCGTTGACAATACCGGCTAAAATCGCTTCTTCGGTCGTAGCGCCAAGCATTGGAACTGCGTCTTTCATTTCTATCAACGGTAATTTCTGCGTAAAAGTATGTAGCGCCTTTCTTCGCATCTCCAATCCGGGCGAAATATTACCGCCTATGTACTGATTTTGAGCGTTTACCACATCATACGTTACTGCAGTTCCCGCATCTATGACCAATAAATCGGCATTTGGTTTAAAAAAATGGGCTCCAACGCAGGCGGCAATTCTGTCTTTCCCTAATGTTTCCGGTGTTTTATACAAGTTTTCAATCGGAAGCGGCGTGTGTTCATCCAATAAAATAAATTTTTTCGTTTTTTTTCTAAGATATTCAATTACAGACTTTTCCGGATTTACAACGGAGGATAAAATAACAGCTGAGACAGGATATGTCCCAAACAATGATTCAAGGTTTTCGACCTCCAATTGTTTAAAAATATCAGTGAATATCAATTCCTTATCCAAAAAAATACCTATTTTAGTAAAAGAATTTCCCTGGTCGATAATCAAATTCATAACCGTAATTTTGAAATTGTAAAAAAATATGCCGTCTGAAAAAAAGCTTTCAAAAATAAATAAATTACTAATTATTTTTTCATTTTATAAACAAAAAAACATATATTTGCTGTCTAAATAGATATATCCTTAATAAAATTAATATTATGAAACGAAAGTTACTAATTGCTTTTTTACTTTTATCGGCATTCAGTGCAAACATTTTTGCGTCTATGGAGAACATTGCCATAGCCGGTATTTCAGCAAATTACACCTATACCGGCGCACCTGTCATACCAACGCCGGTGCTGCGAGACGGTATGAAAACATTGAAAAAAGATGTGGATTACACTTTAGAGTGTAAAAACAACGTAAATGTAGGTACGGCAACAATGGTAATAAAAGGAATCGGCAACTATATGGGTGAACTTAAACGGGATTTTACCATCTCAAAAGCACGCCTTGTTGCTGCTATAGACGGTGGTCAAAGTAAAGTGTATGGAGTAGCGGATCCTAAATTAACTTACAAAATTACATCAGGCGAACTGAAAGGAAACGATGTAATGAAAGGCAACCTGGAACGTCAAGCAGGTGAAGATGTGGGGATTTATCCCATTACACAGGGCACATTGACTGCCGGCGACAACTACGAACTGATGGTGGTAAAAAACAATTTCAAAATTGAAAGAGCCGCCGTTACCATTAAACCGACTCCGGGACAAAAGAAAATATACGGGCAACAGACTCCGGAAATAAAATATACCATCGTTGAAGGCGCCTTAGTCGGAAAAGATGCTTTTACCGGAACATTAGGACTTGCAGCTGGTGAGAAAGTAGGTACTTACCCAATTACAATCGGGACACTGACTGCCGGCAAAAATTATGATTTACGTCTTGTTCCGGATCAAGCTTTTGAAATATTGAAAGCCGACATCGCAATCAAGCCGAATACAGGTCAATCGAAAACATACGGAGCTCCTGAACCTCCTTTGGCATATACGGTTGTGACCGGATCATTATTCTTTAACGATGCATTCAAAGGAAGTTTGGCTCGTCAACAGGGCGAAGATGTCGGTACATACACCATTCGACAGGGAACGCTCGGCTTGAATGACAACTACAATTTGAAGGTGGACACATTGCAGAAATTTGAAATCAAGCGTAAATCTTTCGAAGCAACACCTTCGGCTGCTCCGGCAGCGTCAGTTGCAGCTCCGGCAAGATAAATAAACAAAATTAAACAAAAGGTATTATGCAATTGAACAGACATCATACACATCATCAAAATCAACGTTAATCGGTGAGTGATATGTCGTGTTTAACAACAAACAATAATCTAAAGAGCTTGCCGGATAAGGTAAGCTCTTTTTATATTTAAAAATTTTAAATCACAAAAATATGCTAAGAATTGCAGTACAAGCCAAAGGTCGATTGTTTGAAGAAACAATGACTATGCTTTCAGAATCAAGTATCAAAATAGAATCGGGAAAACGCACCTTATTAGTGCCGGCAAAAAACTTCCCGGTTGAAATCCTTTACCTGCGCGACGACGATATTCCGCAAGCCGTAGCCAGCGGCATTGCCGATGTGGGCGTAGTGGGAGAAAACGAGTATGCGGAGAAAGCCGAAGATGCGGTAGTTTCCAAGCGACTGGGTTTCAGTAAATGCCGCTTATCGTTAGCCATTCCTAAAGCGGCCGACTATAAAGGTGTAGAGTGGTTTGAAGGAAAGAAAATCGCAACTTCATACCCCCGTATCCTGGAAAAATTCCTGAAATCAAAAAACGTCAACTCCGATATACACGTCATAACCGGTTCGGTAGAGATTGCACCGGGTATCGGGTTGGCGGATTGTATCTTCGACATTGTAAGTTCGGGCGGAACTCTCATCAGCAACAACCTCAAAGAGGTCGAAGTGGTGATGCAATCCGAAGCGCTGATGATTGCCAACAAGCATCTTACTCCCGAAAAACAGGAAATCCTGGATGAATTACTGTTCCGTTTCGATTCATACAAAAACGCCGAAGGTAAAAAATACATCATCCTGAATGTGCCGAACGATAAAATCGAAGAAGTATATCAGCTATTGCCCGGCATGAAATCGCCGACGATTACCCCATTGATCGAAAGTGGCTGGAGTTCGCTGCATTCGGTCATTGATGAAAAGAAGTTTTGGGATATTATCAGTAAACTGAAAGCGTTGGGAGCTGAAGGGATTCTGGTGGTGCCGATTGAAAAGATGATTGTGTGACGACAATATAAAATCACGGCATATATTGCCGCGTAGGGGCGAATTATTATTCGCCCTCTTATAAAAAACTTCATATACGTTGTGTCTTTGAGTTTATAAAATTCATTGACTTGAACATTAGGGGTAATAATGCAGATAATCATTAAAACGAAATTTTCTCCTTGCTCGGCGAGGCTTCGACCACTGCCATCGTATGCACGCAAAACCCTGAAGGCTTTGTTCAAAACAGGCAAGCTGCCCGGCAAGGCGGGAAAATTGCCGGCGATGCCCGACAAGCATTAGAATTGAAAACCGGCGAAAATGTTGTATCTTCGGGAAATTTTTTACCTGAAACGAAAAAGGATAAAAAATTGAAAGAATAGCAATTAATAAATTATTATGCAAACAATAAAATATCCTCAAAAAAACGATTGGACAAAATTCCTCACCCGCCCTGTATTCGACAACGGCGCACTGTTCGAAACCGTACAAACCGTCTTGACCGACATCAAAACACGCGGCGATGAAGCAGTAAAAGAGTATGAACTGAAATTCGACAAAGTTGCATTATCGAATTTGCAAGTTTCAGAAGAAGAAATTATAGCAGCCGGAAAGTTAGTTCCCGAAGAGTTAAAATCAGCCATTTTACTGGCAAAAAGCAATATCGAAAAATTCCACGCAGCTCAAAAACCGGAGTTACCGAAAGTAGAAACCATGCCGGGCGTCACTTGCCGGCAAAAGGCGGTAGCGATTGATAAAGTGGGATTGTATATTCCGGGCGGAACGGCGCCGTTGTTTTCTACGGTACTGATGCTGGCGCTTCCGGCGCAAATTGCCGGCTGCAGGGAAATTATACTTTGCTCGCCACCCAATCGTGAAGGGAAAATTCATCCGGCAGTGTTGTATGCCGCACAGGTTTCGGGCGTTACGAAAATCTACAAAACCGGTGGCATTCAGGCAATCGGAGCAATGGCATACGGTACGGAAAGCGTTCCGAAAGTATATAAAATCTTCGGTCCCGGAAACCAGTACGTTACCGCAGCCAAGCAGCTGGTTTCGCTGCGCGATGTGGCGATTGACATGCCTGCCGGGCCGTCGGAAGTCGAAGTGCTGGCTGATGAAACGGCAAATCCTGCTTTCGTGGCTGCCGATTTACTTTCGCAGGCTGAACACGGAGTTGACAGTCAGGCTGTCTTAATCACGACAAGCGAGGTACTGGCGCAAAAAACGGTTGAGCAAGTCGCCATTCAGATAGAGCAGCTCCCGCGTGCCGGTTTGGCAAAAAAAGCGTTGGAACACAGCAAAATAATCATCGTCAAAGATATGGACGAAGCGATTGCAATGACCAACGAATATGCACCGGAACATTTAATTGTTTCTACCCGTAATTACCGTGATATTGCCGAAAAAATCACCAATGCCGGCTCTATTTTTCTCGGTTATCTCACGCCCGAAAGTGCGGGAGATTACGCTTCCGGAACGAACCACACCTTGCCTACAAACGGTTATGCCAAAGCATATAGCGGAGTAAACCTGGATAGTTTTATGAAAAAAATTACTTTTCAGGAATTAACAAAAGAGGGATTGGAAAATATAGGCAATGCGATTGAGATTATGGCTGAAAACGAGTTACTTATGGCGCACAAAAATGCGGTACGGTTGAGGAGAGTATGATTTTTTAGCCGCAATCGATGCGATGAAATAAAACGCAAAGAACGCGATGATGTTAAAAACCATTTGCATTCTTTGCGTAAAAAAAATCCTATTTTCAAACAAGTACAAATTCAACTATCTCATGCAATTTTTTGATGGGAAATAATATAAGGGGAAATAAAATTAACGTGAATCCGATCTAAACTCTTATCCCGAACTCAGGTTAATAATTCGTTTATATTTTTTCTACTTTTTTATTTTCTCCGAAGTCCCGTCATCATATAAAATAATATACATTCCTTCGGCAGGTTCATTCATCAGTTTTTGTCCGAGAATAGTATAATAGCCTGTAACGGTTTTATCGCGCGCCGGCATTTCATCGATTGCTGTTGAAAGCGCCGAAAAATTAGCCATAACCACAACCGGCTTTGTTACACCCGAAAGCGTATAAGTACCGTCGGCATTGGGAGTTATAATGCCGTTTGTAGCCGAAAGACTGCCGGATTCCAACGTATAGCCATTGCTTGGCACAACGGTTATGGTACAGCTTCCGCCATTTCGTACCATACTTGCATCAAACAGTATGGCTCCGTTTTGTATTTCATCTCCGGCTTTTACGCGGTATGTTTCTATATAGCGGGCGAGAAAGCCGGTGCCGCCGCCAATAACATTCCAATTGTCTGTTTCAAAATATAACCCCTTACTTGGTTCTGCCGGGTCTAAATCTATTTTACCACTAACTTCTCCGGTTACATATACGCGTTTATCACCGGTTATATGAAAATCATTCGGATAAATTCCGCTTGGTACGGGATTTCCAGAGTATGAAGTTTTATTTAATTTCCATTTTAACATATTGTTTTCGTCAAGCGAGAACAGAAAAAAAGGATAAACATATTTAACATAATTACCTCGTCCCGGTACTTGCAGATTTGCAAAAGAAACATAATCCATACTTTCAGGAATGCAGGCATCGTTTTCAAGCGGTAAGGAATAGGAAGTGGGTATTATATCGGCTTTTTTTACAAATAATTCGTTGCACGAAAATTTCAGATCCGCGTCAGCCTCATGTTTAAAAAGTCTATTTTGAGGTTGCATATTCTCATCGAATAAATAAATGCTTTCATCGTCAGCACTAACTAAGCCGGGAATAGCCGGCAGGTTTTCTTCATTAAAAGTAATGCTGCCTTCATAAAATCCAACCGAAGATTTACTTTTTGCCCAATCAATGCTGTATGTATTATTTCCCTTATGAGCATATTTTACAATAAATCCTTTTGTAGTTCCCCTTAAACGTAACGAGATTGTTTCATCTGTTTCCGGATCTATAAGGGTAATAGGAGATGTGCTTCCCCTGCCTGCTATATAAATATTTTCTTCTGCATCTATTTTTATCTCGTCTATACCTGTGTTTGCATCCTTAATCTGAAAACCGGATAAATAACGCATATCCCTATCATATTTCACTATAATATGATTGCGTATCCATTCTTCATAATGTTTCCCAATATTTTCAGGTATTATAAAATTTATTTCCGACTCGCCGGGGTAGAAATTTACATTAGTTTCAGTATCAATCGAATTTGACATATAGATATTTCCATTATTGTCAATGTTAAATTTCAGGTTACCGGAATAAAGAACAGGAACTTCTTTTGCACATTCTAAAGAACCGTCTTCCATATTAAATTTTAATAATATCGACGTAGTGCGCCTTTCTTCTCCATTGCTTGCAAAATAACCTAAATTGGAAAATTCTAATATTTTAGTGTTTTCGTGATAGATAGGCGCAAAAGGGTCGCCTTTTATCTTTTGGTCGATATCCTCATATAAAAAATGAAAATATGCTGTATTATTCTGTTTATCAATAAGCAATTTTGACTTAATATGAAGTTTTGCAGTGGAATTTATACTTTTTACCCAAATTAATTGCAGGTTCCTATCGTATTTGGCTATAAAAATATTAGGAGTGCCTCCGCTTTTGCGGGGACTTAATTGAACAGGAGTTAATTGATACGATATAAAAGAAGGTTTAAATTCGGGAGAAAACCTTTCCCTCATCTTACCTAATACATATATGTTTTCATCGTCATCAACGTGCATGCTTGTTATTGTATTTTCAAAATCCTGAGCTGCATTTCGGGGAAAAAATCCGATTGTGTCTAATACTAATCCGTAATCCTCTGTGTGTTGCAATGACACCTTGATGGTGTCTGTTGGGATTTGAGAATAGCCCGAAACTGCCAACAGGCAGCATAATCCTATTATATATATTTTTTTCATTGAAGTAAATTTTTAATGTAACATTAAAAAAAGGAAGCTGTCTATTGACAGACAATAAGAACAGCTTCCTTGGTTGCATATTAGTTTATTGCATCATAAATGTACCGGCACATACTCCCACATTGGTTTCAATGGTAATAATATAACTTCGCCCTGAAGTTAAATTAGTAGGCTGAAGATACATGGAATGCGGTCCGGCACCCATAGTGAGCGGTCCGAAAAAGGTTTGCACAAGCACTCCCTGCGTGGTATAAACTTTTCCGGTAACCGTGCTCTGACTGTTCAGTGTAAAGGAAACATTGCTTCCGTAGCTTGGCATCGGATTGGGTACAATTACCATGTTACACTGGTTGTGGGTAGTGCTTTGCTTTTGCCCTGCTACCGCAAAGGTAGTGTTCAACAATGTTCCGGAAAGTTCTCCTACAAATATTTCAGCAATATTGCTTTCAAGGTAAGGTAATTCTATTTGTATGGAAGAGCCCAAAGCTAAAGCTTTTTTTACTAACTTATAACTATAGCGGTGTCCCGATTCTACCGCATAATCAACAAAAGAAGTTTGGTTGAAACCGGTAAAGCTGTTTATCGGAATAAACTCCCCACCATCCACGCTGCGATAAATGACATTGTGATTTGTTAACATATAAGATGTTGCACTGCTTGTTAAAGTCCAAGATAAAGTAACTCCCGTAGAATCTCCCGAAACTGCTAAGTCCGAATCTGGAATCGCAGGCATAGGAATATTGATAATTGAAGGATAGGCTGACGATTGATTGCTGTTTTGCGCATATAAGCGCAGCTGTAACGCATATTCCTGCGTATTTTCGGGAATGTTTATTATCAACCGGTTTTCACTGCTTGTAACTGCAACGGAATCTATTTGAGTATAATTTCCATTACCTACCGGACTTGGATTTGTCATTACCAAAACATAATAATTTTCCGGTTTTTCCAAATACGTGTTATAAAATGCAGTATCACATTGTATAATCATACTTCCATTGGGGATTGCCTGTATGCTGTCAAACGGAGGAGGAAGCAAATCATCGTAAACAATATAATAGAGCCGGATAGAATCGCAGGCACCTTCGTAATCGCAGTAAGTTATCTGCAAAGAATCCTTTCCAAGAAAAGTGGTAGAAGTATCTCGCACTTGAACGGAAGAAAGGCTACCCAAAAATTCCAAATGGTTTAGTGGTTGGGAAATAAATGCTGAACTTCCTGCCGTTAAGGGTAAGTCATCTGTTATTTGTAATTGTACCGGCAATGAAGTTGTTCCTTTTTTTATTCGTTGCGGTTGTTGTACGCTATTGGATATTGTCAGTACCGGAGGCAGATTTTCTTCATCGGATATTTCGATTGATTGTGTATATAGAACCAATTCCTGTAACAATGTTGCTTTACTTCTTATTTCACAGTAATATCTGCCAAAATCCTCACCGGTAATACTATTTATCGTTAAGTCGGGAAAAGTATCTGCTTCAAGTGCAATATCATTCCGGTACCATTGAAAAGAGAGGCTGTCGATAATTTCGGGATAGGAAGACCACAAACCGTCATTATGGTGCCCCACATCGGGCACCTGCACAAAAACGGAACGCCCCACGCTTGTACGGATTTTTTTGTTGGGAACCGAAGCTGTCATCTCAACCGAATCCTGTGGTGATAAAAGAATTTCAATTTGAGGATTGCGATAAATATCCTCTACACAATCCCAAAACGATTCGGTATGATAGTAGCCCGTTTCTTCATCTAATACATATCGTGTACATTCTATCGTTTGAGGATTGGCAAACATCCATAAATTGCCAAAATTCAACTTATTCCCTCTCACATCTATGTTTCTCAATGTAATTTCAATGCTGTCTTCTTTATAAAAATATACAGGCATAAAATTCTGATGAAAAATATTGTTGTTTCTCAGGTTTATTTCTTCTATAAAGTTTCCATTACCATAAAAACAACTGAACTTATTATTTTCGGCATTTATTATTTTTAGCTTATCACACTCGTCGGGAATACCTAAACAATCTGTAAATTCATTGTTGTCAATAATTAAATATTCCAAATCCGTCATGGCGGATATATGTGTTGAGCCCTGACCAAATGTGAGAAAAGGAAAGCTGCCTTTAAAGTAATTATTTGATAAATTCAATGTTTTGAGTTTCGTAAAATAGACAAAGCAATCCCTGTTGTACTGCGAATAATCGGCTTCCAAGCCGATACCGGATACATCTATTGCTGTTATATGTCCGTTTTCTACCGTAATGCCTCTCCAGCCGGATACATCGTTATCCGTCCTTAATGTATCCCACCTGGTAAGCAAATTATCTTTATCCGTATTGGTAAGGCTTCTGTAAAAAATTCGCAGACCTTCAAATTCTTGTGCAGGAATAACTTCTGCCTGTACATAACTACTTATTAAACAAAAAGTAATTATCAGTGAAATGTATTTTATTGTGTTCATAGCTTTTATGTATTAAAAAAGTAAAAAATCCCAATCCTGATATAAAATATCAGGATTGGGATTATAAAATTATGGAGTAACTAAAAATTGCTGAGAACAGACACTACCATTAATATCTACCACTGCGAGATACACTCCCGGCAGCAAATTATATTTACTTATATAGTAATTATACCGTCCGGCGGCAAGATATACTGAATTAACTATAACTTGTCTTGTTTGTCCCGTTGTTAGATCTATTACCAAAACCGACACAGTTGAGGCAACTCCCAAATCGAATGCAACAATTCCTCCGTAATCAGTAGAAGTCATTGGATTGGGATATACGGATATACCACAATTCACAGGTCCTCCACCGGTTTTAGTTCCTTTTACGGCAAAATTGAAAGGGTTTATACTGTTGTTCCCAATAGATACAATTGCCGTTGCTGTTGCCGTTCCATTATAGGTAACCGTAAAGTTATGGTTACCTCCCGGATAAATATGCACATCCTGTTGCAAGTTAACCGTTTGAAAATTGGCTGCATCATCTACATCTATTGAAGTTACAACTAAATCATCACATCCTGTATTCGTGATAGTAAAAGTACGATTTACAGGGGTGGAGCTGCTTCCAAAATCGGTATTGTCATTAGCGTCAGGAATCATATCATCCGGAGAAATATTCATACCATTTCCTATTACTTCAATCTGAGGAATTCCAACACCGCTAAGTGCCATTATAAATCCCGGTTGTGTCGGATTAAATTTAACAACATTATTCCCTGTTAAATCATATGATTTCCCATTGCGTATTAAACGGAAATAAACCGTTTCATTCGGGTCAAAACCATTTTTATATCCTTGTCCCGAATTTGCATAAATTGGAAATGATATATATGGTATACTTGGATCCGCTATTCCCGATCCGGCTTCTTGCAACTGTCCACAACTATTAGTAAAATATGCTTTTAATACATCATTACCACTCATAGGACTACATTGTGTAACAATATTATTTATGTCATATACGGCTATCGTCATGGAAGCTCCTGTACTTGCAATTGGAGTTAACATTGGAGTAACAACCATAGGCGCTTCTGGAGTTCCATACCAACTTTGTGTACCGTAATCGTCTTCGGCTAAAATGTAATAAGATACACCTGTTGTCTGCATATTTTGGGCTGGTATAGTTGCTCTAAACTCATTTGATATTCCTGTAGGTGTCATGGTTGTAAACATCCAGACACTCGGAGCTTGATTTGTTTTATAATACAGCACTTGTTTTGCTAAGTAATTCGTATTATCGGTAATGGTTGCGCTAACTGTAATATCTTGGCAGGGGTAGCTTTGAGCAGGGGCGACTACATTTGTGATATTGGGAGCATAATTGGGCTTAATAGGAATAGTCCATGCAAAGTATTCTTGTGTTTCGGTTGGCGAACTAACCTCCGTTCCATTTACAAATTGAGCCACAAAATAGTATTCTATAGAATGACGTTGTACCTTATTAGCCGGAATAGTATAATAGAAAGTAGTTGCACCACTTCTTTGCATAGAATATGATTCAAAAAGAACAGTGTTTCTATCACTTGGTACTCCTATTTTCCGATAATATACTTTTACACCTGTAATATCATTTGGATCTGCATTCAACACCTCGACTCCCAAGGGAATAGACTGGTTTTCATCTCTTTGCATTCCATCTAAAGCTTGAGTTTGCAAATTGCGCACCAAGCGAGGCAAAGGAGTCGGAGTATAACAGGTAGAAGCACTCACAACGGGGGTTTTTGTAGTTTCCAGTCTTAACGGGATACAACCACCTTGTGTTGTAGTGGAAGGAGGGCAAAAACGAAGGGTATATTTGCTTGAAACAATGCTCACCAAATTAGAGAAAATAGTACTGAAATCAGATTGAATATCTGGATAATACTCTCCATTAGTTGCATTACAAACCGGATAATAATCATTATAAGAACATGCCTCGTCGGTTTCTATTGTAAATAAGCGTATTCCTTTGAGTTGTAATGCGTTTATAGCGTCTTGCATTGAGACAGAACTACTATTTCCAAAACAAGTAACATTTTCATCGGTAATCATTACAAATATTTTCTCCGCATAATCCCTGAATTGTATTAATGAAGACTCTGCTGCATTTTTCATTACCAAATATCCAGGTTCATACCCTCCATCATCTGTATTTTTCGCATTCCAAAAGTTAATAAAATCACTCGTATTGTAAAAAAATGCAGATGTTGGAAGACTTGGATTTGGTTCGACAATGGGATTTCCTCCATTTGCCCCTTGTCCAAAACGTACTAATGCCAACCGGGCATCATAACCTGATGAATGCAGGTTATTAATCATTGCAACGAGGTTGTTGGCAACATTTTGCTGGTCGTCATACATACTTCCGCTGTTATCCATCAAAAATACAATATCAATTGCCGGATTTGCAGAATAATTTGCCATGTAAAGCTCTTTACAATCAGTACCGTCTTCTGTGTTATCATTGAATATTCTAAAATCGCTTCTGTCCAACCCCGGAATTACATCTCCATTGATATCTTTGGGCAGAAAATCAATAAATACGGTTTCAGGGTAATCTTCCGTATGCACATTGACAATTTCTATTGTTTCAATCAGATTTGCAGCAATGCTACGCAGTTGCGCTTTTTGAACAGGCTGATTAGTTGAATTAGCAGTATAAATGTTTATATCGGCTACACTCCAGCCTTCGCTCTCAATGCTATCATCGGATGAAAATGATAAAGAAATGATAACTGCTTTATTTGAATAAGCCGTAATATCCATATAGTTACTTCTCCAATCACTGTTACCGCTTGCTCTTGATAACGGTCGCCAAGATTGCCCGTTATCGGCACTAATCTTTACATACATGTTATCATACTTCGTTTCGGTCTTGAAAAACTCTTCAATCTGAAGAATCAATTTTTCATCTCCTACGACTTCCGGTAGTTTGATTTCTGTACTCGTTGCATAGTATTGTACATTTGCGGCATATTGCCCTGTTGTGTACAATGCCTTACCATTAACTGTTTGCAAAGAAAAACCGTTACTTGTCCATTCGGTCAATAACTTGGATGCGTCAGCAGAATACACATCATTTATTTTTATGTAAGACTGTGTAGATGTACGAGCATCAAGGAACTGACCTTTAGGAACTTCGGAGTTTTGCTGCGCAAACACGCCCGTTACGGACAGTCCCATCATTACGGCTATCCACAACATTCTAATTATCTGTAATTTATTAATGTTCATAATTAGTAAATTTAATTTTTAAAATAAAATATTTAAATCAGTATCCTTGGGCGATAAGGCGATACTAAACCCTATATACAAAAATTCTAACTTTTAGAACACAAGTATACAAAAAACTGTATCTTTGCAATTAGATATGGGGGGACACCTCCTTTCTTTTTTATTCCGTACCGGTGTGATCGCGCCGGTGCGGATTTTTTATTAAATGTTTATTTATTTCTTTTATTCTAATCTTATGCTTTATATATCAATCAATTATATATAAATTATTTACAATATAACAATCATTTAATTTACAAAATTATTAAAATAAAAACATAAAACAAGTATTTTATACGTGTTTGCATAAATAAATTATATACCTTATAAGGCATTAATCTACTTATCAGTTCAAACAGATAAATTTAATGTTAATTTATGCGTAATTAATAATAATTTTCTACAAAAAAACAATTTGTGTTAATTCACGTAATTCGTGAACGTTTAAGACGGCCACTGATAAAATTCATTGTATTTGATAAAAATGAGCTGGTTTACTTCAACCGGCTGCCCTCAAACCGGCAGCTAATCAAAGGTTTCAATTTTCCGGCTGCATTGAAAGCCTCTTCCTGCTTTTTTGTCATGGCAGCTTATAATTGTTAAACGGATTCAATCTATTGTGATAATTTTTAATGATTATCCGCATATTATCCCCGAATCCCTTAAATGGGACTTTAGCTCAACTTTTCTACCGAACGCAAATCTCTACAGGATTAAATACAATTGTCTGAAAACAAAAGAATTATAAAATAACTTAACAGCCCAGCCTCTTTAGGGGGTTGGTGGGAGTTTTGCGGATAAGTGTCTGATTTTTTTCAAATCCAGGCGAACGGGATTTTTCAACAACATAAAATTCTTTTTATTACTTAATTGCGCAATACCAATAAAAAAGACTATTTTTGTATAGTAATTTTAATCTTCTCGGTAATGGCAAAAAAGAAAAATTTGACAATAAGACTTTTAATCATATTCTGGACATTATTTTTATTGGGAATTGCTGCTGTATTTGGCGTATTTTTGTTGATTGCAAACGGGAAAATCGGCTATTTGCCGCCCGTTGAAGAGCTTCAAAATCCGAAAAATAAATTTGCGTCCGAGATATACTCCGGCGATATGAAGGTATTGGGACGCTATTTTCTAAGCAAAGAAAATCGTGTTTATGTCCCTTTTAAAGATTTATCGCCATACCTTGTCAATGCGCTGACTGCTACCGAAGATGTCCGCTACCGGAATCATTCGGGAATAGACAGCAAATCGTTTTTCCGCGCGCTTATCAAAACAGGCATCTTACGTCAGGACAACGCGGGTGGAGGCAGTACGATCTCACAGCAATTAGCTAAACTTTACTTCACTTGGGAAGACAGCGCCCGTCTTAATGCAGGTTTTGCCGAACGCGCATTGCAAAAGCCAATCGAATGGGTAATTGCCGCACAGTTAGAGAAATATTATACCAAAGATGAAATTATCTCAATGTATTTCAATAAGTTTGACTTTCTAAACAACGCTGTTGGAATCAAATCGGCAGCGCAGGTTTATTTCAATACTACCCCTGATAAATTGACCATAGAACAAGCTGCACTGTTAGTCGGCATGTGTAAAAATCCTTCTTACTATAATCCGGTAAGAAAAAACAAAGAAGGCAAACTGGTCAACTACGACCGTTGCATCGGACGGCGGAATGTGGTACTGAAGCAGATGAAAAAAGCCGGATATATTACTTCGAACGAGCTTGATTCGTTGCAAAATCTCGGACTGGAGCTGAACTACCAGCGCGTTGACCATAAGCTGGGACTTGCTCCTTACTTCAGGGAACACCTGCGGCAAGTAATGAGCGCCAAAAAGCCTGATCCAAAAAAATATCCGAAATGGATGCACCAAAAATATTACGAAGATTCGCTGGCATGGGAGCGAGACCCGCTATATGGCTGGTGCAACAAGAATCAAAAGCCGGACGGCAGTAACTACAACCTTTATACGGACGGCTTGAAAATTTACACCACGATTGATTCCCGTATGCAGCAATACGCCGAAGAATCGGTCAAAGAGTATTTGGGAGGTTACCTGCAACCGCTTTTCTTCACCGAAAAACGTAGAGAGAGGTACGCTGCAAAAGCGCCTTTTTCCAACTTGACTTCCAAAGCCCAGGTTGATTCGATTATGGCGCGTTCGATGCGCTTGTCCGACCGTTACTTAAAAATGAAAAAAGCCGGAATCAGTGCCGATACGATAAAAAAAGTGTTTAATACGCCTGCCTCTATGACCGTATTTTCGTGGCAGGGCAGCCGGGATACGATTATGACTCCGATGGATTCAATCAGGTATTACAAATCTTTCCTGCGTACCGGATTTATGTCGATGGACCCGTTCAACGGATACGTAAAAGCATACGTTGGCGGCGGCGATTTCAACTATTTTCAGTATGATATGGCGAAAGCCGGACGGCGGCAAGTCGGTTCGACCATCAAGCCGTTCCTATACACTCTTGCGATGGAACACGGAATGTCGCCTTGCGATGAAGTACCTAATATTCAGCCGCAAATACCGCTTCCTGACGGACAAATCTGGCAACCCCGGAACGTGCCCTACGGAGAGGCGGGAAAGGCGGAAGTCGGAAAAATGATTACTTTGAAACGTGCTTTGCAGACTTCCAACAACTGGATTTCGGCTTACCTCATCAATCAGTACAGTCCGGAAGGACTGGCTAAACTGATCCATTCGTTCGGCGTAAAAAATTCGCTGGATGCCGTTCCTTCCCTTTCGTTGGGAGTTGCCGAGATTTCGGTCGGCGAAATGGTGGCGGCATATACCGCTTTTGCCAATAAAGGGATTCAGATCGAACCGCTTTTTGTTACCCGGATTGAAGATAACAATGGAAACGTCATCGCCACTTTCGTACCGCGTATGAACGAAATATTCAGCGAAGAGACTGCCGAAAAGATGATTTCAATGCTGCGGGGCGTGATGAACGGCGGTACCGGTGTACGCTTGTATTCCAGCCGGTTTTCCTATCATTTGAAATGGGAAACGGAGGTTGCCGGGAAAACGGGCACCACGCAAAACAACTCCGACGGCTGGTTTGTCGGGTTCGTTCCGAACCTGATCACCGGCGTTTGGGTTGGTGGCGAAGACCGCGATATTCATTTCGACAACCTGGCAAGCGGACAGGGTTCAGCCACCGCGCTTCCTATTTTCGGGAAATATATGAATAAGGTATACAACGATTCGACACTGGGATATTCAAGAACGGAGAAATTTCAGGTAAAACAGCTTTACGATTGTAAAAGGCAGGAAAAAATAGAAGAAGACGCAATTGAGCAGGTTTGGTTTGAATAATGTTAAGTAATAAAAGGATTTAATATCGCATTAAAATCCCGTTGAGGATTCGGGTTCGGTAAAATTTCGTATCATAAACTTTAAGAACGATGGACATCTTTAAAAGAATACTAAACAATCCGGGAGCGTTAGGTCAATGGAGCAAGCAGGGACAGGGTTATTTTATGTATCCCAAACTGGAAGGCGAGCTCGGACCAAGAATGAAATTCAGAGGAAGAGATGTGCTGAATTGGAGCATCAACAACTATTTGGGAATGGCAAGCAATCCCGAAGTGAAGAAAATAGATGCCGAAGCAGCTGCGAAATACGGTTTCTCGCTCCCGATGGGTTCACGGTTGATGACCGGACAAACAACCCTGCACGAAGAGCTCGAAAGTGTGATTGCCGATTTTGTCCGGAAAGAAGATGCTTTTGTTCTTAACTCTTTCTACCAGGGAATGGTTTCCATCATCGACTGCCTATGCGGAAGAAACGACGTGATTGTGTATGATTCGGACGTTCATTCGAGCATTCACGATGGCATACGCCTGCACTTGAACAAGCGGTACGTCTATCACCAGAACAAAATAGAAAGCATTGAAATCCAGCTTCAAAAAGCGTGCGAATATGCCCGCGAGCACGACGGTGGCGTATTGCTCATTACGGAAGGCGTAATCGGATTGACCGGCGAATTAGCCCCTTTGGATAAAATTGTTGGTCTGAAAGAAAAATACGAGTTTCGGCTGGTAGTCGAGGATGCCCACGGATTCGGGACTATGGGACCAAACGGAATCGGCGCTGCCGATCATTTCGGGGTACAGGATAAGGTCGATTTGCACGTCGGAACATTCGGAAAATCACTCGGACTAATCGGCGGATTTGTAGCCGGAAGCGAAGATGTAATCAACTTCCTGCGATACAATATGCGCTCGCAAACCTTCTCCGAATCATTGCCGGCAGCTATCGTGGCAAGCGCACTCAAGCGAATGGAAATGATAAGGAAAAATCCGGAATGGAGAAAAAAGCTATGGGACATAGTTACACCATTACAAAACGGATTGCGTAAAGCAGGCTTGGAGATAGGCAATACCGAATCGCCGGTTACACCCGTATATGTCTCTATCAGCAACATGCCGGAGGCAGTTCACATGCTGGTCGATTTGCGCGAAAGTTATAATATATTCTGCGTTTCCATCATCTTCCCTTATATCCAGCAGGGGAAAGTAATGCTGCGCCTGATTCCTACAATGGAGCACACCCGCGAAGATGTGGATTACACGATCGAAGCCATAAAAAAAATTACCGAAAACATCAAAGCCGGGAAATATCACGACAGTAAACCGATTGAACCGTAATTTACACGTTTTTTGCCGGAAAATTTTCGAGTCTGAATTTTGCCTTATCTTTCCTTCCTTAGGTTACACTTTGCTTTCTTCTGGTTATGAAAATAAGGCTTTTCAAGTTTGCAAATTATCCAAAACTCGTGTTACTAGTTGAGATTTGGACAGAACGGACAACGTTTTTTTAGCCGGCAACGAGTTAACAGTAATTGTGTTTGCCCGACTTTTACTTGCAATCACTTGCAATTCACCTACCTTTCTGTTTAATTCTTCTATTTTACCGTCTTTTTCTTTGAGGATGTTAAGTAACAATTCTATCGTTGTGTGGCTGTCGGTTTCATTTTTTCTATCCGGCTTCAACATTTCTCCCGTTCCGGTAATGAGCCATTCGATATTTAAATTAGGGTATTTCTCTAATATTATTTCTATTTTTTCCGTACCTATCCCTTTTGAAATGCTATTTACATAGCCATTTGCCACGTTTATTTGCTTCTCAAAATCGGAAATTGTCATTTTTTTCGATTTTATAAATTCTTTTATCCTCTCTTTTACAGACATATATAATTTAATTTAATTGTAAAATAGATTATTACTCTATATATTTAACAATAATAGAGATATTCTCTATATATTTGCAGCGCATTTAAAATATAACACGCTTCAAAGTTAAATAATAATACGTTAAAAGGAAAATCGAAAAAGAAATTAAAAACAGTAAAGAGTTACCTGCTTTTCTTCCACACGGGTGGAAGAAGGCTGTTGCGGAAAGAATAGGCGTACATCAATTGTCGATGAGCCGCATTCTGAAAAACAAAAAGTCGCCTAACTTTAAAAAGGCGGTGAAAGTGGCGCATGAATTATACGGAGGTAAAAAGTTCAACGGTCAACGGTTCTGACATTTAAATTAAATAATTCATTTAAGTTGCTATTTATATATCTCAAAATAATTTCTATTTCGAAGTCCGGAGGACTGACAGTTTGATAACCCCTTGCAAGCGAAGCGCAACTCGGGGAAGAGCGAGAATAGAAACGATTTACCCTGCCAGTCAACCCTGTAGCGGGTTGAACTTTTTCGGAGTTGGGAAAGAGATAGCCGTTATTCATCCTCCGAGCTGCGCTTCGCTTGCAAGGGGTTATCTAACTGTTAGTCATTCGGACTTGAAATCAACCGGCAACTTGAATTAATTAAAATAATCAACTAAAACGATGGCATACAACCGGGAAAACTTATTGAAACGGATAATTAAAATTCAAGACCGAGTACTTGAAAATAAGAAAAAGGGAATTTCGCAAAAATGGACGTATGAAAATAATATTTCGGACATTGTTGCCGATTTATCCTATTCCACGTTTAACAGCTACCTCGCGACCCCTGCCAAAAAGCAGCTTAAGGAATTGCAGCAAAAACAGGAAAAGCAAAAGAAGTTTGACAAAGTATAAATGAATTTGCCTTGAAACCTGAGTGTTGGATAAGGCTTTTGAAGTCATCTTGGGATTTACGGACAGCCTCTAAATTCATAATCGGGCTGTACTGAAAGTATTTTTGTACGCAGTTGGCACGGATAACACAGACAAAAAAATAAGGGGCTGTCTCAAAAGAACGCGGATGACGCAGATAACACAGATAACAAACGAATAGGAATTTTATATATAACTAATTATCAACAATATAAAAATCCGTGTTTATCCGAGTTATCTGCGTTCAAAAAGACTTTTGAGACAGCCTCTTATTTTTTTGTCTGTGTAAATCCGCGTTCTTTTAGCACAACCTCACCGTATATTTTTTATAACGCTTATTGCGGTATAATACTTAAGCCGGGCGTAACAGGCACATACTCCCGCACTGCCGAAAAGTCGCGCACATTACAAATGCATTCCTCCACATTATCCGCATACCGGTCGTAGTGATGGCTTGTGATGCTTTGAGTGTGCATCCAGCCGTTCATATAATCCGTTCCGAAACCTCGCAGGTCGGCTGTTAACACGTCGATGATATCGAAGCATTCCAGCACTTGCTGTTCCGCCTGCGGCTCGCCGGCAATCCCGGAAAGAGGCTCCGTAACAACATGCAGGCGCACAGTAAGTTCACAATCCCGCACGCTGTTTCCTCGCGTTTTCCATACCATTGGCATAAATTCTATAAACACTGCCGGACAGGCAAAAGGTATTTCCTGTTCGTTCAGTTCCGTTTGCCTGTTCCACAGGTCAATGTGTCGGAATAACTGCTCGCCCTGCTCGTTTTTAACGGCTTCCAGGCGGTTTTTGATGTCTAAGTACAATTGTTTTCGCATTTTTTTATATTTTATTTGTTAGCCGAAACAGTTCCGGGAATAAATCCGGTTTGAATTTTTATAAGCAACTGTCATGAATGTCCATGAATCAACACGAGTTGTTTAATTTACAAAATCATTAATTACAGATAATCCTGCTGTTAACTCCGTGCTGATTTATGTAGCTCATAGATAAAGATCTTTTGATACAGCCTTTTTACGGAAACAAAAGTCTCTATTTTCCCTCTCCCAAAAAAGGATTATTCCAACCATTGGAATAATCGTTCCAACCATTAGAAATTTGCTTGTCCGGATGATTTTCTGCACTTACATTTGCCTCAGAAATCAGAAACAGCAGTGATGATTACAAACACAATTAAATGATATTTTTAAATTAAAAAGCAAGTAAAATGGCACTAAATGACATTACCTTTCAGAAACAAAACGGCGGACTGGGCCGCACAGCGCCCAACGCCGACCCTGTAAGCGGACTGCTTATGGCATTGAACGAAAATTTTGCTTCCTCATTGGAACAATTTGACGAAACAGGCGGAGAAGAAAAAATCTTTGTCGCCCGCATGAAATATTTCGAGCAGCTTGCCGACCAGTTTGGAATCGACGAAACGGAACCCGAAGAAGACGGTGCGGCAATAACCGATCCGGTAAAAGTACAAAAAAACGCCATCGTCTATCACGTACGCGAATTCTTCCGCATGTCGCCTGCCGGAACGCTTTACCTGGCTGTCAAAACAGGCGAAACCGGCAAAATCAAAGACGAAGACATCAAAGCACTGCAGTATTACGCAGGCGGCGAAATCCGTCAGGCTGGCGTATTTGCAGCAACGATTACAGACACGGATGTAGCAGATTACCAGGTTGCCTGCAGCCAGTTATTCAATGAGCACCAGCCGTTGAGCGTAATTGCAACACATGCCAGAGGAGCGCACCTCGAAGTGGATGAATTTTATCGCGAAACAGCGAACAGGGTGTTGAAAGACCGCTCAAACGTTTCCATCCTTATCAGCCGCGACCTGGATCCGGAACTGGACAATATGCTCGGCGACTGGGCGCACTACGGCTGTATCGGCACCGTGCTCGGCGCATTATCCTCTGCCATGGTACACGAAAGCATCGCCTGGGTACAAAAATTCCCGCTCGGCTTGAAAGTGCCCGGATTCATCACCGGCGAACCGGTCAAAAAGGTAACCGTTGCCACGCTCGACCAGATTAACGAGCTGCGATACCTCTTCGTACGCACCCACATCGGAAATGCCGGTAACTACCTGAACGACAGCCACACGCTGGACGTAGGAACATCCGACTACGCCAACATCGAGAATGTGCGTACCATGGACAAAGCCATCCGCGGCATCCGCGCCAACCTGCTGCCATACCTGAACGCACCGCTTTATGTAGATGCACAAACAGGAAATTTACGCTCCGATATGGTAGCATACCTCGAAACAATTGCCGGTAGCGCTCTTGAAGATATGGAAAGAGCGGGCGAGCTGTCGGGCTACAGGGTAGTAATTGACCCGGAACAAAATGTACTGGCGACCTCCGAACTCGAAATTCAAATCAAAAACGTACCGGTAGGCGTCATGCGTAAAGTGAAAGTAAAAATCGGTTATACAACAAAACTGTAAAAAGAATTAAAAACAAAGAATAAAGAGCAAAGACGTCTTTACTCTTTTAGCGAAGCGTTCTTTACTCTTTGTTCTGAAAAATAACTAACAATTAAAAAATAAAGAATTATGGCAGCAAGAATTATACCGGAAGTAAACGGTAGAGCATTAGGTTGGGCAGATGTAGTAGTAAACATCGGCGGAGTAGCAGTGAACGGCATCACAGGAATCTCATATTCAGATGTAGAAACAATGACAAATGTTTATGGCATAGGACAGTATCCGGTAGCACGTTCTTATGGAAACATTACGGCAAGTGCAAGTATTACGCTTTATATTGATGAGGTAGAGGCAATTATCAAGTCAAGTCCAACGGGACGCTTACAGGACATTCTCCCTTTCGATATTATCGTGCAATTTGTAAGAGATGGAAAAGCAGAAGTAACGCACCGCATACGCAAAGCCCAATTTAAAGAAAATAAAATAGAATTAAAACCAGCCCTGGATGGAGAACCGAAGAATGCAACTTTCGAGTTGATTGTTTCACACATAGAATGGAAATAAGCCATGACAACTCAAGAAATTCAAGACGCGATTAAGGCTCGTTTCGGAGCGCAACTCGAAGAGTGGAAAAAACTTCATGGAGCAATCAAAGGGTATGGGTCGGACGGAAAAATTGCCGTATTCCGGGTGGCAGACATCAATACGATTGATACCTGCCGCATGATGAGCAGAGGATCGACGCTGAAATTCAGCCTTAATTTAGTTGAAAATTGCTGGCTGGGCGGTGATGAGGAGCTGATCAAAGAAGACAGGTACAGGCTCGACATTGCCGACTGGGGCAACGAGCTGATAGAGGTGGTTGCAGGCGAAATGGTGGAGTTGTAAGCCTTAGCAAAATACAAAAGCCCGACATAACGCCCTCCAGGTACGAACAGGAATGGCATGTTTTGGCTAAGGCGATGAGTTATCAGCGGCGACTGATGCAGGCTTACGTGCGGTACTATTTGAACTACACGCCCGAAGTGCTCGAGAAAATGACTCTCAGGCAGTTAGCCGAAGCATTCAATGACATCCTGTTTGTAAGAGGTCGGGAAAAGGATGTCACGGTCAAAGCGTAGCGGCAAGTCCGATTAATTTGATTAACAATGAATAAATATGACAAGTAACAACGATGTTTCTTCTCAAATTCCGGCACTGTCGAGATTAGACAGGCTGGAAAAAATAGCCGGCAGGTTCGGTGGAGCAGTGCAGGAAGCAGGATTATGGCAGAAAACCATCCGGAAAACGGCAACGTCTTTTCTGGATAAACTGGCAGCATCTGCCGAAAGCATGGAGCAATTGTCGCGCATCTGTAAAGATGCCGGCAAGCCTGCCCCGCCGGTAAATCCGGGCAATATAATGCCCGGAACCGCTGACGGCAGCACATCCCGCAGCCGCATGCGGGAGTATTCCAGCCTTGCAGGGAAAATGCTTTTTCAATTTCCGGAGATATTGCCCGACGGAAATAAACAGCGGGCAACCGGGTATGTCCCGGCTCCGGACTTGAAAAAAAACGGCAGCTTGACTGCCGCAAGCGTTGAGCCGGTTGAACAGGCAGCGGCTATGTATGGCAAACCTGCTGCCAGGCTAAAAAGCGAAAGCGTAAATCTGTTTCGCAGCTGGCTGATTAATCCGGAAAATGAGACAACCGGGCGAGCTGTTTTTAAAAACAGCATCGAAAAGATGATTGACTTATCGCCAAAAATAGTCAAAAACAGCGGTTATTTGAACCTGATAGCAGATCGGATTGACACTACGAAAAGCAAAATTACCGGTTTTCAGGGAAAAGGGATACCAAAACTGCAACAATTGGCGGAAGTTCCGGTTGAGAAAAAAATAACCAAAAATCAGATGCTGACAGAGCAGCTCCATCCGGAAAAGCAGATGGAGCTGTATGGCGAAAGAATACAGAAAAAAAACTCCGCTCAACAATTGCATAATGAGTCTTCGAATACGAACGTTGATGATATGCTAAAATACCAAAGCGGCAAAACAGCGGCAGGCAATTCGTTTACACAAATGATTACGGCAATGGAAAACGCCGCCGAAAGCATCTCTGCAAGCGGCAGGCAGGTAAAGAATTACAACATCACCATCAATGACGGACTCATCCGGCAGGTAGACAATCATTTTAACGGTACGAACGAAAGCCCTGAAAGCGCAAGCGACTTTATGGAAAAGCTCTCAGGCGCCTTGCAGCAGATTTTAAGCGATGTAAACTACGCAACTGTATAATTACTAATTAACAATTGAATAAAAATGAGTTCTTTGATAAACATACACATACCCAAACATGCGGCAAAAGAATTGGAATACAATGCACTGAAAGTCGCTAAAGAAGTTGGTAGCACCATTCGTACAAAAATATACGATGGTCTCATATCTCCTGCCTTGGACAGGCTCGATGATTTTACCGATCAATTGCGTGCCGATGGCGGACTAAACGAAAACAATGTCGTATTATGTACCAATAGAGGAGTACTGATTGAGTTTATTGATGCAAAGATTGACGTGACAAAACAGCATACGCTTGTCGAGACGGCATTGGTAAGTCGTGGCGGAAAAGTGAAGGAGCGCATACAGGCGGACGATTATATTGTTAAAATTTCAGGCAGCCTGATGAGCGAACGGGACAGGTTTCCGTACCAGGATTTAGTCCTGCTCAATCAAATTCTGAATGAGGCAAGAAGCATCAATGTGGCAAGCGTGTACCTGTATGCTTTTGGTATTACTAAACTGGCTTTGAAGACAGCTGATTTCAAGCAAAGTGAATTGAAAGCGTTTAATGTAATGCCTTTTACATTGAACTTTGTAAGCGATAGGGATTACAGTTTTAAAGTAGGCGATTAGCGCATTCCCGCACCACTGGTGACAAATTCCACTTTCAAGTCGGCACCGGAAGATACTATCTCTACTTTGAAATCGGCACCGGAAGATACGAACTCCCATTTTCCGCAGTATATAGCCCCGGAACTTACTCTTTCAACTTTCAAATCAGCACCGGAAGATACTATCTCTATCTTGAAGTCGGCACCGGAAGACACGACTTCTACCGTTCCATACAGCGGTATGGTTTTGCCGCCCACCTGAAGGGTGCAGGGATTGGAGTTTGAGGTTGTCTTGGGTTCAGGTTCTTCTTTCGGCTCGGGTTCCGGTTTAGTTTCTTGTTCTTCCCATGAGGCATAATAATGTTTGGTTTCAACAATAGGATCACCATCTTCATTCGTGCCTACTACTTTGACCAGATCCGGAATAAGGTTATATAGGCCGGGCTTCATTCCGGTGGGGTAATGATATTCGGCGAAACAAGGAAGTAATAGTTTAACACCATCAGGAAGGCGAACATAACTCCATTTATTAGGAGAATGTCCATAACAAGAAAAATCTGATAAATAAATTCGGCTATGCCCGCCATCTGCAAGTACGGTGTCGCATTTGAAATGAACACGAAGAGGAGAATTTTTCATTGACAGAGAACCGTCTTTTTCGACCAAATATGTCCAATAATATGGTGTAAATTGACGTACATCTTGAGCTGCAACAAGCGTAAACGGTATTATAAATATTATAAAAATTAAATTTTTCATATATGCTAAATTTAAAATGCAAAATAAAAATTGATGGCGAAGATAATAAAAATATCGAGTTCGATTATGTAAATGACATTGAAATAAAAACATCCAGAAGTGATTTGACGGATACAGCTGTCATAAAAGTACCCGCCAAGATGCACAGGAAAGGAAAATTGCTGGAAAGCTCTTTAAAGAAAAAAGAAGGCAGAGTAAGCATTGAAATAGGCTACGAGGAGCACGGACTTCAACCTGTGTTTACCGGCTATTTAACCGGTATAAAAAACAACGAGACGCTGCTTGAACTCTCTTGCGAAAACGAGATGTATTCGTTAAAAAATCAAGATGTTTCAGGAAGAAATATTGAAAAAGATGATCTAAAAAAGTTCCTCGAAGAATATATCAAAGATGTCAATGACAACGAACTATTTTTCCCCGGCATAAACATAGAAAAAGAAATGAAGATGTCACAGGTTCTTAACCTTATAAAGGAAAAATACCCCTATCTGAAATTCTATTTCAAGGAAGGTGCTTTTTATGCCATAGAGGAAGGTATGCCGGATACGGACAGGAAAGCGACCGTATTCGATCTCTCGCGCAACATGATTTTCGACAAATTAAAGTATGAGAAATCTGAAGATAAAAAAAATTGCGTATGTGCTGTTTCCTTGCTGGATAATTTTGAAGTATTGCGGGCATATTCGCCTGAGCAAGGTTGGGAAGAAGCACAGATTTATGCACCTACGTATGATGGAGATAAAATAAAGTTTGTAAAAAATGGCTATACCGAGGAAAAGTTGGAGTGTAACGAATGTAAAACACCGGAGGATTTACAAAAATACATTGATAAAATAGCCGAAAACAAGAATGCCGCCCGCATGACCGGAACTTTCACCGCCTTTGGCATTCCCTTTGTCCGCAAGGGCGAAATCGTAACGATGAGGGGCGAAGGGAAAGAATGGAATAACAAGCGGTTTATCGTCGAAGAGGTTAATTACAAATTCGGCGTACCCACCAAGGATGATAAAGGCGGATACCGGCAAATCATTACACTAGGACGTGAAATTCAGTCATAAAAACATAAAAAAAATCATGAGCAATATAAATGAATGCAGAAAATTAATGCGCGGAATCATCGGCGAACCCAATCAGGACTCGCATATATGTATCATAACTGCAGTAGATGGGGTAACCTGTGATGTAAAACGCATTATCGATGGAAAGGAGATCAAAAGAGTGCGGCTCAACGCCACCATAAAGGCAAGTGACGGACTGGTGATTGTCCCCAAAACCTGCAGCGCCGTATTGGTAACCAAAATCGACAGCAATAAATACTTCGTCAGCCAGTTTTCGGAAATCGAAAAAATAATACTGAACGTGACTGATCATGTCGAAGTGAACGCTGCCAATACAATTACGTTCAATAGCGGCGAGAATGGCGGACTTGTGTTGAGCGAAAAGGTAGCCGATAAAATAAGCGCATTGGAAACCGAAATTAACAATTTAAAAAACGTTTTCTCGTCTTGGGTTACTGTACCAAACGACGGTGGTGCAGCATTAAAATTGGCTGTTACAACTTGGGCAAGTGGAACCATAAGTCCATTAAGCGAAAAAACATTTTTTGAAAACACAAAAATAACCCATTGAAAATAAATTATTAACCCTATAAAAAGCAACTTACAACATGGCACTACAACCCCTATCACAACTAAAAGCATGGTTCCGCAAAGGGCTGAAGCCCACCGAAGGACAATTCTGGGATACCTGGGACAGCTTTTGGCACAAAGAGGAGAAAATCCCGATGTCGAGCATCGAAAACCTCAACGCCACGCTCAACGGGAAAGGCGATACGCAGGCATTCACGCAGCTGACGCAGGAGGTAAACAACCGGTTCGCGGAACTGCAAAACAACGTGACCGACACGATCAATGAGCTGGTCAGTCAGTTTTCTTCAAACGAAAATTCGATCCGCATCACGCTGACCGAAGAAGACATTGCCTCCGGCAGCTATGAGCTGGATCTGGAAGCATACCAGTCCTTTATCATTGATACGGAAAGCGGAGAACCGCTTCCACACCGGAATTTTACGCTTATTGCAACAGGCGAGGCTAATTACGATTCGCTCTATTACTTTTCATTCCCAACCGGGGCGCAGCGGTTTATGATACTCTATAACGACAGGTTGATTGCAGGAAGCGCGCTCACCGTTGAGCCGGGTACTATTATGGAAGCAATTCCGGTGGTTGACGGAGATTGGCTTGTCAGGAAGTTTGAACAGTCAACATCAATCTATTCAAGCGACGGAAGTATCGCCGTTTCCCAATCCGATCTGAAATTAAACCGGGATGTGTTCCAATCTCCCAATGGTTCTGTGATTATCGAGCCGGATGCAGATAATTTCCATTTGAATTTATCCGTCAATCCTGATTTTATTTCCAATTCCGGAGAAGGAGGAAACATAATCAATAATTCGTCAGCCGTAGAAAATTTTCCGGTCGCCATGCTGCAGGGAGGACAAAACTACAACAACGAATTCCGCGGAATGCTGATTATGCCGGAATCGGATCTGCATGCCGGTAAGGTAATGATTAACCCGCTGGCAAACCACACCTCCGGCTCATTCGAAATTGCCGTCTACGATATGGAAAACGGTCAAAGAATCGGAACGACCGGCGTCATTTCATTCGCAGGAATACAGATCGGATTTGCGACATATCCGCTGGAAAATACGGTGCACTTACAAAAGAACAAAGCCTATTCCGTCCTTATGTTTTTTACCGGAAGCAACCGGTACGTAGGCTCCACGCGCATCCAGTCGCAATTTGGCAGCAGTAACCAGACGTATGCCGTACAGGGCGGCAGCACCGAATCCGCCGAATCCTATTCTCAACTGGCAATCAGCCAGTCCTATCCTGAGAGCAACCAGCTCGACATACCGTATATCAGGCTGTGCGATGACAGCCAAACGGCTTCCGCACCAATAGACATCTCAGGAAAAGTAAACAAAAGCCATGACGAAGAATCTCCGGATTCCGTGTCTTCGGGAACAAGAATTATCCGGGTTCCGGCAAACGCTTTTCGACGCGCAAAAGGACTGGTAATCACCTGTTATACCAATAGCTATTCAAGCAGAAAGCAAACGTATGAGCAGCTCTATTTTGATGCCGATAATACGGGAAACGAGGTTCGCTGCGAAGTAGGATTAATGTCGGGAATGCAGCCTCAGACAAGTCTTTTCCACTACAAAAGAGTAACCGAAGGCGCACACGAGTATCTGGATGTTTGTGTTACGGAAGGAAGAGAGATGCAGGTTTCCTGCCGGGTAACGTATAACCCGACCAATTGCAGCGTAGATTTTACGAAAGTAACATATATGGCTTATTATGACGGTACGTGGAAAGCCCCTGCGCGAATTAATCAGGATATTATAGATGCGCTGAAAAGTAAGGTAAATACGGCAAGGGATTACTCCGGGTATGGTTTTCATGAGAAACGTATTATCAGAGTTCCGTACGATACCTCCAAGCAATCAGCAACAACCGTACTGATCAGCTTGTATGCGGTAAACTATGCCAATATTAATGTTAACGATCCTTTTGTAAACACTTCATTTGCCGAGCTGCTGATTGACTGCCGTAAGCCAAATGATGCCGATAAAGTAAAATGGACAGGAGCGGCAGCTCACCCGAACGCTCTTTTTAAGATCGTTTCGGTCAATGGCGTTCGAACCTGGATTGACGTTGAAATGCATGCAGGAGCAGAAGGGGGATACTGGGTTTCACGCGTCGCCTTTAATCCGAACAACAAAGAGGTAAACCTGGAAAGCGCATCCCCAACGGTAACAGGCGCCGGAATAACGGAAGCGCTTTCTTTTAGAATCGGCGCAGCTATCCGTGCGCTTCCGGAAGGAGGGCAGGAAGGACAGATATTAAAAATACTCTACGGAAATCCGACCTGGGTTAATCCATAAAGTTTTTTCAGTATGATCGACATAGTTATTATCGGACAGAACGAGGGCGCAAGCATTGAAAAGATGTTAGCCACCCTTTCCTCTTACCCCTGGCAACGCACGTGGGTACTCGACAGATGCACGGACAATTCGGAAGAAATACTGGTAAGTCTTGGAGAACAGTACGTTAAAACCTGTGATACGTTGAAGGGAAGACAGACAAGCAGAGCAAGAAACACCGGCCTCTCCTTCACAAACAGCTTGTCGGACGTGCTGTTTTTAGACGGCGACCGGTATGTATCGAGCGGCTCGCTTGCCGGCCTGGAAACATCCGGAAATGATATTGAGCTTCTTTTACTGGAAGAGGATTCCCGGAATGAAATCCTGTCCCGGTATAACTATGCCGAAGACTTCTACGGCCAGGTCCATAACTATTTCTTCAGCTGCGGAATCTTTTTGAAACGGGCGGCAATTGACCGGATTTCAGACTTTCAACAGCCGGCGGAATTATTTTCGGTTGCGATGCAGAAAGCCCACGGCTCGGAAGATTGCTATTTAGGAGACGTGTGCTACCATTTGGGTCTTACGGCAGACCTGTATAACGGATGCAGGCTTCACGGCAGATTCGATACCTTATACGCCGATTTTGAACAGTTTAAAATCAGGTTACGCGAAAGGGAGAAATTAAACGTCCGCTGGAAACCCAACATATTTTTAAATTAAAATAAACTAACATGAACGACTTATTAACCACCGAAACCGGCGACCTGCTGATCCGCAACGGCGACCTTGTCATCGGTCATGCGCAGGCAGATATTGCAGAGCGCATTGTACGAGCCTATCCGGGCGAGTTTAAGGAAAATCCGCCTCTCGGCTGCAACGCCGTGGCGCAACTGAACGGAACGCCTTCGCCCTTCTGGCGCGGCGAAGTGATGACACAGCTGGAAGCCGAAGGCATTCGCCTCATACGCCTGGATATAACCGGTACTGGGGTGGAAATAGAATTGGAGGAGTGAGAGAATGAAGAAATTTAGTAATGAAGAAATTTAGTGATGAAGACGAAATACATTGTACACGACAGGCAAAGCCTTTTTGATATCGCCATACAGCAATGCGGCTCGACGGATGCTGCCTTTGAACTGGCTTTTTTGAACAACAAATCCGTAGCAGATGACCTGACGACAGGCGAAGAGCTTATCCTGCCCGCGCAAACGCAACAGCTGGTCGCAGCGCACTTTACCGACAACCGGCTAACGCCCGCCACTGCGCTCGGCATGGAAGAGACCGGATTTGAAGGTATCAACTACATGGGCATTGAATTTGATTTTATTGTAGCGCAGGGGGTAGTTTCCTAAAAGAACACAAATGACACAAAAAACGCAAATTTCCGCAATTACAATGATAAGTATTCGCTGATAATGTATTGATTTTTAGCAAAATAAAATTTGCGTTCATTTGTGATATTTGCGTCATTGGCGTTCAAAATTACTTTTAGTACTGCCCCTGCAGCCTGGGCCTGAAGGAGCTAATGGCGGGCTTTTTAGACAACTTCTTATAAAAACATTAAATACATAACTTAAAACATTAAAAAATATGGCAAGAGAAATTAGAGACATCAACCGGCAAATGCTCGAAGAAAAAGCGGGCGCCGCCTCGCTCGCCGGACTTACAAGCAATTCGAGCGCAAGCATTTGGCGCACGCTGTTCTACATCGTTGCAACGGCAATCCACACGCTTGAAAAAATCTTCGACCTCCACAGGCAGGAGATCACGGAGACAATCGAAAACATCATCCCCCACCGCCCGAAATGGTACCGGGATATGGCGCTTAAATTTATGAAAGACAAAGTGCTGATTGACGAAACCGACCGCTACGACACCTCCGGCATGACCGAAGCCGATATCGAAGCCGCCCGGATAGTGAAGTATGCTACGGCAGTGGAACTCAACGGCAATCTCGTAGTCAAAATCGCGACCGGCGCCACGGGAAATCTGGAACCGATTCCGGCAGATTACCTGGAAGCTTTTGAAACCTATATGAACGAGGTGCGCGATGCAGGCGTGAAAGTGTCCGTCATCAACCAGGCAGGCGATGAATTTTCCTGCGAGTTGAAAATTTTCTATGATTCGATTCTGGTCAAATCCGAAGTTGAAAAAGCCGTAAAAGAGGCTATTCTCTCCTACATTACCGGATTGCCGTTCAACGGCGAATACAGCAACATGGCGCTTGTTGATGCCGTGCAGGCGGTAGAAGGCGTAAAGGTAGCCAGCTTCATTCAGGCAAACTCCGCTCCAACCGGCTATACGGCGTTAGCCCCAATAAACAGCAAAACAGTACCCGCTGCCGGCTATTTTACTAAAAATGCAACGATTACCCTTAATTTACAAGCGTATGAAGTGGGACAACAGCTATAACATCAACTTTAAGAAGTTGGCGCTCCTGCTGCTGCCAACAATGTTCAGGAAAGATATGTTGGGCGAAATTGCCAAGATACTGGTAAATCCGGTTAATTATGTACACAGCGCATTAATGGATTTTCGCAGGAAAAAAGATTTTCGCCTGACGCATAACGGGCAGCGGTGCTACCTTCGCGGGTGCCTGAACGAGCTTTATGACCCTCTTAGCCGCCGGATAGAAATAAGCGAAGCCGAAGAGAGGAGCGCCACGTTGATTTTTGAACGTGATGACAGTCAAAATCGCGTAGCGCTTATTCAACCCGAACAGCCGCTTATGCTCAATGCGCGGGGCTTTCTTGGCAACGGACTTGACTTTACGGTGAAAGTACCGGAAGATGTGTTAACTACATACACTGAAAACGTAATAAAAGCCACCGTAAGCGAATACAAATTAGCATCTAAACAATTCAAAATAATAACTTTATAAATACAAATATGAACGTAACAGAAGCACTATTAAGAACACACGGTAATTTTACGGATTTTCCAACCCGTGATTTTCCACTCGATTGCGAAGGCATGGCTTCCATGCAGATGAATGAATCCTTACTGTCCGTATTGGGCAATATCGGCGGCGATAGATATATTCTTTCGGAGCCCAACACGTCAAAAGGCGGCTATGTATTCCTCGCCACCCGGAAGGAACCGGCAGGCGAACTGCTGTATGTTGAGAAGAAAAGCGCAAGTAACGCATCAACCGTTTATATACGCTCCGAACCCGTCAATATCAATGTACAAGGCAGTTCCTATAACGGCGCATACACTAAACGGTGGTTAGATTGGGGCAACGGAGAGGAACAATTTGCGTGGGCTGATTTTAAACGGATACAAACAAATTTGAGTTTACAAAACCGGATAGAAGTCCTGGAGGCTAAAATTGTTCCTTCAATCCCTTCCGGCGTAATTACCATGTGGAGCGGAAATGGAAATAATGTGCCCGAAGGTTGGGTTATTTGTAACGGATTAAATAATACGCCGGATTTACGGGGGCGTTTTATTGTCGGTTCAAGCGATACTGTGGCTGACTATAAAGGTACTGCGCCGTATTCCGGTAAAAGAGGAACCTCAGAATCATACACAGTAACACTCACAGAAAATAATCTTCCTGCACACAACCACGTAAATAATTCGAAATTCAATAAGCTATCTGCTCGTGCTTCCGACGTAGATAATAACGCAACAACAAAGGCTCTCGACAGTGGAAGTCCGACAACTGAATACATGATCGGACGCATGGACAATTATTGGGATGTCGCTACAATAAAAACAGTCGGTAGAGGACAATCTTTCGATATCCGCCCTCCATATTACGCACTCGCATTTATTATGAAATTGTAAAATCCATAAAAAGCAATTCAACATCATGGCACAACAACCCCTCTCCCAACTAAAAGCATGGTTTCGCAAAGGCTTGAAACCAACCGAAGGTCAATTCTGGGACACCTGGGACAGCTTCTGGCACAAGGAAGAAAAAATCCCGATGTCGAGCATCGAAAACCTCAACGCCACGCTCAACAGCAAAGGCGACACGCAGGCTTTCATCAATCTGGCGCAGGAAGTCAACCAGCAGTTTACTGAACTGAGAAACGAAATCAACAGCGTAATCGGGGGCTTTGACCCGTCGGACTTTCATGACCAGATAGAAAATCTCAACGAGCAAAAACAGGACAAAAGCGACCCTAACCTGCAGACCGAAGCAAAAACCGTTGTTGCCGCCATTAACGAAGTGAACGGACGCATCAACAGTGTGGTTGCCGACTTGGAGCCAGGCTGGAACACGGTTATTTCAGGAAAGCTCTACCCCATTTTTTGGGCGTTTCTGGGCAAGCCGTTTTGCTTTACGGCAGCCGGCGTGCCGGTTGATTTCCGGGTGCGCAACATGAACAACAGCATATTGAATGATTCGCACACATTCGACATTTACGTGGATGTTGCCTGCAGTATGCACGCCGCCACTACGCCAAACGACAGCATTTCAGGCGTAGAAATCGATCATCTTATAATTGAATATTTTTATGAGGGTATAGACGGAAGGGACCTGGATACCGTTACGGAACTTGCTGGTGCAGGCCTGGAGTTGCCCGAATATACACTCGGTTTTCAACACGATGGAAACGGTACAGTTGCAGGCGGCAGAGCGATTGTTGATAATGACGGATTTGTTGTTGCCGGATTCGGCGGAGACAACACCGGCGGCGGCACGGGAACCAATGAACGCTATTATGAAACCGTTTATGTGAACGTTGCCCGTTTACGTGCGCTTTCGCCTGACGATGATATCGAAATTACGTTATACGGTACGTGGTATTCACAACGAACCAACGGATTCATACATATTGGCTTGCAGGGTTTTGCCGGCGAAACGCCCGAATTTTCAAACACTCAAAAACGTTTATCGATCGGTAATTTGCCCAATACATTCAGCTCCAATGGTCAGATTGGCTGCAATATAAGTGCTACTGTGCAAGGTGGAACCCTGTACAAAACGGAGTATACGCCTGCATTTAAAATCATGCTAAAAGCCAATAGCGACAAAATACAAATTGTTCAACTCTCATAAAATTTACGACATGATACTTCCAGTAATAGAATTTAACGAAACCCTCACGCTCGCCCAGGTGCAAAGCAAGATCGACAACGGCGACTATAACGACACGCTGCAAAATTACAGTTTCCTGATCCACTGCGCCGAAGGCATTGCACGCGTGAATAAAGAGACTCGCACGGCGGAAATTATCAGCGGTGGTTCCGGTAATCCCGGCACAAATGAATATCTTTCCCCCGGTTCAGGCTTTGAAACCACCCACCAGAATTCGGCAAACACAATGAATACCCAGCCGTCATTCGGCAACGATGCCGCCAAAATTCTGATACGCGCAATTCCGAGCGTCAATTCAAAAATTGTTTCGCTCTCATTTATGAATGCGCAGGCATCTGCCAAAGACGTCAGACTCGGGATTTTCGACTCGCAACGACAGCTACTGAAACAAACCGGAACCATTTCGCTGAACACGCTCGGATACATTACGCTCGACCTTGAAAGCCCGCAGGAGGTAGCAGCAGACGAGATTTACTACCTGGGAATTTCGATGAGCAACAAGAACAATAGCGCCTGCATTATCGGAAACAACATCAACGTACTTTCCGGAACAGGAAACATACCCGGACAGGCTTTTCGCGCAACGGAAGCAAGTACGTCAAACTGGAACGGCATTGAGCTGAATAAAATGGAGGGGCAGCTGTTTGTCCCGTGGATCAAAGCAAATGCAGGATAACTGCATTTATTGCGTTTACAAACAAGTTAGACTAAGACTCTCAAGGGACTTTTAGAACAGCCCCTTCACTCTCTGATTCGCACACATTATAAATTTAAAATATGGCAAGAGGACTAAGAAACAACAATCCCGGCAACCTGATTACAACCGGTGTGGTTTATGATGGAGAAATAAGACCGTCGCAGGACCCCGTTTTCCGCCAGTTCAAAACAATGGCCTACGGATACAGAGCCATTTTCATGCTTATGGCGTACTACCTGAACAACAATATTGACACCATTGAGAAAATCATCACCACGTATGCCCCGCCGCATGAGAACCAAACCGGAGCGTACATTAACGGGGTATGCCGCGCAACAGGCATTCCGAAAAACCGGAAGCTGGAAAAGACGGACGGAGCCGATTTTATCAACATCGTATCAGCCATATCGCACATTGAAAACGGAATAAAAGCCGTGAAAACCGATGTGATGGCTGGCTATAAATTACAAACCGAAATAACAGACTGATCATGGGAATACAACTGATTATGGAAATTGCAGGTATGGCTACGGCAGTCATCGGGAGCGGTTGGATTTCTTCCATAGTGCTGCGAAAGAAGTATCTCCGTGAAATTGATGTACTAAACACGGAAATCAAGAAAAAAGATGCGGAAACTGACACCGCAGAGATTGAAAATATTGAACGGATATTAAAAATCCAGATTGAGTATATTGTCGAACCGTTAAAAAAAGAAATCAATGGATTACGAAAAACGATTAACTTCCTGCGTCTCGCGTTGGAGAAGATTGGCGTTTGTCCTCATGCTGCCGGTTGCCCTGTCAAACACGAGCTGCAAAACGACAAAGACTGCGATTGACAGCCGTATCACGCAGGGCAATCATTCAGCAGGCTTCAATAAAACAGCTGATACGGTCTATATCTATTGCATTGACAGCGTAACTGTCAGGATGAAGGGAGATACCGTTTTTATGGATAAAATCAAAAAGCAATTTATCTACCGGATAAAATCGGATACGATTACCCAAAAGGACAGCATTTGGGTTGACCGGGATGTCCTTGTCGAGCGCGAAAAAGGGTTGTCGTGGCTGGAGCAGACGCAGATGAAGGGCTTTTGGTTCCTGCTGGTGATCCTGCTTTTAATCATCATTTACACGCTTGTTAAAAAGCGGTTGAAAAAATAAAATCCTTAACTCTTTAATTCTTAACTGGTTTCCCCCTGGATTAAAGCAAATGCAGGATAGTTGAATGCAAAGTAAAACAATAAGAAAATTACCTTAAATGCCCGTCATTCCGCGCCTGCCGCAAAATTCGCAAGGAAAAAATTGACTATTAAGGGATTGCGAGTCACGCCTGTGGTGACGAGGCATATTTCTCGGGCTTTTAATGCGTTTGCCCCGACTTGCCAACGCGGAAATTTGTTACAGGATGTTTTTTTGAGTATTTTTGTAACCGGATTTTCTAAAATATAAAAATATATGAACTTATTCGACGTATATCCATTATTCCCTATCAATATTGTAGAAGGAAAAGGCTGCAAAGTTTACGACAGCGAAGGAACCGAATACCTTGATCTTTATGGCGGGCACGCTGTTGTTTCGGTCGGACATTCGCACCCTAAATATGTAAAAGCCATCAGCAACCAGGTGGCGAAGTTGGGATTCTATTCCAATTCGGTCATCAATACGCTTCAGTCCGAACTGGCCGAAAAGCTGGGAAAAGCCTCCGGTTACGAAGATTATTCGCTGTTTTTAATCAATTCGGGAGCCGAGGCAAACGAAAATGCACTGAAACTTGCTTCGTTCCATAACGGAAGAAAAAAGGTGATTTCTTTCAAAAAATCGTTCCACGGACGTACTTCAGCAGCAGTCAAGGTAACAGATATTCCGAAATACATCGCACCGGTGAACGAAGGACTGGAAGTTACGTTTGTCGAAATGAATGACATTGATGCAGTATATAATGAGTTGAGTAAACTCGACGTTTCTTCTGTCATTATCGAAGGAATTCAAGGGATTGGAGGGATCTACACGCCCGACAATCAGTTTATGCAAAAGTTACGCGCAATTTGCACCGAGACAGGCACGGTTCTTATTCTCGACGAAATACAGTCGGGCTACGGACGGAGCGGTAAATTTTTCGCACACCAGCATGCCGGCATAAAACCGGATATTATTACCGTAGCAAAAGGCATCTGCAACGGCTTCCCGATGGCGGGTGTGCTTATCAGTCAGGAATTTAAGGCTATTTACGGGCAGCTCGGAACTACCTTCGGAGGAAATCAGCTCGGTTGCGCCGGCGCGATTGCCGTACTGGAAATTATGAAAGAAGAACAGCTGATTGAAAATGCCGGAAAAGTGGGCGATTTCCTGATTTCGGAACTTAAAAAACTTCCCGGAATCAAAGAAGTCAGAGGTTTAGGCTTGATGATCGGAATGGAATTCGAACAACCGGTTAAGGAAATCCGTTCCGAATTGCTTTTCGAACAGAAAGTGTTCACCGGCGTTGCAGGAACGCATATTATCCGGTTACTTCCGCCGCTTTCGCTCAGTATGGAAGAAGCGCAGGAATTTTTGATTCGATTTAAGAAGTGCTTTTGAAAAAGATTAGACAATGATCTACGCTTGTTTAAATTTAATTGAAAGGCGATTCAAGGAATAAGCGGCCAAAGTTACATAGCTTAATTTCAACTGATTTTATTAAAGAATAATCATTTTAAATTTCATATATTTACGGTTCAAGAATAAAGAATCCTGAGGCTATTTATTAAGGAAGCTGTTTAATAATAAAGATTATGCATAAAACAAACATATCACAAGCGAAATTTCATTTGTCTGTCCTGTGTATGGTAATTATTTTCAGTGTCCGGATAAGCGCCCAGGATGTTCCGGTAATGAACTACCTGCAACAGGCGGGAATTTATGCCGGAATATACAACGGGAAAAGGGAAGTTGGCTATAACGCCTCGAAATACGAGAATTTACCTTATTACCGAAGTCCCGATTTCACGAATGCAACGATTATTTACCGGAAAAACCGCTATCCGGATCTGAAAGCGCGTTTAGATTTATATGAGGAACAATTAGTTGTATTTTCGCCGGAGAAGCAATTCAAAATCATCCTCAATCCTCAATATGTAGAAGAGGTACAAATGTATGACAAAACTTTTGTCTGGCTGAATCCGCCGAAAAAGAGCAAACTGAAGCCCGGATATTACACCCGGTTGCATGCCGGAAAAAAAATGCAGCTGCTTTGTAAAGACGAGTATATACCCAGCAAAACGGCGCAGCAAGACGCCATTCCTAACTATTTTTTGCATAAGTCGCGTTATTACCTGTTTTACAACAACCGGTATTATGCGGTTAAAAACGAAGGGGCGTTTTCCGGAATATTTCCACAATACAAAAAGCAAATCAGTGTGTTTGTGTCGGATAACAAATTAAATTTCAAAAAAGATACGGAAGAAAGCGTCGTCTCTTTAACCGGCTATATTGAGACGCTGATTTCAACAAATCCCGATTATCCGGAGATAAACGGCACTTCCGCCGCCAATAATATCTCTTTTGAAAAATCACGGCAAGATACATTTTATAACGCAAGCAACCTTTTTCAAGAGCTGGACACCACGCTTTCACCGGCATTAACCTGCAAGCCCGAACCACAGGACACTGCCCTCGAAGCGCAGGCAGTTCCGGAAAAAGGAAACAGGACGGAAAAGGAAACCCCAAAAATCGCCGCCGCCATTTCGGAAAACTTGATCTATCCGGTGGGCGACACGTACCGTAAAACGATTCCCGACTATGTAACATTGAGAGGAAAAGTGATTGATTCCAAGACGGAGTTGCCGTTGCCGGGAGTTAACATTATGCTGAAAGAGCCTCACACGGTTGCCACCACCGATGTAAAAGGAAATTATGCTATCCGGTTGCCTTCCGGACGTGTCCAGCTTGAAATCAGCGGAATGAATATCAATACCTCACGCCGTCAGCTGCAACTCTACGGAGATGGCGCATTAAACATTGAACTGGCGGAAGAACCGCAACAATTAGAGGAAGTTACCGTTACCGCCCAACGGGTGAATAATGTGAGAAACATACAGTTGGGGACAGAAAAAGTCCAGATACCTCAAATAAAAAACATACCTGCGGCGTTCGGCGAGGCGGATATATTAAGCGTTATCCAGTCGCTGCCGGGCGTAAAAACAGTAGGCGAAGCCTCATCGGGCTATAACGTGCGGGGGGGAGCAACCGATCAAAACCTCATCCTGTTCAATGACGGAACCATCTACAATCCGAACCACCTTTTCGGTCTTTTTTCCGCCTTCAACTCAGATATGATAAAAGAGGCGGAATTGTATAAAAGCAGCATCCCTGCAAAATACGGGGGCAGGATTTCGTCCGTTTTGGATATAAACGGCAAAGAAGCAAACAAGGAAAAATTTACCGGTTCAGCCGGATTAGGATTGATTACGAGTAAACTGACACTCGAAATACCTGTTATCAAAGGGAAAACGTCCGTCTTGCTCAGCGGAAGAACAACTTACTCGGACTACCTGCTGAAATTACTGCCTGAAAAAAGCGGCTACAGCAACGGAACCGCCGGGTTTTACGATGTCGGAACCGTATTGAGCCATAAATTCAATGAAAAAAACTATCTGACCGTTTTCGGATATTACAGTCGCGACCGGTTTTCTTTCAGCGGGAATCAGCAATATGCTTACAGCAACATGAACGCCTCTGCGAAATGGAAACATTTTTTTAACGACCGGTCATTTGTCGATTTGACCTTCGGATATGATCATTACGATTACCTGACTTCAGCCGACGAAAACGCAGATTCAACCGCCTATATGCTTTCGTTCAATATTGACCATCTGTTTATAAAATCAGACTTTACTTATGATTTGGGCAGGCATATACTGAATTTCGGCTTAAAATCAATGTTCTATGACCTCAATCCCGGAACGTTTGAACCATACGGAGATAATTCGAAGATAAAGCTTGACCGGTTACAAAACGAAAAAGCGCTGGAATCTGCCCTTTATCTCGAAGATCAATGGGACTTGACCGACCGGTTTTCCGTAACCGCCGGCGTTCGCTTTTCAATGTTTAACGCTTTCGGACCACGCAATTATTATACATACGACCCGGGATTGCTGCCCGACGAATCTACGATTACCGGTTCCGTAAGCGTCAATTCCGGCAAGGTATTCAAAACATACGCAGGACCCGAATTCAGGCTGTCATCCCGCTATATACTGGCTGAAAATCTTTCCGTGAAAGCCGGTTTCAATACAATGCAACAGTACATCCACAAGCTGTCGAATACCGCTATTATGTCGCCCACCGACACATGGAAGCTGAGCGATGCCAATATCCGTCCGCAAAAAGGATGGCAGGCGGCAACCGGTTTCTATTATGATACGCCCCGAAAAACGTACCTGCTTTCTGTGGAAGGTTATTACAAAAAACTGAGCGATTACTTAGATTACCGCAGCGGTGCGCAAATACTGATGAACCATCACATCGAAACCGACGTAATCAACACCGAAGGCTACGCCTATGGTGCAGAATTTTCGCTTAAAAAACCGGAAGGAAAACTCAATGGATGGCTAAGCTATACCTACTCGCGGACATTCCTGCGGCAAAGCGACAAATTGATCGCTAATCCGGTCAATGACGGCAGCTGGTATCCTACGGATTACGACAAGCCGCATGATTTTAAACTGGTTGGCAATTACCGTTTTACCAAGCGGTACAGTTGCTCGGTAAACCTCGATTACAGCACCGGCAGACCAATCACCATTCCTGCCGGGAAATATTATGACGCGACGTCGGACAGGGAATTTGCCTACTACACCGACCGGAATACATACCGGATTCCGGATTACTTCCGGATGGACATCGCATTCAACATTGAGCCGAGCCACAAGTTGACGCTACTCACGCACAGTTCAATCTCATTCGGTGTGTATAATGTAACCGGCAGACAAAACGCTTACTCGATTTACTACGTTTCCGAAAAGGAAAAGGAAGGAGAACCGGCTAAAATCAAGGGATATAAGCTTTCCATTTTCGGGGCGCCGATTCCGTTTATAACTTATAATATTAAATTTTAATTGTATGAGATTATTTATTTCATCTATATTGGCATTTATATTGACAGGCTGCATATCCGAATTTGATGCCAAGCTGCCTTCGGGCGATGCGCAAATATTAATTGTGGACGGAAGTATCGTGGCAAATACGGAAGCAACGTTTCATTTAAGTAAAAGCTACTCGTTGGATAATTCACTGTCGGATTCCGTTTTAAATGCAATCCTCATTAACGATGCTACTTTAACTCTTATCGACGGGAATAGAAATGAAATTTTGCCGGCTGAAAATATCGGAAAGGGACAATACCGAATATCCATAGGAGAATTGAATGAAAATATGGAATACGGCATACGAATAGAATATAACGGCGACATTTATGAATCCGCCCCGGCGAAACCGCTTCGTACGCCGGAAATTGACAGCGTTTCGTGGAAGCAGCCGGAAAAATTCGGAGATGTATCTTTCTATATTTCCACTCACAGTGACCGGGAAAGAGACGCATATTTTTTATGGGACTATACGGAAGACTGGGAAGTTCGAGCATTGTATCATACTACAATTTTTTATGATATTACCGACAACAACTTAAAGACATACGAAGAAGCAGGCTTTCCTGTTCCTGCACCTTATTATCGCTGCTGGAAAAAAGTCAAATCCAACAAACCGATAATCGGTTCGACCGTATCTTCTTCCGAAAATAAAATAGACAATAAGCAGCTTTACCGGTGCAACCCCGAAGATGACGACCGTTTTTCGGTAAAATATTGCGTAACCGTCTCTCAAAAAGCTATCAGCAAAGAGGCTTACGAGTATTATCAAAACAAGTTAAAGATGAACGAAGAGATGGGCGGTTTATTTACGCCACAGCCTTCCGAAGAAACAGGAAATATCATTTGCATTACCGACCGTTCGAAAAGAGTGGTCGGATACATTAACGTTGTAAAAAATATAACTCAACATCGGTCCGGGTTTATTAATGGAATAAAAGAAAACGGACAAAGTATCTGTCCCGGATGTGCGGAACGAAATAAACTCCCGCAAACGAAGTATGATGATTGTGATTGTTATAATATAAGCAAGAAAATATCCGGAGATGGCGGCTACCAATTTGATCAACGTCCTATCTTTTTCTTTTATGAGAGTGAAGGAGGAAATAGATATGCAGACTGGGCGAAAAGATTTTGTTCGGATTGTACTGCTAAGGACAGAACCACACAAGATATGCCGGATTTTTGGGAGAACAACGAATAAAAAAAATTAAAAATGAAATACTTGCATCTAATAACATCTATTTCTCTTTTTTTCTGCCTTTCATTAAAAGCCGAAGAAAAAGTTTATGAACGCGTATATCTCCATACGGATAAGGATTGTTATCTTGCCGGAGAAGATGTCCTGTTGAAGTTTTATACTGTCAACAGCAATTTTAAACCCTCACTCCTGAGCAAAGTCGGATACGTGGAAATCAGCGATACAAAAAGACCCTGGTCTCAATTAAAGGTTGCACTGGAAAAAGGACAGGGAGCCGGAACGGTAAAATTACCGGCTGAACTTCCTACCGGAATTTACCGGCTGACCGGCTACACGCGCTACATGCGGAACGAAGGCGAGGCGGTTTTCTTCAAGAAACAAATTGCCGTTGTCAATGCCGGACAACCATTTCCCGATCCAAGCCGTTTCACCCCGGTCGATAACTACAAACAGCTTCAAGCGTTCGAAAACGACACGCTCGTTTCCATGCAGCCTGCAACAATAAAAATAACTACCGGACAAAACAGCTACGGCAATCGCAGCAAGGTAGATCTTTCCCTGCTGAATATTCCTGAAAATACGGTAAATCTGGTCGTTTCCGTCAGCCGGAATGACTCGATTGCACAGCTTCCCGAAATAAACCCGGCAAGCTGGCGCAAACAGGTAACCGGCACATTCGCATTTTCCGGGCAATGGGTTCCCGAATACGAGGGACACATCATTCCCGGACGTTTCGTCCCCGAACCCAAAGAAGAGCTGCTGGCAAATATGGCGTTTGTCGGAAACAACATCCGCTACACAAACGGGCAGATAAATCCTTCAAACGGAACAATTAACTTTTTTACCGCCGGAATATCCGGCAGGCGTCAATTAGTAACAACTGCTATGCCGCTGTCGTATGAAAAACTCCACTACCGCGTTGATTTGCTTTCTCCTTTTGACGAATCCTTACCCGAAAGCCTGCCGGTATTAAGAATTTATCCCGATAAAAAAACGCTGACAGAACGTTATACCGGAGTTCAACTCCAAGCAAAAATAGAAAACGATTCGCTCGAAAATGCCATCCGCATTCTCAACGAACCTTCATTTCAGCCCGCATTAAGCTACAATTTGGATGAATACGCCCGGTTCGGCACATTAAGCGAAATTCTGCTTGAATTTGTCAAAACCGTTTACGTTGATAAGGTAAAAGGAAAAAGGATAATCGCGACAACAACGGAATCAAGCCTGAAAACGCTCGTTTTGCTCGACGGCATTCCCATTTACGACCACGAGGATATTCTCCGCTATAACCCTGCAAATATCAAAACAATTGATATTTACACCGGAACGTATGCCTTTGGCAATGAAGTTTTCGGAAACATCGTCTCATTTATTACGTACGAGGGCAATCTGCCTTTTTTCAGGTTAAGCGACGAATCGCAACTTATTGACTACGATTTTCCAAGACTTCCTTCCACGTTTGAGATGCCGGACTATTCAAGCGACCGGATAAGGAATTCCGATAAACCGGATTTTCGCCACACGCTGTATTGGAACCCTTTTGTTGAAACAGCAAACGGTCAGCCGGTCAATCTCTCATTTTACACTTCCGACTTGTGCGGTGAATTTAAAGTTACCGTTGAAGGAATTACCGATACCGGAGAAATCATACGCGGAAAGGCTTATTTTCGGGTAAACAGGAAAGTCAGGTGAGACTTACTTAAAAGATATTTGCACACGAATTAACACAAAATCAGCAACTGGATTTATTTACTGGGTTCATTTATCTGAATGAGTCGTAGGATGTAAAATTTAATATGACTTCCGCAATTTTAATATTTAACCCTCTATTTCACTCAATTCCAGCCACCGCATCGTTTTTTCGTCCAATTCATGGATGATTTTTCCAATGCGGTTTGCTTTTTCGACCAACTCTCCGTTCGACAATGTGCCGGATGCTAACGCATTTTCGGTTAGTTTTTTTTCTTCCTCTAAAACAGCGATTTCTTTTTCCAGTTCTTCAAACTCGCGCCGCTCCTTGAAGCTCATTTTGCGGGATTTTCCGGAAGAAGAAGTTGTTGTTTTCGGCGCAACGGATTTCTTTTCACTTTTCTCCCGGCTGTTTTTTTCTTCGCGTTCAAGCGATTCTTTCGCTTCTTTCCATTCGCGGTAATCGGTATAATTTCCGGGAAAATCCTGTACATTGGCGTTTCCGTGAAAAACAAGGAGATGATCAACTACCTTATCCATAAAATAACGGTCGTGGGTAATGACAATCACACACCCTTTGAATGCTTGCAGATATTCTTCCAGGACATTGAGCGTAACAATATCCAAATCGTTGGTCGGCTCGTCCAAAACCAGAAAGTTCGGGTTGCGCATCAGCACCGTACAGAGGTAAAGTCGCCGTTTTTCGCCGCCGCTGAGCTTATAGACGTAATTGTGCTGCGTTTCGGGTGCGAAAAGAAAATGTTGCAGAAATTGCGAAACGCTCATCTTCTTCCCGTCGCCGAGCTGCACTTCTTCGGCAATATCGCGCACAACATCGATCACTTTCATTTGTTCGTCGAACTGCAGCCCGTCCTGGCTGTAATAGCCGAACCGCACGGTTTCGCCCACGTCGATGCTTCCCTTGTCGGGCTTCACTTCGCCGACCAGCATTTTGATAAAAGTCGATTTGCCGGTACCGTTGTTTCCAACAATTCCCATTTTTTCAAACCGGCTGAAATTATAGTAAAATTCGTCTAAAATCTTCAAATCGCCGAAACTTTTACTGATATATTTCGCCTCAAAAATCTTGCTTCCAAGGTAAGAAGCCTTTACATCGAGGTTTACTTTTCCGGTGTCGCGCCTGGCTTTTACCTTTTGTTCCAGTTCGTAGAAGGAGTCGATGCGGTATTGCGCCTTTGTGGCGCGCGCCTGCGGCTGCCGTCGCATCCAATCCAGCTCCTTGCGGAAAAGGTTGTTGGCACGGGACAATTCGGCATTCTGATTATCAATTCGTTCCTGTCGCTTTTCAAGATAATAGGAATAATTTCCACGGTAGGCGAAAAGCTGCTGCTGGTCGATTTCGAGAATATCGCTGCACACGCGGTCGAGGAAATAGCGGTCGTGCGTAACCATCAACAAAGCCATTTTGGAACGGCGGAGGAAATCTTCCAGCCACTCGATCATATCCAGGTCGAGGTGGTTGGTCGGCTCGTCCAAAATCAACAAGTCAGGTTCGATAATCAACACATTCGCCAAGGCAATCCGTTTCAGCTGACCGCCCGAAAGATGTTCCACTTTTTGTTCCAAATTATTGATTTTCAACTTTCCCAGAATCTGTTTGATACGCACTTCATAATCCCATGCTTTAAGCAGGTCCATTTGAGCAATCAAGTCGTTCAGCCGGTCGTGGTTTTCTTCGCAGAGCAACGCATCTTCATACGCGGCAATGGTTTTTACCACCTCATTGCCCGAATGGAAACAAGCCTGCAACACCGTTAATCCGGCAGGATATTTCGGATCCTGCGAAAGGATGCCCGTACGAATATCACGGCGGAAAGTAACAACACCCTCATCGTATTGCTCATTCCCTGCAATGATATTGAGCAAAGTTGTTTTCCCGTAACCGTTCTTGGCAATCAGCGCAACCCGCTGTCCCTCGAAAAGCCCGAAAGAAATTTTTTCAAATAATAATTTATCCCCGAATGATTTTGTCAGATTTTCGACCTGGAGGTAATTTAGCGCCATAAGAGTTGATAATTTTCGCAAAGATAGTAAATAAACTATTATTACTTATTCAAAGAAAGTTTCAACTTGATAACATACTCAAAGGTACACCGGCTATACTGGCGATTAAGTCATCGTCAAAATTTTTGTTCACCATATTGAAGACGGTGCGTCTGGTGGTGCGCTCCTCACCGCGTTTCTCTCCTTCTTTTTGAGCGCGCTTTCGCTCGACAGATAAAAACAATTCTACTATTCCCATTGTTTTTCCCTTTCCCGTTATTTGTTCAAATTCCTGTTCAAAAATAAGATTATTTTCCGGATTTTCAAAACGTACATAAGTGACTAAAAACTTCAATATTGCGCGAATTTTCCTGGCAGGCAATTTTATTTTTTCAAATTCACGCAGCAAACTGAGTTTTATTTTCATCAATTCCGCATCTGTTATCTTCTTCTTTCCCCGGATAACAGAATAGGCAATGAGTGCTATTTTTGCAAAAGGATTGTTGCTTGCCCGTAAATCCGCCTCATTTTGTAAAGCTATTTGATAAACATTGCACCGGTAGATTTGCTGAGTTCCAAGAAATTGAATGGAATATTCGTTTGTTCTCGGCTTGGTTTCGTTTCCGGTTAAGATGGCATAGGCGGAAATCGGTTTGTTGTATTTGTCTAATAATACGATAATAGTAGTAAACATCCAGGTTCCTGCAACCATTTTCACAGTAACAGTGAACTATCTCCATAGCTCAAGAAACGGAAATCATTCTTCAGCGCGTAATCATATATCCTTTTCCAATCCTCACCAGCGAAGGCTGAAATCAGTAAAAGCAACGTGCTTTGCGGTTGATGAAAATTGGTTACAATTCCTTTTATGATTTTGAAGCGGTATCCCGGGACAATCATAATCTGCGTTTCCGCATTCAACGTTTCCATATTGTTATTTTCCAAGTAGTTCAGAATCAGCTGCAACGAATCGTTTACAGTAAGCGTTTCCGGTTTTCCGTAAGGCATCCATTGGGTTACTTTCAGTTTTCCGGCAGGCATTTCGGGATTTTCACGCAAAAGAAGACCGATATAATACAGGCTTTCCAGCGTACGTACGGAAGTGGTACCGACGGCAATAATATTGTCCGGTTTTTCTTTCAGACGCGCGATGGTTTCTTTTCGTACCGAAAAAAATTCGGTGTGCATTTCGTGTCCGTCAATGGTTTTTGATTTTACCGGCTGGAAAGTTCCTGCACCCACGTGCAGCGTCACTTCTTCGCATTCAATATTTTTCTTTTTCAATGATTCGAAAACGGCGCCGGTAAAATGCAAGCCGGCAGTCGGGGCGGCTACCGAACCCTTTATTTTGGAATAGACGGTTTGATAAGTCTCTTTGTCCTGTTCGCACGTTTCGCGGTGCAGGTAAGGAGGAATGGGCAGTTGGCCCGCATTTTCCAGGATGCCGGCAAAAGTAACGGCAGGTTCGTTCCACGAAAATTCGATCAAGTACGTATTTCCGGCAGATGAAATTTTTTTTGCCGTCAGCAAAACGGATTTACCTTCAATCGTAAAATTTTTTCCAATCGTTTCCTCTTTCCATTTTTTGGCGTTTCCGACCATACATTTCCACACGCATTTTTGATTTGCCTGAAAAGCAAGGATATAATCGGACGGATCATGAGGTTCAAGGCAGAAAATTTCAATCCGTGCGCCGCTTGTTTTTTGAAAATAGAGCCGGGCTTGAATTACTTTCGTGTTGTTAAAAACCATCAAGGCATTTCCGGGCAGAAAATCTGCTATATTTTTGAATAAAGATTGGGCGATGGAATTGTTCTCATACAAAAGCAACTTCGATTCATCCCGTTTTTCCAGCGGGAACTTAGCTATTTTTTCGTCCGGCAAAGAGTAATTGTACTCCTCGATAGAATTTTTTTTTACTTGCAACATCTGTTTTAGGATTTTTTATATGCAATGTTTCTGCAAAAATAGTCAACTTTGTGGAATTTAGAAAAACTTTACGGTATGGCAATAAAAATCGGAGACCGGGTTCGCTTTCTGAATGCGAAGGGAGGCGGCACAGTCAGCAAAATAATTAATAAGGAATTAATCGAAGTCACGGATGAAGACGGTTTTGATATTCCGACCCTTATGCGCGAATGTATAGTAATTGAAAATGCGGAAAAGGTAAATTCATCGCAAAATTCAAAAGAAAATAAAAAAGAAGAAAGTGTAAAATTGGAGGAAATCCTGCACGAAGAAGATGATTATAAACCGCAGGATGAAACGCCCGAAGGTGAAAATCTGAATGTTTGGCTCGCATTTCTGCCGGTGGATATCAAGGCGCTTTCGATTACTTCTTACGAATGTTACCTGATAAACGACAGCAACTACTACCTCGGCTACAACATTGCAAACGGAAACGGAGCCCGCTTTATGAGCCGCGCTACCGGATTTATTCAACCCAACACAAAAATTTTCGTAGAGGAAATAAAAAAGGAACAGCTGAACGATTTGGAATTGCTGAACGTACAGCTTTTTGCCTTCAAACGCGATAAGTCGTATAGCGTCAAACCGGCTTACGATGTGCGATTGAAGATTAACCCCGTGAAGTTTTATAAGCTGCACAGTTTCGCCGAGAATGATTTTTTTGACGAAAAGGCAATGCTGTTCGGAATCGTAAAAAATAATCAGCCGGAAGAAAAAAACGCGGAGGTTATTCCCGAAGATTTATCGCAAATCATTATGCAGAAGGAACTTAAATCGCCCGCGAAAGTATTCAAAAAACGCGAGACACCCGGTGTGCTGGAGATTGATTTGCACATCCATCAACTGTTGGACAACCTGAACGGATTGACCAACGCGGATATGTTGAAATACCAGCTGGACAAGTTTAACGAAGTACTGCATGAAAACGCCAAACGGAAAGGACAGAAAATAGTTTTTATCCACGGAAAAGGCGACGGCGTGCTGAGGAATGAAATTTTAAAACAGTTAAAAATCAAATATCCAGCCTATTACTCACAGGATGCTTCATTCAAAGAGTATGGTTTCGGTGCAACAATGGTAACAATCAGATAGGAAATATATTTTAAACTAAAAACAATTGGCGTATGAAATCACGTTCATTTTTATTGCTTGTATCAGCTTGTTTTTTATCGGCATCCTGTTCTTTTAAGTATGAAAAAAAACTGCCGCCGGATATTACCGGAACATGGTCGGCTGTTACTTCGGATACCTATAACTTAAGTGCGGAAGGTGAAATATACAACGATTCTTACTACACATTCTGGGAGGGTGAAAAGACGCTAATTCTCTATGATGACAATGTTTGGGAAGAGATAAACGGAACTGTATCCTATTCGGGAACGTGGGAGATATACAGTGTTTCATCGTCCGATTTCGATTGGGAATTAGCCTTGAAGCAACCTACCGCATCCAAGTATTTTTTCGTACAGCGGATATACAGGAATGAATTAATCCTGGAAGAGCAAATCAATTCGTGGCACAGGATAACAAGGTATGTGAAAATTCCAGGGAGATAGCCTGTTGTTACAAAGAAAAATGCTCATTCAGACCGTTAAAAACCGGCGTGTTATAAAATAGGTGCCGCTTTTCTTCCGAATAATGCGGGTTTAACGAAACAAGTAACCTTGCCCGTAATCTTGATAAAATACCTTTACGGATGTTCGGATTTCTGTATTAATATGCTTATATTTGTGTTGTCAAAACATATAAAATGAACAAGATAGAAAATTCCTTTTATCAGAAAATACGATTCAAATATAAATTATCGATACTGAATGAGAATACGCTGGAGGAGGTTTGGCGCTTCAGGCTTTCCAAATTAAGCGTGTTCCTGGCGTCTTTTTTTATGGCGGTAGTTTATTTTTTCCTGATTGCGTTTCTGATTATCCAAACTCCTTTGCGCAGTTTTCTGCCGGGTTATACCGAAAATATCAATTTGCGCAAGCAGGTAATGCTGGACGCTGTGCAGGTTGATTCGCTTGCCGGATTAATGCACGAACAGGAACAGTATGTCGCCATGCTGCGAGGTGTAATGACCGGAAATGTGTTTGTCGATTCGGCTGCCACCGTCAATTCGCTTCTGACACAGGAGAATGCCAAAATTGATTTGGAAAAAAGCCAAAAGGAAGCCGCTTTTTGCGACGAATTCGAAGAGGATGAAAAATACAGCGTTACTACCGGCGATGACAACAACCAGGCGGATATGAACTATCTGATGCACCGTCCGGCAAGGGGAATTATCAGCAATAGATTTGACGAAAAAAACAGGCTATGGGGAATTTCAATGAATATGGAAACCAATTCAAGCGTATATGCTACACTGGACGGTGTCGTGCTGTTTTCGGGATTCAGTGTCAACGACGACAGTTTTGTGATGCACATTCAGCACGTTAATGACTTGATTTCGGTGTACAAAATAAAACAGCCATTCCTGAAAAAAATTGGGGAAGAAATTCGCGTAGGAGAAATTTTGGCAACGCTTGACGGCAAAACAGAACCCCGGCTGATGTTTGAATTATGGAGAAAAGGACAACCTCTGAATCCGGAAAGTTATATTATGTTTTAAAAAAAGAATAAAGACAGAAAGAACAAAGAGTAAAGACGGTCAAAAATATCTTTTTTATCTTTTCTCTTGTTCTTTTCTCTAATTTTCAATCCATGGAACTAAAAAAACAGATTGCCATACTGGGTTCAACCGGCTCAATCGGTACGCAAGCTCTGAAAGTTATTGAGGAGCAACCAGGCCGCTTTGAAGTGTATGCGCTGACTGCCAATCACAATGCCGACCTGCTCATTGCCCAGGCTCGAAAATTCCAGCCGGAAGTGGTAGTGATTGCTAACGAAGCAAAATATGAATATGTAAAAGAATCGTTGAAAGACTTGCCTGTTAAGGTTTTTGCCGGGATACATTCCATCGCCGAAACGGCGGAAATGGAACCGGTCGATATTGTACTCACGGCGATGGTGGGTTATGCAGGATTACTACCTACGATTCACGCCCTGAAAGCAGGCAAGACCATTGCATTGGCAAATAAGGAAACGCTTGTCGTTGCAGGCGATTTGATTTGCGAATTGTCTGCTCGTCATAAAAGCGCCATTTTACCGGTCGATTCCGAACATTCGGCGGTTTTTCAATGTTTAGCAGGAGAAATCAGCCCGGTAGAAAAAATCATTCTTACGGCTTCAGGAGGTCCTTTCAGAGGAAAAGACCGAAAATTCCTGGAAAAAGTGACCCCAACCAGTGCACTCAAACATCCCAATTGGGAAATGGGTGCAAAAATAACCATTGATTCCGCGTCATTGATGAATAAGGGGTTTGAAGTAATTGAGGCAAAGTGGCTTTTCGGCGTTCGTCCGGAACAGATTGAAGTAGTCATTCATCCGCAGTCGCTGATACATTCAATGGTGCAGTTTGAAGACGGCTCCATAAAAGCGCAAATCGGCTTGCCCGATATGAAACTCCCGATTCAATACGCATTTGGCTATCCCGAACGGATACGGAACAACTATCCGCGTTTGGATTTTTGCGGATGCCAACCGTTTACGTTTGAAAAGCCCGACACGGAAGTTTTCCGCAACCTGGCTTTTGCTTACGAAGCCATGATAAAAGGCGGAAATATGCCGTGTATCCTGAACGCCGCCAACGAAGTGGTAGTCGCCGCTTTTTTACAGGAGAAAATCGGTTTCCTGCAAATGTCGGACATCATCGAAAAAACGATGCAAACCGTCTCATTCATCGGTAAACCCGTATACGAAGAGTATGTGACAACCGATAAGGAAGCGAGAGAAATTGCATTATCTTTTATGTAAGAAAAAACTCCATTAGGAGTTTCCTGTGCATAACCCCCAGATAAATCTGGGGGTTATGCACAGGAAACTCTTACAGAGTTCTCAAAATAATAAAAAAATTTCATTTTATGAATATACTAAGCGTCGTATTACAATTAATCGCAAGTCTCTCCATTCTGGTGCTTGTGCACGAATTTGGACATTTCCTGTTTGCCAAAATATTCAAAGTCAGAGTGGAAAAGTTCTACCTGTTTTTCAATCCGTGGTTTTCACTTTTTAAATATAAACCCAGAAACAGCGATACGGAATACGGCATCGGGTGGTTGCCGCTCGGCGGATATGTGAAGATTGCAGGGATGATTGACGAGTCGATGGATCGCAAGCAACTGGCTAAACCGCCGAAACCGTGGGAATTTCGCTCGCAGCCGGCGTGGAAGCGGCTGATAATTATGGTGGCGGGCGTAGTATTTAATTTTCTGCTGGCGATTGCTATTTATGCCGGAATCCTTTTTCATTGGGGCGAAGAGTATGTCCGGCTGCAAGATGTTACCACCGGGATGGAATTCAGTCAAACAGCTAAAAACATCGGGTTCAAGGATGGCGACGTGTTGCTTTCGGCTGATGGTGCTGAGTTGAAACAGTTTGACGAAAGCACATTTCGAAAAATACTCGAATCAAAAGAGGTAAAAGTATTGAGAGACGGAGATACAGCCGCAATTGCTGTTCCCGATGATTTTATGACACGCCTGCTGCAGGATAAACAGGGTTTTGCCGCTTTCCGTGTTCCGTTTGTGGTTAAGTCGGTAATGAAAGATTCGCCTGCCGGGCGTGCGGGATTGATCAGCGGCGACAGCATAACGGCGGTCAACGATTCGATCGCATTCCTGCCCGATTGCATTGCGGCTTTTGCCAACCATAAGGAACAGCCTGTAATTTTGACACTTATCCGTCAGGGAAAAGAAGAAAAAATTTCGGTTGTGCCCGACAGCAAAGGTAAAGTCGGGATTTATATGAAAACGCTTGACGAATTGTATCCCGTGCACAAAATAACCTATAATTTAGTCCAGTCCATCCCCGCCGGCATTAAAAAAGGCGTACAGAAATTGACCGGCTACGTGGGCGATATGAAATACGTTTTCACGAAAGAGGGTGTTGAAAGCATCGGCGGTTTCGGAATGATCGCGAGTATGTTCCCGGCATCTTTCAACGCGCAGGCATTCTGGGAGATGACCGCGCTTCTTTCCGTTATTTTGGCCTTCATGAATATCCTTCCTATCCCGGCGCTCGACGGCGGACACGTCTTATTCCTTCTCTACGAAGTAATTACGCGCCGCAAACCCAGCCAGCGTTTTATGGAAATGGCGCAAATGGCAGGAATGGTATTTTTACTCACGCTCTTAGTTTATGCCAATTTGAATGATTTGTTCAGGGCGTTGTTTTAAATGGATGAAATAATAGAACAAAATAATATGGCAACAATTATAATCAAAAACGTAGGTCCCGTTAAAGAAGCGCATTTTACACTCAATAAAATCAACGTATTTATGGGTCCGCAATGCAGTGGTAAAAGTACTATTGCCAAGATAATCAGTTATTGTCAGTGGGTGGAGAAACGGCGGATGTTAGATGGTGAATACAAAGAAGATGTCCGTAAACAACTTCTGGGATTTCATCATTTAAACGAGAGTTATTTTGATGAAAATTCCTATTTTGAATATGACAGTGATTTTATAAATATCCGTTATGAGGGAACAAAATTAGAAGAAAAAATCAGTATTAAAGAAGAAGAAATTTTCAACTACAAAAAAACGAAAAACATATATATTCCTGCCGAAAGAAATTTTGTTTCGGTCATTCCGAACTTGCGGAAATATAATGAAACCAACGATAATATAATGAATTTAATATATGACTGGTTCACGGCAAAAGAATACTTTTCAAAGGAATATCCGTTGTCTATTTTGAATTTTGGCATAAATTATTACCAAAAAGATGCGGATTCGGATGTGTTGGTTTTGAATGATGTAAAAAAAGAAATCCCTTTAAATACCGGTTCGAGCAGTTTACAATCCGTAACGCCATTAATAACAATAGTTGAATATTTATCTACGATTCTTTATGGAGAAGAACATTCATTATCTGTCAAAGAAAATAAGGAATTATATCGTCTTCACAGAATAAAATATGGAAGTGAAAGAGGAGTCGGTACAGTTGATTTCAGAAATCAAAGAGAGAAATATTTCAAAACCCAATTCATTATCGAAGAACCCGAACAAAATCTTTTTCCCGAAACGCAACGGGATTTAGTGTATTATTTGCTGGAAAAGTTACAATCCGAAAAAGAACATTCTTTAACCATTACCACGCACAGTCCTTATATTCTTTATGCCCTGAATAATTGCATGTTAGGAGGTTTGATAAACAAACAAATTAAAGATAAAGAAATAAAACACGAGTTTTTAAGCAACAAATATTTATCAAATAATTCCTGGATTGATCCTCAATTGATTTCTATGTGGGAAATAAAAGAAGGAAAAATTAGAGGGATTCAAGATAAAGATGGCATTCTATCGGAAAATTACTTTGATAAAAAGATGACGGAAATAACAGATGAATATTTTCAAATGCTCAATTATTATAATGATGAAAAATAAAATAGAATCTACTTTTGATGCCAAAAGTTTTAAGTATGTTTCGTTTGCAGATAAACAATTATATGTAGCGGATTATACGGAAAGAACAAATTCTGTTCGCTCTGTTGAAGTTCTTAATGTAAAACCGACAGACGTTGACGCTTTAATCATACAAAATCCGGCAAAAATAAACATTTCAACTGCTATATTTACCTCACATTGTTTCATTGATAAAAATGGCGAAGAGCCTCCACAATGCGAGTGTATTATGTATCCAACCGTTTTATCTGCAAAATCATTCCTGTTGTTTATTGAGATCAAAGATTGTAAACCTAAAAATGCTGCGAATTATCATAGTGAAGCAAAAGAAAAAATTATTTCCAATGTTCAATTGTTTAGAGATAAGGAAATTATAGACAACGATAAAATAGTATATGCCGTAGTTTCGTTTCCGAGAAAAGCAAAGACTAATTTTCACAATCATTTAATAAAGGCTTCGGAATGGAAAAGATTCAGAGATGATTACAGGATAATGATTAAGGGTACAAATGAGATTACTGTAAAAAATGAAAAAAGCATTTCATAATGTGAACTTCATTAATTAACGGCAGGAAACGGTGTTTTTGTAATAAAAATGAAACATTTATTACATTATATTGTAGCATAGAAAAATTATATTTGTAACACAAATAAAATATATGTTATGGAAAATAAAGAATACCGTATTTTGGTTGTAGACGACGAACCGGATATTTGCGAAATCCTGCAATTCAACCTCGAAAACGAAGGATATGCGGTGGATGTCGCCTACTCGGCAGAAGAGGCTATGAAAAAAGAGTTGACCGAATACGATTTACTGCTGCTGGATGTGATGATGGGAGAAATTTCAGGATTCAAAATGGCAAGTCTTTTGCGTAAAAATACAAAAACAAAGGATATTCCGATTATATTCTTAACCGCGAAGACAACAGAAAACGACACGCTTACCGGGTTTACACTGGGAGCGGACGACTACATTTCAAAACCTTTTTCCATCAAACAGGTTATAGCGCGTGTTAAAGCTGTTCTCAGGCGATCGTCGCAAAAAGAGAAAAAAGAGGACGAAAACCTTGCTTTTGAATCGCTGGAGGTAAATCTGCAACAGAAAAAAACAAAAGTAGAGGGAAAAGAGATTGATTTGACCAAAAAGGAATTTGAAATCCTGGTATTATTATTGAGTCATTCAGGGCAAGTTTTTTCACGCGAAGACATCCTCAAACGGGTATGGAAAGACGAAGTGTATGTATTAGACCGCACTGTTGATGTAAATATTACCCGCCTGCGAAAAAAAATAGAACCTTACAGCAGGAACATTGTAACACGCTTAGGTTATGGATACTGTTTTGAAATGTGATAATGGTTTGAGACAGCCTCTACAAACGACTGTTTTTACGTTATTTCGCGTAAAAACCAATAAAACACTATTGAACAATGAATTTTCAAAAAATAAATAATCAATCTCTTCGAAGAAGCCGTTCCTTGTCTTTTAACAAACGGCTTTTTTTCTATTTCTTTTCCCTCTTTTTTGTGTTCAGCCTGATTGTACTTATTTTTCAATACAACCGTGAAAAATCGTTTCGCATACAGACGCTGAATGTGCTTCTGAAAAGCAAGAATGAATTGGTTTACAATTACATAAAGGAAAATAAGGAAAACATCAGGCAGTTAGACCAACTTGTCAGGATTTTTCCGCAAAAGGACATTCGCCTCACGGTTATCGACCTTTCGGGGAAAGTGATCTATGACAATGATGTACAGGACGTTTCCTCGATGGATTCGCACCTCAAACGTCCGGAAATTCAATCGGCCATCCGGACAGGTTCGGGCTATGACATTCGTCTGTCGGGATCTACCAACAGGGAATATTACTATTTTGCCGAAAAATACGACACCTGTTTTGTCCGCACGGCGCTACCCTACGATGTGAATGTGATCAGCATGTTGAAGACAGATACGACATTTCTCTATTTTATGTTTCTGGTATTTGTTATCGTCGGAATTATTGTACTGCACATTTCGAACTCGATCGGCAAGATGGTGGCGCAGTTACGCGATTTTGCCCTGAAAGTGGAAAACAACGAGCCGATAGACACCAACATTCGTTTCCCAGATGATGAATTGGGTGAAATAAGTAAATATACCATCCTCACTTACAGAAAATTACGGCAGGCAAACGAAGCATTGGCACAGGAAAAGGAAAAACTGATCATGCACTTGCAAACCTCGCAGGAAGGTCTCGCGATCTTTTCGCCGGAAAAAAAGGAGATCCTGGCAAACAGCCATTTTATCCGGTACATAAATATTATATCCGACAAGCGACTAAACTCGTCGGACGAGGTTTTTGATGTACCCGAATTTAAGCCGGTAGTGCATCATATTTCGACCAGGCTGGAACAGAAAGTCATCGAATATTCAAAACCCGAAAAATGGTCGCTGCACAAAAACGGCAAGACGTTTACCGTACAATGCGTTATTTTTCACGACAAAAGTTTTGAGATTTCGATTGTCAATGTTACACAGCAGGAACGCGAAAAGGAGTTGAAGCGGCAACTGACGCAAAACATTTCGCACGAGTTGAAAACGCCTGTCAGCAGCATTCAGGGATATCTGGAAACGCTGATTGACAATCCGGATATAACGGAAGAAAAGCGGCGTTTTTTTATCGAACGCTCTTACACGCAGGCGCAACGGCTAACGTTGTTGCTTCAGGATATTTCACTGCTGAATAAAATGGACGATTCGAGCCGTCTTTTTACGAAAGAGCTGTTAAATGTAGGTATAATAATTCACAACGTATTGGATGATATATCGTTGCAGCTTGAAGAGAAAAACATTTCGCTGCAATTGCAGGTGGATAAGAATATAAAGATCGAAGGCAACCAGTCGTTGATATACTCTATTTTCCGGAATTTGATAGACAATACAATTACCTACGCCGGAGAAAATATTTCCGTACACATCAGCTGTTACCGCGAAGATGAGGAGTTTTATTATTTCTCGTTTTACGACACCGGAATGGGCGTTTCCGAATCGCACCTGAACCGTTTATTTGAACGCTTCTACCGTGTAGATGAGGGTCGATCGCGCAAAATCGGCGGAACCGGGCTGGGGTTAGCCATCGTAAAAAATGCCGTGCAGGCGCATCATGGAAAAATTACCGCCAAATGCCATGCCGGCGGCGGGTTGGAGTTTTTGTTTTCGCTGAGGAAGAAATAAATTTGCTATCTTTGCAGCAAGTTAAACAAAAAGCGGCGCATAACCGTTAGCTTTGCCATTCACACAAAACAAATGAATTTCCGTTGTTTATACCTGCTAATCGCTCTTTCCCTTTCCTGTTTTAGATTGCTTGCCGGAGAAAACAACCATCTTTCTCCCGACTCCATAAGGGCAAAGAGGTAGAGATAACAGGCAAAAGAACTGGAATGGAGACGTTGGGCGGCAAAAGAACCATCACCCGGTCAACTATCTCAAATCTGCCTTCTATGCTGGGAAATACCAATTTGCTGAAGTTACTGGAATTAACTCCCAGTGTTCAAAATCCGGGAGATGCCAATACCAATATCTACATCAGGGGAGGAGAAGCGGGGCAGAACCTGCTGCTCTACAACAGAGTATCGCTGTACATGCCGGGACATTTGCTGTGATTTTTTCCTCTTTTTAATTCCGACCATATTTCATCGCTCGGATTAAACAAAACAGGTATTCATGCAAAATACGGCGGACGGTTAAGTTCAGTTATCAACGTCGAAGGGAAAAATACGTTGCCAACGAAAGCAAGTACTTCAGGAAATGTAGGATTACTGGCATCACAAGCCACTTTATCCATCCCCATCGGAAAAAGGCAGAACTTATATCTTTCGGGACGGAAAACGTATATAAACCTGCTTATTGGAGCGATATTCAATGACCAAATCGAAAACGCCAACTACGATTTCTACGACACAAATATTACTTGGATAGGTGAAAAAAACACTAAACTTGCGATTAAATAATACGATATTCTTTTCATAAATCAAATGTAATAAAAAATTTATTTTAAATTAAATAAAAAATCCCAACCTTTAAAAAGATTGAGATTTTTTATTTATATACAATTCTCAAATTTATTCGGCAACGACCTCGAAAGTGATTTCGGCCGAAACGTCTTTGTGAAGTTTCAAGGTAGCTTTGTAAGTACCCAGTTCTTTCACTGGTTCTTTGATGATGATTGATTTTCTATCAACTGTAAATCCTTTTTTAGCTAAAGCCTCGGCAATTTGAATATTGTTTACCGATCCGAAGATTGTTCCGGTAGCGCTTGCTTTTGCTCCGATAGTAAGAGAAAGTCCATTCAGTTTTTCAGCCAGGTCGGTAGCCTCTTTCTTGATTTTCTCCAATTTGTGAGCGCGTTGTTTCAAATTCTCAGCCAACACTTTTTTTGCAGAAGGAGTAGCCAATACGGCTTTCTTCTGAGGAATAAGAAAATTACGCCCGTAACCGTTTTTAACCGTTACCACATCGTCTTTATAACCTACGTTATTTACGTCTTCTAATAGTATGATTTCCATTTCTTGTCCTCCTTCTTATTATTTCATCAAATCGGTTACATAAGGAAGCAACGCAAGATGACGCGCTCTCTTTACAGCCTGGGCAATTTTACGCTGGAATTTCAACGAAGTTCCCGTCAACCTGCGCGGTAAAATTTTACCTTGTTCATTCAAGAATTTCTTTAAAAATTCAGGATCTTTATAGTCGATGTACTTGATGCCGCTTTTTTTGAACCGGCAGTATTTTTTCTTTTTAACTTCTACCGATGGTGGAGTTAAGTATCTGATTTCCGATGAATTTTGTGCTGCCATTTCTTAATTCTCCTTTACTTCTTTAGATTTAAAATTTCTTCTTTTCGCAGCATATTCAGCCGCGTATTTGTCTAATTTGGTTGTCAGGAAACGGATCACTCGTTCGTCGCGACGGAATTGAATTTCCAGCTTGTCAATCACTGTAGGCTCGGCATCGAACTCTAACAGACAATAAAATCCTGTTGACTTTTTATCAATCGGGTAAGCCAACTTACGAAGTCCCCAAAACTCTTCATTCACAATTTTTGAATTGTCTTCCAGAAGAATGCTTTTGAATTTTTCTACCGCTTCCTTCATCTGCACATCAGACAAAACGGGAGTCAAAATGAAAACGGTTTCATAATGATTTAACATAAATCTTCCAATTTTTAATTAGTTAATATTTCGCTTTAAAAAAACGAGCTGCAAAGGTAATGGTTTTTATTTGTTTTTCAAATGTTTTCACAAAAAAATCTCTCAAAATTAAGCCGTATTTACTCCTTGCCTCATATTTAATGCACTCTTTCGGGATTTACAGGAACGGAAAAATAATTTACAGAGGCTGACGCAAAAGAACGCGGGTGACGCGGATCACACAGATTTTTACCGCCAGCAAATGAACTGGTATTAATTATCAGCGATATAAAAATCAGCGTTTATCCGTGTTATCCGCGTTCAAAAGACTTTTGAGACAGCCTCTACTACCCGTTAAATACCTGGCTGATATTTTGTTCTCTATGAACCAAATGCACTCTAACGCCGAATTTCCGGGCAATATATTCCGCAGCGTGCTGTGCGGAATAAACGGAACGGTGCTGCCCGCCGGTGCATCCGAAGGAAAACATCAAGCTTGTAAACCCTCTTTCCATATACCTTTTTATATGACTATCCGCTAATTTATATACGTTTTCCAAAAAAGAAAAAATTTCGCCGTCCTGTTCCAGGAAACGAATCACAGGCTCATCCAATCCGGTCAATGCCTTGTATTCCGGATATTTTCCGGGATTGTGAATTGCCCGGCAATCGAAAACATATCCGCCGCCATTGCCCGATTCGTCCGCAGGGATTCCTTTTTTATAGGAAAAACTATAAACACTGATTTTCAATGGAGAAACCGGACTTGAAATAACCTCTTCTTTTTTCCGGAAAACAGGCAGTTCGGTCAGCTGACGTAAAATTCCGGACAAATAAGGATACTCCGGATAGCCTTTTTGCAATAACACCGACAAATTTTGAATTGCATACGGAATACTTTCCAAAAAGTAAGGCTTTCGCTCAAAAAGTCCGCGAAATCCATATGCCCCCAACACCTGCAACATCCTGAACAAAACAAACTGATGCAGCTGGTTCTTGAAAAAAGCCTCTTCTATGTTTATGTATTTTCGGACAGATTGAAGGTAAACCTGCAACAACTCTTCGCGAAGTTCTTCCGGAAAGCGGGCTTTCGATTGCCACAGAAACGAGGCGACATCGTAAAAAACCGGACCTTTTCGTCCGCCTTGAAAATCTATAAAATAGGGTTCATTATTGTAAATCATCACATTCCGCGACTGGAAATCGCGGTATAAAAATGTGGGAGTATTCGTTTGAAGCAGCATTTCGCTCATCCGCTCAAAATCTTTTTCCAGCTCCAATTCCGAAAACGCAATACCTGTTGCCTTGAGAAAGGAATATTTAAAATAATTCAAATCCCAGAAGATGGTTTTCCTGTCAAATTCGGCTTGCGGGTAACAAATCGAAAAATCCAGCCCATCCGCTCCTTCAAATTGTATTTTCGGCAACAGAGAGATGGTCTTAATCAGCATTTCCTTCTCCTGCCCGTTCATGTGACCGGAAGAGATTCCGCCTTGAATGTATTGAAAGAGAGAGACATCGCCTAAATCTTCCTGAATATAATACATCCTGTCGTCCGACACTCCAAACACTTTTGGCGTGGGCAATCCTTTTTTCTCAAAATGGCGAGCCAGCGCGATGAAGGTTTCATTTTCCATCCGGTCTTCACCTTTCACGCCAATCAGCGAGTACGACGGGGACTGTAGACGAAAATATTTCCGGTTTGAGCCTTCGCCCTTCAACCGGATACATTGAGGATTTTTTTCTCCGGTGTAACTTTCAAATAACGAAATTAATTCCTTCATAATAGAGCGTTTGATTTGGAAAATTGTAATTTAAAACCTCAAAAAAAGAGATTTGTACCTGTGAGTCCCTGCATATACCGGACGATAAAAACTATTTTTTCAACCCAATAATAAAAATCCCGTGTTCGTCCGCCTTTTTAATCACGGCATCCTTTTCGATGAGCAGGATACCGCCGGCTTCTACGGCAATGCCCCCGATACCGTATTTTACGAATAACTCCATCGTTTGCAGTCCGATAGCAGGCAGGTCAACGCGCATATCCTGTCCCGGCTTGAGCACCTTTACCATTACGGGGGCTTTGCCCGGTTTGCGTAACTGTGCTGCACGCGAAAGCACCATATCCGTTCCTTCGATTGCCTCCATTGCGAGCACCAGTCCTTCCTGCACGACTACAGCCTGACCGACATCTACCGCGCCGATGGCTTTTGCTACCGTCCAGCCGCGCTCGATGTCGCTCATATCTTCCTTGCCCGGCTTTACTTTTCCGTACACGCCTTCCTGGAAAAGCATTTCGGGAACTACCTCTTCGATGCCGACTACCTTGAATCCGCGATTTTCAATTTCGTCCATCACAGCACGGAAAAGGTTATCATCGCTCATACTTTTCATTGCCAGTTTTGCAACAATTTTGATTCCTTCCCAATCGGGAATCAACTCTTTGAACGAAGGGCGTTTGATGCCTCCGGCCAACACAATATCGTGTACGTTATGCTCGCGCAACGCTTTCATCATTTTGCCGGCCTCGCCTATTTTGGCAAAAATATGCGGCGCTTCGCTCAGCTGTTCTTCGTTAGCGAATGTTTCCAATCCTATCGCAAAAACAGGAATATTGTTTTTGTTGCAATGCCTGATAATTTCTACCGGCATCATACCATTACCTGCAATTAAGCCGAGCGTTTTTCCTTCTGTCATATACTTTTATTTTGAATTTTTATCATTAAACGCAGAAAACGCATGGGCGCGCAGTCAGAACATTTGGTTTTGCTTTGCAACTGCGACTTTGCGTCATTTGTGCTTAACTTATAAATAAACCGATTTTCGGCTAATTTATTTGATGATGGGAAATGTTTTTTTTTCGTTACCTGAAATAACGGAGAGAAAGAAAATTCCAGGACTCCAGTCGCTGCACGAGACAACGGTTGTTTTGCCTGCGGACGGAATGAATGAGAGGAATCTGCCCGCGGCATCGGTAATGGAAATGGAATAACGTGACATGGGGCTGACTACGTAAACAACGTCTTTTACTTTTGTCGGGTAAACCTCGGTTTGAATAGCCGGCCGATTAATTTCCATCCTTGTTGTTTTCCCAAAAACCGAACAGACTTTTGCATTTGCCTTCCAATCATTGATGATTTTTTCGCCCCAATTGCAACTCTTACCGGCAGTCGACGGAGTGTTCACCCTGGTTTCATCAGCAGGTGATGTTACCATATCCAGGTATTCGACCGGACTTCCGTTGCCATACCACGACCAGGCCAGCCAGCTCACATTTTTTTCCTTGCAATAGGATAAAATTAAATCCTCGTCCACATCTCCGTCGCTGTGATACCAGCCGAACTCGCCGATACAGAGAGCCAAATCCTGGTTGATTACTCCGTCGATGTTTGATCTTACACGGTTGGTATTCCCGGCGCCTCCATACATGTGGATAGAAAAAATGAGGTTATGCTCAGGGTCTGCTTTCAACAGATCCTTTCCGTATGAGTGAATGGTTGCCGCGTTTTGCCCGTAACCGCCGGCATCAACCAATATACAGTGGCGCAAGCCGGCGTTGCGGATAACCGGGATAGCGGCAAGGTAGCCGTCTCTCCAATTTTCAGCCGGAGAGCTGTTGTGCCATTCGTTGGCAATATTGATAATGACGGTTCTCTCCTTTCCTTGCAGTACATCTTTCAAACCGGCAAAGTATTGAGCGGCATCCGTCAGCGCTTTAATCTCATCGCTCCCTGTCGGGTCGTGCACTTCCAATACGGCAATCATTTTCAATTCTTCGCATTTTTGAATCAACGAGGCAACGGTTGCAGCATCGTCCTTATTCCATTGGAAGCCGTTGGATAACACGATGCGCACGGTGTTTGCACCTGCGCGGGCGATTGCGTCCAATTGCGCCATTCCGTTCTGCTTGTACCATGTCCACGCCATATTTACGCCGAGCATTATAAATTCGTTATTGTTTCCATCCAACAATTTGGAGCCATCCACTTTAAATCCGTCCACATCTGCCGGTGGGAAAATATCAACACCTCCGCCTTCGCCCGCTTCGATACGGATGTAGTCAACTAAAAACCACGTCCAGTTCGGCAACACTTCTACCGTATTATTGCCTGCCTGGAAAGTAAATTCTCCTACAGGCATTTCATTGCAGGCTGTTTCTCCGCCGGGTAGCGAAACGGACTTTGAAACGCTGTTTACGCTCACATATAAATCTTTGTTTCCATATGGCGCGCCGTATCCCAAATAAACTTTGTAAGTTCCCCTGGTTTCGACATCAACCGGGAATCTTACATAACCATTGATTTCTGTAATGTTGAAACAACCGTCTCCCGAATTCCCGGTCAGGGTTTCGAATTTACCGCCTGCGGTTTCGGCATCTTCCGCCTCATACTTTTGAGCAAAACATTGTCCTGGGATGAAAAGCAGCAGGCATAAAAAAAGTTTTAGAATAATTTTGTGTTTCATGGTATCTTAATTTTTGTTTGTTTTAAAACTGAGCGTGAACATTCAGTCCTTGAATATTTCCGGGATCACCTATCATTATGTGCCGCAAGTGCAAGCCCGCGAACAATTTCAGCAGCGGTAACGGCACCAGCCGGTTTAATTTTGTATTTGTAAAAACCTTTTGCGAAGATACTAAAAAAATATTTTATTCGTTGTCTATGAGTATTTTTTACTTTTGTAACATAAGGACTTAAAGCGAATTGAATCCAAAACAAGAATCATTTCAATGAATTCCATCCCTGCGCACGCAGTTCTACTTCCTGACCGTCGCGCGTGATGAGGCGGGATCCGAGAGAAGCATCCGTAATATGTCCGATTACTTTTATTCCGGGTAAATTTTGAAATACATCGTTCATTTCCAACGGGACGGTAAAGAGCAGTTCGTAATCTTCGCCTCCGTTCAGGGCAACGGTCGTAACGTTCATATTAAACTCTTCCGCCATCACGGCTGTCTGGAAATCAACCGGAATGCGGTCTTCGTAAATCCGGCAACCGACGTTGCTTTGTTTTGAAATATGCAGTAATTCGGATGATAAACCGTCAGAAATATCAATCATCGCAGTCGGCACTACGTTTATGCGCTCCAGCGATTCGACAATATCTTTCCTTGCCTCCGGTTTCAGTTGCCGCTCAATGATATATTCTTTGCCCGAAAAATCGGGTTGTATGCCCTCGTTGCCCGAAAATATCCGCTTTTCCCTTTCTAATAAAAGTAAACCCATATAGGCTGCCCCAAGGTCGCCGGATACACAAATAAGATCGGTATTTTTGGCTCCATTCCTGCCCGGAATTTTCCCTTTTTCGCCTTCCCCGATACAGGTAATGCCGATTGTCAAGCCAGTGACCGATGCCGAAGTATCGCCGCCAACCAAGTCAACACCATATTTATCGCAGGCCAATTTTATTCCGGAATACAACTCTTCCATATCTTCGACCGAGAAACGCCTGGAAACTCCGAGCGAAACGGTAATCTGTTTCGGGTATCCGTTCATTGCGTATATATCCGAAAAGTTGACGACGGCGGCTTTGTAGCCAAGGTGTTTCAGCGGAACGTACATCAAATCAAAATGAATTCCTTCGAGCAACAGGTCGGACGTAACCAATACCGGCTTATCATTGTATGACAGGATGGCGGCATCATCTCCGATTCCTTTAATTGAAGAGTCGTTTTTGAGTTGAAAATTCCGGGTTATGTGTTCGATTAATCCGAATTCTCCGAGGGTTGCTATTTCTGTTCTTTGCATAAAAATACTTATTTATCGTTGAAAATAAATTCTAACTTTTGCTTCCGGCAATCAAAAGTATGCATTATTTTCAATTATTTTCGTTTTTAACGACAAAAGAGTGATTTTGTTTTATTAAAAAATCATATTACTTTTGCCGGGAAACGATGAAAAACGAAGTATAGTAAAGAATTAACTTAAATACAGGAATAAATGAAAGCAATTGTCAGTATTATTATGGGCAGTACATCCGATTTGCCTGTGATGGATAAAGCGGCAAAATTATTGGATGAGTTTGAGATCCCATTTGAAATCAATGCCTTATCGGCACACAGAACGCCTGCTGAAGTGGAGCGGTTTGCCAGAAATGCACAGGAAAACGGAATCAAGGTGATTATCGCCGCAGCAGGTATGGCTGCTCACCTTCCGGGCGTCATTGCATCAATGACTACCTTGCCGGTGATTGGCGTGCCGATTAAAGCTTCGCTGGACGGACTGGACGCTCTTTTAGCCATTGTGCAAATGCCTCCGGGAATTCCGGTTGCAACCGTAGGGATTGATGCGGCTCAGAATGCGGGAATCCTGGCTGTCCAGATGCTGGCTGTCGATAATCATGAGTTACAGGTGAAATTGGCAAATTTCAAAGTAGGGTTGAAAGACAAAATCGTACAGGCAAACACCGAATTGAAAGAGATAAAATATAAGTACAAAGTCAACTGACCGGAATATGCCTAAATTGTATCTCGGATTAGGTTCCAATTTGGGAGACCGGAAAAAAAACATCACAGATGCCACGATGATTTGTGCCGCATTGATTGGTACAATCGAGGCTCTTTCGTCTTTATATGAAACGGAGCCGTGGGGTTTTTCCTCTCCGAACAAATTCCTGAATGCCGTTATTTGTTTGGAAACGGACAAAGACCCCTGGTTATGCCTTGCATTGGCAAAAGGCATTGAACGGGAAATGGGGCGCGTTTATTCCTGTAATTCAGGGTATGAAGACCGCATTATCGACATTGATATTTTGCTGTATGACGATTTGATTCTTCAAACCGAAAATTTAACCATACCTCATCCGCACATGAAAGAAAGGGATTTTGTGCTGAGACCACTGGCTGAGATTGCGCCCGGGTTGAAACATCCGGTCAGTGGAGAAAGTATAGAGCAATTACTTCACAATCAACTCCTGCCCTAACGAAATATCGTTCCCTTTCAAGCGGTTCCAACGCTGCAAATCCTCAACGGTACAGTCAAAGCGTTTGGAGATATTATAAAGCGTATCACCTTTTTTTACAATATAAAGATTGTTTTCTTCGGATGAATTTGCAGGAGTTGAAACTGTTTCGGTAGTTTCTTCCTGCTTGTTTTTTTGTTCTTTTTCCGTTTCTTTCTTTCGTTTCGCTTCCTGCTTCGCCAGCTTTTCCTGTTGTTTCGCCTCCTCTTTTCGCTGTTTTGCCAGATCTTTGTTTTCTTTTTCGATGGCTTTTATGATTTTGCGGATTTCCCTGTCGGTCGTAACCCGGCGGGCAGTTACATACCTGTCTTTGAAATATTCAACTTCACTGTTTTCAATGATAATGCCCGATGAGGTAGAAGCGTGGATAAACTCAAATTCTTTACCTCCTTTTTTCCTGTAAACGATTCCGACGTGATTAATCCTTCGTCCGCTATTTCCCTTGAAAAAGACCAAATCACCCTCTTTCAACTTTCTTTTTCGCACTTTTTCGCCGTCTTTCGCCTGGTCTTGCGACGAACGTTTCAGTTCAATGCCTAACTGTTTGTAGCAATAACGCGTAAAGCCCGAACAATCAAAAGCATTCGGACCTTCCGCGCCGCCTTTATACGGTTTCCGTTGCTGTTTTACGGCAAAAGACAACATCTCTTCAATCGAATTAAGATGGGGCACAGCGCTAAATTCCGTTTGAGCGAAAATACTGCTGCACAGGAAAAGTAAAAATATCCAACTAAATCTAAGCATAGCGCGAATTTATGTAAAATAGTCGTATTACGCAAATCGAAAGTTCGTATCTTTGTACCTTATTTTTATATACTCGCTATGCTGATAACAGAATTAAAAGAGAAAGTGCTTGCCGGAAGCGATTTAACGCCGGAAGAGGTTTGTGCACTTGCCGCAACGCCGGACAAGGAGGCTTTATACGCCGCCGCCGCTGAAATTACACGGAAATGCGCCTCGCGGAAATACAATTTATGCTGTATCCGGAATGCCAAGTCGGGACGCTGTTCGGAAAATTGCAAATGGTGCGCTCAATCAGCCCATCACAACTGTCAAATTGAGATTTATGATTTAGTTGATGAAAATGATGCGCTTCAAAACTTGGAATACGCCAAACAAAAAGGCATCCATAAATTTTCATTGGTAACAAGCGGCAAACGGCTGTCGGATGATGAGGTAAAAAAAATACGTTCAATTTATCAAAAAATGAACGAGCAAAAAGAGGATTGCGAACTGTGCGGTTCGCTCGGATTGCTCACCAAAGAACAGCTGCAATCGCTGAAAGATGCCGGTATGCAAAACTACCATTGCAACCTGGAAACTGCACCTTCGTACTTCAATACCCTTTGTACCACCCACACGCTTAACGAAAAAATTCAAACGCTGCGTTGGGCAAAAGAGGTTGGGTTACAAATCTGCTCAGGCGGAATTATCGGGATGGGCGAGAGCGTAGAACAACGTATCGAATTGGCTTTTGAACTAAAAAAACTGAACGCATCCTCCATTCCTGTCAACATCTTGGATCCGATTAAAGGGACGAAATTAGAGCATTTGCCGAAATTGAGCGATGAAGAGATTTTAACCGCCATTGCCTTGTTCCGTTTTATCAACCCTACGGCATACCTTCGTCTTTCCGGAGGAAAAGCCTCATTAAGCAAAGAGATGCAACTGAAAGCATTACAGACTGGGCTGAACGCATCCATTACCGGCGGACTGCTCACTACCCCCGGCGCAACCACGACGGAGGAGGACAGGGAGATGTTTGAACAGTTTTATGAAGGCGCGAAGGCACAAAAGCACGAAGGCACGAAATAGCAGCATTTACTTCTTTTCGCGCTTTCGCGCCATTTAACCACCTATCACTTCAATATTTATGGACTTAAATTTCGATAAAACCCATCTCTGGCATCCTTACACTTCAATGATTAACCCATTGCCTGTGTATCCGGTCGCCTCGGCAAAGGATGTCTTCATTACGCTCGAAACAGGTGAAGTGCTGATCGACGGAATGTCGTCGTGGTGGGCTGCCATTCACGGATACAACCATCCGCACCTGAACCGCGCCGTAGAAAACCAGCTGAAAAGCATGTCGCACGTTATGTTCGGCGGATTGACACACGAGCCTGCTATCCGGCTGGGTAAGATGTTGTTGGAAATGGTTCCGGACGGACTTACCCGCATTTTTTATGCCGACAGCGGTTCCGTTGCCGTTGAAGTGGCAATGAAAATGGCGGTGCAGTACTGGTATTCAAAAGGAGAAGCGAAAAAGACGAACTTCATCACCATTCGCAGCGGCTACCACGGCGACACGTGGCACGCAATGTCCGTCTGCGACCCCGTAACAGGCATGCACAATGTTTTTGGCGATGCGTTGCCTAAGCGGCATTTTGTAGATGCGCCAACCGTCGGGTTTTACGACGAATGGAACAACAGCGCAGGCGAAGAAATGCGCGAAACAATTGCCCGGAATGCGGGCAATACAGCAGCCGTTATCCTCGAACCCATCGTGCAGGGTGCCGGCGGAATGCGTTTTTACCATCCCCGCTTCCTGGCGCTTGTCCGCGAGTGGTGCGATAAATATGGCGTACTGCTCATTGCCGATGAGATTGCGACCGGTTTCGGACGAACCGGCAAGCTTTTTGCCTGTAATCACGCCGGCATCACCCCCGATATTGTGTGTATCGGAAAAGCGTTGACAGGCGGATACCTGACTTTTGCCGCCACACTTGCAACGGATGATGTCGCATTGACAATTTCCCGAAATTCCCCGTGTGTTTTTATGCACGGTCCCACCTTTATGGGCAATCCGCTGGCATGCGCCGTTGCCGTTGCTTCGTTGGAATTGCTTAAACAGGAGGATTGGAGGACGAAAGTCAAATCAATTGAAACCATTCTGAAACGCGAACTCGAGCCGGCGCGTTCCCTTCCGGCAGTAGCCGATGTGCGTGTATTGGGAGCTATCGGCGTAATCGAAATGAAACAGCCTGTCGATATGGCAAAAACACAGCAGCAATTTGTTGAGCGCGGCGTTTGGGTACGTCCGTTCGGGAAGCTGGTGTATGTGATGCCGCCGTATGTGATGAAAGAAAAGGAGCTCGTAAAATTAGTAAAAGCTATGGTTGAGGTTGTTGGATTAAAATAAAAGAGATTAAATGGCTTTATCCGAATGACTCAGCGCCTGTTTAAATTTTATTCAGGAAGAATATGCTATATTCTATTCTTCTATCCTTTTTGGGAAAAATTGACCAAAAAATGAGAATAAAATTATCTCTTAAAATGAAAACATATAAAATTTAAACAGACTCTAAAATTAAGGAGCCGTTTCAAAAGAACGCGGATGACACGGGTCTTCACAGATAACAAACGAATAGGAATTTTATATATAACTAATTATCAATGATATAAAAATCCGTGTTCATCTGTTTTATCTGCGTTCAAAAAGACTTTCGAGGCAGCCTCATTCAGTAAAAAAATCATTTAATAAATAGACAATAAGAAAAATGTTCCATTCCCGTCTCCAAAAAATAAAACAAAAAGGCGCTTTCCGCGAATTACCCATAATCGAACATCAGGGAAAATACATTATCCGTGACGGGAAAACAATGCTGAATGTTTCCTCAAACGATTACCTCGGACTTGCCGGATCGGATTCTTTGCGCGAAGAATTTAAAGAATACGTTCATCCCGAAAAAGAAACATTCTCCGCCTCTTCCGCCCGGTTATTAACCGGAAATTATAGCATTTATAACGAATTGGAAGCATATTTAGCCGGCTTTTACGAACGCGAGGAGGCATTGCTTTTCAATAGCGGCTATCACGCGAATGTCGGGATACTTCCGGCATTAACCTCGCCTTCCTCGCTGATTCTTGCCGATAAACTGGTGCACGCAAGCATCATTGACGGCATTTCACTCAGCCGCGCGAAGACAATCCGTTACCGCCATAACGACTGCGAACAGCTGGAACGCCTGCTCCGTGAAAACGCATCTAAACACGATCTTGTTTTTGTAGTAACGGAAAGCATTTTCAGTATGGACGGCGACGTATGCGACCTGCAACAGTTGGTTTCGATGAAGAAAAAATTCCCAAACGTAGTGCTTTATGTGGATGAAGCCCACGCAGTCGGTGTGCGGGGAAATGCCGGGCGAGGCGTGTGTGAGGAGCAGCAGGTTTTGCGTGAAATAGATATTCTTGTCGGTACATTCGGAAAAGCGCTGGCATCGGTGGGAGCTTTTGCAGTCACCAGCCGCGAGCTGAAAGAAATGATGATAAACAGCGTCCGCTCGTTTATTTTTACTACCGCACTGCCGCCGGTGAATGTTTGTTGGAGTAAATTTATCATGGAGAAAATTCCGTTTATGACGGAAAAGCGCCGGCAGCTCCGGCTTTTGCAGCAATATGTTTCGGAACAGTTGCCCGGAAAAAAAATCCATTCACACATATTCCCTTTTTTAATTGGAGACAGCGAAAAGAGCATCGTCATTTCCGAACAATTGAAAAAAATGGGCTATTATGCCCTCCCGGTTCGTCCGCCTACCGTGCCGGAAGGAACAGCTCGCATCCGGATTTCTTTGACTGCCGGATTGACCCGGGAGGAGATAAAACCGTTTTTAGAAGCTCTACAAACTGTTGAGAATTAAAAAACTCCGATTAGGAAAACTATATTTCTTAATACAGACTGAAAATGATTTTTTGACACAGCGATATTACATAATAATAAATTAAGTAACAAATACTATCTTATTGTCAGTTTACCACCCAACAAAATTGACATATTATCACACTATTCAACAAATAAAATATCATAATGTTTTGATTGATATATTTTTTGCTTTCATCTTGTTTCTTATCAAAATATTTTTTGTAAATTTGCGCTCAGAAAAATGTAACATATAAATAGAAATCACAATGAATCAAGTTTCGGCTCGTTTAGCAGCGTTATCGCCGTCTGAGACGCTCGTAATGTCACAAAAAAGCAGTGAATTGGCAGCACAGGGTTTTGATGTAATTAATCTTAGTGTCGGAGAACCGGATTTCAATACTCCCACATACATAAAAGAGGCTGCAAAAAAGGCAATTGATAATAATTTTTCATTCTATTCGCCGGTTCCGGGATACCTTCCGCTTCGGAATGCAATTGTAAATAAATTAAAGACAGAAAATAATCTCGAATATAAAGCAGATCAAATCGTATGTTCCAACGGAGCAAAGCAATCCGTATGTAACGTATTGATGAGCATCATCGGAAAGGGCGACGAAGTAATCGTGCCGGCTCCTTACTGGGTTAGCTACGTAGAAATGGTAAAACTGGCGGAAGGTACCAATGTAATTGTAAACGCAGGCATCGAACAGGATTTTAAAATCACGCCGGCTCAATTGGAAGCTGCCATCACGCCGAAAACAAAAGCGCTGATTTTATGCTCGCCTTCCAACCCGACCGGAAGCGTTTATACAAAAGAAGAATTGAAGGGGCTGGCTGATGTGCTGGCAAAATACCCGGGTGTTATCATAATTTCCGACGAAATTTACGAACACATTAATTACGGCGGCAGGCACGAAAGCATCGCTCAATTTAGCGAAATCAAAGACCGGGTAGTTATCGTAAACGGCGTATCAAAAGCATATGCAATGACCGGTTGGCGCCTGGGTTGGATTGCCGCTCCGCAATGGATCGCCTCAGCTTGCAATAAGCTGCAGGGGCAATATACTTCCGGACCCTGTTCTATTGCTCAGAAAGCAGCCGAAGCCGCTTACCTTGGCGATTTAACCGCTGTGAACGAAATGCAGGAAGCATTTGAGCGTCGCCGCGATTTAACTGTTAGCCTGGCAAAAGAGATTCCCGGATTCAACGTACAAGTACCGCAAGGCGCATTCTATATTTTTCCCGAATGCAGCTTCTACCTCGGAAAAACCACGCCGCAGGGCGCAACCATCAAAACAGCTGCCGATTTGGCAATGTACCTGCTGGAAAAAGGGCATGTAGCCTGTGTGGGTGGCGATGCATTCGGTGCGCCAAACTGCATTCGTATGTCTTACGCAACCTCCGATGAAAAATTGATAGAAGCATTCGCGCGAATCAAAAAGGCGTTGGCTGAACTGAAATAAGCACGAAGGTACGAAAAGCACGAAGGCGCGAAAGAAAAAATTCGCGCCTTCGTGCTTATTTCCATTTGAAATTCGCATGCGTACCATCGCAAAACGGCTTGTTAGAAGAGGCTCCGCAGCGGCATAATGCTACCCTGTTACGAATCTGGTAACTTTTTCCGTCGGCGCTTTCTACCCGGATACCGCCGCGCACCCATATCGGACCGCTTACCCGGATGCCCGGATCTTCGATAATCCCGATGGAAGGATCAAAATCCGGTTCATACATTTTCTTCTCTTTCTTATCCCAAATCAGCAACCTGCCTCCCGGGCAATGAGCCGATTCGCGTTTGGCAAGTTCGATTTGTTCGGGTGTTTCGGCACGCTGTACAATATTCCATATCCGCCCTTTCGCATCGCAGAAACGAGCATAGGCGCAATACGTTTCGTTATCATACAAAATCAGTTCCGGACCTTCGATTGCCTCTGCATTGTCCAATAATGGCTCGAAAGAGGCTGTTTCTTCCGAATCCCAATCCACATGTACGTGATCACCCGTGCAAAATGGTTTATTTTTTGAATGACCACAACGACAGAGCGAGCAAGGCTGACTTTTCGGTTCAAACTTTTTTCCATTCCGGTAAGTCCAGTTTTCGCCGTCTTCATTTGGCGTTATAATCATCTCATTAATAGGGGGATTTCCATACAACAGGTATGGACCGTCTTTGGTGATTTTAATAAAAAAAGTCTCAGGAGCTGCCTTTGAGCCGATTTCAACTTTGGTTTGATTTTTTTCTTGCATAATAATTGTCGTTTTCATGAATTTCTTTTTTTCAAACAACTCAAACAGGGAAAATGTTTACCTGTTATCAAAAATGTGAATCAGGAGTTGGAAAATTGAGTAATAAAGAAATTGAAGGATTGAACCGTTTCTTCAAACAAAGAATTTAAGAAGGTGAAACAACCTTTATCTTTTCTTGCTTTTGTATTTATTAAAATCATTTGAAACAAAATACTTACGCACGCATAGTATATATGAAATTAATATTTATTACACCCCAATAGTTACATTTTATTTTTAAAACAATCCAAAATAAGAAAAAGTAAAAAAAAGAATAGGTAAAACATTTTTCTTTATTCCTAAAAAACAGTACCTTTGCGGGCAAAAATAATCGATCATAAAATATTAATGAAATGGCTAAAGTAAGAGGAGCTGTTGTGGTAAACAACGAACGATGCAAAGGCTGCGAACTGTGTGTTGCGGCTTGTCCGTCCGACGTTTTAGCAATGTCCAAACACGTTAATGCAAAGGGATACAACTATGCGTATATGGCAAATGAAGAAGCGTGTACGGGCTGTGCCAACTGTGCCGTCGTTTGCCCTGACGGATGTATCACTGTTTATAGAACTAAAGTAAACGGGTAAACAGGTAATAAGTAAACGAGAGAGCAATGTTTACTTTTCCTCTTGTTTACTCGTTTACTTACTACTCGTTTACTAAAATAAAAAAAATAATGAACGAAGAAATAAAATTAATGAAAGGTAACGAAGCCATTGCCCACGCTGCGATTCGCTGTGGATGTGATGGTTATTTCGGTTACCCGATTACACCGCAGTCGGAAGTGCTGGAAACGCTGGCATTGGAAAAACCGTGGGAAACAACCGGAATGGTGGTCTTGCAAGCCGAAAGTGAAGTGGCTGCCATTAATATGGTTTACGGAGGCGCCGGAACCGGGAAAAAAGTGATGACCTCTTCTTCCAGTCCGGGCATCAGCTTGAAACAGGAAGGAATTTCATACCTTGCCGGAAGCGAATTGCCTTCTCTGATTGTAAATATCGTGCGTGGGGGACCCGGATTGGGAACCATCCAGCCAAGTCAGGCTGACTATTTCCAAACGGTAAAAGGCGGCGGACATGGTGATTATCGCCTGATTGCGCTTGCTCCCGCATCGGTTCAGGAAATGGCTGATTTTGTCGGGCTTGGTTTTGACCTGGCTTTCAAGTATAACAATCCGGTCATGATTTTGTCGGACGGCATTATCGGTCAGATGATGGAAAAAGTGGTTCTTCCGCCTTTCCGGCCGAGAATGACGGAAGAGGAAATTACGGAAAAATGCCCGTGGGCAGCCGTTGGAAAACCGGCAGGCAGGAAACGTAATGTAATCACATCGCTTGAATTGGATGCCTCCTTGATGGAACAAAACAACCATCGTTTCCAAAAAAAATACAGGTTAATTGAAGAAAACGAAGTCCGATACGAGGAAATTGAATGCGAAGATGCGGAATATCTGTTAATTGCATTCGGTTCTTCAGCCCGTATTTGTCAGAAATCGGTAGAAATTGCCCGTTCACATGGCATTAAATTAGGACTTTTACGTCCAATCACACTTTGGCCATTTCCTTCAAAAATCATCAACCGGTATGCCGACAAGGTAAAAGCGATGCTTTCCGTCGAACTGAATGCCGGACAAATGGTCGAAGACGTCAGGCTTGCCGTAAACGGAAAAGTGAAAGTGGAGCATTACGGTCGCTTGGGCGGTATCGTATTTACGCCGGACGAAATCGTGGGGGCAGTCGAAAAAATGAGGAATGAAGAATGAAAAATGAAGAAGTAAGAATGACAACGAAAGATATAATCAAACCGGAGAATCTTGTATATCAGAAACCGGAAATAATGAATGATGTGCCGATGCACTACTGTCCGGGTTGCAGCCATGGAGTAGTTCACAAATTGGTTGCAGAAGTAATCGAAGAGATGGGAATGCAGGACAAAACCGTTGGGATTGCACCCGTAGGTTGTGCCGTGTTCGCATACAATTATTTGGATATTGACTGGGAAGAAGCGGCGCACGGACGCGCTCCGGCGCTGGCAACTGCGGTTAAGCGACTTCGTCCCGACAGACTTGTTTTCACTTACCAGGGCGACGGCGACCTTGCAGCCATCGGAACTGCCGAAACCGTTCACGCCTGTAATCGCGGCGAAAGCATCGCAATCATCTTCATCAACAACGGCATCTATGGAATGACCGGCGGACAAATGGCGCCCACTACCCTGGAAGGAATGAAAACCGCCACCTGCCCGTATGGACGTGATGTGAAGCTGAACGGTTACCCGTTGAAAATCACCAATATCCTAAAAGAGTTGGAAGGCACAAGATATATAACTCGTCAAAGCGTACATACCGCTGCAGCTGTTCGTAAGGCAAAAAAAGCGATTCGAAAAGCGTTTGAAAACTCAATGGAAGATAAGGGTACTTCGGTCGTAGAGATTGTTTCGACCTGTGCTTCCGGTTGGAAATTAGACCCTGTGCAAGCCAACGAATGGATGGAGAAAAATATGTTCCCGGCTTATCCGTTGGGTGATTTGAAAAATGTAGAATGAAAAACGTAGAATGAAGATGAAAGAAGAATTGATTATAGCAGGATTTGGCGGACAGGGGGTTTTGTCGATGGGTAAAATTCTCGCATACTCCGGATTGATGCAAGACAAAGAAGTTACCTGGATGCCTTCGTATGGGCCCGAACAGCGCGGAGGCACGGCAAACGTAACTGTGATTATCAGTGACGACCGTATCAGTTCGCCTATTTTGAACGAGTTTGACACGGCAATTATCCTTAACCAGCAGTCGCTGGATAAGTTTGAGAAAAGCGTCAAGCCGGGCGGAACGCTGATTTTTGACCCTTATGGCATCACTAAGGCGCCAACCCGGAAAGACATCAACATCTACCGCGTTGACGCAATGAACACGTCCATTGAGATGAATGCGCCAAAATCATTTAATATGATTATTCTGGGCGGTTTATTGAAAATCCGTCCGGTAGTGGAAATTGAAAATGTGCTGTTAGGGTTGAAAAAATCCCTTCCGGAAAGACATCATCACCTAATTCCGATGAATGAGGCAGCTATCAAAAAGGGGATGGAGATTATTGAGAAGATTTAAACAATGAGGTTGTCTTAAAAGATATTTTATCCACGGATTACATGGATTACACGAATTAGCACGGAATTAAAATCTTAATTATCTGCGATATATAATTTCAAACGGCTATAGTTTAAAATAGAGTTGTAATCTACAGCCTTTTCAAACTAAAAAGAATTGTGTCAATTCATGTAACTCGTGGACGTTTCAGACAGTCTCATTAGAGTTTTTATTCCGAAAAACGGGTGTAAATAAACTACCGGATGATCACTTATAATGTAAACCAATTTAGAAAACTTACTTTCGTTTTGTTATTTCCTGCCCTTTTTCCAATATTTTACAAATTTCCAATATAACATTTACCGCTGCTTCCATTGAAGGGATAGGAATAAACTCATCCCGTCCGTGAAAATTATGTCCTCCGGTGAAGATGTTCGGGCAGGGCAGACCCTCGAAGGAGAGTCTGGCTCCGTCGGTTCCTCCGCGGATGGGTTTAATTTTGGGTAGTATACCGCAATTCTGCATTGCCTTGGCGGCAATGTCCACAATCTGTTTTACCGGATTTATTTTTTCCGACATATTGTAATATTGGTCTTCCAGGGTAAGCCGGACAGCATTTTCTCCATATTTTTGCTGCATTGAAAAGCAGATTTCCTGCATTTTCCGTTTTCGCTGCTCAAAGTGCGCACGGTCGTGGTCGCGGATAATGTAGGTTAAGACGCTTGACTCTACGGTTCCTTCCATTTTCGTGAGGTGGTAAAAGCCTTCGTAGCCCTGGGTTGATTCCGGAACTTCACCGGGAGGGAGTGCGTTGGCAAATTCACGCGCCAAAGTGATAGCGTTAATCATTTTTCCTTTAGCGTATCCGGGGTGTATATTTCGTCCGGTGAAGAAGACACTTGCGCTTGCCGCATTGAAGTTTTCATACTCTAATTCGCCTGTTTCTCCGCCATCCACCGTATAAGCCCAGTCGGCGCCGAATTTTTTCACATCAAAAAGATCGGCTCCCCTTCCGATTTCTTCATCGGGTGTAAAAGCAATGCGGATGGTACCGTGGGGGATTTCGGGATGCAAAAGCAAGTACTCCACCGCCGTGATGATTTCGGCAACACCTGCTTTATCGTCGGCGCCCAGCAAGGAATTTCCGTCCGTTACAATCAGTTCTTGCCCGATATACTGTTTCATTTCGGGAAAAACCTGTGCCGACAAAACCCTTCGCGGATTTTCACTTAACACAATGTCCGTTCCGTCATACGTAACCGTTCGCGGATTTACCTTTCCCGAAGCGTCGGGACTTGTGTCCAAATGGGCGATAAAACCGATGGTTGGCAGTTTTTTATGACTGTTGGAAGGCAAGGTTGCCATCACATAGCCGTTGGCGTCCACTTCTGCGTCCGTCAGTCCTATTTGACGAAGTTCGCCTGTAATTTCTTGAGCAAGCGCATATTGTCCTTCGGATGAAGGGGTTGCCGGATTGTTTTCTTCCGAACGGGTGTCAAACGACACATATTTCAGGAACCGCTTTTTTAATGACGGGAAATTTTCTTTTTCCATACGAATATTTTTTAACGCTGTAAAAGCTGTTTGAAAAACAAAAAATGTATTTTTTCGTTGCCGGGTTATTCGCAGTCATTTGGTAATCAATGTGTTTTTAGAAAATTCAGGATCAAGTACGGAATGACGGATTTTTGGACAGCGCTAACGAGTCTCTCGAAAGAATAAAAATCATTCACAATAAAACCCGCTCCACCTCCACTTCTTCATGAAGAAACAGGGAGGCTGATTTTTTGAATTTGGCAACCGACTCGGTGGTAAAAAACTTGCAATGTCCTGTTTTCGTGATTCGTTCTTCCATTTGCGGATGGCGGCGCAGGTAATCCTGTAAGCTTGCTGCCACGATTTCGCCCTGCGAAATGATGTTCATTTTGTCGGGTGCATACTGTCTGATTTTTGGCAAAAGCAGTGGATAATGGGTACAACCGAGGATAATTGTGTCAATTTCCTTGTCTTTTTTTAAAAGTTCATTGAGGTTTTTTTTGACAAAATAATCTGCTCCGCCGGAATCGTATTCCGAGTTTTCGACCAACGGTACCCACAACGGGCAAGCCTCGCCACTGACCGTAATATCAGGGTTTATTTTTTTTATTTCAATAGGATATGACTTGGATTGTATGGTACCAATTGTGCCGAGTACGCCGACGTGGCGCGTTTTTGTGATGTTGCCGATTGCCTCTACCGTAGGACGGATTACGCCCAACACTCTTTTTTCGGGGTTCCAAAGTGGCAGGTCTTTTGATTGAATATTTTTTAACGCTTTGGCAGAAGCCGTATTACAAGCCAATATGACCATCGGGCAACCCATTTGAAACAGCTTTTTAACGGATTGCTTCGTGAATTCGTACACAACGTCAAAGGAACGGGTTCCGTAAGGCGTACGGGCATTGTCGCCCAAATAAGTGTAATCGTATTGGGGCATCAAATTCCGTATTTTCTCGAGAATCGTAAGTCCTCCGTAGCCGGAATCAAAAACACCGATCGGACCGGATTGCGTGGGGAAGAGCATATTTTTTTATTGCGTGTTAAAATTTTATATAGAGCGTAAAGGCACGAAAAGCACGAAAGCGCGAATTTCCTTCGCGCTTCCATGCCTTCGTGCTTTCGCGCTTTTTTATTGAACGCCTAATTTTTTCTTTACCAAAGGAGTTACGTCAATTGCTTCGTCAGATTTGAACAGCAGTGAATTGGCTTCAAAAATGTATAAGAAACCATTTTCGGCTCCGACTTCACGCATTGCTTTCATTATTTTTTCTCTCAACGGCGCTTGCAGCTCCTCTTGTTTTTGTTGCAAAGATTGTTGAGCCGTTTGGTAGAAGTTCTGCATTTTCATTTGAAGGGCTTGCAACTCTTCTACTCTGCTTTTACGGATTGATTCGTCCCAGGTTTGTTGATTTTTTTGATATTCTTCTAATTTCCGCTGATACTCATCTTCCAATCTTTTGATTTCACCTTCGTGCTGTTCGGTCAGTTTTTTCATTGTTGCCTCAATTTCAGTGATTTCGGGCAAGGCAAGAAAAAGACTCTGAACGTCCAAATATCCGAGTTTAATCTGTGTGTTTTGAGAAAATGCGAAAAATGGCATCGCAAGGAATAGCAGGAATACTAATTTTTTAGACATAATCGTTTTTTTATTTTTTAATTATTAATTTGTACTATAATTCGGTGCAAATATAATGAATATTTTATTTAATATTTAATTAAGGATAATTTTCATCGAAACTAATCTTAACTTAAAAGAGATTCATATTTTATTTTTTTGAATATCCGAGCTTTGTTAAAACTTCGTCGCTGATATCAATTTTCGAAGAGTAATAAATAATATTCATTCCGGAAGTTTTATCCAAAATAAGCTCATACTTTTTTTCTTCCGAAACGGCTTTGATAGCGGTATAAATCTCATCCTGTATCGGTTTCATCAGGCTTTCCCTTTTCTTGAAAAGCTCGCCGTCCGGACCGAAATATGTACGTTTCAACTCGTTAGCCTCCTTTTCCTTAGCTACAATTTCATTTTCCTTCCTTGCTTTCATTTCATCCGAAAGGAAAACGACTTCTGTCTGGTAATTTTTATATAAATTCTTTGCCTCCTCGTTTTTGGCTTCTACTTCCGACTGCCACTTTTGGGAGATTTGCTTCAACTGCTCGTTGGCAGATTCATACATCGGAATATTTTTCAAAATATATTCCATATCGACCAATGCAACTTTTTGCGCGGAAACCGATGCGATTCCCAACAGTGCAATTACCGTAATTAATGATAGCTTTTTCATATTGTAAAAAATTAAATTTATTGTTCCAAATCAAAATTCCTGCCCGATAACAAGGTGGAAGTTACTGCCTCCCCTTTCTCCGTCGCGCGCATAATCAAACCCGTATCCATAGTCAACGCCAATCAACCCAATCATCGGCAAGAAGACGCGGACGCCCGCTCCGGCCGACCTTTTCAAGTCAAACGGATTGAACTGGTGAAACTCGCTCCATGCATTTCCTGCGTCGGCAAAGGCAAGTATGTAGATGGTGGACATCGGTTGGAGCATCAACGGATAACGAAGTTCCAGTGACAGTTTTGTGTACATATTTCCGTTTTGCCTTCCCGATACAAGGTCATACGGAGTTATCGAACCGTTTTTATATCCGCGTAACGAAACGGTAGAGGTGGCATAGGTGCTGCTGGCTCCCGACATTCCGTCGCCTCCCATATAGTAACGTTCGAATGGCGAACGCCTGTTTTTATTGTAATAGCCTAAAAAACCGTATTCGGCCCGCGTCATCAAGACCAGTTTCTGATCGGGAGAGAGCGGCGTAAACAATCTTGCCTTAAATTCTGTCTTGTAATATTCTACCCAACGGAACAGTTCCTGTTGCATTTCAAGGTATTCTTCATGCTCTCCGGGTGTCAGGTCGCGAGGATGCCTGTCTTTAAACTTATTAACCAACGCATTTACCCGCGAATTGTCCTTAAATAAGGAGTATGGCGGGGTTGCCTGCAACAAAAGGGAAAACATAGAACCTGTCCGGGTGAAAAACGGATTGTCCGTTGAATTCCGGCTCCAGGTAATTCCGAAACTTAAATTATTTGCTTTACCGGTTTGCAAATCAAAATATTCCCAGTTTTTCAAATTGTAGTGACGGTATGCAACTTCGCCGTAGATGGAAAAATAGTCGTCGGGCCACGACAGGCGTCTTCCCAATCCGATTGCTCCTCCGAGCGTTACGATGTGCTTGTCCGGGTCGGCTTCATATATATAGCTATAATCATAACCGTTATTTCCGGCGAGATAATTATAATTGTAGCTATCCGAATAGTAATAATTACTTATCCCTGTCTGGCGCGACCAGTACAACGAAGAGGACAATGAAGTGGGCTTATTACCTCCCAGCCAAGGTTCCATAAAGGAGACGCTCGCTGCTGTGTAATATTGCGCGTTGGTTTGGAATGAAATCCCGAATTGCTGACCGTCACCCTGCGGAAGGGGGCGGTACGATTCTTTGTTGAATATATTCTGGATGGAGAAGTTGGTAAATTTCAGTCCCACGGAACCGATTATCCCGGTTTGTCCCCAGCCGAAAGAGAGTTCTACCTGGTCGTTTCGTTTTTGTTCCAGGTTGTAAATAATGTCCACGGTTCCGTCTTCCGGGTCCGGTTCCGGACGAATATCCAGCTTTTCGGGGTCAAAATGCCCGGTTTGCGCCAATTCGCGCGCAGAACGCTGCAAGTCGGATTTGCTGAACAGTTGCCCGGGTTTGGTGCGCAATTCACGGCGGATTACATTTTCGTGAACGGCAGTATTTCCGTTGATGATTACTTTGTCAATGGTTGCCTGCTTTCCTTCATAGATACGCATTTCCAAATCAATAGAATCGCCTTCGATGTTAATTTCTACCGGGTCAACGTTGAAAAACAAATACCCGTTGTCCAGATAAAGGCCTGAAACGGCATCTTCATCCATTAACAGGCGCTCATTCAGGAGTTTTTGATTATAGACATCGCCTTTTTTTATTCCGAGTACGGAACTCAGCACATCGCCCGGATAGATGGTATTTCCGACCCACGAAATGTTGCGGAAGTAATATTTTTGTCCTTCATCTACCGTGATGTAGATATTCACCTTGTTTTCCTTATCCGGATCAGGCACAACGCTATCGCTCAGCAACTCGGCATCACGAAAACCTTTTTCGTTGTATTTGTCAATAATCAGTTTTTTATCATTTTCGTATTCCTCACGGATAAATTTCTTGGATTTAAAGAGGGTCATCAACCTTTTGTCTTTCGTCTTTTTCATTGCTTTTTTGACCTGGTTGTCCGACAGTTCCTTATTTCCCTCAATGAAAATGTTCCGAACTTTTATTTTATCTTTCTTGTCGATGTTTATATCCACAATTACGAATCCGGGATTACCCGGATCGTCGCGCTGGATAAAATCAACTTCCGCTTTTTCGTATCCTTTTGCTTCTAATTTTCTCTTAATTACTATTTCTGCCCGATTCACCATGTTGGGTGATATCTGGCTGCCTTTTATCAGTCCTAATCCGGTTTCCAGGTCTTCCTTGTCCTTTTTCTTAACACCGAAAATATTGATTTCGGAGATACGCGGACGCGGTTGCAATGCGATTTCGAGCCACACTTTATCGCCTTGAACTTTTGTGGCGTTTATTTTTACATCCGAGAATAATCCTTGCCGCCAAAACCGCTTGATGGCGTTTGAGAACGCGTCGCCGGGCATCTTCACCCGTTCGCCGGCTTTCAGTCCCGAATATCCGATGATGACATCCTTGTCGTAATTTCCTGCGCCGGTAACGATAATTTCCTGAATGGTGTATTCTTTTGGAGTTGCCGTATAGGATATAACCGGCTTTTCGTTTACGGTGGAATTGACCGGCGTGCCGGCATCGGAAAGCCCGGCAACCGAATCGCCGGTAACAGTCGTTTTATCAATGGCTTCTTCCGATACTGTTTGAGCCAGCAGAGCGCCGGTAATCACATTGAAAAATATATAAAGGATAAGGTATTTTCGCATATTTCGATTATTTTACTATTTGTTCACTCGTTTTACCAAAGCGTCTTTCTCTTTTTTGATAATCGACGATGGCTTCAAAAAACGGTTCTTTTTTAAATTCGGGCCAACAAATGTCGGTAAAATAGAGTTCCGAATAAGAGAGTTGCCACATCAGGAAGTTACTGATTCTCAGTTCACCGCTCGTCCGGATTAACAAATCCGGATCGGGAATGCCTACTGTTGTGAGATTATCTGAAAAAAGAGTTTCGTCAATGTCTTCAATTTGTATCTTGCCTTCTTTCACGGATTGAGCGATTTTTTTCGTTGCATTCAGAATCTCCCAGCGCGAAGAGTAGCTGAGTGCAAGCACCAGGTTCAATCCCGTATTTTGACCGGTCTCACTCATTGCATCCTGCAATTTTTCCCGCGTCATTTGCGGTAGCCGGTTGATGTCGCCGATGACGAGCAGACGGACGTTATTTTTCATCATTTTCCGGACATTATTTTTAATTGCGTCCACTAAAAGTCCCATCAACGCATCAACTTCTGCCTCAGGGCGATTCCAGTTTTCGGTCGAAAAAGCGTAAAGTGTCAGGTATTTTACACCGATTTCGCCGGCAGCTTCACTGACCTGGTCAACCGAATCCACCCCGTTTTGATGTCCGAATATGCGATCTTCGCCTTTACTTTTCGCCCAACGCCCGTTTCCATCCATAATCACGGCAACGTGTCGAGGGATTCTCTCTTTATCTATCTGTTCTTTAAATGTCATTTTTTACCATTTCGTTTCGATGCATTTGCCTCTCTTCCGGATAATATCGAACGTAACAAAAGCAAATGCGCAAGAGTACCAATCGTTATTTTTCAACCACGAACTTTTTACGCCGTAGGGATTATTCAATATTTCGTTAGAAAAGTCGGTTACGTCAAAATCATCTCTAAATAATTTTCGCATAGACCATTCCAAGCCGATATTCCATCTGCCCCAGAGTTTGTATTTATATCCTACGCCGAATGCCAGATGCGGCGCAAAGGAGTTTCCACCCATATCATTGTAAACAGCCAGTCCGGGTCCCAACAATATGTAAGGGGTGTGATACAGGACTTCCCTATCCCAGGTTTCTTCGCCGTACTTGAAAAAATTGACCTCAAGCTGCATTCCAATTTCCAGAAAACTCCTTTTAAATTCAGCTTGTATTCCGTTCGGGAGGGCATTCGGAAAATTCTCGGTATTACCCGAAACCGTTGCGTGCAGCACGTCCAGCTTCAACATCAGGAGCGGATGCATCTGAATCCGGAAAAGGGCGCCGGCTGCAGGGTGGTTTTCCAAAAACGGCGTGGTAGAGTTTGCATCCCCATTGTAATAAGAAACACCGCCCAACAACCCAATCTCGCCCAAAAACTGGGCTTGTGCAGACTGAAAGAAAAGAATTGCGAAAAGCAGGAAAATATAGCGTTTAAATCGTTTAAAGTACATTTTTTTTCTCTTTATTCCTTAGAGTAACGGCAAAGAGAAAACATTATTGCCTCTCTTCCAGCCGCCTGTTTCTTAAAATTCCACAAAAGTAATGAATATCTTTAAGATTAAGGCGTTGGAAGTTGTTTAAAATTCAAAAAGAGTTTTGAGAATATTTAATGGTAAAAAACATTAAGACCGCTAAGAAAATAATAAATGACTGTTTTAAAAGATATTTTATACGCTAATTATTTCATATTTCAAATAATTCTGCTGCCAATTCCGTGTTAATTCGTATAATTCGCTAACTTTTACTTCGGTGAAAATAATGCGGATTCGTGTAATGAAAAATAAACATTTCCGCATTTTTCGTCATTACGGTTTTTATTTTATTATTTTGAGAAGCGTCATACCAGCGTTTTTCCCTCTGTTTTATTCAACTCCGGATAACTAATCCGCGTATGGTATATGTTTTTCAGCTTCTCTTTCAGAACGGCTTTTACGGTTTCGATGTTTTTGAATGTGAGCGGAGAAGCGTTTAAGGCTCCTTCAAATACCAGGTCGTTGATAATTTTCTCGACCAAATCGTTGATGCTTTTGTCTGTATATTCACACAGGCTGCGCGAGGCGGCTTCTACGGCATCGCACATCATCAGTACTGCCATTTCCCTGGTGTAAGGAAGCGGTCCGGGGTACGAGAATTTGGATTCGTCCGCCTCTTTGTCCGGATATTTGTTGCAGAAGGAATTGTAGAAATACCTTGTCTTGTTCTTGCCGTGATGCGAACGGATGAAATCTTGCAGGAGAGCAGGCAAACGGTGTTTTTTGGCAATCTCAATACCGTCTTCCACGTGTTTGATGATGATTTGCGCGCTTTTTTCTTCATCATTCAATTCGTTGTGCGGATTGAATGATGATTGATTCTCAGTAAAAAAAACCGGATTTTTCAGTTTCCCAATGTCGTGATACAGAGCGCCCGTACGTGCAAGCATCGGGTTTGCTTCGATGCTCAATGCCGCGTCGGCAGCGAGATTGGAAACTTGCATCGAATGCTGGAAGCTACCCGGAGCCTCTTCCGAAAACTGGCGAAGAAGCGGATTGTTTGTATTCGCCAATTCAACCAGTGTAACGTCCGAAACGTAGCCAAACGATTTCTCAATGATATAAATAAGCGGATATGCCAGAAGCAGCAATGCTCCGTTTGCAATAAAGGCAAGGAATGCGGGCGCGTTGATTTCCTGCTCGCGAATCAGTACATTACCCAAATAAAGAACGAAATAAGCCAGCACGATAATGCCCGCCGATTTAACCAGCTGCGAACGCTGGAACAGATTTTTCAGCGTACAAATCGAGATCATCCCGATTGTAATTTGCAGGAAGAGGAAATCATATTCGACAGGCACAATGAATGAGCACAGCAAGACAGTCGTAATGTGGCAAAAAAGAGCCGTGCGCGTGTCGAAAAATGTGGTAATCATAATCGGTAAAATGGCATAGGGAATAAGGTAAGGGGAAGAATTATGCTTCATCACGACAGAGGAGACAAAACATAGCGCAACGATCATTCCAAGCATAAACACCACATTTTTAGTTTCGACTAAAAAGCCCTGGCGAAACAGGAATAAATAGAGGAAAAAAGCGCACAGAACGCCGAGCGTCACAATAATTTGCCCAAAAAACACAGTGGTGGAGTTGCCTTTTTCGTTGTTTTCAAGGGTAATTCGTTTCAGCGAATTAAGCACGTCGAAGGCTCGTTCGGAAACAATTTCCCCCTGGTCAATGATTTTTTCCCCACTCTGTATTCTTCCTTTGGTTAAGGAAATGCTTTTCAGCAAATCCTTTTTCAAATTTTCGGTAGTCACTTCGTTGAAAGACAGATTTTCGTGAATATAGTCATTCAAATTGTAATTCTGCAATACATTTTTATCCAGGTATAATGCCTCGTTGACAAGTTTTTCGTAGGCTGTTTTAATTGTGTGAAGTTCGGCAACATTCTTTTTCTTGGCAACGTTATCTTCTCTTTTGATCAGAATGGTTTGTGTTTTATCTTTTTGCAGTTTCTCCATTTCCGACATCGACAGGATACCGTCGTCATACAATGTTGCCAGTTTTTTGGAAATATAATCTTTATATAAGGAGGTAACCGGCATCAAAGAGATGGCTCCTTTCTCCATAAACGAGGCAAGCTCTTTTTCGGAAACAGAGACATCCAAATTGTAGCAGGGTTGGAAATCGACCAGTGCACTGTCCTGTTCGCGCTTCAGCTCTTCTTTCGATTTATAACTTTCGAAGGCGAAAGGCGACGTCAATGCCTCATACTGCCAGGGTCCGCCTTTTTCGTATGCATAAGGAAATTTCCCGGCGTTGGGAAATGTCTGAATAATCAGGAAAGCTGCTAAAAGAAAGAGACTTACCGTAGTAATGGTTCTCCAAGTGTTCTTTTTAATGTTTTTAACTCGTTGCATTTTATTGATCGTTTTCGGTAATTTGACCTGTTTGAATTTCCGGACGGTTTATTTCGTATTTTTTTTGTATTGTATGACTTTATCTTTGTTTCCGACGATGGTGTATATATCTACCAATGACTTTCTAATCTCTTCATTTTCATAGAGAACGAATGCTTTTTCCAAATACTTGCCTGCCTGGTAATAATATTCAATGGCTGTATCCGAGGTTACTTTCCCCCCTTCTTTCCTGTGTTGATGGAATATTGTTTTTTTCTCTTCATAAACTGTTTTTCTTTTGGCAGAATGATTTGCTTTTACATAATAATAATTGCCTAAAAAGACCAGAATATCGTAATCATTCGGATGATGTACCGCCATTTCTTCATACAAAACGCACGTACTATCGGGGTATCCGACATAAAATAATGATTTTGCCAGCATTTTTTGAACCGGTATATCGTTTGGTTGTAAATTCAGACATTCTTTTAATACGGGGATAGCGTTTTCATATTTACCCGAAAGGAACAGCCGGTTGGCGTGATCCCGGTGGTCGTCTTGCGAAAAAACGGCAAGACAAGCAGAAAAGAGGGAAATCAGCAAAGAAAGAAAAGGTTTCATTGGTTTCGGATTTTAATCTTCGTGCTTTTCTGTCTTCGTGTTGATCAAACGACGCTTATGCGCAAGAGAAAACATGACGACGGAAAGACGCGAGGAAAAGTTATTTTTTAGTCTGAATTGTTGTTGTACAACACATAGCCATCGATGGTATAAGTCCCACAGGCGGTCAAAGAATCCTTTGCGATTCCGGCACCGTTCCGGGCGGCTGTTCTTCCGCTGATAAAAAGAGCGTGCCCGCCGGCGTGGGTTTGCTCTGTAGAAATTGCCGCAGAAGCAGCTTCCCGACCCTTCCGGCCGGTTGTTGCGGATTCAAATCCATCGTTGAAAATTCTTCTGCAAATGCCTGACTTCCGATAAAAAGCAGGCACAAAAAGAAAATCTTTTTAATATAACTTTGTTTCATGACAAATAATTATATGTTTGTAAGATTTACAAATATATAATTATTTTTCTGCATTTTCAACATTTTTCCGGTATTTCAACAACTGGTACGAATTGATAAGATTTTGCCATACGACATAAGATGCAGGAGCGATTGCCACGACAGGATTGAAAAAAGTATGCGCCATCCAAATAATGAGGATCGTGTTTTTTTGTCCCAATCCCTGTCCGCCGGATACTCTATCGCCGTATTTCCGCCCTAAATACCAACCCGTTGAAAATTGCAGCACACAAACCACTGCTGCGCCGAGAGCCAATACGGCTGCTGCCGAATACATCCCCTGCTCCATCGCAAGCAATTCTCCGGTCGTTTTTGCCATCAGGATAGTCAGTGCAATAACCCAAAGCCAGAAGGAAAATACCTGCCTGTTTTTCAGCTGTTCGTGAATCTTCGGAGTTATTTTTTTCATCAAAGCCGCCAGAAAAAAAGGAGCCAGCAGCAAAGGCATTACCCTGGCGCAAATCGTCAGGAAACCCTGTATAAGTGTCAATTCTTCCGTCACACCGTGGGCGCCCAGTAATGAAAGTACAAAAGGAGCTAAAAAAGCGAAGGATAAATTGCTTGCAATGCTGTATGCTGTCAGGCAGGCAACACTTCCTCCTAATAATGCGGCAAAAACGGGAGCGGATGTCGCTGTAGGGGCTAAGATGCAAAGCAGGCATCCCTGCGCCAGTTCCAGGTTAAAAGGAGCAAGAATCAAATATACAAATACGCAACCGAAAGCCTGGACACAGGCAAGCCAGAAATGGAGAGGCTTAAGTTTCAATTGCCGCGGAGAGATCCGGCAATAGGTAATCAGCAACATCAGAAAGAGGAGAAATTTTATGGCAGGAGCCATCCATGCAAAAAGATCGTGGAAAACAATCCCGGTCAGCATAGAGACAAAAAGGGCGTTAGACTTGAGAAATTTCAGCATAGATGTGATGAAAAAACGAGGTTATCTCAAAAATTAAAAACAGGTTTCATTATTGCGGGAATAATATACATTCCACTGAAATTCAAAGTGTTCTATTAGTAGATTCCGCAACAAGCACAGAATGACGAATTTTTGAGATAGCCCCGTCGGAAAGTTTTTGTTATTTCTTTTTTATCAAAGAAACAATCCACAGCAGCAAGATAGCGCCTACGACTGCACTTATCAGTGACCAAACGATGCTGGTTCCGCCGATACCTAACAAACCAAACAGCCATCCACCGAGAAAACCTCCGATAATTCCCACAATCAAATTTATCAAAAGACCGTTACCCGAACCTTTGAAAATAAGGCTACCCAAATAGCCCGCTACCAATCCGATTAAAATGAACCATAAAAAAGCCATAATTTTAATTTTTTAGTTATACATCGTAATTAAAACAAAGTTCGACTTATAATAAACGTTGCGAAATTAATAAATTGTGTTAATAAATAACTATTTTTTGTAATTTTTTTTGCAGATAAATACATATTGCAGTATCATCGTTCATTCCGGCATTCTTACAATATACCGCCAAGCGTTACGCTTCATTGGCGGTTATTCATATTCAATTCTCCGGATTGGTAGTAGTGGTAAGATTGGATAATCACATTATATTATTATAGAATCAATTATTTAAAATATCATTATTCCTTTTTATTCGAGCGCATTTTTGAAATCAACGACAATGCCACTAATACAACAATTCCTCCAAATAAAATAATCCAAGAAAATCCCGTCCCGGAGTGTGATTGTACATCTTCTGAAACACGCTTCTGGAAGGTACGGATTACAGCTTTAGAAGTAAGCGTCGCTCCGGAAACCGCATCTACCTGCTTTTCCAACGCCTCTTTTGCCGGCAATCCGTCCCACTGCGAAAGCAAACCGCTATTTTCTACCTGAACCACATATTCGGCAGTCTCTCTGTTTTCAAGCAGCAGAACGCCGGTAATATTTCCCTTCAAATCAATTCCTATCAACAGCGGCACCGGACCGAAAAACCCGACAATATTATCTGCAGAAGGCGAACTAAGTATTGCACGTCCTATTTTTTGCTGCGTCCGGTCGAACACCAGATACTCGGAAGTATCTGCCGGTTGTGTGGTTGCGCCTTCCGGAAAAAGCCGTTTCAATTGTTCCGGCGAAAATACGAATGCGGCTGAAGAGCCCTGCTGCATTGCCAACACAAAAAATAACACGACAACCGGCAGCCGCTTGTAAAAATTACGTTTCATTTTTTTATTCTTAATTTATAATGAACTGCAAAAATAACAAAAGGATAATTGAAATATATGTTTTAAAATATACTTTTTTATTTTTCCATAAGATAAAAAAACACGACATTTGTAAAATTTGTTTAGCAACTCAATCTTTTTAACCTTAAAAACACACTAATACAAAAAATTGAAAAATAAATACGGAGAAGAAGGAAACAAAAATCCTTCTTTTTTGTTTTTACTAAATTCTCATAAATACGGCATTTATTATGATGCTTCTGTTTATTTACTTTGCGATTACGCTGTTAATTTCTTCCATCTGTTCCCTGATGGAAGCGACTTTACTTTCTTCTTCGGCTTCCTACATCGAAGTACTGGCAACCAAAAGCAAAGGAGGGAAAATATTTAAGAAATTAAAAACAAACATTGACCGTCCCATTTCCGCTATCCTCTCCTTAAATACGATTGCCAATACAGCAGGGTCGGCCGGAGTCGGCGCGCAAGCGGTAGCCGTATTCGGAAATACTTATTTCGGAATTATTACGGCTCTTCTGACTTTTTTAATATTGATTTTTGCCGAAATTATTCCCAAGTCAATCGGCGCCAATTACTGGAAGAACTTGGCAGTTCCCGCCGCTTGGATTATACTGGGAATGACATACATTGCCTATCCGTTGATCAGTATAACGAAATACCTTACCCGAATTTTCACCAGAAACAACAAGAAAACCGTCAGCCGCGAAGAGTTGGCCGCTCTTACCGACATTGGGGAAAAGGAAGGCACGCTTCAATCCAACGAAAGTAAGATTATCAACAATATGATCCGGCTTGAATCACTCAAGATCCGCAGCATAATGACTCCGCGAACGGTTGTGTTTGCGGCGCAGGAAGACTTAACGCTGAAAGAGTTCTTCAGCAACAAGGATTTCCTCCGTCATTCGCGCATACCTATTTATAAGGATTCGATTGATAATATTACGGGATTTGTGTTGAAGTCCGATATCCTGATCCACCTGGTCAATAATAAGGATACGCTCAGATTGAAAGACGTTCGCCGCCCGCTCATCATTTGCTACGAAAATACAAGCATTCCGAGATTTTACGATTTGATGATGCAAAAAAAGGAACACATCGCTTTAGTGATTGATGAATACGGCGGAATGGAGGGTATCGTTACGATGGAGGATATTATCGAAACAATTTTAGGATTGGAAATTACCGATGAAAGTGATTTTCAGATCGACATGCAGCAATTTGCCAAGGATAACTGGAAGGCAAAGGCGGCACGTTTGGAATTGAATTTGGATGAGTCTTAACTTACTGCAACAATTTTATTTGCATTCCGTCAAACTTCGTCCTTTTTTCTTTTTTTCAGTTGAAAATCTTTTCCAAGATATTTTTCCCTTACAATCGGGTTTGCAGCCAGTTCTTCGGAAGTTCCCTGAAAAAGGATGCGTCCTTCGAAAAGAAGATAAGCGCGATCGGTAATCGTAAGCGTCTCGTCCACGTTGTGGTCGGTAATCAGGATGCCGATGTTTTTGTCTTTCAATTTCCAGACAATATCCTGAATGTCCTGCACGGCAATGGGATCAACACCGGCAAACGGCTCGTCGAGCATAATAAATTTGGGTTCGATAGCCAGGCAGCGGGCAATTTCCGTTCGCCGCCGTTCGCCGCCCGAAAGCCGGTCGCCCAGGTTTTTACGTACGTGTCCCAAATTAAATTCGGAGATGAGACTTTCCAGCTTCTCTTTTTGGTATTCCTTCGAAAACCTGGTCATTTCCAGCACCGAACGGATATTGTCTTCTACCGACATTTTCCGGAAAACAGATGCTTCCTGCGCCAGGTAACCGATTCCGATTTGCGCCCTTCTGTAAACCGGATATTTCGTAATATCCAAGTCATTCAGGAAAATACGCCCTTCGTTCGGAACAATCAGTCCGGTAGTCATATAAAACGTCGTCGTTTTTCCGGCTCCGTTCGGTCCAAGCAATCCAACAATTTCGCCTTGCTCCACATTTATTGAAACATGACTGGCAACAGTTCGTTCGCCATATTTTTTTACCAGATTCTCCGTCCGGAGCACCATCGGTTTTTCGTTTTCCATACATGTTGTTTTTTGCAAATTTAGTGCAAGTTTTAGAAAAATCACAATTCATTGCCGTATATTTGCAGAAAATAAATCGTATGCGAAAATGAAAACAGACTCTAAATCTGCGAATAGTGAATTAAAAAAGCTTTTTATAGAAACTTACGGCTGTCAAATGAACATTGCCGACAGCGAGGTAGTTGCTTCCATCATGGAAACCATCGGTTATGAAATGGCGGATGATATTTCCGATGCCGATGTTATTTTCCTCAATACCTGTTCTATCCGCGAGAATGCCGAGCAAAAAATCTTTTCCCGCTTACAACACTTTCAGGCAATGAAAAAGAAAAAGCGCGGAATGATTATCGGGATTCTCGGCTGTATGGCGGAACGGATCAAAGAAGAGCTGCTCGAAAACAACATTGTTGATTTGGTAGTCGGACCGGACTCCTATCTTGATCTGCCAAACTTGATCGGAATGATTGAAAGTGGAGAGAAGGCAATCAACGTACAACTTTCTACCACAGAAACTTACAAGGAAGTTATCCCTTCCCGAATCAGCGGGAATAAAATCTCGGGATTTGTATCCATCATGCGCGGATGCAATAATTTTTGCTCCTACTGCATCGTCCCTTATACGCGCGGCAGAGAGCGAAGCCGCGAAGTGGAGAGCATCCTCAACGAAATTCGGGATTTGCAAAACAAAGGCTTCAAAGAAGTTACGCTTTTGGGGCAAAATGTAAACTCTTACGCTTACGAACCGGAAACAGGCGAGACCGTTACGTTTCCAAAGCTATTGCAGGTGATTGCCGGAAAATTTCCGGATATGCGCATTCGCTTCACCACTTCTCATCCGAAAGATATGAGTGATGCCATTATCGAAACTATGGCTGCGTATCCGAATATTTGCAATCACATCCACCTGCCTGTTCAATCGGGCAGCAACAATATATTGCAATCAATGAACCGGAAATACACGCGTGAATGGTATTTGGAACGCATCGCGGCTATCCGCCGGATGATCCCGGACTGTGGCATTACGACCGACCTTTTTTGCGGATTTCACGGCGAGACGGAAGACGATCATCAGGAAACGCTTTCCCTGATGCGCGAAGTGATGTTTGACGCCGCGTTTATGTTCAAATATTCGGAACGTCCGGGTACTTACGCATCCAGGCATTTGCCGGATAATATTTCGGAAGATGTAAAAATAGCGCGACTGAATGAGATTATAGACGAGCAAAACAAAATTTCCGCTGTCAGTAACCAAAATGATGTCGGACGCGAATTCGAAGTATTGGCTGAAGGTGTTTCCAAACGCTCAAAGGAACAACTGTTCGGACGGACGCAGCAAAACAAAGTGGTGGTCTTCCCCCGCGGAAACCATAAGACAGGCGATTTGGTTCGCGTTAAAATCACATCGGTTACATCGGCAACGCTTATCGGCGAAACGATGGAGGATTCTCATCCTGTCTAAACGAAAAACGTTGATTTAAAATATTTCCAATGAAAAAAATACGTTGCCCCAAGTGCGATGATTTTATATCTTTTGATGAGACGCGGGTAGAACCGGGAGTTTCATTGGCTTTCCGCTGCAATCATTGCGGGAAGAATTTCAGTATAAAATTCAAGGCGAAAGCGGAAAAAGAGACCACCGGTTATCCGTTCGGAAGCATTACGGTTGTAGAGAATGTTTTCTGCGAAAAACAAATCATTCCGCTGTCGTTAGGCGAAAATATGTTTGGTCGCCGGTCGAAAGGTACGGTTATCAGTTCGCCGATTGAAACGGGCGATATGAGCATGGACAGGAAACATTGCATTATTTGCGCAGAACGGAAACAGGATAAAATCATCCATACAATAAAAGATTTTGACAGCGTAACCGGCACGTTTGTGATGAATGATATTTTACAGAAAAACGAACGCCGGATTATTTCCGACAATGATATTATTACGATTGGTGCAACAACGTTGATATTGAAATTGCAATAATTTATATAAATTTGTATCGTTTATTTATTTTACCAACAGCCGAATGAATGCCGAAAAGATAAAAGAAGAACTGTTTTCTATCGCCCAATCCGGTAAAAAAGAAATTCTCTCCCGTTTTTTTAAAACAGGAAAAGGAGAATACGGAGAAGGAGATTTGTTTATCGGAGTTACGGTACCGCAACAACGGCAACTGGTAAAACGACACAAGCAAATCCCGTTGGAAGAGATAGAAAAACTGCTGTGCGATAATCATCACGAATGCCGCTTAACCGGACTTTTCTTCCTGGCGGAACTTTTCGGTAAAACAAAAAATGAGCAGGAAAAAGAGTTTTTTTACCGGTTTTACCTGAAAAATCTGAAAGCAGTAAATAGTTGGGATTTGGTTGACCTGACTGCTCCTCAAATCGTAGGCGCTCATTTGTTGAACAAAGACCGGGAACGTCTTTATGAATTGGCTGCAAGTTCCAATTTTTGGGAACAGCGCATCGCCATTGTTTCCACCTACAGTTTTATTAAAAAAGGCGAATTTAGCGATACATTCCGGATTTCCGACATGCTGCTGACACATCCGCATGACTTGATACAAAAAGCCGTAGGATGGATGCTGCGCGAAGTCGGTAAACGGAATTACGAAGCCGAGCGGGAATTTCTCACGGAGCGATACAAAAAAATGCCCCGGACAATGCTGCGTTATGCCATCGAAAAATTTGAGGAAAAAGAACGGTTAGCTTTTTTGAAAGGCGAGATTGAATAATCGAGACAATGCCATATGGAAGATTTTGATATAAGAGATACATCGGTTAATACGCAGGAGAAGGAGTTCGAAAACGCGCTTCGTCCGCTGTCATTTGATGATTTTGCCGGACAGGCAAAGATCATCGAGAACTTGCGTATATTTGTTACTGCTGCCAAAATGCGCGGCGAGCCACTGGATCACGCACTTTTTCACGGACCTCCCGGATTAGGAAAAACTACCCTTTCCAATATTATTGCCAACGAACTGGGAGTTGGGTTTAAAGTAACCTCCGGTCCGGTGCTCGACAAGCCCGGCGATCTTGCCGGATTACTGACTAATTTGGAGACAAACGATGTTATATTTATTGATGAAATTCACCGGTTAAGTCCGGTCGTAGAAGAGTATCTTTACTCCGCAATGGAAGATTACCGCATTGACATTATGCTCGATAAAGGACCAAATGCACGTTCGATACAGATCGATATCAATCCGTTCACCCTGGTTGGAGCAACGACCCGCAGCGGATTGCTGACAAGTCCGCTGCGCGCCCGGTTTGGGATTAATTGCCATTTGGAATATTACGATATTGGCGTATTGACGAGCATTATCAAACGCTCGGCATCGCTGCTCAACATTCCGTGCGAGATCAAAGCTGCCGAAGAGGTTGCCGGCAGAAGCCGCGGGACGCCGCGCATTGCCAACGCGCTGTTGCGTCGTGTACGCGATTTTGCACAGGTAAAAGGCAACGGAAAAATAGATGTCGAAATTGCCCGGTATGCGCTTGAAGCGTTAAATATCGACCGGTATGGTCTGGACGAAATCGACAACAAGATATTAAACTTGATGATCGACAAATTTAACGGAGGTCCCGTAGGCTTGACCACCATTGCCACCGCACTCGGCGAAGATGCCGGTACAATAGAAGAAGTATATGAACCGTTCCTGATAAAAGAAGGCTTCTTGAAACGGACTCCTCGCGGACGCGAAGTAACCGATCTTGCCTACAGGCATTTGGGTAAATTACGGTTCAATCAGCAAGGGACGCTGTTTGATTGAAATGCGCTAAACCGCAATGGTTTTTCGCAATGAGGGCAATGGTTAACTTGTATATTGCATCCGTCACATAAAGTGACAGTGTTCATAACAGTTTGAAATTAATATTACAATAATGAAAAAAATATTTTTTCCACTTTTCTGCTTACTGGCAAGCATGCTTTACGGACAGGAAACAGTCCTGTCATTAAGCGAATGTATCCAAATCGGTTTGGAAAATAACTACGCCCTGCGGATTGTCCGCAATCAGGAAGAAATCAGCAGCAACAACTATACGCCGGGGAATGCCGGATTCCTGCCTTCGCTGGATTTATCGGGCGGCTACGACGGATCGCTGATGAATACGAAAAACAAAAGCGCAGACGGCTCGAAAACTTCTGCAAACGGCATCTTTAACGACGGAATAGATGCCGGACTGACATTGAACTGGACGATTTTTGACGGTCTGAAAATGCAGGCAACCTACGCGCGCCTGAAAGAACTGCAGCAAATGGGCGAACTGCAAACCCGCCTCTCTGTCGAAGAGCTGATTGCGCGAATCGCTTCGGAATACAATAACCATATTTATCAGTTATTACGGCTGAAAAACATAAAGGCATCTGTTGATTTGTCAACAGAAAGGGTAAGGATTGTAGAGGCGCGCTATCAAATCGGCGCAGCATCTGTCCTCGATTTGAACCAGGCAAAGGTAGATTTAAACACCGATATTTCCAATCATATTTCACAAAAGGAAGTGGTCAGCTATTCGTCCGTAAACCTGAATAAATTGCTTGCAAACGAAGATGTTGAAGCTTCTTTTTTACTTGCCGACAGCATTATCAATTTCAATTCGCTGACTGATTTCGAGTCGCTTCGTTCCAACACGCTGCAATCAAATACCGACATGCTGCTTGCCGCCAAAAATGTGAAACTTTCCGAAGCGGATAAAAAGGCGATCCGTTCGCGCTATTTCCCTTATTTAAAATTGAACGGCGGTTACGGCTACGGGCTAAACCGTTATGAAACAGGCGCGACAAGAGAATCTCAATCCTTGGGATTTAACTACGGCATCACGGTAGGCATCAATCTGTTTGAAGGATTTAATACCAAAAGAGAGCTGAAAAATGTGGAACTCGAAATCGAAAACAAAGAATTGCTGCAGCAGGAGATCCGGTTAAACCTGATTGCCACATTGTCGAACCTCTATCTCTCTTACCAAAACAACCGTGAATTGCGCGCCATTGCCCGGCAGAATAAGGCAGTCGCCCGCGCCTACTATGAGGCAGCTATCGATAAATATAAATTAGGTTCCCTCTCCGGTTTGGAGTTGCGCGAAGCTCAACAAAGTATGCTGAATGCAGCAGAACGCCTGATTTTGGCGGAATACAATATCAAACTTTGTGAGATTTCGTTGAAACAGATTAGCGGAGATATTCTTTCTTATCTTTCAAATGAACAAAAAAATGAGTAGATTCAACAGCACGAAAAGCGCGAAAGCACGAAAGCGCGAAGTAGTTTTTCCGTATTTTCCTTCGTGCCTTCGTGCTTTCGCGCTTTCGTGCTGTTGCACTCTTTTCCTGCTTCCGTCCTGTATCCAGGATGAATTACCGAATACCGAAGCAGATATTTTAGCATGCACCATTCCGGATATGCCGAAAGATGCATTAAATGAAATTGTCGTGGAAAACAATGCCGTGAAAATCTGGGTAAAACCCGATGTCCGTATCGGAACCCTCACGCCCCGATTTGTCCTTACCGAAGGTGCAACAATCACGCCCCCAAGCGGAATGCCGGATAATTTTGAAGAGACCAGCGAACATTTTTACACCGTTACTTCGCAAGACGGCAAATGGCAGAAAAAGTACACGGTAGCCGTTTTATCGTATATTTTGACACAAACGGAATTCCATTTTGAACATTACGAAAAAGCCATCGAAACGGCTAATTTTCAGCAGTTTTACGAATTAAACGGAGAAGAAAAACAGTACGTTTGGAGTTCAGGAAACAGAGGTTTTGCTATTGTGAACAGTTCGGTTGCCGCCGAAAATTACCCAACTTCCTCCTACGCCAACGGCAAAACAGGACGCGGCGTAAAACTGACGACTACATCTACCGGAACCGCCGGAAATCTTGTCGGGATGCCGATTGCCGCCGGAAATCTCTTTATCGGCAGCTTTGATGTCAGCAAGGCTATGACGGCAACGCTGGAAGCTACACAGTTCGGTTTTCAATGCAAAGTGGGCGAACCGGACAGCCTGAAATTCTGGTACAAATACCGGCGTGGTGCGGTTTACAAAGACAAAAACGGAAATGAATTGCAAAAAGAGGATAGTCCGAGTATGTACTCCGTTTTGTATGAGCCGGTTAGAAAACCGGATGGAACATTAGAACGCCTGAATGGAACAAACGTAACCACTGCCGGAAATATCCTTGCTATCGCTCAGGTAAATCAGGCGGATATTGTTTATAGCGAAAATCTTGAAACGGAAGAATACCGTCAGCTTTCCATTCCGTTTGTCGAAAAAAAAGCGATTGACCCCGAAAAATTGCGCAACGGGAGCTATTTTCTCACCATAGTTTTTTCTTCAAGCGCAAAGGGCGATTTGTTTGAAGGCGCGGTGGGCAGCACGCTTTGTATTGATGAAGTTCAATTAATCCGTAAATAGACTGTATGAAACGCCCTCGTCAAAAAACGGACATACAACCCAATGCTTATCCGGGCGTTCCATCTCACATTAATGTAAAAAATAAATTATAAACAGATGAAAAAAAGTAAAATACTATTATTTTTCTTATTTTTTACTACTTTTGTCCTCGCTTCGCAAGAAAAAAATCCGGATACAGGCAGTAGAGACTACCGCATAAAAGCCGGTTTTTCAATCGGCGGAACATCACCGTTGCCTTTACCGGCTGAAATCCGGAAGATCGAAGGTTTCAATCCGCTGCTGAACGTAATGATCGGCGCCGAAGTAAGGCAAAATATTCACGAAAACTGGTCATTGCTATGCGGATTGCAGTTTGAAATGAAAGGAATGGAAACCAAGGCGCAGGTAAAAAATTACAACCTGGCAATGGTATCTGGCGATGACGGCGAAATTTCAGGCGTGTTTACCGGGAAGGTGCGCACACGGGTTCAAAATTCGTACCTCACATTGCCGCTTCTGGTAGTATGGCAACCCGGAAGACAAGCCGAATGGGGAATTAAATTCGGTCTCTACGGATCGTTTTTACTCGACGGCGCATTTAGCGGTTCGGCTTACGACGGCTACCTGCGCGAAGGAGACCCGACCGGACAACGGATAGACATCACCACTGCAACCTACGATTTTTCGAATGAGTTGCAGCTTTGGAACTGGGGTGCGCAGCTTGGCGCAGAGTGGCGGATTTTTCCGCGTTTTTTGACAGGCATTGACTTTTCGTGGGGTATCAATTCGATTTTCAAAAAAGATTTCGACGTAATTACCTTTAAAATGTATCCGATTTACGGCTCGCTGAGTTTCGGATATATCTTTTGAAAAAAAGGGCAAAGAAAAAAGACGCTTAAAGACAAAAATTCTACTGTCTTTTATCTTTTGTCTAAAATCTAAATAATACATTATTAACTAAATTTTATAAACTTAAAAAATTCAAGGATGAAAACATTAAAATGGATGACGCTTTTAATGGCAATAGCAACAATGCCGTTATTCACAGGTTGCAGCAAAGACGACGACAAGAACGACGGCGACGGCAGCGGCGGTGGCGAACAAACAGCGACTGACGTTTCGGGTACTTATGATGGAACAATATCAGCTATGGATGAAAGCAGTGACGCTACATCAGTACTGAAAAAAACAGACAATAGTTATTCGCTGTCGTTCACTAATTTGAATATAGCAGCAATGAATATGATAATTGAAATTGGAGACGTAACCATTCCAAAAGTAACTGTTTCTTCCGAAGGAAAGTTGTCGGGAGGAGAAAAAATATCAAAAGAAGTTACATTGCCGCCGGCTTTGGTTGCGATGTCAGGAATGGAAACAGCAACTGTTGACGTGACATTGACGTCGGGAGAAATCACCGGAAATAATTTAAAATTTGAATTGAACGTTTTCGTAGTTGTTATGAATATGAATGTCCCTGTCAACTTTGATGGAAATTTAAGCGACGATAATAACGATGAGACAGAAAACAATGGAAACGGCAATGATAAAGAAGAAGGCAAAAACGAAAACGAAAACGAAGGCGAAGGCGAAGGTGATGGTGATGAACCGGTAATAACTATTGACGACGTTTCGGGTATTTATACAGGTAAAATATCATCTACTGATGCTACCTCAGTAATAAGAAAAACCGGTGATAACTATTCGTTGTTACTTACCGATTTAAGCATCGGAACCCCATTTGGCGCAGTAGAAATCGGTAATGTTACCGTTGAAAACGTTGCCGTTTCGGAAGGAAAATTATCAGGCGGAAACAAAGTATCAATGGAAGTTGCTTTACCTCAGGCTTTGGCTGCGATATCAGGGATGGAAACAGCAACTGTTGACATAACCTTAACGTCGGGCGAAGTTTCCGGAAACAATTTAAAATTTGAATTGAACGTTTATGTGGATGCCGTAAAAATGAATATTCCTGTTAATTTTGACGGAAATAAATAAAAAAAAGAGAATGAAAAAATGAAGGGGCGAAAAATAAATTTTTCGCCCCTTCATTTTTTTTGTCTTTTTCATCCTTTTTCACGAATACACCTTAGCCGGTAAGTCATTGCCCAATTTCGCTTTTAATGCACGTTCTATCTGATTCAACACTCGATCCAAATCGTGAAATATTTCATAATTATTGAATTTCAGTACTTTGAATCCTTTCTTTTCCAATTCCTTTTCACGCTCTTCAGAATATAAAACCTCTTTCGGAAGTACTTGTGTTTTGCTGCCTAATTCAATAACCAAATTGGCCTTTTCGCAGTAAAAGTCGGCGATAAAAGATAATACTGGCACGAAACGCTCAAAGCGAAAAGGAAATTTTTTAACCAAACTATCTTGCAGTACAATTTCTGCATACGATTCGTTTTTCATTTTCAGGAATCGAGAGATTTGTGTCAATCCCCAATGTCCTTTTTCCGGGTTTTGGGTTGTTGTTCTCATTGCATTTATAAATTAAAATATTAAACTTTTTGCTTCGGAGTTGCGGATTTTTAAATTATTCGGCATTTTACTCCCATAACAAAAATAAAACGAGTGAACAGGCTTAATTGTTCACTCGTTATGAAAAGTTTTTTACAATTTCGTTACATTTCAGAGATGGCTTCACATCTTTGAAATGAATATTATTCCCATTTTGTATTGCGCATATCCCCGCTTTTGGCAAATTCGTTGTGCATGGCGAATGCAGCATTCAACGTATGGGGAGTATGTAGTTTTTTCGAGAGTTTCAGATAATCCCACAACAATTCTTTGTAGTATGGATGCACGCAGTTTTCGATGATTGTTTCCGCACGCTGGATTGGCGATTTCCCGCGAAGGTCGGCAATTCCCTGTTCGGTAATCAACACTTTTACAGAGTGTTCGCTGTGGTCGGTGTGGCTGACCATCGGTACAATCGGACTGATTTTTCCGTCTTTTTGGATGGAAGGACAGGTAAAAATCGAAATGTATGCATTGCGCGTGAAGTCGCCCGAACCGCCGATTCCGTTCATCATCTTCGTGCCGAGCACGTGTGTAGAGTTGATATTTCCGAAAATATCGGCTTCCAGCGCTGTGTTGATGGTCAATAAGCCCAACCGGCGGATGATTTCAGGATTATTGGATATTTCGATCGGACGAAGAATCAAGCGTTCTTTGAAAAAAGGAAGATTGTCATAAACTTCGTCCATTACTGGATCGCTTAATGTTAATGAGCATCCGCTCGCAAAAGAGATTCTGCCTTCTTTCATCAAATCGATAACCGCATCCTGGATTACTTCGGTGTACATGGTAAACGCCGGAATGTCCTTGTTTTTACCCAATGAACCCAATACGGCATTCGCCACGTTTCCTACGCCCGACTGGATCGGTAAAAATTCTTTCGGGATGATTCCTTTCTTCAGCTGGTCGGCAAGGAAAGCGGCTACGTTTTCGCCAATTTTAGCAGTAACCTCGTCGATAGGCGTAAATCCTTCTACCTTGTTGCTCAGATTGGTTTCAACCACTGCTACGATCTTCTTCGGATCTACCTTTAACACAGGACTACCCGCACGGTCTTTTACCGTATAGATAGGAATTTCTTTTCTGTAAGGCGGGTCGTTCGGAACATAAATATCATGCATTCCGCGAATTTCTTTCGGATGCTTGCTGTTCAACTCAATGATGATTTTATCTGCCAGAAGGGCGATAGTCGGCGTTATACCGACACCCGAAGTCAGAATAATTTCACCCTCTTCGTTAATATCGGCAGCTTCAATCACTGCCATATTTACTTTTCCGTAAAAGCCATAGCGTAAATCCTGTCCCAACTGTGAAAGGTGCATATCGGCGTAGTGAATATCCTGCGCGTTTAATGAGTTGCGCAGGTCTTTATTACTTTGATAGGGTGTTCTGAAATTAACGGCATTTGCTCTGGTCAAAGCGCCGTCCAACGCATCTCCGGTCGAAGCTCCGGTAAATATATTGATTTTAAACTCGTTTCCTTTTGCATGTTCTTCCTCTGCCATTTTTGCAACGGCAGTAGGTACGACTTTGGGAGCGCCTGCGGCTGTAAATCCGCTAAATCCTACATTATCTCCATTTTTAAAAAAACGTGCAGCTTCGTCTGCAGTCATAACATTATATGCCATAAGTTCTAAAAAAATTATGTAATTTGACCTTTATAAAAAATAACTCGTAAAGTTAAGACTTATTATTCAAATATCACAGAAAAACCGGAAGTCTGTTTAAATTTTTATACATTTATCCGCATTATTACAACAAATGTCAAAGTCAATGAATTTTATAAAAGGAATGTATTAAAATTTGGTTTACACAATCATAAATCACAGATAATTCGGCTATTAATTTCGTGCTGATTCGTGCATTTCGTGGAGAAATTGAAATCGTTTTTTATTATTTTTTATACTTATCAAAATATGTGACTTCGCGAACTTTGCGTTAAAAAACAAATGCAGGCGCTCTTCCGGTTTAAACACGAAGTTGCAAAGCTTGCTATGACGCAACGCTTTTATTAAAGTAACGGAGAAAAAGATCATTATGAATAATATTGTAGATAAGCATTTTATCTTTCGTTAGTGGTAATAAGCTGATAGTCATTTTATTTATTGGGAGCATCTCAAAAGGGCTAAAAAAACACCCCATGTAACCAGCGGTAAACTTTTTGAAACATATTGATTATGAATAACTTTACAATATTAACTATATTTGCAAAAATACACTGATACCAAACCAAATACTAATTATCATGAAACACAAGTATTTTTTACTAACTGCATTTTTGCTGTTATTCTCTGCGTCGATTTTTGGTCAACAGAGATATAATGCGGATGTAGAGAACGCAGGTGCGGATTGCACCGTAACTCTCCCCGGAAGTTTTAATACGGCTAACGCCAATTTACCCGATCCGTTCTTGAAATTGAACGGTCAAAGAATGACAACTAAAGAAGAATGGACTTGCCGCCGGCAGGAAATTCTTAAATTATTAGAAAGGACAGTATATGGAACAAAACCGGGAAAACCGGCAAGTGTTACCGGAACTGTTTCAAGAACTTCAATTTCAGTAAATGTAGGCGGCGCTACTTTCACGGCTAATGTAAAAATGCCGGCAAGTGGTAGTGCTCCTTATCCATTGGTTATCCAATATGGAGGAGGCGTATCCGACAATATATTTACAAGCAGAGGGTGTGCTGTTGCAACCTTACCTTTAACTGCTATTGCAGGAGGAAGTCGCAACGGTAAAACCGGAGCATTTTATACCGCTACCCGTGAAAGTAAAACCGGACATTGTGCAGCTTGGGCATGGGGCGTGAGTCGTATTATCGACGTAATTGAGCAAGACGCTAACAAACTTTTTGACCCTACCGCTGTCGGTGTTACCGGATGCTCACGTAATGGAAAAGGCGCTTTCGCAGCCGGTGTTTTAGACCAACGTGTGGCTCTTACCATGCCGATGGAATCGGGCACAGGCGGTATGGCTGCTATGCGCGTTTCGCATAAAAACCGCGACCAATCCGGAGGAACAAATGGTTCTCAATCGCCGGCTTCGGCTTATAGTGAGCAACCATGGCTGGGCGATGATTTCAACGCATTCACAAGCAATCCGAACAACCTGCCTGTAGATATGCACCAAGCGGTTGCTTTGGTGGCTCCGCGTGGATTTGTCGCAGTTTACAAAACGGCTTCTTCTGCCGGTCAATGGCTGGGCGTTCCGGGTTCACACGTTTCGGCAGTTGCCGGGGCTGAGGTTTACAAAGCTCTCGGATATGGCGGAAACTTTGCCTGGCTAAACACAGGAACAGAATCTCACTGCTCATGGACAAGTTCTTACACCGCAACGATTAATGAATTTATCGACATTTTTTTGCTTAGAACAAAAGCAAACACTCGTACCGAGCCTTTATTTACTGAAAACAACAGACCGGCAGATGCTGCAGGTATGAGAAATTGGACAACACCTACATTATCTGGAACATATAATGTAGGTGGCGAGCCACTTAGAGGTTTCGGACTTACAACTGCCGTATCTCCTGCGACTTCGGGAGGTAAAATAACTGTTACTCCCGAATCTAAAGACGGTCGCTATGATGGTGAAACTGTTTCACTTACTCCGGTCGCAGCAACAAATTGGGAATTTGAAGGTTGGAGTGGCGGTGCCACAGGTACCACAGTACCTCTTTCTATTGAAATGACCAAAGATGTATCTGTTACCGCTAAATTTATTTTAGTTGGAGATGACGTTGATAATAATTTGATTAAAAACGGAACTTTTGCAGGAACTGCCGACTGGACATTTAGCCAGCACAACAACACTGCCGGAACATTCACTACAGCAGGCAACGAGGGCGTTATCGCCGTAACCCAAACCGGCACGGCAGACCACAACGTACAGATCACTCAAAACGGTATTCCTTTGGAAAAAGGAACAAAATATCGGTTGACTTTCGATGCTTCGGCAGCAGCGGCAAGAGAGATGTCCATGTTTATGCAGATGGACGTAGATCCATGGACAAGTTACCATGAAGAGATGGTTAATCTTACCACTCAAAAACAATCTTTCTCTTACGAATTTGAGATGAAAGAGGCAACCGATGAGAACGGACGTATCGCCTTTAATGTGGGGCTTGAAACTCCAACCGTAAAGATTAGCAATGTAAATCTTATCCGCATTGCCGAATTTGGAGGAACCACACCGGGTACAAAAGTAACCTTGACCCTGGATGCAAACGGTGGAACAGTATCGAACAACAGCATCAGCGTTGAATCGGGTTCTTCTGTCGGAACATTGCCTACGCCTAATCGTCCGGGTTACTCTTTCGAAGGTTGGTTTGACGAAAACAATGTAAAATACACGGAAAAAACCCAATTGACTGCCGATGCAACCGTTACAGCATCCTGGAGAGCAACCGGAGAAAATCTTTCGGAAGAGGAGTTAGTAGACTTGATTGATGAACTCAAAGGACAAGTAGAGCAATTGACTTCCAAAAAGGGTAATTTACAACAACTTTTGGACGAATGTAAAGGAACGACCTCTGATGAAACTCTCCGTGCAGCATCAGGCATGTTGACTATCTATCCAAATCCGGTAAACGCAAACAGCGTGTTAAACATTGAAAGTGCGAATTTGAAAGCCGGAGACAAAATGGAAATTTTTGATATGCAAGGTAAACTAATCTCTATCAATTTCGCTTCTGATGATACCGCAACATCTATCAGGATTGGCTCCTTGTCGAAAGGAACATACCTGTTGCGCTTGGCAGGAGAACGGGGAGTTAAATTTGAAGTAAAATAAAATTATTCTGTCCCGATTTTTCGTATGAAAGAAAGATCGGGATATAATTAACTAAAAAAATAATTGATCATGAAAAAAATAATAACAACAATATGCTTGATTGCAACGACAGCGTTGATGTTGCCGGTGTTCGGGCAAACATTAACTATTCAGGGCGGTAGAGATCAACAGACAAGTTCGCTCAACGGCTACGACTATGAGCTTTGGAGCCAGAACGCAGCAGGTCGTTCTTCTATGACGCTCACCGGAAATAATACCAATGGTGGAACGTTTACATGTGAATGGCAAGGTACAATAAATATACTTGCTCGTTCAGGGAAAAAATTCAGAAATAATGAAACCGTATCTTCCGTAGGAAATATAGTGATTGATTTTGAGGCAACATGGTCTTCTATCGATAACGTGAAAATGCTTGGCGTGTATGGATGGGGATATTATCCGCAAGGGCAACAACCCAGTGGTTTTACCGACGAGATAGAGTATTACATTATTCAAGACCGTGGCAGCTATAATTCTGCAACATCGGGAACAAACTCCAGAAAACGGGGTGAAGCAACTATTGACGGTATTTTGTACGAATTCTATACATGCGAAAGAAGAAATCAGCCCAGTTTATCAGGCACTAGCACTTTTATGCAATATTTCAGTGTTCCCAAAAGTACCGGTAGCCACAGAACTAAAGGAATAATTACTGTTTCAAAGCATTTTGCAGAGTGGGCAAAAGTAGGTATGCCAATGAATAAGCTGTACGAAGTAGCAATGAAAGTTGAATCTTATACCGGCAATACAGGTAATGCAAGGGGAGAGGCGAAAGTAACAAAGAATATTTTAACACTTGGAGGCACACTTCCCGACCCTAATGCTTTCACGCTTACCACAACCGCATCTCCTGCTGCAGGCGGAACGTTAACAAAAACGCCAAACACGGCAAGTTATACGAAAGGAGCTGTCGTACAAGTTACCGCTGTACCTAACGGAGGATGGGAGTTCAACGGTTGGAGCGAAGATGCTTCGGGCACAAACGCTACAACCTCTGTAACAATGAATGCAGACAAAAAAGTAACCGCAAATTTCAAACTGGTTGGTGTTTCTACCTTCAATTTGATTAAAGACGGAAATTTCCCTGCAAATAGTATCGGTTCAAGTTGGGCATTAAATACAGGAACGAATTATGGAAATTCGGCGGCAACGTCATCTATCAACGGCGGAAGGGCAACCATAAATGTTACAAGAATAGGTGCTGAGGCATATCAACCGCAGCTTATTCAAAAAGAAATTGCTCTTGACAAAGGAATGAAATACCGCCTTACTTTTACCGCCTCGGCCACCGCTGCAAGAAGCATGGGTGTGATGTTCCAAAAAGCAACTGCCGAATATGACTCGTATGCTGCAAAGGATTTTGAACTAACAACTACGCCGCAAACTTACACGCTCGAATTTGAAATGGAAAACACAAGCGACCCGGCAGCGCAATTTGCATTTAACCTCGGTGGTGCGGCAACAGGTGTTACGCTAAGCGATGTGAAACTTGTACATATTGCAGAATTTACACCAGCAAAAAAAGTAACATTAACCTTTGATGTGAATGGAGGAACAATGACAGGAGTAAACAGTATCAGCATAGAACAGGGAGCTGCCGTTGGAACGTTACCGGTTCCTATTCGCGCAGGTTACTCTTTCGAGGGTTGGTTTAACGGAAATGTAGAATACACTGCCGAAACAAAATTGACAGCCGATGTAACCATTACCGCATCTTGGAAAGAGATTGAAGATCTTTCCGAATTGATAGAGGAAGTGGCTAACCTTCAAAAGCAAATTGATGCATTAATTTCCGAAACAGAGGATATACAACAGCTCTTGGATGAATGTAAATAAATTAGTTGTCACAAATAAATTAAGGTTAGTAAAACGATGATGATAAAAGGTTGTCCGAATTTTTGGACAGCCTTTTATTTTTTACGAAAAACGTATATCGAAAAAATTTTGTACTTTTGCGGTTTATCAATTATTCAAAACAGAAACAATTGTTTGTATGGAATACAAATTCAAAGAAATAGAGCAGAAGTGGCAGCAGTATTGGAAGGACAACGCTGTTTACAAGGTAGAAATTGACCCGTCCAAACCGAAGTATTATGTGCTGGATATGTTCCCCTACCCTTCCGGTGCGGGATTGCACGTCGGGCATCCGCTCGGATACATTGCTTCGGATATTTACAGCCGCTACAAGCACCTGCAGGGATTCAACGTACTGCACCCGATGGGATATGACGCCTACGGACTGCCTGCCGAACAGTATGCCATCCAAACTGGTCAGCACCCGGCAATCACCACCAGGAAAAACATTACCCGCTACCGCGAACAGCTGGATAAACTCGGATTCTCGTACGATTGGAGCCGCGAAGTGCGCACTTGCGAACCCGAATACTATAAATGGACGCAATGGGCTTTTATCAAAATGTTCGAATCATACTACTGTAATGACGAACAGCAGGCACGACCCATTTCCGAATTGACAGCCCGTTTTGAAAAACACGGAAATGAGGGTTTGAACGTTGCTCAAACCGTAGGGGCCAATAATGATTCGCCCCTGCAATTCACCGCAGAAGAATGGAAATCTTTTGACGAAAAGAAACAACAGGAAATCCTGATGAACTATCGCATCGCTTACCTGGCTGATACGAAAGTGAATTTTTGTCCGGCATTGGGATGCGTACTGGCAAACGATGAAATCAGCGAAGGCGTTTCCGTCCGGGGCGGTCATCCGGTCGAACAGCGTGTAATGCGCCAATGGAGCTTGCGGGTTTCAGCTTATGCCCAGCGATTATTGGAAGGGTTGGAAAGAATCGACTGGACGGAATCGCTGAAAGAGACGCAGCGGAACTGGATCGGACGGAGTGAGGGAGCGGAAATACACCTCCCCCTAACCTCCTCCACCAAAGGAGGGAGAACAGCTCACTCTTTAAGCTTATCTGAATCTTCATCATCCAAACCTTCATCAGGTTCTTCGTGTCCGCAGTATTATACGACGAGTGGGGTGAATTGGAATTTATTGTATGATCATGCAAAAAGAATGAGGGAAAAGCCGACGGAGGCAGAAAGCATTCTTTGGGAGATGATACGAGGGCATCAATTGGGTTGTAAATTTCGCAGGCAACATCCGGTTGATGTATTTATTCCCGATTTTATTTGCATTGAGAAAAAACTGATAGTTGAAGTTGACGGTGAATATCATTTTACGGAAGAACAAAAGAAATTGGACGAAATCCGCACAAAAATATTAAACGAATGGGGCTACACCATCGTCAGATATTCCAACGAGGAGATAAAAGCGAATCCTCACGCCGTCATAGAATCCCTCCGCTTAACATTGTCAAAAAACACCACCGAAGATACTCTTAAAAATACCGCCGACATTGAATCAACGCACCTCTCCCCCTCCCTTGGAGGGGGCTGGGGGGAGGTTGTCGTTTTCACCACCCGCCCCGACACCATTTTCGGCGTAACCTTTATGGTGCTTGCCCCCGAAAGCGAATACGTACAGCAACTCGTAACGCCTGAACAAAAAGCGGAAGTGGATGCCTACTTGGATCAGGTGAAACGCCGCACCGAACGCGAACGCATAGCCGACCGGAAAGTTACGGGCGTATTCTCGGGCTCATACGCCATCAATCCGGTAAACGGAAAAGAAATCCCGATTTGGATTTCCGATTACGTACTTGCCGGCTATGGTACGGGCGCCATCATGGCAGTTCCGGCACACGACTCCCGCGACTACGCTTTTGCCAGGCATTTCAACCTGCCGATTATCCCGCTGATCGAAGGAGCAGATGTAAGCAAAGAAAGCTTTGACGCCAAAGAAGGCATTATGATAAATTCGGGCTTTTTGAATGGTTTAACCGTAAAAGAAGCAATCCAAAAGGCAAAAGAATACATCGAAGAAAACGACTTGGGCAACATAAAGGTAAATTACCGCCTGCGCGACGCCATTTTCAGCCGCCAGCGCTATTGGGGCGAACCGTTCCCGATTTACTACAAAGACGGCATGCCCTATCCGGTTGATGAAAAAGATTTGCCGATTGAGCTGCCCGAAGTGGATAAGTTCCTGCCGACGGAAAGCGGAGAACCGCCGTTGGGAAGGGCGAAGGATTGGGTGTATGAGGTCAAGTCTTGAACCAGAATTTTCACAAGATTAAAATGATTTTCAAGATTTATGTTGAAAAAATTATGACAATAGAAAAACGAAATAAAATAACACACGATGTAATTGGGGCAGCAATGGAGGTACATAATGTTTTAGGCAGTGGCTTTCAAGAAGTTGTTTATCAAAGAGCATTTTCTATTGAAATGAATTTACGAGCAATTGAACATCAGCGGGAGTTTGAAATGCCATTATTTTACAAAGGTTTTGATGTTGGGCAACGTAGAGTTGATTTTCTTGTAACAGGTAATACATCTGTCGAAATTAAAGCAATAACAAATCTTGATGATTTACAATTAGCACAAGCAAAAAATTACTTGGAAGCATACAATTTAGAAACCGGATTACTTATAAATTTTGGAAGTAAAAGTTTACAGTTCAAACGATTGTTCAATAACAAATACGATGCAAACAAAAAGCAATCTTAATAATCATTTTAATCTTGTATAAATCTTGGTTCAAGACAATGATTGCCGAAAGCCGCACCGAAGAAAAAGATATGATGGTAAAAGTGGTGGTGAATCTGATAAATAAAAACAATTAAAAACGAATTTATATGGAAACTAAAAAATATCCTCTCGAACTCAACACGATGCCCGGATTTGCCGGCTCATCCGCATATTATCTGCGATACGAAGACCCGCACAACGATAAAGCGCTCGTCGGCAAGGAGGCAAACGATTACTGGGGCAACGTGGATTTGTATCTCGGCGGAACGGAACACGCTACCGGTCACTTGATTTACAGCCGTTTCTGGAATAAATTCCTGTTCGATCTCGGCATTATCTCAAAAGATGAACCGTTCCAGAAGCTGATTAATCAGGGGATGATTCAAGGGCGGAGTAATTTCGTCTACCGGATCAAGGAAACCAACACGTTTGTTTCATACAATTTGAAAGACCAATACGATGTTACGCCCATTCACGTGGATGTGAACATTGTAAGCAACGACATATTGGACATTGAGAAGTTCAGGAATTGGAGTCCCGATTACAAAAACGCCGAATTTATCCTCGAAAACGGCAAATACGTTTGCGGATGGGCGGTCGAAAAAATGTCGAAATCCATGTACAACGTAGTTAATCCAGACGATATTGTGGAAAAATACGGAGCCGACACGCTGCGCCTTTATGAGATGTTTTTAGGTCCGCTGGAGCAATCCAAACCGTGGGACACCAACGGGATTGACGGCGTGCACCGTTTCCTGAAAAAACTGTGGGGACTGTTTTCCAAAGGCGAAGAAATCTCGGTTTCCGACGACGAACCGACTGCCGAGGAGTTGAAATCCCTGCACAAGCTGATCAAAAAGATTACGTATGATATTGAGAATTTCTCATTCAATACTTCGGTAGCGGCATTTATGATTTGCGTAAATGAACTGACTGCCTTAAAGTGTAACAAAAAAGCCATTTTGGAGCCATTTGTCATTCTTATTGCCCCTTATGCACCGCATATTGCGGAAGAATTATATCAAATGCTGGGTAACAATTCATCCGTTTACAATGCCGGGTGGCCTCTGTTAAACGAAGAATATTTGAAAGAAAACTCGGTAAAATACCCGATTTCATTCAACGGGAAAGTGCGGTTTACGTTGGAACTTCCCGCCGGTATGCCGAAAGAAGCAGTAGAAAAAGCAGCGCTGGAAAATGAACAGACCGTGAAAACGATGGAAGGAAAAGCGGCAAAAAAAATCATCGTCGTTCCGGGAAAAATTGTGAACATTGTTTTCTGATAAATTTTATTATCTTTGTTTAATCTGAATAATCAGGTAAGTCAAAAAAAATAGATATTATGAAACCCGCATAAACTAACGTTCACCAAAGAGAATAAAAATGCCTGCGGCTTCCATACAACCATAATGTTAAAAATAAAATATTTACGTATGAAAATTTTTCGTTTTTTTCTGCTATTGCCGGTTTTGTTTATTTCCTCCTGTGCTGATAAATATGTAACAGAAGAATATTACACCGAAGAAGTAGTGATGAATACAAAAACAGTATACTATACTGTTTCATCGACTGATTGGAAGTTATTTGATGTTCCTCCCGAAGCAGGTGAATTGGAAGAATCCGGATGGACGTATTTCTATTACGATTTTAGAGAACCGTTCTTAACCAACATGATTTTTGACAACGGAGTGATGAATGCCTATCTGGTAATGGATGCGGAAAAGGAAATTATCTCGCCTCTCCCTTTTGACGATTATTACCAGGGTAATTATATGTGGACGGAACAGGTAACATGTGAGTTTTCCCCTCAGAATGTGCGATTCATTGTTAAATACAATGATTTTGACGTGCAGAACAGAGATCCGTGGAGCTACACTTTTATGGTTCGTCTTGCATGGTAGCAGTAATCATGCGGATTGCCGTAAAATAGAATATCTGTTTTACGGCCATATTTTTTCATTTACAATCCAAAACACATATAGGGAATCTTGTTAAACTCAAGAGCAGTACCCGCTGCCGTAACTTTTTCTTCCGATCTTCGTTTGGAAGTTTTTATCAAAAACCACTGTTTCGCTCGCGGAATGGGAAGGGATAATGTAAAAAGGGAGCCGGAAAACCTGTATTCGGATTCTATAAAAACGATTAGCTTTCGGGAGAAAAAGTTAAATGAATGTATCTTTCCGTCCATATTCGCTATTCTTTCTCATTCTAATATGCTTTTTTCCTCAGGGAATGGCAGGAAATCGCGATTCCCTTCGCACTTACGAATTGGAAGAAGTAATAGTTTCGGCACAAAATCCCGATCCTGATTTTGAGAATAATCGTTTTACCGGCGGCAGTGTTCAAGTAGCCGAAAAAGCGTTGCTGACCACTTTGCAACACACTTCCCTGTCCGATTACCTATCACAAAATACACCCGTTTTTATCAAGGAAAGCGGTCACGGAATGCTTTCGACCGTCTCCCTCCGCGGGACAGCCTCATCACATACTTCCGTTTCGTGGAATGGGTTGACAATCAATCCGCTCACAATGGGTCAAGTAGATTTCAGCCGGTTGCCGCTTTTCTTTTTTGACCGTGTGGCAGTGCATCCGGGCGGAGAAAGCGCACTCTACGGAAACGGCGCTATCGGCGGCGGCATTTCACTTTCAAGCCAACCGGCTTTTCGCAAAAAATTCGCCTTTTCGCTGCAGGAAACAGCAGGTTCGTTCGGTTACTCGTTTACGGGAGCAAAAATCCATGCAGGTAACGGGCGGATTCAATCCAAGTCGGCTCTTTTCTATAACCGTTCGGACAACAGCTTTTCATTTTCATACAGAGACAGGGAAGAAAAGCAAAAAAACGCCGCTTACCATAATTACGGCTTACTGGAAGAGCTGGATTTTAAGCTGAATGAAAAACAGCATCTTGGTGTAAAATTATGGCACACCTGTTTTTTCCGGAAAATTCAACCTTCTATGCAAAACAACAGCGATGCCTCAAAATACGAGGATATTGACGACCGTTCTACACGCCTGATGGCTGATTATGTGCTTTACACACCGGTAACATTCAGGACAAAAATCGCATGGATAAACGATCATCAGGAATATAAAGAAGATATTATTGCGACAAATAATTTCATCTGCAACGTAAATGCCGGGAAAAGTCTAAAAGACTTTTTAATAAGGGAAATCAACTTAAAGGGAGGAGCCGAAGTCCAGTATATTCGTCCCGAAGTCTATGCCTACAAGGAAGGAGTAGATGAATGGCGCGGCGATCTTTTCCTCTTTTCACGATTTCTTATTCTAAAGCGTTGGGACCTTACCTGTAATTTCAGGCAAGGATTTGTTTCGGGAACGAAAGCGCCGTTCACTCCTTCACTGGGAAGTTCGGTTAGGATAATCGACAATTCGCGTGACCAACTGATTTTACGTGCGAATATTTCGCGTAACTTCAAAGTACCGACATTGAATGATCGCTATTGGGGCGAAACGGACAACCGTTATTTGAAACCGGAAGACGGTTTTAATGTGGAAGCCGGCGGACATTATTCTTTTACCCGTTCCCGGTATCAGTTTTCATTAGATGCAACCGCCTATCGCAACGATGTTTCCAACTGGATTATGTGGATGCCATACGGAAACCTGTGGAAACCGCAAAATATTGACCGCGTAGAAACCCGCGGACTTGAATTGAATTGCAAACAAACGGTTACTTTACCTCATTCCGGGCATTTTTTATCGCTCAATTACGCCTACACACATGCTGAGGTAAAAAAGGGATTCCAGGAGATGCGCCCGTTTCAGGGAAAGCAGATGCCGTTATTACCGGAACATACTTTTTCTGCCGTCTTCAGGTCGCAAATCCGTCAATTCTCTCTTTCCGTTCAGGGAAGCTATACCGGAAAACGTACTACCGCCAATGTTTTCGACGTAATGGATGCCTACTTTACTGCCAACTTAACAGCTGATTACCTCTTTACTTTCGGAAAACACGGCTTGAAAACATCATTAAATCTAAACAATCTGTTTGATACCGACTATCAAAATACACCGTTCAAGGCAATGCCGGGAAGGCATTTTTACTTTTCGTTAATTTATTTTTTAAATTAACTATTTTTTTCATAAAAATACAAACAAAAATACTTCCGGATGTGTTATTTCAAATAAGAGATAACGTTTATCTTCAATCTAAAAAATAACAATATGAATAAATTGAACATTTTACTCGCTTTGTGTGGTGGGGTTGCCATAGGAGTTGCAGCCGGTATGTTGTTCGCACCCGAAAAAGGGTCGAAAACGCGCGAGCGCTTGGTGCGTCTTGCAAAAGACAAAAAGGATGAGTTACAGGATCAAATTCAGGATTTCTTAAAATCGAAAGGGATTGATTATGATCCGGAAGAGGTTGTTGAGATTTTGACAAACCACTAAAAACATTCTTAAGGGAAATCGAGGTTGCCTGAAAAGTCCACGAATTACGCGAATTGTTTAATTTACAAATACGTAAGTTACAGATAATTAATTTAGTATTAATTCGTGTAATTCGTGGATAAATATCTTTTCAGACAGTCATACAACAATTACGAATATGAGAGTAAATTCAAAAAATATAATAGAAAACATTATTTCCGATTTTACGGAATTTGCCGCAATCCAAAAAGAATACTGGAAATTAAACGCAATTGAAAAACTGTCGCTCATCGTCTCTTTTATAATCATTGTATTTATCTGTTTGAGCGCTTTCTTTTTTGCATTTGCCTATCTTTCGGTTGCGCTGGTATTTGTGTTCGAAGAAATGCTGGGAGATTTCGCTCCGGCATTATTTATTGTATCCGGCATCAATCTGTTGATCATCGTTTTGATTATCCTGTTCCGGAAAGCTCTTTTCTTTTCGCCTATGGCACGTTTAATAAGTAAATTGATGAAATAAGGAGGACTGTTTATGCATATTAAATCATATTCGCAATTAAAAGAGCAGAAAGAATTCAAAAAAGAGCAACTGCTCTATGTCAAGGCAAAGTTACATGCTGATTATTACAAGTATATCTATACGAAAGAAAAGCTAATATCGGGGCTCGACTGGTGGAAAAAGATAATAGTAGGTATTGAAATATACAAACAGGCAAAAGGTATTTTCCGGCATTTCAGAAAAAAACGTGATACTCGGTAAGTTCCTGCCGGCACATTACGGAAAACACAAATTTTAAGACGAATAACTAAAAAAATAATCGCATCAATATGCGATTGACCCGGGAAGAAATATAAAGCAGTAAAATCTAATCCGTATTTCTCCTTTATAAAAAAGAGGCTGTCTCAAAAGTCTTTTTGAACGCAGATAACACAGATAACACAGATGAACACTGATTTTTATATCGTTGATAATTAGTTATATATAAAATTCCTGTTCGTTTGTTATCTGTGAAGATCCGTGTTATCTGCGTCATCCGCGTTCTTTTGAGACAGCCCCTTTTTTATTGAAATTAATCATTGTAATTACACTATTTTTAACTAATAATATATTTTATGAAAAAGATTTTTTTTCTATTTATCACATTATGTCTTGCGCATATGGGATTTGCGCAACTGAAAGTAAACAATGTCGGCAATGCAGGAATCGGCGTCACGCCCAGCACGAAAGCTAAATTGCTTTTGTATAATGAATTGGCTTCCGATACTGCCTTCGGGTTACGTTCAACAAATAAACTGAGAGAATTATATCCCAAAACAGGCGGCATCCTTTATGGAACTTATTTGGACAATGCGAATACTGCATACATAAGTACAAACTATGGTGTCTATACAAATAATAATATAGGAGGGTATTCGAATGACACGTACGGGTATTATGCAAAAAACACCGCAAGCGGTTATGGCGGCAGCATATATGGTTTTTACGCAGATAACATTTCCAATCATAGCTATTCGGGGAGTTTGTATGGCATCTATTTAAACAACAATACAAATAGTTATTCGGGAAATGTATATGGAATTTATTCGGCAAACATCGGTAGCTCAAGTGGAAGTATATACGGCATTTACACAACTGTTTCAGGCGGAAGTGCAAGTTATCGTTATTCCGGTTATTTTTCCGGCGGAAAATTTATTGTGATGAACGGGAATGTGGGTATAGGCAGAGACAATCCCGCTTACCTGTTAGATGTCAACGGCACAATCAGAGTAGGCTCAACGTTATATTCTTCCGATGAACGCCTGAAAAGCGACATAAAACCGCTAACCGACGAAAAGGACAAGCTTTATCTACTGCAAGGAAAATCGTACAAAAAAGCACCGCTTCCTTCCGGGTTGAAAGACTCCCTGTCCGTTGCAGAGAAAGCCGGAAGAAACGAAAAAATTGATGAAAATCCGGAATACGGTTATTTAGCCCAGGAATTAAAAGAGATTTTTCCCGATTTGGTAAGCCAGGATTCAGCAGGCTACTATTCCGTTAATTACATCGGATTAATACCGGTTATTGTCGAAGCATTGAAAGAACAGCGATCGGAAATTGAAAAACAACGCGAGCAAATCAAGCAATTAGTAAAGCTGGCCGACATAAAATCCATTGACAGGAAAGCCTTTGAAGCAAACGGCATAGAATCCATCCCGATGCTGCTGCAAAACACGCCGAATCCGTTTAACAAAACGACTGAAATCGGTTACTTTATTCCCGAAACGGTGGGCAACGCCGATATCTACATTTACGATATAAACGGTCTTCAACAAAAAAACATTTCCGTTGCCGAGCGGGGAAATGGAGTAACCTTATTACAGGCTACTGAGTTGCAGGCAGGCATTTATTTCTATACATTGATTTGCGACGGCAAGCCGGTAGATACAAAACAGATGATTTTGACAAGATAAAAATTTTAGCCGTTCGATTGAAAATGATAATTATTAATTTTTAAAAAATACAATCATGAAAAAGACCTTTTTTTTCCTCGTTACACTATGTATTACTCATATCGCTTTTACACAGATAAACGTTGACAACGCCGGCAATGTCGGAATAGGCGGAACGCCTAATTCAAAAGCTAAATTGCTTTTGAAGAACTCAAAAGCTGCTACGGATACTCTTTTCGGATTACATTCTACAGTTGAGAATTCCAACGGCAATTTGAATAATCCATTATATGGCGCTTATTTTAAAAACAGGCTAATGAATGGAAGTAATCCCGGCAGCGCTCCTTTTTATGGCATTTTTATAGACAATCAAAATACAAAGTATGCTAATTCAACTTATGGGGTCTATACAAATAATAATGTAAGTGGCTATTCATCTAGCACTTACGGATACTACGTCAATAATATAGCAGGCAATGGCGGTTATTCGGGAAGCATCTACGGATTATATGCAAATAACACTTCTACCTTTAGTTATGGCAGCACTGTTTATGGCGCTTATCTTTCATCTACCGGCGCTACGGGTACAAATCATCCTGAAAATCATTCAGTATATGGTATCTATTCTACCGTTTCCGGTGGGGCTTCGGCTAAGCGTTATTCCGGCTATTTTACCGGTGGTAAATTTGTCGTGATGAATGGCAGCGTAGGTATAGGTAAAGAACCAACAGGAGGATTATTGGATGTTGCCGGAAATATTGCCGTTAACGGTTCTGTGGTAATTTCTTCCGACGAACGTCTGAAAACCGCCATAAAACCGTTGTCAGATGAAAAAGAGAAGCTTTATCTATTACAGGGAAAATCGTATAAAAAAGTACTTCCTCCTATTGAGGAAGAAAAAGATTCCCTGTCAGCAACCGGAAAAGCGCAAGAAAAAGAGGTAGTCGAATTTTCGGAATACGGTTATTTAGCTCAGGAATTAAAAGAGATTTTTCCCGATTTAGTCAATCAGGATTCAGCCGGTTATTATTCTGTTAATTACATCGGATTGATTCCTGTTATTATCGAAGCCCTGAAAGACCAGCGGTCGGAAATCGAAGAAAAACAGATTCGGATTGAAAAACAACAAATTCAAATGGATGAACAGCGCGAGCAAATCAAGCAATTAGTAAAACTGATGGGAATCAAATCCATTGATAAAAAAGCGTTTGAAGAAAACGGAATAGAATCCATCCCGATGCTGCTGCAAAACACGCCGAATCCGTTTAACCGGGCAACCGAAATCGGTTATTTTATTCCTGAAACAGTGGGCAGCGCCAATATCTATATCTACGATGTAAACGGGATCCAGCAAAGAAATATTTCTATTTCCGAGCGAGGAAGCGGCGTAACCGTACTACAGGCTACCGCCCTGCAGGCAGGCATTTATTTCTACACATTGATTTGCGACGGCAAGCCGGTAGATACAAAACAGATGATTTTGACAAGATAGAATTTAAGGAGGTAAGATGATGAAAAATAGAATTTTATTATTGGGTATATTTATTATCCATAATGTCATTGTTCTCTGGGGACAAAACGTACCGGCCACAAAGAATAATTTTGTAAATGTTCTGTCAGTCACTCCAAACGGACTAACCATAGAGATTGATATAAATGACTTCGATAGAAACGCTGAATTGATTGATGAAAAAGAGTATTATAAAATTTCATTAAAACGGGAAAGCTTTATCCACGAAAAAGGGTATCCGGAACTTCCGAAAATAGTTAGAGATATTTCTATTCCTCCGACTTCAGGCATCACGGGAAAAACACTTAAAAGTGAATACAAGGATATACAATTACCTGTAATTCCCTCAAAAGGAATTTTATTAAGGAAAATAAATCCGAAAGATGTGCCATATACATTTGGCGAAGTATATTCCAAAAATGAATTTTATCCGGAAAACAGATTTGATTTTGGAGAGCCGTATTTGATGAGAAATACAAGGGGAAATACGGTTTCAATATATCCTTTTGCATATAACCCCGTAACTCAAACCCTCAGAATATATACTAAATTGACTATTGAAATATCATTTGAGGGTGCAAATAATAAAAATGCTTTAGCTCGTATTTCTGAAGAAAAAAATCAATATTTTGAACCTATTTTCAGAAATCATTTTATCAATTATGATGCTCAATCCAATGCAAACAGTGCCGGAAATACAAGAAATGGAATTACTGATAACGGTAAAATGCTGATTATAACGCATGACAGTTTTTATAATGACATACTCGGTTATGCTACTCATAAGAATAATACAGGAATACCAACCCAGGTTGTGAAAATGTCCAATATCGGCACCACTTCTACACAGATACATAACTATATAAAAAACAGTTATAATAACGACAATACCCTGACTTTTGTATTATTAGCAGGAGATCATGCACAAGTTCCTTCTATGCTTGTTAATTCGGCAGGTTCTGATCCTTCCTATTCGTTGATAGTTGGAAATGACAATTATCCCGACATAATTGTAGGCCGTTTTTCTGCCGAAACAAATGCACATCTGGCAACAATGATTTCCCGTTCAATCGCATATGACAATATGACGGAACAGAGTTGGTTTCACAAAGGCATTGGCATTGCCAGTGCCGAAGGTCCCGGACATAATAATGAGTATGATTATCAACACGCCAGGAACATAAGGACAAAATTATTAAATTACCATTATACCGGCGTTGACGAATTATATGAAGGAAGCCAGGGAGGTCAGGATGTTTCGGGAAATCCATTTGCTGCGATGGTTAGCGCTGCGGTCAATAACGGCGCTTCAATTATAAGTTACACAGGACATGGCGATTACGACCGTTGGGTTACAAGTAATTTTACCAACTCAAATGTAAGTGCGTTAACCAATAACAATAAACTTCCTTTCGTTTTTTCCGTAGCTTGTCAAAACGGGAATTTTACAGGTTACACTTGTTTTGCCGAAACCTGGTTGAGATCAAATAACAGTACGGGAAATCCCATTGGAGCGGTTGCATTTTACGGTTCATCTGTTAATCAAGCTTGGACCCCCCCAATGTATGCGCAAGATGATTTTATTTCATTGCTTACCTCTAATTCCAATACTACTTTTGGAGCATTATGTTATAATGCTTGTTTAGGAATGATAAGCTCTTTCGGAATTCAAGAATTTAGACATTGGCATATATTTGGAGATCCCTCGCTAACGGTGATTCCACACAGACAATGTCTGCCGGTTAATTTAACCAATGAAACAATAACCGTCAACAGAACTGTTACAAGTTGCAGCGATATCCATGTCCAAAACGTTACCGTTCGAAACAACGTCAAATTAATCCTTGACGCTGCTAATGAAACAACTATCAGTAAAGATTTTGAAGTAGTATTAGGATCGGAATTGGAAATAAAGTAATTTTAAAAGAATGGGGCTGTCTCAAAAGAATGCGGATGACGCAGATAACACGGGGCTTCACAGATAACAAACGAATAGGAATATTATATGTAACTAATTATCAATGATATAAAAATCCGTATTTATCCGAGTTATCTGTGTCATCTGCGTTCAAAAAGACTTTTGAGACAGCCTCATTCTTTTTCCTTTTCAATCTGTTTATTCTACCGCAACCGGACGAATGAAAAAACCGTAATTGCAGGGATTAAGGTTTTTTTGTGCAAATTTTTCACTGAAATGCGTCGAGTATGCGTTGTTGCCTTTCGGCTTGTTACTCGCCCAATAGTAACCTTGGGAACCGGCGCCTTCAAACATGCCGTTTTTGAAGTTCCGACAACCGGCTGCTGGCAGGAAAATAGATTTCCCCGTTTTTCTATCGGTAAACTTACGACCTTTTACTCCGTTTTGGGTTGTCCATTTAGTGGTTACCTTTTTTGTATCAAGTAATTTATAAATCTCTTCGTACGTCGGTACGCGCCAGCCGGCAGGACTTGGATCATTCGCCTTTGTCCAGTTATTTCCCTTTTGGGAACTGCCACCCCATCCGGTTATTTTTCCGGTCATTTCCCACGATTTTTTACGGTTCCACTGGTAAATCTTCCCCATATCTTCGGGGCTGGCTGTGAATTTTCCGAACGCATCCACATTGCATGTAGCCCAACGTACTCCGTTAATGACAACACCTTTGTCGGACGCTGCAACGTTCGTATTTGAACTCGAAGCAGCGCTTTGGGATTTTACCTGTTTTTTTGCTTGTGAAAAAGCAGCAAGTGGAAATACATTTATCGCCAGGATTATTAATCCGAGCAGTTGATACTTTTTGAATAAAGAAATCATGGATGTCTTGTTTAATGTGAATATTTTTGTTTAATGACATTCGGTTAAGTTATGCCGGGTGGCTGTCTCACAAGTCTTTTTGAACGCTGATGAAGCGGATAACACGGATGAACACCGGGTTTTATATCACTTATAATTAGTTACATATAAAATTCCTATTTATTTATTATCTGTGAAAACCCGTGTTATCTGCGTCATCAGCGTTCTTTTGAAACAGCCCCAATCTGTTTTTCTATTGTACCGCTACTTCGCAATAATAACAATCTCCGTGCGCCGGTTCAATGTCCGTCCGGCAGCGGTGCTGTTATCGGCAATCGGGACATTCTTTCCGTAGCCCTTATATTCGAGTCTGCTTTTCAGGATCCCTTTCGAAATAAGATAGTTGTATGCCGCCTTGGCGCGATTTACGGAGAGAGTCATATTATACTCCTGTGTTCCCTTTATGTCCGTATGCCCGTCAAGGCGGATCCTGACTTTCGGGTTCAGCTTCATAAAAGCAACAAGCCTGTCCAACTCCAGGTACGATTCCTTTTTCAACGTAAACTCATCAAAATCGAAAAAGATATTTTTCAGGATGACACTTTTCCCGATTTCAATTTTATCCAATGGAATTCCGGTTTTGAGGTCAAATTGAACCGGATTGTCGGGTGTGAAGTTTTCGGAATAAAGCATATACCCTTTTTTGTTTACGTTTACGCCAATGTCTTCATCTTCGGGCGCACAGACCACAAAATCGCCGGTTTTCCTGTCGGACACCGAACGGAAAACCGTTTCGTTGCTTTTGATGCTGAACACGTCAATTTGCGCCTGTATCGGTTCCATTGTCTCCACATCTACGATTTTTCCCCGAGCGTATTTCATTTTCTTGATAGGACGATAATTTCCACCTTCAAGTTTTATCTCGTAGATATCTCTTCCCTGTCCGTTTTTTTCCTGTCCGTCGGACGAAAAATATGCCTTGTCGCCATACGCATTAACCACGAATCCGATCTCATCCTTACAGGTATTCAGCGGATAACCGATGTTTTTACCCTTGCTCCATTTTCCAAGACTGTCTTTGTAGCTGACAAAAACATCGTATCCTCCCATTCCGGTCAGCCCTTTCGAGGAGTAATACAGCGTATGATTGTCGGCGTGAATAAAGGGCGAAAGTTCATCTTCCGGCGTATTAATCGCGGAACCAAGGTTGACCGGCTCCGAAAATTTCAGCATCCCATTTTCCTGAATCGTTACTTTACTTTTCCAAATATCCGATTTTCCGGTGCCACCCGGTCGGTTGCTGGCGAAATAGATTTCGTCGCCTGTCGGACTAAAACTCGGATACGTTTCCCAATGCCTCGAATTTAGCGGTGCACCCGGATTGATCGCTTCCGACCACAAATCGCCCATCCGGATCGAATAGTAAATATCGCAGCCGCCCAAGCCCGTATGCCGGTCGCAAGCCACAAAAAAGAGGTAACGACCGTCGAGCGAGAAACTTTGAGCCCCTTCATTTCCCATTGTGTTGAGCGCCGTACCGGCATTTTGGGTAGGCGTCCATTCTCCGTCCTCCTTCTTACTGATAAAAATATCCTCGTGCACCCCGCGTCCGAAATCCGATTGACCTTCCAGCTTTCCTACTTTTATCGTAGTTGAAAACAAACTTTCGTCTGCCGTGATACTGGGCCAGTAATCATCATATTCGGTATTGATATTTTTCCCCATATTCCGGATGTTGAACGGCACCGGCTTTCCCCGTAACTCAATCGCATTTTTTGCCTGTTGAATTTCCTGTTGTGCAATCCGGTAAAAAGTACTCTCCGAAGAAGGAATTAACTCGTATGTCTTGATTGCCTCTTCGTAATTACACATTCCGTGATAGGCCGCCGCAAGGCGCATCAAAGAGTTATAATAGCGGGGTATTTTGGGTTTCGCCACATTTTGCAGGGTGGAAATCTGTCGCGGTTCATTGCGCATTTTACCATACAATTCGGCAAGCGTCCAGGAGGCATCTACAAAGTTCTTATTTTCGCGTACCAATGTATTTAATATCGGAAGCGCTTCTTTGTATTTCCCTTCATTAACCATAATAACGGCATTTTCGTACGCTTTTATCTCTTTGCTCGAAGCCTTGGAGGCTTGTCCGAAAAGCAAAAACGGAAAAAGCGAAAAAACCAGCATGCAGATTATCCTGTTCATCATTCGCTATTTTGTTAAATCAAATAATTCTACTTCGTTATCTGTTTATATATTTTCCAAGTTGTAATCACAAATATACCATTATCTTTCAGGATTGCAAAATATATGGAAAGCCGGAAATAGTACACTACAATCAACAGCACCGGTACAACGTCTCACTCCCGGGCATAATTTCCCCATATTTCTTCATCATAATGCGCGATTTCCACAAGTTTGACATCCGGAAAATTTTCCCATGCACGTTTTTGATTATCAGGTGGAAAAATCCGGTCGGACAATCCGATAATCACTTCCGTGAAAATAGTTTTGCCGGAAAATTGCGGTTCGCTTTCTTGAATTACCCGGATATTTTGCAGCGCCTCCTGCAATTCAGGTATGGAAAAGGAGAAGGTGAATATCCGGAATTTTTCAGCGCTTTTCGCATTTCTGCACATTCTCCTGTAAAATTTCCATAAATTTTCTTCCGTTAGATTTTTTTCTGTTCCATCGTAAATCGCAGCAGGAATCCCTTTCTCATCGTCGCATGGATAAAGAGTTCCGTTTATTGCAAGGGCTTTTGTAACCGGCAGGCCGGAATTGAGCAGCACACAGTTTGCCACAAAAACGCCCAGCGACCAGGCAATGACCTCAATTTCCTTATATGTTTGAAATATCTTTACATTGCATTCCAACGTCCGGTAATCGGAAAAGACACAAACATCCTGCTCTGCACCCGAAAACCTCGAAAAAAGCCTTTCGTCCGATGCCCAGCCCGAAAAAATAAGTAATAACTTGTCGGAAGTTCCCTGTTTAATATAAAAGCGCTTCATTTTTGTTTTTGAAGAAAAGTCAAAACCGCGATGAACACTATGTTTTACGCAGGACGCAAATAACCTTAACGTTGCGTTCATCGCGTAAAAACATAGTGTTCATCGCGGTTAAAAAATCAATTACAAGCGCGCCTTAATCGCTTCTGTCTCTTTTTCGTATCCCGGTTTTTCGAGAAGGGCAAACATATTCTTTTTGTATGCCTCTACACCCGGCTGATCGAAAGGATTTACGCCCAACAGGTAACCGCTGATGCCACAAGCCTTTTCAAAGAAATAGAATAGCTGACCGATGTAATATTCGTTCAACAGCGGCATTTCAATGTGCAGGTTTGGTACTTGTCCGTCCACGTGGGCGATTTGCGTACCTAATTCCGCCATTTTATTCACTTCATCCACGCGCTTGCCGGCAAGGAAATTTAATCCGTCCAGGTTATCTTTATCCAAAGGCACTTCCATTTTCAGGTTAGGCGTTTTTATGGAGATAACGGTTTCAAAAATAGTACGTTCACCCTCTTGAATCCATTGCCCCATTGAATGTAAATCAGTAGAAAAATCGACTGCAGCCGGGAAAATTCCTTTCAGGTCTTTTCCTTCGCTCTCGCCGTAAAGCTGTTTCCACCATTCGCCGATGTAATGCAGTTTCGGGTTGTAGTTAACTAATATTTCGATTTTCTTTCCCTTTGCATACAATTCGTTACGCACGGCAGCGTAAACAGCAGCCGGATTTTCGGTAAAAGCAGTTCCTTCGCCGCAAACCGATTCCATTTTCTGTGCGCCTGCTATTAATTTTTTAATGTCAAAACCGGCAACCGCTATCGGCAATAATCCAACCGGGGTCAATACGGAAAAACGTCCGCCTACATTGTCCGGAATCACGAAAGTCTTGTAACCCTCCTGTGTTGCCAGTGTGCGAAGTGCGCCTTTTGCCGCGTCGGTAACTGCTACAATTCGTTTTTGCGCTTCCTCTTTTCCGACTTGCTCTTCCAGTTGAGTTTTCAAAATACGGAAAGCCAACGCTGTTTCGGTAGTCGTTCCCGATTTGGAAATATTGATAATACCGAATTGTTTTCCTTTCAAATAGGCGGTCAATTCAGCCAGATAATCCTCACCGATGTTATTTCCGGCGTAAACGATTACCGGATTTTTGCTTGGTTGCAACCACGAGAAACTGTTTGCCAAAGCGTCAATTACCGCGCGGGCGCCCAAATAGCTGCCTCCGATTCCGGCAACCACCACCACTTCGCAACGACTTCTCAAATCGTTGGCAACGGCAATAATTTCGTTCATAAATTCTTCCGTAGTCGAAGAAGGCAAGTTTAACCAGCCGAGAAAATCATTTCCTTTCCCCGTTCCTTTGTGAAGCATTTCCATGCACGCTCTCACTTTCGGCTCATACGCATACACGCTCTCTTTAGATACGAAAGAGAATGCTTTTTCAATGTTTAATTTGATATTTTCCATTTTTTTATTTTGTTAATACTGATTTTAACTGTATTGTTTGCTGGATATTTTTTTCAATTCGAAACCCGCTTCACACACGCAATTCCAAGGCGTTATCTCATTTTGAATGTTTGTCACAAAGATAAAACTCTTTGTGTTATTATGCAAAACTGCCCACATTATTTTCCGGATCCACCTGTTAATAACGCATGTATGTTATTGAATAACCGATAATATGGGCAATGCGCATTTATAAAAAAAGAGAAATCCCTTCGAACTTCTCTTTTTAATTTTCTTAAAGAATGTATTAAACTCTTTTTTCCTTGATTCTTGCTTTTTTACCGGTAAGGCTGCGCAAATAGTACAATTTAGCTCTGCGTACTTTACCTGTTTTATTCAGTGTGATACTGTCAATAAAAGGAGATTCCATAGGAAAAATTCTCTCTACGCCAATTCCTCCCGAAATTTTACGGACAGTAAACCTTTTTTTCTCCTGATGACCGCTGATGCGGATTACATCGCCTCTAAATTGCTGGATACGCTCTTTGTTACCTTCTTTGATTTTGTAGGCAATCGTTACCGTATCTCCACTTTTGAATTTTGGATAATTCTTCTCAATCGCGAACGCCTGTTCTGCAACTTTAATTAAGTCCATTTTTATTTTTATTTTTGATTAACAATCACGCAATATTACAGACTCCGAACGTTCTATAAGAGATTGCGCAAAAAACTCCGGCAAAAGTAGTATATATTTTTTATATATCAAAGCATATTTTGCCGTAATTCCGAATTTTTACAACCCGAATCTGAAGGTTATCTGAAGCTTGTGTTACTCAACATCACCAAACATCCGCCAAATACGGCAACGGGAATCAAAATAAATGTGATTAATCCGAGCGCAAATCTTGTTCTTCCCTTACACGCAGAAGCGATGATGGCTCCGATATAAAATAAAATCGTAACGACAGTCGCTATTGTTACACCCCGGTCCTCGTCGCCGGCAATGGCACGAGAAACGGCTCCGGCAATGATGCCAAGAAAGATTCCGGCAATGGGAATTAAAAAACCAAGCCCCAATCCTTTTAAAAAATCATGCGGTCGATTTTTATTGTTTTTTACGCTGTCTTCCTGATTGTTTTCATTCATAACCTTTTTGTTTTTTACTTTTCTGCTTCAAAAAAAGCTGTCGCAAAACTAACTGTTTATCGGCAAGCAGGAGATAAATTATTACAAAGATAGAAATAAGTTGGAAATAAGTAAGATGGGAAAAGGCTACACGCTCTTCGCGGATAAATTCGACAAGAAACCGGAAAATAAAATAGGCAAGCATTAAAAAATTAAACAAAAATCCCGGCTTGACTTCTCGCTTCGTGAATCCGAATTTCAATACAAAAAACATCAGCAGCATAAATGCCGATTCGTAAACCGGTGTAGGATGACGCATTATTTCATCGCCGGGATCGACTGCCCAGGGCAGCGCAGTTGGCTTTCCGTAACAGCAGCCGTTGAAAAAACAGCCCAGACGCCCGACCGCCACGCCGATTGCAATAGCAGGCGCAAACAGATTGCCCCGTTTGGCTTTTATGCCCGTCAATCTTTTGGTGATCCAAACACCGAACGTTCCGCCAATCAATCCGCCGACAATTGTCCTTCCCGAAATCAAAAACAGCAGCAAATCGTTTCCTGAATGAAAACGGTCGATATTCAGTAAAAATTCGAGCAGCTTAGCTCCAATGGTAGAGCCGATGAATGCCCCGGCAACGATCAAAAAAGAGCTTTCGTTTACCTGCCGCACTTTTTTTGCTTCAATGAAATAGACCAGTATTCCCACACCCATACCCATAACAACAAAAAAAGTGTAGGCAGTCAATTCAAACGAACCGATATGGAATAAGACAGGCTTTATTCCCCAGGCCTCATTGGCAAGACGGATATGTTCCATTTTTTCTTCTTTTTACGCAACAGTTTCCGTTCAGCATGCAGTCATACAGTTTCGAGGCGGGACAAAACCCCACTGCCGAAACCGTTTTCAGCAAAGCAAATGCCAACACCGCATACCACGCGCCGCTGCAATGGATTAAAGTGACAGCCGACAAGCAGCCGGCCGAAAGTAAAAATCCCAACGTATGGGCAAAGCGCATGGCATTTTCATCAACCAGCACATCTGCCGACTTTTTTATTTTGTCAAAAGTAACGGAATAGAACCAAATCATCGGCGCCCGTTTGATTTTCAGGATGACAGACAAAAGGAAAATCAGGCAGACAAAAATCAATACCGACTTTGACTGCAGGAAAAACGAAATCCATACCAATGCGGCAATGCCATACCGGCAAAAAATAAAAGCTCCTTTGGGAATTGAAACCGGTTTGTAACTCGTCATAACTTAAAAAATTTAGGGAATAACATTCCTGTTTTTATTTGGTAATCAGCATATTCTGAAAACTCTTCACGTAATAATTTTTCTTCCTGTTTTGCCCGGTAAATCATCATTGGGACAAAAACGGCAAATACGGACAAAAAAGCAAGCCAGCTTCCGTAAACCATCGCAGCTCCGCAAAACATCCAAATCAGCGAGGCATACAGCGGATGCCTGACCCATTTGTAAGCTCCGTGGGAGATAAATTGCTGATGATGATAAATCGTTACCTGATTTGCCCAGTTTTGTTTTAACGCTAAACGTCCCGACACATTGACCCAGGAACCTGAAACAACTAAAATTATGCCGGCAAAAATAAGCACATCGGCTAAGACAGGCGATGAAAAGTTTATCCGTCCGAACCGAACGCGCAAAAGGATGTAATAGAAAAAAAAGTACAGGAACATCGTCCCCGTTTCCACCCCACTGCGTGTTTTCTTTTTGTGCTGCCCGGGCTGGTGGTATTTGATGAAATCAATGATAACGGAAAACACGACAATTGTTACGCAAATCGCGATTATTACGTTGGCACAGAGAAAAAAAGCGCTGTATTCCTCGGTGTTCAAATGCGGAAAATACTGTTGTAAATAATTCATTTCCTGTGCAAAAGATTATACATGGAGAACGGTATTTTCTTCAAATCGGGCGTAATCACATGTACACATTCTTTTTGCGCCGACTTAATGTCAAAATTATATGCATCTACGAAAGAAGTGATGCTGATGCGAAATGTATTGTCGGTTACGTAATTAATCTTTTCCTCCTCGCTTTTGAATGCGTAACTGATTGGAATATATTTTGTTAAATCTTTAAAAAATCCCATTGCATTGCAACAGTTCTTAGACGAAAGATGTGTGGCCATCTCTTTCAGAAAATCATCGGGATCGAATTTAAACGTATTTTTGATAAACGGTAAATATTTTTGCACATTCATATCGCGCGTCAGGGGAACAAAAGTGTTATCCTTTTTACGATAAAAATAGGTAATTGCGACTCGGTCGGGGTTACAGGGCAACGGAATAAAATCGCTTTCGCGGATTATCGGAGAGCATTGTCCGGCAATTTCTTTTATGACCGAAGTGATGGTCAGGCGATTTTCAGGCATTACTTCCGGCAAACGTCCGAAATAGGCAACCGGTTGGATATTAATGCCCCGGATACATCTCGTTGTTAATCCCAATTCGATAATTCTCCCGACCGCATGCTCATTGACGCCTCGTTCCAAAGTCGTTACCAATGTTACGGGAATATGGCAAGCGTTTAAATTATCCAACGCTTTTTGTTTGATTTCCGCCAGTGGCTTTCCTCTGAAATAAGTGTGAATTTTATCGTCCAATCCGTCCAATTGCAGGTAAACTTCAAATCCGCCTTTATAACGGCTTAGCTGCTCAACAAAATCCCTGTCTTCGGCAATGCGCAACCCATTTGTATTAAGCATCACATAATCAATATTTTTTGAGCGAGCCAATTCGATCATCGGAAGAATATCAGGATGTAACGCCGGTTCGCCGCCACTGATTTGTAAAATATCGCACTTTCCGCCTTCCGATTCCACAAAAAAGTCAACCATTTGCTCAAACCGGTCAAGCGGCAAAAAATCATCTTTCCCGCTATCGGCAAAACAAACCGGGCAGCGCAGGTTACATTTCGAAGTTACCTCAATTAGTCCGATACAAGTATGCTGCTCGTGTTCGGGACAAAGACCGCAATCGAACGGGCAACCTCTCCCCCGTTGCGTTTGATTGGCAAAAGTGTTGCCCGGTTTTTCAAACAGGCGGCGTTGATGAAAATAGGCTGCATTTTCTTCCAGAATATGGCAAAATTCCCCGTGTTCCGGACAATATTTCCAGACAAAAACAGAACCCTCCTTTTCGATAATTTTACCGTCTATCTTCTTCTTACATATTGGGCAGAGACTTTGAGTGTGTTCGATGTATTTATAATATTTCACTCTGTATCCTTTTGTAAAAGTTCGATGAAATAGACTTTGTTGTATTTTTTTAGAATGCGGATAAATTCGGGATCGTTGATGGCTTGTTTGTAAATGTTTTTGGTATCTTCTGCATTGGTTAATATACTTTCTATATTAAATCCTCTGTTTAATGCTTCATCGAAATTTCTATAAAACGTCAATTTATCGTTCATACAAAAATTTATTTCGGCTAGAATCTTATAGTTATGTCCATTACCGGTATCCAACTCTATCGCTTTATAAATATTTTTCAATGCTAAATCATATTCTTTTTCATTACGATACAAATAACTTATAAAATTGTAGAATGTGGAATTATCAGGATATTTTTTAATTAATTCTTTGCATTCCGAGATGAGTTGCATCCGCTCAACGCCTAACTGTTCCTTTATTAACATTATGCGTACTAAAACATCCGGACGAAATTCTTTGTAGCCCTTTGACAGATATTCAGAATAATCGTCTAATGCTTCCTGGAATTTTTTTTGAAACATATAAGCTTCTGCACGATAGTATAAGGCATATCCGGAAATATCACCTAACTCAATAGCTTTATTGAATAGTTTTATTGCATTTGTATAATCTTTTATATCGCAGGCACAATATCCTTGTAATAAATAAATATCAGGTAGTTGCGGTATTATTTTTTTTATTTCATCTACCTGTGTTAATAAACTTGGATCATTTCTGTAATAACTATTCCAGGCACGTTGTAATAATACTTCTCCTCGCTTCAAATTATCAAACTTTCCTTTTTCTTCTTTCGATAAATCCTTTTCCGTCAATGAATCGAAAAGAGATAAATATTCAGATGAAATCGAAGGAGTCAATTCCTGTTTCTCGTCTTTTTTATCAAAATCATAACCTATATTTACTCTGTCATACAATGCAATATCATTATTGGAATGAATCACATTAAAACTATTCAGCTTTTTGTTGCTATCTTGAAAAGCCTCTTCTATCCTTTGTTTAATGCGGTTGGTGATCGCCTCGTCCCATACCCATTCTTCGGGTGAGGTTATTTGCGGTAAGCGTGTTAATACAAAATGTATTTCTCTGTCAATATCCAACAGGTTGTTCGCTTCATTTGTAAAGGCTTTGATAATGTGTTGTGTACCGCAAATATTTTCTTCGTTGTTGACGGCAAGAAGCACAATCGAGTCAGCCAAAAGAGACATGGTGAGTGATGAAGTATCTGTAATGCCAGTGCGGTTGTCAATCAACAGGTAATCTGGCTTAAATTCTTTTTGGATTTTCTCCTTCAAGTCCAAAAAGAAAGGAATGCCTTCGCTGTCTTCCTTAAAAAACATGTCCCACCAGCTGATGCGCGACAGTTTTTTCCAATAATCACTGCTATCCGAATTTCCGGCAGGAATGAAAATGATATTGTTTTCTCTTTTCTTTAAGTTTTTTCCGGAATAGTTATATTTCGTGATTTCATTCGCATATTCGCCGATAGATCCGGGCAATTTTTTTTCTACGGCAAACTCATAAATGTAATCAACCAAACCTTGCTGCACTTCGCCGATGTTTTGTTTGTACTTATGAATCAATCCGGGCGCTTCCAGGTCAAAATCCATCACGCAGACTTTCTTCCCGAATTCTGCTAAGCGATTGGCAATGTTGACCAGGGCTAATGTTCGCCCCACGCCGCCTTTATACGAATAAAAGGTTATTGTTTTCATATGTAAATGTTTATTTTTAACACCTGATCAGTATGGAACCCGCATTCATTTTAACTCCCTCTCGTCGTTGACGGCTGGTTCATTCTATTTAATGAGCATTAGCTCATGGGGGTTTCATACATTCATTTTCCTTTTGATTCTTCTTCAGCAAGCAATAAACGTTCCTCTTTCCTGAACCGTTTTCCGGACCTGCTCAATCTGTTCGGAAAAGCTACTCGAAAAACTTACTATTTTTGCCTTCTTTAGCTCTATTTTCAGCTGAATATCTTTACTCAACACCCGTAATATTTGGACAATCCGTTCAAAACTTGCAGTTCGGTAACAGTCTTGCTCGTAGCGTTGAATTTGCTGTTCCTGTACCATAATAGCCTCTGCCAATTGTTTTTGCGTCATACCCGAAGCAATGCGCAAGCTGATAGCGGCTTTCAACAGGTCTTCTTTAGAACCTATTTTATTTGAAAATGTTAATTCGGAGGCATTTTCCAAAAATTGAAATTCTTCGATGTCCCCGGTTAAATCTTCAATCCTGCATTTCCATGCATGAACTTGCATCCTATCAAACACCTCTTTTGAAGCGCTTAATGCCTTAATTTTTTCTGTTAATATTGCAATTCCTTTTTGGGCAGCGGTTAATTGTTTCTTATTATGTATCATAGAATAATGCTATTTAATTGATTAATTCTACTATTCCTTTTTTGGTTGCATGGTTTTCTTTCCGTTGCTGAAAATATTCAAGAAACGTATGTCCAAATTCGTCTGCTTCGTGTTTAGAAAAGAATAGCTCTCCTTTATACAACTCCTTTTGGGCGTTTCTGTCTGTAAACGGATATTTACAAAACAAGCTGTTTGCAGCCTTTGCCGACAAACAATCAAAGCACGCGTCCCAGTCTCCCGGTTCCTCTTTACTTGTTACAAAACTACCATCTACATAAATATGTGTAGCGCCGATTTCCCGTAAAATGACTACCACTTTTTGCAATCCTTCAAGTAACTCTTTTCTTCGAGGAGAAAAAGAAAAGAAGTCGTAAAACTCTTCCCAAGTCATTTTATGTATTCCGGAGTCTAATACTCCATCTGCATTAAAGTTCATTTTTCACAATATATTTGATTGGCAAAATAAGTAAAAAAATACAAGCGGAACAAATTTTTCAACTAATTTTTTTTACTCAAATCGTTATTTTTTAACAAAAAGCAAACAAAATTGCTTGGTAAGAAGGTAGTTCTATGTAAATCTCGGCCTTTTCAACTTGCTTTTTTCAACTTTTTCCTTCACATAATCATTCCGTTTCCCCTTGAAAAGTTCATATTTCCTGAATTCACAATCAATCGGACCGTTCATTAACTTGATTTTTTGAGCTGGACGAAGACCGATTTTTTCCGAAGCTTCGTTTTGATTGGTGATAATCCAAGCATCCATTCCCTCAAATTCGTGTTTCAGCTTTGTGCCGATCATTGCATACAGTTCGCTCAAATCGCGTGCGCCGATTCGTTCGCCGTAAGGCGGATTAAACAGGATCAATGCTTTTTCTGACGGATTGGACAAGCTTTGGAAAGAAGAAACCTGCAACGAAATATACCTGCTTAGTCCGGCGCTTTTCACATTATCCCCGGCAATCCGAATCGCTTTCGGTAAAACATCCGATCCGTATATTTTATGGTTAAATTCCCGTTCCTGCGACTCGTCATTATACAGCCGGTCAAACAGTTCGCGGTCAAAATCACTCCATTTCTCAAAAGCAAATCCGGAACGGTAGATGCCCGGAGCAATATTCAGCGCAATCATTGCCGCTTCAATCAGAATCGTTCCCGAACCGCACATCGGATCGATCAGATCGGTTTTACCGTCCCAGCCAGCGAGGAGCAGTAAGCCGGCAGCAAGCACTTCGTTGAGCGGTGCGTCGGTCTGTTCGGCGCGGTAACCCCGTTTGTGCAGCGACTCGCCCGAACTGTCAATCGAAAGCGTGCAATGTTCCTGTGCAACATGAATGTTTAATTGTACGTCGGGATTCACAATACGCACCGAAGGTCTTTCGCCCGTCTTTTCGCTGAAATGGTCGGCTATAGCATCTTTTACCTTATAAGTGAGAAATTGCGAATGTTTGAAACTATCGGAAAAAACTACCGCATCAATCGCAAACGTTTTGGACGGGTCCAAGTAAAGCGACCAGTCGAATTGCTTTACTTTTTCGTACACCTCACCGGCATCTTTTGCATCAAACTTGAAAACGGGTTTCAGAATCCGCAAGGCGGTGCGGCAATAAAGATTCGCCTTGTACATCATCTCCAAATCTCCGGTAAATGCAACTCCTCTCCGGAGTATTTCTACTTTATCGGCACCAAGATTAATCAGTTCTTTGGCTAATACCTCTTCCAGTCCCTGGAAGGTTTTTGCGATTAATTCAAATTTTTTTGTATTCATTGTAACTTAAGTATTTTCATCAATTCCTCCTTACTTGCCTCGCCCGATTTTTCCCATGTCTTTTTCCCGTCTTTAAAAACGATTAGATAAGGAACACTGCTTACCCGCTTTTCATTGACAAGCAAGCGGTTTTTGTCAAAATCAACCGTGAGCAATTTGAATTTGCCGGGATAAGTTTTTGCTAAATCCTCAACTACCGGCAACATTTTCCGGCAGGGAGCGCACCACGGAGCGTAAAAATCGACCAGTACATACCCTTTACCTGATGTGACTGCATCATATTCTTTAGCAGAAATTTCGCCTTTTCCCGAAAGGTCCTGGTCGATGGATTTTCCGGCTTTCGACCAGGCATTTATCCCGCCGTCAAGCTCATAAACCGTTTTGAAACCAGCTTTTTGAAAAACGGCCAGCGCCGATTTACTGCGAGGTCCTGCCAGGCAATAAATAAGTACCGGTTTATTTTTATCTAATTTTTCAATTTCCTGCCTGAAATCAGCGCTTCTGAAATTGATGTTTTTGGCGCCGGTAATCCGGTATTTTTCAAACTCCTGCGGTGTACGAACGTCTATGAGTTGCTCACCGTTAGCTTCAATAAGTCGTTTTTCAAATTCATCGGCCAAGATGGATTGATGTTGTGTAAATGAACAGCACACGAAAAACGTAAAAATTGCGATAAGGATTGTTTGTTTCATATTTTTATATTGTTTTATATTAGCGCGAAGGCGCGAATGAAGACATTGAGAAGTTATTCCGCCCTTTCGCCCATTCGTGTTTACAGCTGTATATCCACTTTCGGTGCAAAATTGGTATCAAAAGTCCAAACATTCGCAATTCCGTTTTTCATTCTGAAAACACGGATACTGTTGTAAAAATCCTCAAGCGGGGAGCTTTCGCGCAGTTTTTTCAGGAACGCGCGGGTCGGGTGATTGGATATTTCGTCTTTCAAATCCGTATCCATTACCTCTTCAAGCACACCGCGCACTCGCACCTGAATGCCGCTTTTAACCTCATTAAAGCACATTTGCGCTTTCGGATTGGCGATTATCTGCTTGTAAACATCCTTAAAACCGCCAGTATGAAAAATTATACCCGTTTCGTCCGCTTTATATAGCATCATCCCGCGCACACGAGGCTCCCCGTTTTCAACCGTAGCGAGATGAAAAGTCAAAGTACTGTTCATCAATTCAAAAAGCTGTTCCTTTGTCATAACTGTATTTTCTGAGGTTAAAAATCAAACCGTAAATGTACAAATAAAAAACAGGTTCAACAAAGTAATTTTTATACAAAAATTTGCGTATTTATTCATTTTGATGTATATTTGCGCGTTATTTTTGAATAAATATTCGTTAATTACTGTTGACGTGAAGAATAAAACCAAAAGGCTGACAGCCATTAAAGAGATAATCACCGGTTCGGTAGTCGGAAGTCAGGAAGAGCTGCTTCAACTGTTGCTGGAAAAGGGATATGAGCTTACACAAGCTACCCTCTCGCGCGACTTGAAGCACCTCAAAGTGGCAAAAACATCGAATACATCGGGCGAATACGTTTATCAGTTAGCTCCGCAGATAAATGAACGGGAGGAAAAGACGAGCGTATTTTCTTCCGGAAATATCCTCCGTTCCGTCGGCTTTTCGGGGAATATTGCCGTGCTGCACACCCGTCCGGGCTACGCAAGCAGCATGGCTTCCGAAATCGACGAAAACGGGAAAGAAGTGTTTCTTGGAACCGTTGCCGGCGATGATACGATCATTGCCGTAATCCGTGAAAACGTTACGCGCGAAGAAGTGATAGAAAATCTTTCGGAATTTATCCCTGAATTAACAAAATAATTCTTCATTTTTAATTCTTAATTTAATAAGGATGGAGCAGGAAATAAAAATAATGGTTGCCAATGAAAGCCACTTTGGCTACGTTGACACTATTTTAGATACGATAGAAGCGGCGGCAAAAGTCCGGGGAACCGGCATTGCCAAGCGCTCGCCCGAATATGTCAAGAAAAAAATGGAAGAGGGAAAAGCCATCATCGCCCTGGCAGGAGATGAGTTTGCCGGCTTTTGCTACATCGAAACGTGGGGCGACAAGAAATACGTAGCTAATTCGGGCTTGATTGTGCCCGATAAATTCCGCGGTCACGGACTGGCAAAAAAAATCAAAAAATTCTCTTTTGACCTGTCAAGAAAAAAATATCCGGATGCAAAGTTATTCGGCTTGACTTCGGGCGCCGCCGTGATGAAAATCAATACCGAACTGGGATATGTCCCGGTCACATTCGCCGATTTGACCGATGATGAGGCTTTCTGGAAAGGCTGCGAAGGGTGTGTTAATTTTGATGTGCTCGCGCGCACTAATCGCAGGTATTGTATCTGTACCGCAATGCTCTACGACCCGAAAGCGCATTCCGGAAAAGAGAAGCAGGAAGAGGAAAAGAAACGCGGGATTTTGGGGGCGATTCTGGGGAGGTTGAAGAAAAAATAGAAGTTGTGTACCTAACGGCACACTGTAGGGTGTGGCATTCTTTTTCTACCGGGCTAAAATGCCTGACGGCATAAAAAATAGTTATGATTATTAATGCTCCCTTTATTTCGGTAAAAAAGAGAAATTACACTTATCAAATGCTCCAAAATCCCGTCAGGGATTTAAGCCCGGTAGAAAAACATGTCCCACATCCACCCCGCATGCCGTTAGGTATGCGAACGAATTATAACGAACAATAATATATGGCTAACACATATACACAAATCCATATTCATTCGGTTTTTGCCGTTCAAAACAGATTGGCATTAATTAAAACAGACTGGCAGGATAGATTATATCAATACATTATTGCCATTATCCAAAATCATGGGCATAAGGTTTTATCAATTGGAGGCATGCCCGACCATGTTCATGTTTTATTTGGTTTTCGCCCCACACAATCATTGTCTGAATTGATGCAACAGGTGAAACGAAATAGTTCGGAATGGATAAACAAGGAAAAACTGGCTTTGGGGAAATTTTCATGGCAAGAAGGCTATGGAGCTTTTTCATATAGTAAATCGCAAATTACCCAGGTGGCGAAATATATTGAAAATCAGGAAGAACATCACAAAAAGAAAACATTTATTGAAGAATATAGGAAAATCTTAGAAGATTTCGGGTTAGAATATAATGAACGGTATATATTCAAACCGGTTGAATAATGATGCATTCCTATATTTGTGCCAAATGACATTTGGGAGGTGGGGAACGTTTTCTACCAAGCTTGAATCCATATCGGGAGATAACGACCCCTAACTTAACATGCAGGAGATAATTATAATTTGCAAAATAATTCAAGAAATAAAAAACGAAATAAATAGATTACAATGAAAGAAAAAGTATTATTAGCATTCAGCGGCGGATTGGATACCTCATTCTGCGCCATGTATTTAGCCAGGGAAAAAGGCTACGAAGTTCACACCGCGATTGCGAACACGGGCGGTTTCAGCGCCGAAGAGTTGAAAGCAATCGAAGAACGCGCCTACAAGCTGGGGGCAAAATCGCACGCAACGCTGGATGTAACCGGCGAATATTACGAAAAGAGCATCAAATACATGGTTTTCGGAAATGTGTTGCGCAATGGCACATATCCTATTTCCGTAAGTTCGGAGCGCATTTTCCAGGCCATCGCTATCATTGAATATGCCAAGGAAATCAATGCCGATTACGTGGCACATGGCTCGACCGGAGCAGGAAACGACCAGGTTCGTTTTGATTTAACATTCGATATTTTAGCTCCGAATATCAAAATCCTTACCCCAACGCGCGATATGGTGCTTACCCGTGATTACGAAATAAACTACCTGAAAGAGCACGGATATGTTGCCGACTTTACCAAATTGGAATATTCCATTAACGCCGGACTTTGGGGAACTTCTATCGGCGGCAAGGAGACGCTGAAATCGGAACAGACGCTTCCCGAACACGCTTATCCGAAACAGGTGCAGAAAACGGAAGAGGAAATCATCACGATTGATTTTGTAAAAGGCGAAATTGCAGCAGTAAACGGCGTGAAGTATGACGACAAAATTGCTGCAATCAACAAGGTGGAAGAGTTGGGTTCCGCTTTCGGAATCGGACGCGATATGCACATCGGCGACACGATCATCGGCATCAAAGGTCGCGTAGGATTTGAGGCTGCAGCCGCTTTGCTGATTATCAACGCCCACAAAATGCTCGAAAAACATACGCTGACCAAGTGGCAGCAATACTGGAAAGACCAGCTCGGAACGTGGTACGGCATGTTCCTCCACGAGGCGCAATACCTCGAGCCGGTGATGCGCGACATTGAAAAATTTCTCGAGCACTCGCAGGAAAATGTTACCGGACAGGTGATTATCAAACTTCGCCCATACAGCTACACGCTTGTCGGCGTAGACACTCCTTTCGACTTGATGAAAACCGATTTCGGCGAATACGGTGAAGTAAACAAAGCCTGGTCGGCAGACGATGTAAAAGGATTTACCAAAATTCTCGGCAATCAGATGAAGATTTTTTATAATGTGCAAAAACGGAACGGGTTGTAAAATTCAGATCTTGATGACAGGCATTTTATCCACGAATTACACGAATTGTTTAATTTGGTAAATCTAATGGACTTCCTAACCTCATTACCTCGTTAAATTAAAAACATTTATAATCAGGTAATGAGGTTGTTGGTGGGAAATTTGCATATCGCTACTGAGGTAGTTTTGTTGTAAAATAAGATAGAAATGAGGTTTCGAACACGTATGCTCTTCGTGTTGTAGAGAACCGGGTATTCCGCTTACCGCCAATCGCTTTGCTTCATTGGCAGTTATTTGTATTCAATACTGCGAATTGGGAGCATGCAGAGTTTTATTGGTAATATAGCGGATAATCATTGTAATTAAAGATCTTTCCGGATCGCATTCAGCACAACTTCCGCCGCTTTTCCGGAAGGCAGCTTATCTGCCGGTTTTAATTTCGCAAGCTGTTCTTTGGCCTTCAAAACCTGGGTTTGGCGCTTCTCCTTATTTTGCAGGAAAGATAGGACTTCCGGTACAATCAAGTCGGGTTTACTGTCGCTCAGCACAAACTCAGGAATGATAAGATCGTCTGCCAGCGTGTTTATGAGATTGGCATATTTTGCCGTAACAAATATGTCGGCAAGCATGTTTGTCAAAGGACTGAACGTGTAGGCTATGATGTGCGGCGTGCCGCAAGCCGTCAATTCGAGCGAGACGGTTCCCGATGCAGCAAGGGCAAATTCGCTCATGCAAAAGGCTTCGTAACGGGCTTTTTGTCCGGTAATCAACCGGTAAGGAACATCAATGTTCTTAAAGTGCCCGTTTATCTCCTCTTTCATCGCATCTACCGAAGGTATCAGCAAAAACAGATTCGGAATCTCTTTATTCAGCCGCTTGACGCTTTCGATAAAAACGGGAGCGAGCCGGCTTACTTCGCTGTGCCGACTGCCGGGCAACACGCACAGTACCCGCGCATTTTCGGGAATGCCGGCTTGTGAGCGCAAAAGAGTAATATCCGCAGGGAGGTCAGCTGTATTCTCAATTACCGGATGTCCCACAAAGGTAGAGTCCAAGCCGTATTTCTCAAAATAGGGAGGTTCATAAGGCAAAAGCGTCATCAGATAATCCATAATCTGCGCTGCTTTTCCGGCTCGTCCTTTTTTCCATGCCCAAACTTGCGGGGCGACATAATGGACTTTCGGAATCCGGCATCCGCTTTTTTTCAGATTCTTCAGGATTGAATTGACAAATCCCCAACTATCGACCGTTACGATAACATCCGGCTGTACTTTTTTAATGTCGGACAGCACTTCCTTCCGGCGACGCAAAATGACCGGCAGTTTCGGGATAACTTCCATCACACCCATCACCGAAAGATCTTTGATGTTGAACAGTGAGTTGAATCCTTCGGCTTTCATTGTTTCGCCGCCAATGCCGAAAAACCGGGATTCGGGATGTTTTTTGCGTATTGCCGCGATTAGACGCGAACCTAATATATCGCCTGAAGGTTCGCCGGCAATGAGGTATATTTTCATTTTTTATTTTTTTATTCTCGCTTATCCTTAAATATGCGCTATACTCTTCTTCTAAACTCCGAACATGCAATCGCAGTAGCCACAGCAACATTCAGCGATTCGGAGGTTTTCCTGCCAATTGGAAAATTGGGGATGAACAGTTTTTCCGTCACTCGCGACTCCAATTGAGGAGAAATGCCGTTTCCTTCGTTTCCCATCAAAAGAATGCCGTTGGGAGGAAGATAGTCACAGAAAATATTTTTGCCCTGCAAAAACGTTCCGAATAAAGGTACGCCGGGAATTTCGTCAAGCAAATTGCATAAATCGCAATAGTGAACACGTACACGTCCTACAGCGCCCATCGTAGCTTGAATGGTTTTCGGATTATAAACATCAACCGTTTCGCTGGAACAGATAACTTCTTCAATTCCAAACCAATCGGCAATCCGGATGATTGTTCCCAGATTGCCCGGATCCTGAATCGTATCCAGCATAATGGATAATTTATCTTTCAGCGAGGTAACATCCAAGGTGTATTCCTGTTGGTAAAAAACGGCTAATGCCGATTGGGGCGTATTTAACTGCGATGCTTTTTTTATCTCTTCTTTTGTGGCGATAATAATCTCCTCGGCTTGAAAACCGGGAAGCGTTTCCCTGAATTTTTCTGTTACGACCAATGTCTGACAACGAAACAGCGGCAGTAAATCCGTTACTGTTTTATTTCCCTCGGCCACAAATAACAGTGTTTCGTCTCGCTCTTTTTTCCGGGCGAGGGACAGTATTTGCTTTATTTTGTTTTTGCTTAGCATAAAATTTCAACTTTGGCCATAAAGATATAATTTTTTTCTGTTTGCGACGTCAAAACCTCCTCTATAAATAATAGTGTTTCAACGGATTCAGGTCTTGATCCAATTCATAGATTTGCGGTGTGCCGGTCGGAATTTCAAGGTTGACAATATCCTGGTCGCTTATCTTTTCGAGGTGTTTGGTCAATGCGCGAAGACTGTTGCCGTGGGCGGTTACTAAAACAGTTTTTTCATCCTTTAATGAAGGTACAATCGTATCTTCCCAAAAAGGAAGCACTCTGTCAATCGTCTGCTTCAGCGATTCGCTCAAGGGCAAAATTGCGGGGTCTAACTGATGGTATTTTTCTTCAAATCTTGGGTGGCGCGCGTCTTTTTCGTCCAGCAAAGGCGGAGGTGTATCGAAGCTTCTTCGCCATATTTTAACCTGCTCATTGCCGTATTTTTCCGCTGTCTCAGCCTTGTTTAATCCCTGCAAAGCACCATAATGGCGTTCATTCAGCCGCCAGCTTTGCGTGTTGGGAATCCACAGTAAATCGGCTTCCGAGGCAAGGTAAAAGTGCGTAGCAATCGCTCTTCGCAACACCGATGTATAGGAAACCTGAAAGCGGATACCCGATTTTTTCAGTGACTGTCCGGCTTTACGCGCCTCTTCTATCCCTTTTTCCGACAAATCAACGTCCGTCCAACCGGTAAACCGGTTTTCCAAATTCCAAATGCTCTCGCCGTGGCGAACTAAAATCAATTTATACATAAATTCCTTTTTTCATAAAACAAGAAGAAGAGAGATAATGTTTTCTCTGCTTATCTTTTTGAAGCAACGTTCATCAGAAACAATTAATCGCTCTATTACCACTAAAAGTAATAGACGGGGCTCTAAAGATATTTTATCCACGAACTGCACGAATTAACACAAATTATTTCATTTTCAAAATCGTTATGTACAAATAATCCGGCTTTCAATTTCGTGTTAATTAGCATGATTCGTGGACTTTTTCATTACATCCGTAGTAATTGTTTCATTTTATCAACCGATTCGAAATGCGCAAAAACCTCCTGACTAAAAGGAATGCCGCCACATATAAACCGAAAATGTAGCCTATCCACACGCCGACAACACCCATATCAAGGACAACTCCGCAGATATAACCGACCGGAAGGTTGATCAAAGTGTAGCAAATAACGGCAAAAAGCATCGGATGTTTCACATCCGCCATTCCGCGAAGGGCTCCGAGACCAACTACCTGCAATCCGTCTGCCAACTGGAAAATCGCTGCCATAATTAAAAGTGTCGACGTCATTTTTATTACATACGGGTCGTTTGAGAAAAGCAACGGAATCTGGTTACGGAAAAGCACCAGAAGCAACGCCATCATCAAACTGTATGCAACCACTAAGTGAAGGGAAGCAAATCCGGCTTTTCGTAAAGAAGGATAATCCTTTACCCCAAACTGATGGCTGACGCGAATAGTCGTTGCCGAAGAGATGCCGACTACTACCATAAAGGTTGTCGAGGAAACTGTTCCCGCGATCTGATGTCCGGCTAAGGATACCGCGCCAAACCAGCCGACCATAATTGTACACAGACTAAAGGTGACCGTTTCGACAAGCATCTGAAACCCGATAGGAAGTCCCATTGAAGCAAGTAGCTTCTGTTTTTGTACAGAAAAAACTTCACGGCTGAAAAAACGGAAATAACGCCATAACGACGATTTCCACTTGAAAATAATCAAATAGCATACCGGCATCATGACCCGCGAAATGACAGTAGCGATACTTGCGCCAATCATTCCCATTTCCGGAAAACCGAATTTACCGAATATCAGCACGTAGTTTAACCCGATATTCGCCACATTGGCAAAAATGGTAATGTACATCGCTATTTTTGTATCGCCGATTCCTTCCATAAACTGCCTGAACGCTTGAAAAAGAATGAAAGGAGGAAGCGACAGCAGCAATATCCGGTAATAGGGAACCGCCAGGGTGATAACCTCATCCGGTTGTCCCATTCGATCCATAAAGAAAGAGAAAGCGTACATTACAAGACAAACAACGAAAACCAGCAGGAAATCAAAAAGTATTGAATTTTGAAAAATTGCGCCCACTTCCCGGTATTTTTTCTGCACATAAGTTTGTCCGATAATAGGAGTTGAACCCATTGAGGCGCCAATTACTATGACAAATCCGATAAAAAATATCGCCGAAGCGAAAGAGACCGCCGCCAGTTCATTTGTACCCAACCGTCCGACCATAATTGTATCGGCAAGCTGAACGGTAGCCTGCCCGAGTTGTGCAAACATAACCGGGACGGCAACTTTCAAATTGCGTTTGTAAAAAGGTAAATATTCTTGGATAAAAGACATAAATATTATATTAAATGTAAGTGGCATAAAACACGAAGGCGCGGAAAGAGAACTCTTTTCGCGCCTTCATATTTAAGACCATTCTCACTTCTTTTTCTCTTCTTTTTTCTTATTGATTTTCATCAGCAAATCATAAGAAATCGGGGCTGCCATAAATACGGAAGAGTAAGTTCCGACTATTACACCGACTGTCATAGCGAAAATAAATCCGCGAATCACTTCTCCCCCGAAAATAAAGATAACTATCAATACCAGCAACGTACTGAACGAGGTACTGAATGTACGTCCCATTGTCGAGCAGATTGCATCATTTATTATCGTCTTCATCGGTCTGTTAGGATATAATCCGACGTATTCCCTGATACGGTCAAAGATTACTACTTTATCATTGATTGAGTATCCGACAACAGTCAGGATGGCAGCGATAAACGACTGGTCGATTTCCAGCGAGAACGGCATAATCATGTAAAGCAGCGAATAAAGTCCGACGATTATGAGCGCATCATGTGTCAATGCAATCACAGCTCCAATACTGAATGATACATTGTAGAAACGGATCAGGATATACAATCCGATACCCAACAGGGCAATTACCACCGCCCAGATAGCTGAGGTTTTGATGTCGTCAGCCATTGTCGGACCTACTTTTTGTGAACTTTGAACACCGAAACTTCCCTCTTTTTTGTCCGCAGAAGAAATTACTTGTCCATCGACAATGCTGTATCCCGAAACGAACATCTCTTCGGTCACGCCGCTGTGCATGATTGATTTCAATCCATTATAAAGGCGATCGGTAATTTCCGCGTCAACGGCTTCCGAGTTGTCTGCAATTTTGAAGTTAGTCGAAATACGCACCTGGTTGTTTGAACCGATTGTAACAACGTCCACGCTTTCGCCGTCGAATGAACTGCTCAACATTTCTCTGATTTGATCTGTTTTAACAGGTTCTTCAAAACGAACGATATAGTTGCGCCCGCCACTGAAATCGATCCCCATCTTCAAACCGAGAGTAGCCAGTGAAATGAACATAATAACTATCACCGAACCGGTCAGAATATAGAAAGTTTTACGTTTTCCGATGAAATCGAACTTGATGTTCTGCAGGAAGTTTTTCGTCAGTTTAGTAGTAAACGTCAAGTTGTGGAACTTCTCGTTTTGCAGCAACCTGTCGAAAATCAAGCGAGTCAGGAATATTGCCGTAAAGAATGAACAGAATATACCGATAAGCAACGTTGTTGCAAAGCCGCGAATCGGCCCTGTCCCGAAAACGAACAGGATAATACCTACGATTACCGTGGTTACGTTGGCATCAATAATTGTGCTCAGGGCATTTTTGTAACCGTCGGCAAGCGCTTTTTTCACCTGTTTCCCGGCTCTCAGTTCTTCGCGCACGCGCTCATAAATCAATACATTCGCATCAATCGCCATCGCAAGCGTCAACACGATACCTGCAATACCCGGCAACGTCAACACTGCCTGGAACGACGCCAGCACACCGAATATGAAGAACACGTTTGCAATCAGCGAAGCATCTACCACTAACCCCGGAACAAGTCCGTAGTAGCAGATCATATAAAGAAGTATGATGACAAATGCCACGATGAAAGAAACAAACCCGCTATCGATAGCCTCTTGTCCGAGCGAAGGACCAACCACTTCCGATTGTACGATTCTTGCCGGAGCCGGCATTTTACCGGAATTCAAAATAGTAGCCAGGTCCTGCGCCTCAGCCGGCGTAAAGTTTCCGGTAATTTCGGAACGTCCGCCCGGGATTTCGCCGTTTACACGCGGATAAGAAACAACATATCCGTCGAGCACAATGGCTATACTTTTTCCGATATTCTCCTTGGTCAGCTGTGCCCACTTTCTTGCACCTTCCTGGTTCATTTGCATGCTTACGTTGGCGCGGTTTGAATTTTGTCCAAAGTCGGCACGGGCATCCGTAATTACCGATCCGGTAAGAGGAGCCTTCGCGTCTCTCGGCGAATTAATCGCAATCAATTCATAAATATTCTCCGCTTTGTCTATCGCTTTCGAACTCCATTTAGGAACAAACGATGCAGGAAACAACCTTCTCTCTTTTGCAAGCCTGAAATATTGAGCTACTTTGGCAGTATCCTTTACGTGTACCGTTCCGATAAGCGGACTTGGACCTGGCCTTCCCTGCATATCCATGTTGAGCTGCATAATGGCAAACAACGGATTGTTTTTTGCAAACTCTTCGCGAGACTGATCAACTGCGGCAGTAGTAGAGTCCTGTTTTGCCAGTTGTGCAAGAAGATCATCCACTTCCTTCGAAGCTTCGGACGAATCGGCAGCAGCAGTATCAGCAGATACCTTATCATCAATATTTTCTGTTTCCTGTGTGCTATGAGCGCTTTCCATTTCTCTTGCCATATCATTTACGGCAAGAACATTGTTGAAAATTTCGCTTAGTTCTTTTGTTTCCCAGAATTCCAATTCGGCAGAACCCTGCAACAGTTTTTTGATACGTTCCGGCTCTTTTACGCCCGGCATTTCAATAAGAATACGTCCGGCAACTTCCAGCTGTTGAATATTCGGTTGCATTACTCCGAAACGGTCGATACGGGCGCGAAGCACGTTGAAGGAGTTATCTACGGCTACCTTAATTTCGCTTTTCAACACACTGATTACTTCCGCATTGGTAGAATTAGGCGTAATTTTGTCTTTTAAGTCTAACGTCGAAAATATGGTTGCCAGTCTTTCATTCGGGTATAATTGACGGAAAGCCTCATCAAACAGATTGACGAAATCTTTCTGACCGCTTGTCAACTGTTTGTTTTTCGCCTCGCTCAGGGTGTTTACGAACATTTCATTTGTGCGGTTTTCGCCTGCAAGCGCCTGAAGTACATCCGGAACCGAAACTTCCATTATTACGTTCATACCGCCTTTCAGGTCGAGACCTAAATTGATTTCCTGCTCACGAGCCTCTTTGTAAGTGTAACCCGAGTGTAAAATTTTCAGCAAACCGTTTGTTCCTGTGTACTCGTCCATAAAGAAAGGCAATCCCCACACTTTTACGCTCGAGATAGAGTCCAGGTACCTGGCTTCGTCTAACGGATTTCCCGTACTTTCAGCGTATTTTTCCGCTTTAGCGTTCTGATAACGGACAACAAAACTAAACGAGAGGTAATACAAACATATTAAACCTAATGTGATAGCAAAAAATTTTACAAATCCTTTGTTTTGCATTTTTTAATAACTTTTTATTGAATAATAATTTTAAACTGTGCTTTTTATTTTAATCCGCAAATATAGACTTTTTTTGTTTTACTTTATTATAAAGTTGTTTTTTTTGCTAAATTTATTTCGTCAACGACCGGAAAACTTCTTCCATGCTACGTTCCTGCTGTTTCATCGTAAGAATAATATATCCGTTACTTACCGCATAATGAAAAATTTCTTCGCGGATATCCATTTGGCTCTCAAAAAGATAACTGTTTCCGGAAACAAGGGAAACGGAAACGGCATTACCGATTTTTTCCAATGTATCCATATCTTGCGGCCGGTTAAATTCCACCAAAACCGAAAATCCAGAACCGGAGCCTGACGAAACAATGACCTGCTCCTTATCATCGGCTACAATTCGTCCCTTATTAATGATTACCACCCGTTTACAGATAGCCGAAACCTCCTGCATAATGTGCGTGGAGAGCATCACGGTTTTTTCTTTTCCTATTTCTTTGATCAAATTCCGGACTTCAATAATCTGGTTAGGGTCTAACCCGGTGGTCGGTTCGTCCAAAATCAGCACTTTCGGATCCGAAATCAGGGCTTGCGCCAAACCTACACGCTGCCGGTAACCTTTGGAAAGCATGCCGATTTTTTTCCTGTATTCGCGCGTCAATCCGGTTTTTTCAATCATCTCGTCCACACGGGCATTTGCCTGCTTGCCCAATTTATAGATTTTTGCCACAAAACGAAGGTATTCCTTGACAAACATTTCCGGATAAATTGGGTTATGCTCAGGCAAATATCCGATTTGTCGCGCTGCTTCCAGCGGATTTCCGGCAATGTCTATGCCGCAAACCTCCACTTTTCCCCTGTCGGCTTCCACATACCCGGTAATTATCTTCATGGTAGTCGATTTGCCGGCTCCGTTATTGCCTAAGAAACCGACAATTTCGCCACTTGGAATGGAAAAGCTAATATCGTTCAGGACTAATTGCTTGCCATAACTTTTATGTAAATTTTGAATGGTTATCGACATTGTATGTTATTTTTGTTTTCTACCAAAATCTGCCGGAATCTCGCCCCAGGCAGCTGTTTCCCATTTTACTATTTTAGTGTCGTAAGAATTTTCCGCCAGCCATTTTTCCGCCCGTTCGATCAGTTCGAAAACAGGTGCGTTTTTCTCGTTTTCTTCCAATTTTGTTTTGCATTTTTTTTGCCTGATCCATGAAATTGCCGTAACGCTGTCCGAATAAATCGGCAGCGGACTTCGTTGTTTTTTCAGAAACGCCAGTCCGTGAACGAGAGCGAGAAATTCGCCGATGTTGTTCGTTCCGTCCATGTACGGGCCAATCCGGAAAATTTCCTGTCCGGTGCGGGTGTACACGCCTCTGTATTCCATTACGCCCGGATTTCCGGCGCAGGCGGCATCTACCGAAAGACTTTCCGGGTCGGGTTTCCCTGCCTGCGAGGGTGTTTGATTTGCATTTGCTCTCCTTTTGACATAATCCTGAAATCCGCGTTTGAAAGCAGCTTTTGCTTCCTCTTCCTTTTCAAAACTTTTATACTTGGCATCGGGAAAGTTGGTTATCTGTTGTTTACAAGTATTCCAATCACGGTATACTCCGGGCGCGTGCCCTTGCCAGACTACGTAAAATTTATTTGCCATATTTTTTGCCAACTATTTCTCAACGCAAATCTACAAAAATTTTCGAGAATCTTTTTTGAATAGTAAAACCATTGTGTACGAATGCAGGTAAAAACGCAGCGCATCACTATAAAAAACAGGCGAGAACTCCATTAATAACATGAAACTCTCGCCTGTGATGTCATATTTGTTCAATAACTAAACGCTAAACTGCCTGAATTGGCCGGCGTCGATAGACAATGCCGGCCATAACCAATGATAAAAGGCACAGGAAAACAAAGCCACTGCCGAGAGGAACGGAATATATATCTTGAGGTTCCCCTTCTTCCTGAGCGCATTCGCCGGGAAGTACAACACCTAAAGAAGGAAGAAGACAATAACCACCATTCGGATCCGGAGTAAAACAGGCGCAGGAACCGTCGCCTCCTTGCACAGGATAAGCAGTGTATCCGGCTGCACACTCCAGAGAACACTGTCCATGCGCCGAATTCAAGAAAAAAGAAAAAATCAACAGTAATATCAAACTACATTTTTTAGTATGATTTGTTTTCATTTTTAAAAATTTTAAAATTCAAAAATTTTACTATACAAATATATAATTTTTTTAGTTTTATAAGCCATAAAGTTTAAAATTTAGAAAAAGGATGACCAGTATCTAAACTTTAAACTTTATGGCTTACACATTATTTCACAATTACTTTCCCTGTTACGGTTTGTTTACCGGTAACTGCCTTCACTAAATACACCTCTTGAACATTTGGCAAGCGGTAAGAGAAATAGTTTGTGTTTATCCTCGCATGATAAACGATGCGCGAAGTGAGGTCGTAAATGGTTATCTCCTCAACCGGTTCACCTTTGGAAAGCACGTTCAGCATATTACCGTTGGTGTTCATATAAACGGCATCAGACACTGCACCGGCATCGGTTACACCGGTGGTTCCTCCCGGCGGTTCTTCTCTCGGCGCCTGCTCAAAGTAAAGGTAGAAGCGATCTTCAGAAGTACCGGCCGCAAGATCAAACTCGAAATTTTCGCTGTCGAAAAGCGAGGTGCGCGTGCCTTCTTTGCTATCCACCAGCCAGATATTGTCGGCTGATGTAAAGCCGCTTATTCCGCTGATGCTGAGTGTTACCTTTCCTGCAGTCTTATTCCGAATGCCTACCGGAATAATCAGCTCGGAGAGCGAATCGGCATTGATTACGTTGACCTCGCTCGGAACAGTTCCGGCAAGTGTATAGACTTGCAGGGGCGCATCGCCCGAGAAGAGTTTCTGTGCATCTTCTTCCACATAAAATTCATTGGAAGCTCCGCTGTTTGCTTTCACGATGGAAGTGAGCGAGGTACGTGCGCCAAGCGCAACCTGTAAGCTCAAACGGTTTCCAAAAGCTTCCTGACCTTTCAACTTTTGAGTAGTTGATGTACGTGACATTGATTCCGAATCAAACTCCAACTCAACCGTACCACTGTTATGTCCTTTCAGTTTTACGAAAAAGGATTGCATCGGCGGAATATACTTGCCAAACTCCTGTGAAAATGTTTCAGTGTCGCTTAGCATAAATCCGAATTCGGAACTCTTAGCATCAAAGCGCTTTATGTCTTTGTAAATAATGTCTTTATTTGCGTTATAAAAAGAGTCCATATCAAGGTGCGACATAAACGGGTTTCCGACAATTAAATAGCCGGACGCCTCATTCATCGATTCTCCTATATCTACTTTTGCCGAACCGTCTCTTCCATCCAGCACATACGTAACCGAAAACGTTTCCCTAACCCGGCCATCCGCTCCGCCTGCAATTAAATGATAGGATGAATCGGGAAGCGCCCCATTATCTTCTCGAGGGAATTTAAAAACATGATCCTCGTTAAGTGTTGCATAACGGAAAGCATATCCCATACCCGTACCCAAACGTTCTCCGTCATTGATACCCGTCAGCGCTACTGTTTTAGTCCAATCCCCCTTGAAGGTTGTTGAAGTTTCCGCTGTTACGGCAAAATAACGCAGGAAAGTACTTACATCCGCTCTTACATACGCATAGCTTCCGGATTTTAAGTTCTTCAAAGGAGCCGTTATCATGTGCCAGTTTGCATCGGCATTACTTGCCAGGATATTCCATTTTGGTATTGCCATGTCCACATACGCCTTCTCGTACTCCAAATTATGTATCTTACCTACTGAAGTATTTACACCGAAGTATATGTCTCTGGCAGCATCTCCCGGCTGTAGGGTTGGGTAGCCGGTCATACCCGGAGCGTTATACTGCAGATAGACATCCGTACACTTGGTTGCGATGATGCCGGCGGTATTCGGCGCTGCTGCCGTTACTGAGTCGATGTCTCGCTTATTTGTACCTACATTTGCTAACTTCCAGTTTGTCGAAACGCCCCACAAATCGTCTGCACCCGCCCACAAGAGCGGAACAGAAGCCTTGACGGAGATCTCGATATCCTGTGTACACTGGTTGTTTTCATAATCGTAATGGGCAGTGACAGTATATGTACCGTTCGACTCAGGCGGGAACGTGACAAATATCCTGTTATCAATTATTGAACCATCGGACATCAGATCATAATCAAGAATCGCGCCTTCGGGTACTTCCCATTCATAGAAAGACGCTCCCTGCTCCATTACTATTTCGTTCCTTTCACCGGCACAATCTGCGTATATTGACTGAACCGGCAAAACGTAACAATTTGCACAACCGGAACCAATCGTGTCGATCAATACGGTAACGCCCCAGTTCGCAAGTGAATTTATATCCGAACTTGCGGCAGTTGAACTACTCGTTAGTTGAACTTTAGATTCTTTAGAACAGGAAATATTTACCGCCTGTCCTTCTGCTACTTGTAAAGATGGAAAATGGTCCAGATCATCAGTTCTTGCATTTCCATTAAAATGGATACCTCCGGATCCTGTCATTGATGTAGAACCATTCGCAAAATAATCCAATTCTACATTAAAACAAGCTCCTTTTTCAAGACAGACATTACCACTGGTATATACAATATTTCCTTTTACCTGAATCAATCCGTTATTTACAAACAACGAAGAGGGTGCATTCAATGGTTTAAAATCCCCATCAATATACATCTCTCCCATGTTCAGAAAAGTAGAACCATTGAAGTAAAAGTTTCCGAAATTAGGCGTCACATCCGGAGAACCATTATATACTGATGGCGAAAAACCATTGCCTATAACATTTACTATTCCTCTATTATAAATTTTCACATTGTCACTCGTTTTCCATGTTTGACCGGTATTGCTGTTATGTAAATCTTGTGTTTTTACATTCACGGTTGTTCCTTTATTTATAAATAAAAAACCAAAAGAACCGGATGCTCCATCTATTAATTCAAAAGGACCTTGTCCGTCCAAAATCAAGGTTCCTCCGTGTGTTTGCACTACGTTAAGTATTACTGAGGAATCGGATTTTACATATATTTTCCCGCCACCATCAAGAGTAAGCGTACTTCCGTCTTGTAAATCCTCAATATACACTGTTGCAGGAGGATAAGCAAATACTGTTTTTCCTGTACCAGGATTGGTGATTATATAATCACCCGAGGATACTGACTGAAAACCAGTTCCCGATGGCGTCGGTAGAAGTGTCCTACCATCTCGTGTCATCGTATATGCAACATCCAGCGTATCACTCTTACATGGAGCCACGCAATATTGAACCAGGCCTTTCAAAACTACCGTATCTTTAAGATTGTCGGTTGTATTGTTAAAGAAAAGCGTATCGGTATAAGCGGTGTTATAATCTCCCTCTCCGGTCATTTTTACCCAAACGAAAAGACGATTATAAGGAGCGGAGGAAAAAACAGACTCATCAATGGTGATCGTCGGGTTATACTGGTCATCTGCTGGTTCGGTTACACCTCCGACGGCAACCTCAAAATTTGTTCCCGTAAGAGTAAGCTCCGTATCACTCTTCAAGTTTCTTCCGGTAACGAGAATACGGTGAGCCATTCCGGCTCCGCAATCCGGCCCGCTGTAACTTGACGAGCTTTTCGAATATTTTAGCCCTATAATAGAATCTTGGGAGACAATTAATACCGGACTCGGCGGGTTTCCGGAGAGAGAAAGGGGAAGAGGCGCGCTGAGTCCGCCGCCATCAAATGTAAGAGTACCGGTACTGGCGCTTCCCTTTGTCCCATCAAACCACACAGTAATCAGCGTATCAACCTGACCCTGTTTAACAGGCAATTGAATCGGACCCGCAGTAGCATTAACGAAATCCACATTACCTAACCCTATTGTATAGCCATTGACTTCATTTTGGTTAAGGGTTAGCGTTACCGATTCTCCGGTTAGGCAGGCGCCAATAATATCAACGTATCGGGCTTCCTGACCGGAATTTTCAAATTGGATCTCGTTTACCGGCGTTTCATTATTTAAGTAGAAACCGATTTCAGGACCGTTAACAACAGCCGTTAATGCCACTTCTTCCGTAAACAGTTCATCATTGACATCCGTAAAAACTATAGCGCCTTCGACAGGATTGCCTGCAGTAGCTGCGGTTGGACGTACCCATACTTTTTTTACACCCGGGATCAATTCTTCGGGGGTAGCGCCTGTCGAAGAATACCATCCCGATTCCGGTTCGGTTGTTTCACTTTCGTCTGTTACCGCAAATTCAAAATCGCCTCTTACGGTAATTGCTGCGTTTAAACTGACAGTAGTTACGGTAGTCGATTGAGCAGCAGGTTTGACATAAATACAGGTTGGGGCAAATGTCAATGATTCAGGGAGAGGAAGAATCTCACGCTGGGTAACGGTTACTTTTACCGGAGCCGTATAAATCCAGTCGCCACAGGTGTTGTCTCCATTTTTCACCCCGCGGATGAACCATGTGTCTTGAGTTAAATGATCAGAAGTGAAACTTTCTCCTCCGGCAACAGGAGTGATGGTATCCCAATTCTGTTCGTTTTCGCTCGTGCTGCTTTTCCACTGATATTGATAGGGAGGAGTTCCTCCTTCAGGAGTTCCGGTTCCCGGTACCGAATTCAACGTTACCGAAGTATTATAGTCAATGGTTTGCGGGGTTATTGCACCGGCTGTTAATTGCGAAGAAACCGTTACGACAACGCCACTTGAATATTCGCTCCGACATTTTCCCGTTTCGGTTTGTATGGCGAAATAGGTAGCGTTCTCTAAAACATCAGAAGACTGTACCGGAGTTTTTTCTTCTCCTTTATACCAATCAATAGCGCTTCCTTCAACGCGTTCGGTAAGAGTCAGAACTTCAACTTTTGAATCGTAGCAAACCAACTCGGTTGCAGGAACTCCGGGAATAGCGGATGTGAGTTTTGCATTCAATGTTACTTGAGCCGGCGCTGATTCACAACCGGACGCCGATGTGATATAAACGGTGTAGGTTTCACTATGGCCTTGGGCTACAGAAACAGGCTGGGATGGGCTGTTGTTATTATCTATTACCGCCGTGCCGCTATTCCAGGTATATGTTTCGCCAGCTGCGGCATTGGCTGCGGTTAAGGTTGTTGAAATATCACCGCAATCTTCTATCTTCCCGTCTGTGATTGAATAATTGTTGCTTGTGATTACAGGATTATTAGCCGGAAGAGGCTTTACCTCAATGCCGGTTATTGTGCTGGTACACGAACCGGTGGAAGTGGTAAAGACAAGGTCGGCAAAACCGACTGAAGAACCTGTTGCCGTGTTTCCGTTGACGGTAAGTGCGTTTCCGTTGGCAACCGACCATGTTCCATCCAAAGCAGGACTTGCCAGCGTTATATCCTCATTCAAGCAAATGACGCTATCGCCTTCGGCTACCGAAGCCGAAAGATCGGCGCGAGGATGAACGGTGATAGATCCTTCTTTGGTAGCATCCGGTGTTGCTACCGGACAAGGAGAACCTGCTGCGATTGCTGCTGTAACGGTATAAGTGAGCGACTTGGTTGGTATCCCCGAAACAGTTATGCTATTTCCTTCTTTTTCGATATTCAAACCGCAAGAGGAAGGATCAACAATTGCTGCACCATCTTTAAACTCAATCGTTGCACCGGTGGCGCCACCGCCACAAGTGTATTGTATAGAGACAGAACCATTTTCACAAACAACAGCATTTTGAGCGCCGCTCGTGAGGGTTATGACGGGAACTTCGTATATGTCTACGGTTATACCTGCGCTATTTGCACTTTTACATTCTCCTTCTCCTGTTCGGGTTGCATAAAGAGAATAGTTGCCGGCCGGTAAACTTCCGGTTACCTCACTACCTGCTTGATCTCCTGCTGCATACCACCATGTAATATTATTTTTTTCTGCATCCGTAATACAAGCTTCACTTATATTTGCCAATGATTGAGTATCACAGAACGACGCTCCCTGAACGCTTGGTGTAGCGGATATTGCTTTGACGGTACCGGAAATATTAGTACATGTCTGTGAAGATCCGGTATAGGTTCCTCCTGCACCGCCCGACCCTATTTGTGCCGTAAGAGTCACCCCTGTATAACTGCCGGCAACTGCCTCAGCTTTTAAACGGATGTAAACTTTTGCTCCTGCCGGATCATTCACTTCCGTACCCGACAAATAAGTCTCATTCCTTTCGTTTGAGCCATCGCCATCGCAAAATACAAAGGCTTCATTTGAACTCAGGCTTACTCTTACATCGTTTCCTGCAATAGGAACATTCGTTCCTTTTATGGTAATTGCTTTCACACTAACCTCTCCGGGACAAATAGAAAAAGCAGCGGGACAATCGGTAACAGGACTCAGAGAAGTGGAACACGGGTTATCAGTCATAAAGATAACATCTTGATTACTATTAACTTCCACGAAAAATTCAGTTGCACAATTATAACCACAGTCGTTAAGTCCATAATTTGGATTACTCAAGTACGAACCCATTCCCTGTGGCTGCCGCGTATTATTAAGTCCTGAGATTGTAAATAATTTATTGGCGCCGGCAGTAGGTGTTATCTTCCATATATTTCGATCACAAACTCCAGCTTCTTTAAGGCAAGTAATGGAACTTATTCCGGAAACCGCTGTAAGTGTAATTCCGGATGCCGAACAAGGATCTGAGATAGCGGTTACGGTTGTGGTAGCCGAACAGGCGCCTGTGGTATTGGTAAAGGTCGTTTTGCTGTTTGGCGCAGTACCCGCAGCAATGGAAACAAGACCTCCGGCAGTTATGGAAATACCGTTTTCTGTTTTTACCGTCCAACCGTTAGCAGGCGATAATTGCAGGCTTCCTCCTATCATCACAGCCGGATTAGCAGGTGAGATGACAGGTGATACATCGACGGTTAAAGAAGGAAGGCTGGTACTCGTACAGCCTGGAGCCGATTGTGTAACAGTAAAGGTTGCCGTACCGGCGCCTGTCGCATTAACACTGTTGCCGCTTACAGTTACGACACCTGACGCAGGAGAGCTACTGAAACTATAGCTTTCCCCTCCTGCTACCCCGCCGGAAATTAATAATGTGGCTGCTGACCCCACACACAATGAGGCATCAGAGAGAGAGAGAGTTGGATCGGCATTGACATTTACGGTTATGTCTGCCGGACAATAATCCGGATCATCTGGCGTAAAGGTTAAAGTTTTGACTCCTGCACTTGTACCGGTATAGGTTGCAGTACTAATAGTTGCAGTTCCTTCTTTCCAAGTTCCTTCCTGTTCGTATGTCGGAAGAGTTATGGTTCCATCGACACAGATGTTGTAAGAAGTGGAACCGCTCAAACGGTTTAGAGCAGAACAAAAAGGAGTGCTTGAAAAACAAACCGTATTACCACCCATATATTTAACATAGATCTGATAGACTTCTCCATCTGACAGATTGCTCCCAAATACAAAATCTGTGAAAGCCCACTTAAAATAATTTGGTATTGCAGTTCCATCGGGACAAGTTGAAGCAGTCGTTATAGCAGTTCCATTTATTGTAATATCGAATCCATCATTACCTGAAGATGTACCCGTAATCGTAAAATGATAAACGTCATCATTTACTCTTTCTGGCGTAGATATTATCCCTGTTTTATTGGAAGCTTGCCCAACGGCAAAAGAATTAATGGTCTCCGCGCTCAAATTCCCTGCCCAAAGCAGACAAGCAAGCATCATCCAAATCTTCCACCGGAAGACATCCGAAAGCCTCCATCCCTTATGGGTATGCAGACCTGTTGTTTTATTTGGTAAAATTTTTGTATTCATAATGATTGATATTTTATTGTTATTATATTCGAGTTATTGGTCAATCTTTTTAATTCAGTGAAATTATTCCGGAAAAATCTGTCAAACTACTCAGATATCAACATCCGGCTAAACTTTGCGCTAAAATATTTTAGAAACTTACTGATAGGTACGCTTATTAAGTTCCACTCCGACAATAACGGATGAGTACTTATATAATAAATATTATGATACTTAGTAACTGTTTAGTTGCAAACTAAGATAAAACTGGTGAGCTGAGCGTGTTTTCAGATTGTATTAAAATGCCCCTTACTTTCTTTTTCAATCACAGTTCCTCTTATTTTATTGAGTTAAGATTTTAAGATTTTTTTTGATCTTCCCGGATGATTTATTATGATGTTCGATGCAACAGGTTTCTACCGAAAAACCTTTTCAAATCTTAAAATCAACATCACTTTTCATCTGCACTAAAACAAATAATTCAAATAAAAATATCTATTTATGCCCGTTTAAATAAATTTTAATTTGCATATAATACAATTTTAATCTTTTCGTCACAATTATTTAAATACAAATATAGTTCTATTTTTTTAAGAATGCAAGATTTTTTTTATTTTTTTATATGAAAAAAGCATTAGCTGTTCCCCAGCCCTTATCAAGTACAAGTTTCTGATAACCTTCAATTTATTTTATATATATATCCGTTTTTTTAAGGAAAAAACGCCACCCGGCTTCTATTAATCGGAGTTTGGAGATGGCAAACAGCTGTGTATTACCCCATAACATACAGATTTTAAACAAATTAAATGAATCAAAATAAGCAAATCCGTACATTGAATTCAAGTTACTGTTAATTTGAGCGTATTATCCATAAATATTCACGTTCAGGCATTTTATTATCAATTCGGCTATTGTTAAAAATGAGCAAAGCAGGTTATTAGTTTTCATATATGGTTGTTTATCAATAAAAAAGCACGTTACGGAATAATATAAACCAATTTACATGACATCCCTGTATAGACAGGTTACAACACTATCTAAATTTATTTTTTTGAAGAATTGTTTATCAAGATATAATTAAGTAGATTTGAATATATAAAAATATCTAACTTGCCGCAATCGGCAGGAAAAGCAATAAATCGGCGTTTGGTTTTTCTATTCTTGTCCGTAACTGCCCCGCTCGGCGAAGAGATGCATGCTGCCGGACAGGAAAAGGCCGTTCCAATATTTAAGAAATATTCACTAAATCACATTCAAACAGCCGGATACAAAAATACCTATTACGATCGAGCCGCCAACCAGTGCGATCGCGAATGGAAAAAATATTATCCCAACAAATCAAGAGTCAATGACACTATGCCAACCTGCTAAAAAAAGAACCCGTAAAACTTGGGTGAACAGTCCACCTGATGTCTAAAAAACAAGCCACTATTCGCAACACTACCGGCTGCTCAACCTTCTTTTCGGTAAAAATGAAGGCAAGCGGGATAATGTACTGATTGACAGAAACGAGTGCGAACAGCTTGTGTTCTCCATCAACCATTCGCCGCTCAAACGCTATGACGGACGCATTTGGCTCGACAAAAGCAGCAAGGGATTTTCATTTGAAGAACAAATATATAATTTCACTCAATTTTCTTCAGCCCTTGTGTACCTGCTCTGGGGTGAATACCACAAACTGCTGCCTGATAGCGACCAGGGGCAGGAAGTCCCGCAGGGTGCAGATACCTATTCTTCACAAGAGTGTTAAAAATGCGTTTTCGTTGAAAAATAATCGTAAAAATACCGGGAAAATAAACAAAAGTTTATTATATTTATAGTGTCAAAAAGGTATTAATTGTTTATTAACAAGAAAAATGAAGGAATATGTATCACCCAAAAGAAGAAATTGAAAAAGAACTTCTCTTTTACCTGCGAAAATACAGGTTTTTCTCTTCAAAATTCACAAATATTGAGGACTTGAATATAATCCATCAATGACATTGTAGAAGAATTAAAAAATGATTTTTAAAACATAGTCCCCTTTCGGGGGCTTAAAAAACTTGAAGTTATGACAACAAAAGAAAAATTTGAAGACCTTAAAATGCGTGATATTAACGCAAAGTCGGACGCGGAACGCGATAAACTTGAGATTGAATTTGAAAAGTTGGCAAATGAAGCCCCAAAAGGATTTCAAAAAGCCGTAATGGAAAGTGCAAAAAAACCACTTGAAGATGCAAAAGAATTGAAAGTAAAAGAGCAGCTCGAAAAAGTATCCGATATGATTTCAATGGCATACATCGCAAGAGTGTATTTCAATAAGTCAAAAAGCTGGTTAAGTCAGCGCATTAACGAATTTGATGTAAACGGCAAGCCCGCAAAGTTTCTCCCGGAAGAAGTAGAAACATTGAACTTTGCCATTCAGGACATTTCCAACAAATTAGGCTCAGTTCGCATTTCTTGTTAAATGCCTTTTTGACACTCCGTGCCTGTACCGCCCCGCACCGAAAGTGCGGTTTTTTTTTATTGTCCTTTCCAAGCTCGCCCCGGCAAGCTTTTTTTGTTGTATGCAAGCAACAAAAACCATATCCCTCTCAGAAGCTATCCGCCGGGCGCGAAACCTTAAATTCGTACCCGGAACACACTTTGCCCTGATACATTTAAATGCAACCTGAAAACAGGAGAATGCGGCGAACTTTCCAAAATCGAACGCTGCCGTGTTCGCCCCGTCCTTCGCGAAGACACCTTCCAAACCGACGGCGACCTTTATTTCCCTTACGAGGATTTAGATACCGGAGAACCTGAAATGTGCTTCAAGCGGCTTATGCGCGTTACATCGCTTTCCCGCCCCATTACGAACTCTTAAAAATATCCCAAACCGATGACCGCGAGTATTGAAATAAAAAACGGTCGCGGGTTCGCCGGAATTCCCACCGGCGGAGTGTTTACCTTTGAGATACAGGGCATCGCCGGGCGAGAAGACCTTCGCATCAAAGAGTATCAGAACATCTATTCTGAAGTACAATAACTACAGCTTGCGAGCGAATGATTTTTCCGGAATATGGGCATTTTTTACGTTGTGAAAAACAGCGTAAAAAAAATTGTTGCGTATCTGTTGCGTTTAAAAAGCAAATCAGCTTACTCTTGGAATGAATAAGCTGATTTTAAATGAATTACTTATGTAAGTGCGGATGAAGGGACTCGAACCCCCACGTCTCTCGACACTAGATCCTAAGTCTAGCGCGGCTACCAATTACGCCACATCCGCTTGGATTTAGGTTTGCAAAGGTATAAATTATTATGTAATTTACAAAAATTTTTTATCATTTTTTTATATAATTTACAAATGCTATTTTACGTTTATATTTTATTAAAAAATATATTTAATAAATAAATTACTTTACTTTTACGAAAAAGTTGTTAGAAATGGAATCTGTTAAGGAAAAATCATACTATTGGTTATCCGATTTTTTTGATAAAGATACGCGGGATCAAGTAAAAAATTTAATTGAAAACGACAATCATTTATTAACCGAATCTTTTTATAAAGATTTGGAATTCGGTACAGGAGGCTTAAGAGGGATAATGGGCGTAGGAACAAACCGTATGAATAAATATACAGTAGGAATGGCTACTCAAGGGTTAAGTAATTATTTGATAGAACAATTTCCGAAAGAAGAAATAAAATGCGCAATAGCTTATGATTCCCGTAATAATAGCGAATATTTTGCAAAAGTTACCGCATCTGTTTTTTCGGCAAATAACATAAAAGTTTTTCTTTTCGATAAGCTAAGACCTACACCGGAGCTTTCCTTTGCAATACGTCATCTGGGTTGTCATGCCGGAATTGTAATAACCGCATCCCACAACCCTAAAGAATATAACGGGTACAAAGTTTATTGGCAGGACGGAGGACAAATTATTGCTCCACACGATAAGAAAATCATTGAAAATGTCCGTCAAATAAAAGATTTTACAACAATAAAATTTGATGATAGCTTAAAAAATGCAGAATTAATTGGAAAAGACGTAGATGATGCATACATAAATGCACTGTCAAAACTCTGCCTTAATTCCGAATTGATAAAGCAGACGTCTTTAAAAATAGTTTTCACACCTATTCACGGATCTACTGTTGATTTAGTACCTATGGCATTGAGAAAAATAGGTTTCCATGACATAGATATAGTTGAAAAACAGGCTGTTCCTGACGGTAATTTTACTACAGTGAAATCACCGAATCCTGAAGAGCCGGAAGCTTTTGATATGGCAATAAAAACAGCAAAAGAAGCTAATGCCGATATTGTTATGGGAACCGATCCGGATGGGGACAGACTAGGAATTGTTATAAAAAACTACTTAAACGAATACGTTTTACTAAACGGGAACCAGACCGCTGCCATAATGGTATATTATTTACTTGACCAATGGCAGAAAAAATTGATGCTTACGGGAAAAGAATACATAGTAAAAACTATAGTAACTACCGAACTTTTAACCCAAATATCGGATTTTTACAAAGTCAAATGTTACGATGTGCTTACAGGATTTAAATACATTGCCGCATTGATTGAAAAAAATTATAAGAATATGAAATTCATAGGAGGCGGTGAAGAAAGCTATGGATTTCTTGCCGGAGATTTTGTAAGGGATAAAGATGCGGTGATGTCGTGCATGCTGATTGCAGAAATTGCCGCATGGGCTAAAAGCCGGAATAAAACACTTTATGACATTTTAATTGAAATATATGTAAAATTCGGGTATTATCTTGAAGGATTGAAATCCATAACAAAAACAGGAAAAGCAGGTGCTGAAGAAATTCAATCGATGATGAAAAAATTCCGTAATGAGCCTCCCGAATCTATTGCAGGAGCAGGTATCGCTCTTATCCATGATTTTGAAAAAAGCCAAACTATTGATAAGATTAGTGATTTACGTTATGAAATAATATTGCCAAAATCGAATGTTTTACAATATGATCTTCTTGACGGTACTAAAATAACAATAAGACCATCCGGAACCGAACCTAAAATAAAATTTTATGTAAGCGTTCACGACAACATTGATTCTGCCGAAGAATTTGATAATATGACAATAAAGCTAAGAAACAGGATAAATAAGATAATGGAAGAAATAATATAATCGCCAATTCGAATTGTACGCAAATTTAAAACAAATTGTACATAAAATCCACACATGTCACAAAAATTTCATTGGAGCCTAAAACACCATTTAAGCTCCAATGAAATACAAAATAAGATTACAACACATAATTCGCCGTTAATACCTCAACTGAGAAAGTCCTTCCATAAGCTTATTGCATGTTTCACTAACTATTGTGCTGTCAACACGAATTAGATTGTATTTTAGTTTATAGGTTTCTGTGTAGAGTTCTCTGAATTGTTCATAGATACATTCATACATTTGCTTAAAGAAATCTGAATCTATTTTAGATAGTCTCTCCGGTATGGAACTTCGACAAACACTCTCTGATTGGTCAAGATTAAAAAGTAGTTTAAAAACCGGATCATTAAAGGTGTCTTCTAATGTCCGTTGACTTAACCTGTCATTTTCTGATATACCATACATCAGCAGATAAAATAGCTTTTTACCGTGGAGAACTTTTGAGTAGTAATCTACTTTTGTATTCTCTGAAAGATGGCTTAACAAAGCTTCGGGAATTACTCCCAAAAGTTTATTTACTCCTACTTTGTGATCCTTAAATATTGTAATAATTATTTGATTGTCAACACTTAAAGACAATTAAAATAGTAATACAAACAAATATAATTAATTAAAAATAAAAAAATAGTCGGAAGATTTTTCTTCCGACCACTCATGGTTAATTACGGTCTTTTAAAAGTATTATTATTTTTGGCTACTACATTCCTGCCATCTTTTTGTAATAGTTATATCTCCATTTAGCGTTTCTTTCTGCTTCGGCAAATAATGCATCTGCTTCGGCAGGGAATAGCTTTTTAAGAGAATTGTAACGAACTTCACCCATTAAGAAATCTTGGAATTTAGTCCAATCAGGTTCTTTACT
>JAISVA010000022.1 GCA_031271815.1 Prevotellaceae bacterium | reverse complement strand
GTTGAAGAACGTTTTGAAATTGTTCGTAACAGTTTACGCGCCGGTTTACCGGTAGAAACCATTTCACAAATAACCGGACTGTCGCCGGAAGAAATTGAAACATTGAAATAGAAAGAAATAAATTTAAAGTAACACAAAAGCGTGCCAAACTCGATTATACGGTTTGCACGCTTTGTTTTTTGTCTATTGTAAAATTCATCGGGTTATCCCTTCCGGCAAGCATTAAGGATAAGTATTAAAGTCATCATTAAATGATCTTTTCCAATTTCGCCACATTTTGAGCAATCTCTTCATCCGGGAGATCATAATTGGTCAGGTCGCCGGCGATGTACTGGTCGTAAGCTGCCATGTCAATCAATCCGTGTCCGGATAAGTTGAAAAGGATGGTCTTTTGCTTGCCTTCTTCTTTGGCTTTCAACGCTTCGTTGATGGCGGCGGCAATTGCGTGGGATGATTCCGGAGCAGGAATGATGCCTTCGGTTTGCGCAAAAAGCGTGGCAGCTTTGAATGTATCCAGCTGTTTAATGTCCACAGCCTCTATCAGGTTATCTTTTTTCAGTTGGCTGACAATGGTTCCGGCGCCGTGGTAGCGAAGTCCGCCCGCGTGAATGTGAGCCGGCGCAAAGTCATGTCCCAGTGTAAACATCGGAAGAAGAGGAGTGTATCCGGCTTCATCGCCGAAGTCGTACTGGAAAACGCCACGCGTTAATTTCGGACAGGAAGCAGGTTCGGCGGCAATCAGGCGAACCTCTTTCCCGTCGGTTAATTTATGGCGTAAAAACGGAAAGGTAATTCCCGAAAAGTTGGATCCGCCACCGAAACACCCGATGACCATATCCGGATATTCGCCTGCCATTTCCATTTGCTTTTCAGCTTCCAGTCCGATAACGGTCTGGTGCAGCGCTACGTGGTTTAACACGCTTCCCAATGTATATCTGCAATTGGGCGTTTGGAGAGCCAGTTCAATCGCTTCGGAAATGGCAGTCCCCAAACTTCCCTGATAATTAGGATGTTCGGTAAGAATCTTCCGTCCGGCTTTGGTACTCATACTTGGCGAAGGAATCACCTGTGCGCCGAATGTCTGCATAATCGATCGACGGTACGGTTTCTGCTCGTAGCTGATTTTTACCATATACACAGCCAGTTCCAACCCGAATGCCTTTGCAGCGTATGACAAGGCTGCGCCCCATTGTCCGGCGCCGGTTTCCGTCGTGATATTGGTTATGCCCTCTTTTTTGCAGTAGTATGCCTGAGCGATTGCCGAACTTAGCTTGTGTGAGCCGACCGGACTTACGCTTTCATTTTTGAAAAAAATATGTGCCGGCGTATCCAGCGCTTTTTCCAATCCGTAAGCACGAACCAACGGGGTAGGACGGTAATTCTTATATAAGTCGCGTACCTCTTCCGGAATTTCAATCCACCGGTCGGTGCTGTTGAGTTCCTGCTTTGCCAGTTCGGTAGCAAAAAGAGAGGTTAAATCATCAATCGTCAGCGGTTTTTTAGTTGCCGGATGGAGTGGAGGCAATGGTTTGTTTTTCATATCCGCCACCACATTATACCAGGCTGTCGGAATATCATTTTCCGAAAGCAGGAATTTTTTTGTCTTGCTCATAACTTACTTTTGTTGAGTTTTCGTACTGCAAATGTAGATGAAATTTCCCATATTACACACAGAGGAATAAAAAAATCCGTTTTCCGGTTTTACTTTAAATGTGCGTTTATTCGAAATTATAACACAAGAAAAGTTCAAAAAACGCAAAATAATTTTATCTTTGTAAAAATTGTACTTTAACGAACTAACAAATAAAATGTATGGATAAAAATTTTCTCGTTAAAAAAAAGAACATGCTTATTGTTCTCTTTTCGATATATTGTTTTGGAGTGCAGGGACAGGCAATCTCAAGGTTTATTTTGACCGACCAATTCGGTTACCGTCCGAATACGGAAAAAACGGCTGTAATCAAAGATCCTGTAATCGGTTTTGACAGTAACGAATCGTTTACGCCGGGCGCAACTTACCGGGTAGTAAATGCATCCACGGAGGAAGCGGTTTACGAAGGTACGCCATCATTATTCAATCATGGTACGACGGACGAAGCATCGGGCGATAAAATTTGGTGGTTCGATTTTTCTTCCGTTACCGAACCGGGGGAATACTATGTGCTGGACGCCGAAAATAATGTAAAATCACACTCTTTTCTTATTAGTGAGGATATTTACAACGATCTGCTGAAATATGCTGTCCGTACTTTTTTCTATCAACGGGCGGGGCACGAAAAACCGGCACAATACGCGGGAGTTGACTGGACCGACGGCGCGAGTCATGTGGGAAGGTTACAAGATAAGAACTGCCGCTTCTACAACAGGAGAAACGATGCCTCGACCGAGCTTGATTTGCACGGAGGCTGGTACGACGCGGGCGATTACAACAAATACACCTCCTGGACGTGCAACTACATTGTAACAATGATGCAGGCTTACCTTGAAAATCCGGATATCTGGAGGGATGATTATAACATTCCCGAATCGGGCAACGGTATTCCGGATCTGTTAGACGAGGCGAAATGGGGATTAGACTGGGTGTTGCGTATGCAGCAGCAAGATGGTTCGGTATTGTGCGTTATGGAGTTAGGACACGCATCGCCTCCGTCGGCGGCAACCGGACAAAGTCTGTATGGCCCGGCTACCGCTTCCGCCTCATGGTCTGCAGCCAAAGCATTTGCAATCAGCTACAAGGTGTACAAAGAAATAGAAGGAATGAGCGAGTATGCAGAACAATTGAAGACGGCTGCCATCAAGGCATGGAATTGGGCGGAACAAAATCCGGATGTGATGTTTTTTAATAAGGATATTTTAGCAGCGGGCGAACAGGAAATAGAAAAGCCCGATCCCAGCAATGCTTACGCGTATGACGGACGGTCGGCTCTCCGCATTGCTGCTGCCCTTTATTTATATGAAATGACAGGAGAAAGTTCATATCACACTGTTTTTACGAACAATTACCAAAAATTACAGATTTTCCTGTGGGGCAATGATGCACAGCATTATTGGGCTTCCGATTATTTTATGCTCTTTGATTATCTGGGATTGGACAGTGGGGATCCGGCAGTAAAAAACAACATTACAACCGCTTTTAAAATTGCATTTAACAAATCCGGCAACTATGCAGGAATGTTGGGAAAAGACGGTTACCGCTCCTTTGTCAAGGCTTATGACTGGGGGTCTAATGGACATAAATCAAACTACGGATCAATCTTATATCTCTTGAAATCGTTGGAACCGGAAAAAGACGAATTATACCTGGCTGCTGCCGAAGATTACCTGCACTACATTCACGGCGCAAATCCGTTCGGGATGGTCTTTCTTTCCAATATGAATAAACTCGGAGCATCGAACAGCGTAACGGAATTCTACCACAGCTGGTTTACCCACGGCAGTTCGAAATGGGATAAGGTAACCGCATTCACCCCCGGTCCGGCTCCCGGTTTTCTGACCGGCGGTCCGAGCATCGAGTACTTGTGGGATGGCTGCTGTCCTAACGGTTGCGGATCAAACCAAAACAATGCGGTATGCACTTCGGAAGAAATTCCAGTCGGCCAACCCCATGCTAAAATGTATAAGGATTTTAATACAAGCTGGCCTCTCAACTCATGGATAATTACCGAAAACAGTAACGGGTACCAATTGGCTTACATCCGGCTGCTTTCCAAGTTTGTTACAATGGAAAGCGGCAATCCGAATAATAATCAGGTCAAATCTCCGGTCAAACAATCTGTTGATATTTACCCGAATCCGGCTAAAGAGGTAATCAACGTTCGCACTTCCGGCGAGCCTGTTTCGAAACTTGAGTTGTATGATATGCAAATGAGGCTGCTAAGCAAACAGCAGGCAAACGCATCTCAAACGCAATTAAACATCTCTTCGCTGCCTCAGGGCATCTACTTTATACGCGTGGAAACAACGCAGAAAGTGTATATGGAACGATTTGTAAAACAATGAGGTAAACATGCGGAAGAGATGAATATTCGAAAAATTTGCAGAGCAAGCGCCGACCGGAAAATCTTTGCGTCCGTCGCGATTTTGTATGGATATTTCCGTATCTTTGCGAAAATAATTTAACAACAGATTTTACAATCCCGAAAAAACACTTTTAACAGTAAAATAACTTTTCTTCCGAATGAAACAATATTTAGATTTACTGCAACACGTATTAGCCGAAGGAACTGTCAAGGAAGACCGGACGGGGACAGGTACTATAAGCGTATTCGGATATCAAATGCGCTTTAACCTGGAAGAAGGCTTTCCGATCGTTACAACTAAAAAGCTGCATTTGAAATCAATTATTTATGAACTGTTATGGTTTTTGAAAGGAGATACAAACATTAAGTATTTACAGGATAATAACGTACGTATCTGGAATGAGTGGGCGGATGCGGATGGTAACCTCGGTCATATATACGGTTATCAATGGCGCTCATGGCCCGACTATAACGGGGGGCATATCGACCAAATTTCGGAAGCAGTGCAAACGTTGAAAAATAATCCCGATTCGCGGCGCATCATCGTGAGTTCGTGGAATGTTGCCGATTTGCCGAATATGAATTTACCGCCTTGCCACGCTTTTTTTCAGTTTTACGTAGCTAACGGGCGGTTAAGCCTCCAACTATACCAGCGGAGTGCCGATATATTCCTGGGCGTCCCGTTCAATATTGCGTCTTATGCGTTGCTGCTGATGATGATGGCACAGGTAACCGGATTAAAAGCGGGCGATTTTGTCCATACGCTGGGTGATGCGCATATTTATTCCAACCACATCGAACAGGCAAAATTACAGCTTTCGCGCAATCCGAAAACTTTGCCGAAAATGATAATTAATCCGATGAAAAGGGATATTTTTTCTTTCGAGTTTGACGATTTTAAGCTGGAAAATTATGATCCGCATCCGCATATAAAGGGAGAAGTGGCGGTTTAAGTCAGGTAGTTTTACGGGGTTGTATCAAAAGTCTTTTTGAACGCAGATAAAACGGATGAACGCTGATTTTTATATCGCTGACAATTAATTCCTGTTCATTTGTTACCTGTGAAAATCGGCGTTATCTGCATCATCCGCGTTCTTTCGAGACAGCCATAAGATTAAAAACAGCATTAAATTAACGTGAGTTCGACACAGGAGGATGTTATCAAATATACATCTACTTCCTTATCATTCCATTAGGGATGATTCGCCCGGTAGAAAAAGACGCATCAAATCTAATTTTGCATCCTGTCAGGGATGAAAAATTAACAGGATGCAGGTTTTTAGAGATGAATCCGGTTCTACCGAGCGATACATTGACTCCGTCGAACGTTGTTCTTAACGGAATGTTATACTTATTTGCAAATAAGATATTTACGTAAAATATTAAATGCTTGTCAACAATATTACCCCTAACGAGAAAAAGTAAACACAAAGAAAATAAAAAAATAAATGCAAATTCGTGTCTTTTGTGACTTTGCGTTTATAAAATTTCATTGCTTTGACATTGGGGGTAATATGGCTGATAAGCGTAAATATTATATCGAACTCACATTAAATTAAAAAATAAAATATGACAATTTCAATTATTGTTGCCTTTTCCGAAGGCAATATCATAGGTAAAAACAATAAAATGCCGTGGAAGTTATCGGCTGATTTAAAGCGTTTTAAAGCCATTACGACCGGACACACAGTTGTAATGGGGCGGAAAACATACGAATCAATCGGAAAGCCGCTCCCAAACAGAAAAAACATCGTATTAACTTCTATTCCGGAATCGATCATCGACTGCATTACGGCAGATTCGTTGAGTGACGCAATTGCTATTTCGGGCGATGAAACGGAACTTTTTATCATCGGCGGCGAGAGTGTTTACAAACAAACGCTCCATTCTGCCGACAAATTATATGTTACCGAAGTACACGCCAAATTAGACGGCGACGCCAGATTTCCGGAAATAGATTATTCCGAATGGAATAAAATCTCCCGCGAAGATCATAAGGCAGACGAAAAAAATCAGTATGATTATTCGTTTGTTAATTATGAGCGGAAAAAGAAATAGGCATGAAGGCACGAAAGGAAAAGAAGTAATCCCTTTCGTGCCTTCGTGCTTCGCCCTTTTCGCGCCTTATTCTGCTTTCACGCAACGGCAAGATAACCCGTATCCGGCGCTAACATCGTTTCTGTTGTTCTGTATTCCACCCTCGTCGTTTCGGGTTGTTATGCTGAGTGCGTATGCAGTCGTGGCATCAATCCTGCTACTGCTCCAATAAGCAGCGTGCTTTCCATTGAGGTAAACCATTCCGTCGCGTTCGTACCGGTATCCGGCAGCAGGAAAAAAGAGCAGGTTGTCGTTCTCAAAAAACCAGCATCCGTTCACACCGTTGCGCGGTTGCCATGTTTTTCCGACATTAAAAAGGCTTTGCAACTCGTCCTGTGTAGGCATGCGCCAGCCTTTGGGGCAAGGGTCATTGGCCATGTTCCAATTGCCGGTAGTATCCTTTTTATTATTATACGGAGCGATTGCTTCGGGGGGCAAGTTTGTTGTCCATTCTGCCCTACTGTTCCATTGATAAAACAATCCGGAGTCTTCCGGGTTCTCAACAAAACTTCCCGGTGCATCCACGTTGCGGGTTGCCCATTTTAAACCGTTAATTATTACGCCGGCATCGTCAACTGCATTACCGGCATATTTTACCACATTTATCCGGCAAGGAATAGCGTGTCCGATTAAGGAATCTCTTTGATAGAAATCCACGAAGAGCTCCGCCGAACCCTGACTTTCGGTTTTAATTCCGGCAGATGCTGTCAGTCTGATTGTTACCGATGTTGTATCTTTTCCTGTTATGCTGTCCAACAGAGCTGTTATAAATATCGTATCTATTCTTACAGGTTCCGGAACTTCCACTGTTTTCACGTCTCTCGAAACAATGCTTGAATCGGCTCCCTGCATAATACTGCTGGTAACAACAATATACCTTGTATCATCGACGGTTCGCTCAACGATTCTCGTCGTATCTTTCGACAAGGTATCTCTTTTTTCCCCTGTAACAATATTTATAGTGTCTTTGTATATCTTTTCATCTGTAAGACTAAGCACGGCAGGATTACTGCTTCTCCAATTCCGTGCATTGATATCCGCTTCGACTCCAAAATCAACCGTAACGGTAGCGACGGTTGCTCCAAACACATAGCTTTCGCCAACGACAAGCGTATAAACCGGAGGAACGGCGGGAGGAGGAGGCATTACTTCATTCCCGGTGTCATTCCTGTCAATATCATCTTTGCAGGAGGCAAACAGCACAACTGTTAATCCCAGCAAAAACAGAAAAACGAATATTTTTCTTAAACTCATAACTTTAAATTTTAAGTGGTCGTCTCAAAAGCTTTTTAGAACGCAAGTGACGCAAAATACAAAAATCAGCACAAATTTTATTTGATTAAAAATCAATATATTAAAAATTTCATTGACATTTTTATTTGGGTAAATTTGCGTATTTTGCGTTCTTTTGAGACAACCCTATATAATAACAAGAACGGTTAAACTATACCGAAATCCTATTCCGTTGAACCGTCTGTATCCTTTACACAACGGCATGAAAAGCCAACGTAGTGAAAATTATCACCTACCTTCGGCACATCATTGCCGAAGCTGAAGCAGTAAGGATAGCTATCGGAATAGATCCTGCTTCCCCAGTAGAATCCACCGAGGTTATCTTCGTAATAAGTTCCTTCCCGGCTTAAATAACCTGCTGCAGGCAGAAAAAGGATGTTTGGTTCATCTCCGAATGCACGCCCGTTCACATCTACCGGCTTGCCGTTTATGGTGTCTTTACGCGTTTCCCACCGGTTGTTGACTTTGGCAAGGTCGTTCAATTCGCGGTCGGTAGGGATGCGCCAGCCTGCCGGACAAGGGGTGTTTACCTCTTCCCAGGCGATGGATTCATTTCCGTTCCACGAGTCGTCCCAACCGTTTCTTGCACCGGTTACGCTCCAGCCGGTACTGCTGTTCCACTGGTAGTATAATCCGTAATCTTTCGGTTCGGCAACAAAATAACCGGGAGTATTTACATTGCGTGTAGCCCATGTTATGCCGTTGAATACAACGCCTTCGTCTTCGGTCAACCCTCCCGAATTACCGGCACGGATATGAATCTGCCACGTTCTGGGTCCGGCGGTTCCGATTTTGACCGTTATTGCGGTTTGACTTGCCGTTTCGGCTGTTATTTTAACCGATGCGGTTATGGTTATTCCGGTTGTATCCCATCCATTTATCTTATAATTGCCCGGATCAATGACCGGTATCGTATCAAAAGAGACGACAGTATTGATACTGTCCATCGAAACAACGCCAAGCGGTTCGCACGTCCACGTCACAGCGGTATCAGCGGGATAGTCGAACTGCATAGCCGTACTGAGCGTGTAGGATTCGCCTGCGGTAAGCGTAATTGGAGGATTCCGGTTTCCGGCAGAACCGATTCCACCTCCTCTTTCCTCTTTACTGCACGAGGCAAGCAATGCTATCGAAAAAAGCATGCAGAGTAACCATGGGAATTTATATTTTGCTATGTATTTCATATCATTTATCACTTTTTTTCACTCATCACTAAAAGATTACCGTACCAGCAAGAACCGGAATCCTACGCCGAAATTGATATTCGTAGTCGGGTAGCTTGTCGAAACTTTCGGTACGCTTCTCGTCCAGTCGTAGAAAAGACGGATATTCAGACTTTCGCTAAACACATAATCGGCAGAGAACTTAATGATATACGAATCCAACCCGCTGCTTGGCGAATAGAAGTTCTCCTCAATTCGATAGATAAACGCATCCGATGTTTTGAAAGAGAGGTCAGCCCGGATATTCAAGTCATTTTTTACCTTTTTCTGCTTGTTGTCGTTCAGGCGGACAATCATGCCGAAATCGTCAATTCGGTAACCCGCGCCAATGACATACTCGTCGCTGTATGATTCGACTACCTGACTGCCTTGAATACCTAATACGATGTTTCGCGTCTTCCTGTATTCGGCTTTCAGCATCAGGCTGTTTTCAAGACTTGCCTCGGCGCCTATCAACGGGTAGAACGACTCGTTAATATCAATCGCACCGCCGCCGGAGGAGTAGCTCGACGAGTAATTTCCGCCGTATTGGGAGGATGAAGAACCGGTGTCGTATGTCGCTCCGGAAGAAGGATTGTAGAGGCTTGTCCCGACATAATACCCGAAAATATTTTCGGATACGGCAAGGTTATATGTACTTCGGTAGCCGTGAGTCAGGATAAATGATTTGAAATACCGCTTAATGAAATCCAGGCGCGACAAACCGTCGTAAGTAACCTTCCAGTTCGGTAACAGGCTTAAAATGCCCGGCATAATATTCAGGTTGTTTCTGGTATCCGTACCGGTGTAGGCTGAGTAGAATGCCGGAATGATTACCTCCGGTGCATTCATCATATCTGTTCCGGCTGGGATGCTGTTTTCTTCCCGAACCTGCGCAGCAAGCTGTTCGCGTTTACGGCGGAACTCGTCGAACAGCGAATGGTCGTCCGATTTGACAAAAGAAGTACCAATTGCAATGATTGACCGGGAATAAATGTGCCTTGTATCCCGATTGGAGAAACTGTAATTCTCGTCAACGGTGTTTTGCATCCAGGCGCCATTCAAGTCAATTTTGAATCCCGGTAGCGGTTCTACCAGCGCACGAATCTGAAAATCGCGCGTGCGGGTTCGCACTGCCGGAGATATAACGTTTGTCATTGCCGTATCCAGCCAACTTTTGTCGAGCGATTTTTCCAAAAATTCATCTGTCTTGAAAAAACCGAAAGTAAAATCATATCCTGGAGCCGAATGATCCTGACCCAGGAAACCGCTTCCCGGCGTATAACCCTGCAACGACAATGCGTCGCCGTAGCGGTAACTGGCATTAACGTTCCGCACCATCATCAATCCGCGAGCGGTGATTTCCAGTATTTTATCGAACGCAGTCCGCTCTTTCACGATAGTCGTAACGGTCAATGTTAAATCAGACATATCTTCTACTGGTTCGAGATTAATTGTATTGAGATCGGCAACCGAATATTTCACCGGATAGTCATTTCCATCCTTATCCTTTACGGATATGGACAACTTACTGGAATTCAGCCTGTGCGAAATACGAAATGGCGTATCTTTTCGAAGGCGGACGTTCTTCCGTTCATACGTCTTCGGTTTTTCCGGTTCGTTTTTTCCGGTAGTGTTTCGTCCGGAATATTTCCGGTTTACCTCTTTCAAATAGTTAAAACGGTTGTAAAGGGTTTCAAAATTCAGCCTTCCGTCCAGGTTCCACAACCTTGCTCCCGTAGTTAAGTTTCCGGAAGAGGAAAGCGGGTCGCCTATTGTCAATTCTACGCCTTTATCCCACACATAATCAGCCGTGTACTGCGCATTCGCTGTTACCCAATCCAAATATGGAAGTTTGTTGACCGGAATGGCATAGGCAATATTGAACCGTTGTTGGTAGCGGAACGGGATACCTCCGTCAAAAATGCTCGACCAAACGGTATCTTTCCACGCTTCATACCAGTCTTCGGCTCCAATCTCCCTCAAATAGTTTCTGTTGACCGGAATATCCTTGTATCCGTCTTTCGTCCGGATGACTTCCGTGATAAGCGAGTTCATTGCCGACGAGAAGGAAAGCCGCAAGCCTTTTGTCAAATTAAACTTAATATCCGAAGTTCTGTCCCACGTCCAATCTTTATCATACGTCATAAACGGAAATTCCGGGCTCTTTTCGAGCGGCATATTAAAATCTCTTAATTGCAACTCCTGGTAATTACGGTTCATCGAGGTACTGAAAGCAAGTTGATTCGGTAAATAATAGAAATTAAAATCACGGATCAACCGGGTAAACTGCGACTGTTTCATCTTACGGAAAGGCTCCACCGGTTTCGGATTCAACGAATAGACGTAATTAAACACTCCCTCGTATCGCTGCCGCTTGTCATATTCGGCATCCGGACGGGTATTGTATTCTTCCATATACCGGAGGCTGAACGAGAAGTTTGCCGGGTCATACGGCATCGGCGTTTTACTTGTAATCCCTACCCGCACGTTGGAGAGTGCAAGGCTCTTATAAGTTGTCTGGTCGAGCGAGACATTCCGGATAGAATCCTGTTTCTGCTTTTTTGACCGGAACGCATCACTTTCCTGGTTATCCAGCGTTTGATTCAATTCCAGGTCGGTATTCAACGGATCATATTCAGGCTTAATAATTGTTTTGGAATATGAATAGGTAAACGGCATGTTTACTTTTGCTTTTTCAGGGAAAAACTTACCAAGCTGCACCGAAGTGGAGATGTTGTACTCGTAATAATCATCCAGACGGCGTTCCTCCACACTTTGCTCAATACCGCCAAAACCTACGGTTTCGACCCGTCCGCCGAGATTCAATGCGCCCAAGTCGGAAAAGACAATGCCGAGGTTACCCATCGCTGCCCAGCCGCCTTTTTCATTGAAACCGGTCATTCGCATTTCGTTGATCCAAATTTCTGCCGAACGGCTAACATTGTCTTCGTTTCGTATCCCGATCATCATACAGGAAACCTCTCCAATGGAAGGATTACCGATGATGCTCACAATGTTTGTTCCGTCCATCTCGGAATAGCGCTGGTTGAAACTTGTTCCGCCGGCAGCTTTCTTCCGGTCGCGGCTTAATTTCAAATCGGTCAGTACGCTGTACGGAAAATTAAACGAATTTTGCGCCGGCCATATATCGGCAGGGTCTAACGAACCGTTTACCGTTATCGTCAGCGGAATCTGGTATTCGTAATAGTTTTGTGTAAAATCCGAACCGATGCGAACAAATATCCAAAGGCGGTTATCGCCCACCGGCTCCCTGTCCAACATACTTTCGGCGTGAACAAACATCTTAAAGCGGTCGTAGCGTCGCATATCAATACCGGTCTCTTTGTAAACGGCACGTATGTCACCCGATTCGAGACTGTCGATACTAATTGCCATTGATTGCTCGTTTTCCTGGCGCAACTGCATCTGACTTGGGTCAATCACGCGTGAAATGCCCGGAGGCAATACGTATGGTATCGGGATTCTTGCCCCGTCGTTTTCGATGTTAACGGAAGAGATGTCTATTTTTCCGGTTCCGGTAAACGCCGTGGCTGATTCCTCCACCAGGTCGTCCCGGTCATAGGTTTTCCACTCGGTACGCACCAGTTCCAGGGTACCGAAACGCAAATGGGTTTCATCTTCAAACCCGGTCAGGTACATACGTATAAAACGGATGGAACGGAAATCGGAAATGCCACCTTCCGACCGTTTTTTCGACGTTTTTACCGGAATTTTAAATTGGTACCATTTAATATCCGCATCTGTCCCATTTTCAAGGCGTACACGGGATTCGACTACATTGGCAATAAAATTGCTTTCCCATGCAGCCGTATTTGTCAAAACATCTTCGTTAATATCAACGATGTATTCGTAATAGCGCTCAATCTGGCTCAACGTGCGGTCGCCATTCAAATCTTCCGTATTCAACTGGTAAGAGGCAGCCGAAAACTCATCATTCGCAGGAGTTGAATTTCCTTCCAGTCCGTTGTAATACTTGTAACGATCCAGGATGGAAACCTGCTCGTTATCATAATCCGATCCCCGGTAATGGTGAAAATTATCCCCTGCCGGGTCATTCAACGGCGAAAACGGATCTGCTTCAAATCGCGCGCGCACCGGATCTCCGGCAGGGAAGCGCGATCTGATTGCTTCATAATATTTTCCATACGAAAGGTTAAATGTAAACTCATTTTCCGTCGAAAGCCCGTCCAACCCTACGTCCACCCTGTTGATTTCGCCGGTTGGCACTACATTCGCCGTTTGGATTTTCGGTACGCGCCCCCAAACGGTTTCATCCACATCGCCCTCCAATCCGCCTTCAAAAGAGATGCGTGCGTCTTTCATCACGTCCTCGGATATATCACCGAGGTTGAAAACTAATTTTCCCGAAGCTTTTTCGTTATAACCGGGTTGTGCAAACGGGTCCATTAGCCAAAATTCGATATACTCCACGTTTGATTTCTCAAAATCACTGTTGTCGAGCCTGCGCATAATGCCCGCCCAGCGGTCTTCGGGATTCAACAGGTAACCGTCCGCACCCATTCTGTCTACATCCAGGTTGTACGGTCCGCGCTCTTTCGGATAGTAAGAAAGGTTAAGCGTAGTCAATGTAGATATCTGTCCGTAAGTAGCCTCGCGATTTTGGAAAATTTCACGTTCATCCACCTCTCTCACAAAGTGGTTGGATAATTGCTCGCTGTCCTGTCGAATGTAATTCGGCGCATTTCTGTCATTACGCGTAAATATCGGATCAATATAAAACCAAGCCAACAGAGAACGGTTTAATCCGTAACCGATATTGGATAAGTTATTATTTTCCATCGTTAAATTCCTGCTCCAGAAAATGTCGTTTTTACGGATGAATTGCCTGGACTGAAATGGGCCGGAAGTGATTCTCGGCGTACTTGCCAATGCCCAGGCTACTGGACTGATGATGCTGATTGAGGAGCGAGTCCCCTCAAAATCATCAATATAAGCTACTCCCTGTTCATCCTGGTTGATCACGCTTGGGTGTCCCGGTATCATCTGCGCCACTTCTCCGGAGAATGCTATGGATGAAGGAGCCGTCGCTTCGACCAGCGGTATCTTATCGACCATACTCGTCAACCATTGCCAATCTGTCTTGTAAGAGCCGTTCAATCCCCATATAGTGTTGGATACAGGCTCGCTTCCAAAGTTCACTTTCTGTGTAAGCGGTTTTTCGGAAAGGTGCATGAGCGTTCCGCCGATGGCAAACTTATCGGAAAAGGCATATTCCAGGTTTGTTCCGAGAAGCGTTTTTCGCTGCATACTGAAAAACGACTGACTTTCGAGCGATACGCTGATGGGCGAGTTGGATTCCAGCGCCACTTCGTCTAAAATACGAACCACGCCCATATTGTAATCAACTGTAAATCCTTGATTTTCTATCAATTGACGTCCTCCTGCCGTTACCTGTACCGAACCGCGCGGCACATTGGTTGCTCCCAGGCGAATCTCAGCTCCTGCCGAAGAGCTGTATTCTCCGGTCAGAATAAACTTGTCTTTGCTGAAAAAACTTTTGGCAACAGTAACCGTTGAATCGTAAAGTTCCGGAAAGGAGTATTTGCGGGCGGCCTCTGTCCGGTATCCGTTCATCAATCCGTTATCAAACGGTCTGGTGGAAGGGAAAATGATGCGTCCGTTACTTGCAGAAACAGTATATCCTTCCAAAAAGTCGAAATTACCGTCGGGAACGGCTTGTAAACGCTTGTTCAAACGGTCTAATCCCAAGATCCGGAGTAAGCTTGTTTTACTTAACGCGCGGATATACGGAAAAGGAACTCCAGCCGTTACCGTATCATTTTGATCGTAATTTACATCCAGCTTAAATTTTTCCATCTGTATGTTGAATGAACCCAACGAATAGACGTTTTTCATATACAGATTCCACAATCGCTTATTGGCCGGCGCCACTGCAGTACTTTTCACCAATTTCACATAGAGGTTATTCGGCGCATTTACATCTGCCGAAAATTCACCTACCTGATACTCTTTTCCTTCTTTTGTATATTTATAAGCCACGGCAAGCAGGTCGTCCGGATTGAGCGCAGTCCGGAGTGAAATGTATCCCAGTTGACGGTTGACGGTGTATTCCGTCGGCTGCAACAGGCGTGCGCTATTCAAACCTTCAAAATCGACTCCGTTTTCCAGTTGCCTGTATGCAAAACTTTCGAGGGTGGATGTTGCCGATTGAAAATCACGGGCGGACGGCACTTTCAGCAATTCGCCGTAAAGCGGATCCACACCGTTGAAAGGACGCGAACCCGGGAATTCGCCTAAGTCGGTAAAAGCGACGATATTCCGGTCTTCTTCCGCCTTGCTGAAAGAAGAGCGGTTTGTTACCCATACCTGTATGTCGCTGATGACGATGCCCGACTCCGGGTTAGGCATTGTTTTTGCCCATTCGTCGTAATTGTCGTAAAAATAGGTAGAGAGGAAATAGTGCCTGTTCTGGTCGTAATCGGATGCCGAAATTATAAATTCGGTTGTCTGCGCGCCTTGCGTTGTAATGGTTTTCCGTTCCGATTCCTGCTGGGAGGCAACTGCGGATACTTTCAACTTGCCGAACTGCAAGTCGGTACGAATCCCGAAGAGCGCCGTACTGCCCGTAATCAGCGAGCTTGACAGCGGCATACTTACATTTCCGACTTCTACCCGCTTGATGATGTCGTCTTCTTTTCCTTCATAGTTGAGCTTGATCAGTTTTTGGTCAAAGTCGAAAGTCGATTCGGTGTTGTAATTCATTGTAAAATTAACCCGGTCGCCCACTTTTGCCTCTGCGCTCAACTGAATTTTAGTATCAAAATCGAAGATTGTATTTTTCCGGTTTCGTATGGAAATGGTCGGATTGTCTCTTTTTGAAATTTTAAATCCGAAAGTCAAATCCACCGAACCCTGTGTCTTGAGCTGTACGCCGCCGGGACCGAAAATCTTGTCGGCTGTCGGGCCTATCCCGATTTGAATGTTACTAAGTGAAAACTGATTGGAGTTAGTTGTATTCGCCTGATTCTTTTCCGCCCAGTAGGAATTCATTGAACGCTGGAGAGAATAGTCGCGGTATTCGCTTTCGTCCATCACAAAAGGGGTGGCAACCTCCATATCTCCTACTCTTGTGCGGAAAATGTACAAACCGGAATGCGGGTCATACTCTACTTCCGTCCGGACATTGGAAGGATTTTGCAAATCGGCGGGCGACCGGTATTGCAGGTCTTCGTAAGTAACCGCCTCCGGTTTATTGAGCGGATAATGTAACTCTGCAAGTTCGTCCGAGTCTATCTTTTCGGGAACGGCAACAACTGTCGAATCATTTGACTCTGGATTATTTATTGCCCCCTCCGGCTGCAACCCCTGTGCAAAAGAGACTGCCGTATAAGTAGAAACAACAATGATTCCACTTATGATGAGACATAAAAATACGATCCGTTTTAATTCTTTTTTCAAAACAGGAAATTTTAAAAAAATTACATCCTTTTCAGGGCTTCCTTTATTATTTTCTCTAACGACAAGTCAGGCTGCTCAACAACAATTTTATCTATCACCTTAGCAGAAGCTGCTTGATTAAATCCTAACATTACAAGTGCAGACAAGGCTTCTTCCTTATTCGCGTTGACTTTCATTCCCGGAATACTCAAATCGGCTGTTATACCCTTTCGTACCTTGTCCTTCAAGTCGATAATCACTCTTTGAGCCGTTTTTAAACCGATACCCTTGACTGCTTTCAACTGATTAACGTTGTCGGACGCAATGATATTTTCCAATTCGGAAACCGAAAAAGAGGAGAGTATCATCCTTGCCGTGTTAGTCCCGATACCGGAAACCGAAATCAGCAACAAAAAAAGCTGCCGTTCTTCCCTGTCGGTAAATCCGTACAACGTATGAGCATCTTCGCGGATTACCTCGTGTATATACAGCGTAGCCGCCTCTTTCCCTTCCAGCGAAGCGTAGGTATTGAGCGAAATATGGATAAAGTATCCTATTTGAGCCACTTCCAACACTACATAAGTCGGGGTCAATTCCGAAACGGTTCCTTTAATATATTCTAACATTGCATACGATGATTAAAGCCTGCAAAAATACAAAAGTTTTCAGTTAAAAACATCCTAAGAAAACTTGTCCTCATCAATAACGATAAAAAAAAGAAAAGTGTATATCGGATTTGTTAAAATTAATAGAATATCACTTTACGATTTGCATTATTTTCAATTTTTATTACCTTTGTCGCCGGATTAAAACAAAACATAATGCAAAGAAACGACTACTTGTGGAAAGGTATTTTAGAAGATATATTCGATGATTTCCTGCGGTTTATGCACCCCGATGCTGATGAAATTTTTGATTTCGGCCGCGGAATCCAATTCCTCGATAAAGAGTTGGAACAGCTTTTCCCTCCCGTAGAAGATGAGTTTTCAGTCAAAATTGTTGATAAGTTAGCTAAGGTTTACACGCGCGAAGGCATAGAAGAATGGATCCTGATTCATTG
>JAISVA010000003.1 GCA_031271815.1 Prevotellaceae bacterium | reverse complement strand
CCCTTTTCTATGGGAGTGGGAGAAATCCCGCTCTTCTTTTTATAAAATATAACTTTTTATTTTTAAGAATAAACTATTCAAAAAATTTTAGGGGTAATATTGCTGATAAGCATAAAAATAATTAATTCAAGTTGCCGGTTGATTTCAAATCCGGAGGACTGACAGTTGGATAACCCCTTGCAAGCGAAGCGCAGCCCGGGGGATGAGCAACGGCTATCGCTTTCCCAACTCCGAAAAAGTTCAACCCGCTACGGGGTTGATTGGCAGGGTGCATCGTTTCTATTCTCGCTCTGCCCCGAGCTGCGCTTCGCTTGCAAGGGGTTATCCAACTGTCAGTCCTCCGGACTTCGAAATAGAAATTATTTTGAGATATATAAATAGCAACTTAAATTAATTAATAATCTCTGCAGGTAATTCAATATATGGATTATCAATCTTGATTGAAATTTTTAGCATCGCTGCCAAATTTTATGATTGTTTGTCCGAATTTTTTTGGCAATACAAAGGAATACGCAACATCAACGGAATTCTCAAAAATCAGTTTAATATACTTTCCAAAGAAATCTATACAACTTCCGTAAAACGGTGAGTCGGTTCAGGGCGACCGGGTTGCAGATAACGCCAAGCCAACACTTCGTTTGCATATTTCTCAATGCTAAGATCATCAAGCGTTTGACGGACTATCAAATCAAGGTTTTCAGGAGAAGTTTCAACGCGGGCGTTGATAATCAACTTAATTTCTTCTCCGTTTCCAGCCGAACCTCTGAAGGAAATCGTTTCGCTATTGCCCGTCAGGTTTCCGGCAATGAATTCTTGTCCGTTTTCGGCAATTACTTTAACGTGTCCTACCGGGAGGTTTTCTTTGTCAAAACGGGCGGATAAGTTTTTCAGGAAAATACGGGTAAAATTATCCCAGTCGGTGTTTTCCCCATGCAATCGTACCGTGCCGTTCAGCCAGCCGAGAACCGCTTCTCCATTGGCATAAATATCGTAATCCATTTCAACAAGACGTTTGCCTGCGCCGGGTTGTGCAGTGATTTGTGACAGCCACTCATCTATGCCTGTTCCTTTCAGGGCGCTGACAGCCAGAATGGTAGCCGACGGAAAAACCCGGGCTGTGCGTTGTTTCAGGTCTTCCAGCCGTTCTTCATTCAGCAAATCGGATTTATTGATTAATATAATGTCACTTTCTTCCAACTGTTTGCGATAAATATAAGCGGCATCGGGATGTAATCCGGCATTTCCGCCGGCTAAAACAGAGTCAAGCCGCTCTGGGTCAGCCAGTACTGAAAGGGGAGCAATCTGTAATTCGGTGTTCAGGTATTGCTTTAACGGCTGCATAATTGTTGCCGATAAATCGGTACAGCTGCCTACCGGTTCGGCAATAATTACATCTGCGGCTGCTTCGGTGCGGATTTTTTGAATCGCATCCGTAAAACCATTGAAGTTACAGCAGAAGCAGCTTCCGCTGACTTCCGTCACCTGCAGGTTATTGAGCGATAACAATTTGCTGTCAACCAGTTCGGGAGCCTGGTCATTCGTAATCAGCCCGACGTGCAATCCCTGTTCCGTTAACCGCCGGGCTGTTTCCCAGAGTAAAGTTGTTTTGCCGGCACCTAAGAATCCTCCGGCTAAAATAAGTCTTGTCGTTTTCATTTTTTATTTTTTAGTTATATGTTTTTATGTAATGTTGATAATGTCTAACTCTTAACAGAGTTTTGAACTCCCGGCTTACATTATCTATCACAATCGCAGGCTGATTTCTTTTTCGTCAACGGTTCGAACACATACAGGAAGAAAAATGCAGCCACTACACCCCCGATAACCGGACCTAATATATACACCCAGAAAAAGCCGCCGCAGCTATCCGGGAAAGCGGCATTTCCCCATCCTGTAATCCAGGCGACTAATCGCGGACCGAAGTCGCGGGCGGGATTTAATCCGGCTTGTGTAAGCGGCGCAACCAGGCATATAACGGATGTAACGGTAAACCCGATGAAAACAGGCGTCATGGCGTTGCTGGGTCGTCCTACATTACAATCTTCGGTCAGGGCGAAAATGAGCAGCACTAACAAAAAAGCGCCGAAGGCTTCGGCGGCAATCGCCAACGGCATGGACACCACGGCTGTTCCGCCCGGCTGTATGTAATACTCGCCAAACATCTTAGCTGTAGCAACGGATTCTGCGCTTCCTCTCAGGATGCCGTGAGTTGCCTCGTAAGCCTCAATGGAAGGATTAAACAACAGGAAAATTGCCCAGCCTGCAAGAAATGCTCCGAGAAGCTGTGCTGTCAGGTAAGCAGGTAACTTACCGATTGCCATTCGCTTACTCACTACCATACTGATTGATACGGCAGGATTCAGGTGTGCGCACGATAAATGCCTGGTCAGGTAGATTGCCAGCATAACGCCGAATCCCCAGGCAATGCCGATTTGCAGAATACCGGCATATTCGCCGAATAAGACAGACACAGCTACCGAGCCGCAGCCAAATAACACCAGGATAAAAGTTCCTAACATCTCTCCTGTAAACTCTTTTGCATTCATACGTAAATATTTTATTTTTAACATTAAGGTCGCATGGAACCCGCAGTCGTTTTCATTCTTTTCAGCGAACGTTGGTTCATGCGTGTTTCATCTATTTTTTAAATCCGGATTCCTTTAACCAAAGGACTTTCGGCAGGTCAATATTATACTGATCGTAATTTTATAACTTCCTCCTTGCCCAGTTCTGTTTTTACCTCAATCCTGTTGAATATCTGATACATATTATCCTGTTTTATACATTATTCGCAGTTCGCCGAATTACGAATATAACTATCTGTAAATCAACTACAAATATAATGTAATGTTTTTTTATAAAAAATTTTGTCGTAAGTTTATACCCTTATTTATGTTGAATTTATAAAATGATAAAGAAATATACAGAACAGGAAGAACAGCTGGCGCGCTTTGCCAAGGCAATGGGACATCCTGCCCGCATTGCTATTTTGAATTTTTTGGCGTCGCAGAACAGCTGCTTTTTCGGCGATATACATGAAATACTGCCTATTGCCAAGGCAACAGTCTCACAACATCTTTCCGAACTGAAAGCTGCGGGATTGATACAGGGCGAAATTTTTCCGCCGAAAGTAAAATATTGCATAAATCAGGAAAACTGGAAGTTGGCAAAAGAGCTGTTCAATGAATGTATGAACATCGGTACATTTCGTGAAAGCTGTTGCGGTTGAGCTCAAAGGTTGGATACTTCACGAATTCATGATTTTAAAAATATACAATTTGTTTTGCATATATAATATTTTTTTGTACCTTTACCGCAAATATTTTATTTTTTTTTAAATCCGGAATAATGGAAACAGCAGGAAAGAAAGCGAGACGCCGGCGACGCACTAAGATAGAAGTAGAAAAGGATATTTGGGATGCGCTTGAAAGGCTGATCCGGAAAAAGAACATTCATAATATTACGATTGTAGAATTGGCTCAGGAAGCCAGAGTTGAGCCGATTGTCCTGTATAACCGTTTTAAAAACTTGGACGAGTTGATTGAAAAATACGTTCGCCAGTACGATTACTGGCTGAAAGATGTGGCTGAAATCAACTGGAATGCGGAACCCAAAAGCGAGTTTAAAAAGATGCTTACAAACTTTACAAAAGGGTTGTATGAGAGTGAAATAATGCAACGGATGCTCGTTTGGGAGCTTCATAACGACAGCGAGGTAAACCGGGAAACGGCTCAAATGAGGGAAATGCAGTCAGTGCAGCTCTTCGAGCATTTCAATAAACAACTGCAAAATGGCGGATCCGGTTTTAACGCTATCATAGCGGTACTGGTCGCAGGAATTTATTATTTGGTGCTTCACCGGAAAATATCAACCTTCGTTTTTATCGACTTTGATACCGAAGCGGGAAGGCAGCTCTTAATTGATGCTGTAGAGGAAATAGTAGATTTTTTGATTTTTCCGAAGGATGCAACCGTCTCGCACGAAAACCCGCAGTCGATAAGAGACGTTGCTCAAAATATGCTTGATTTGGGAGTTGAAAAGGAAATAATAGCGCGGTCTACCGGATTGACGGACAGGGAAATAAATAAACTGAAGAGGCAACGCTAAAAATGCCGTGTAATCGGACGAATTGAAAAAGCATAAACAACGGAAATATTATTAACTAACAAACAATAAGAAAATGAAGAAGATTTTATTTTTATTCAGCCTGCTGCTGTGCGTGCAGGCGTATGGGCAAACTTCGGACACAATTGTAGGAAGCGGTGATGTAAACTCAGCTATTACGTGGACGCTGGACAGCAATAACACGTTGACAATTAGCGGAGAAGGAGATATGCCGGATTACGTTACGAATAATACTCCCTGGGAGGATTATAAATCAGTTATAGAAAAGGTTGTAATTAAAAATGGCATCAGTCGAATCGGAAAACAATCTTTCTATAATGCAAGAAATGTGAAAGAAGTAAGCATCCCAAATTCTGTTGTGGAAATTGGGTTAGGCGCTTTTTGGGGCTGTGATAATTTAATTGAAGTCAACATGCCGAATTCCATAAAAATCATAGAAGATGATGCTTTTCACAGTTGTCTTAATTTAGAAAAAGTAACCATGTCCGATTCGGTTACATCAATTGGCAACAATGCCTTTTATGTATGTCAGAAACTATCAAAGCTCAACATACCCGAATCGGTTATTTCTATAGGACTCGGTGCTTTAAGTACAGGTGTTTTACAGGAGCTTACTGTTAATTGGAAAGAACCGTTAGAAGATCATCCTTATGGATTTTTCGGAAAAATGGACGTAACTTCCTGCATATTGAAAGTGCCTGCCGGAACGGTTTCCAATTATGAAAATGCGGTGGTTTGGCAAGATTTTATCATCGTAGAACTTTCGGGTGCATCGGATAATGCCGACCTGAGCTTTTTGGATGTTGGTAGCCACACTGCTGATAATGAATACACGTCTCATAAGCCGACATTCAGTCCTGATGTTACAGAGTATGCTGTTGATGTGCCTTATTCTTCAATAAATGCTATTCTCGTGGCTTTTCACGAAGATAATAACGCCAAAGTTAACGGTAAAGCTGTAGGAGATACCCTGCAAAGCGATTTATCCGTCGGCGAAAACATCTTCACTTTCATCGTTACCGCCGAAGACGGCATCACGCAAAAGACTTATACGGTAGTGATAAATCGTGCGGCCCCTTCTACGAATGCCGATTTATTGGGCTTAAATGTTTCAGCTCCTAATGGAAACAATGTTGAATTAACTCCCGCTTTCAGTCCGAATGCTACAAACTACGCAGCCAGCGTGCCGTA
>JAISVA010000009.1 GCA_031271815.1 Prevotellaceae bacterium | reverse complement strand
TTACTGGCTGTGGCGTACCACAGGATCGTATTCGTTGACGGGCTACCCTCTATCCGGCCATCCATACTCTCCGGCTCTGGAAGACTGCCACGCAACAGATCGATCGTCAGCTGGGAGCCTACCAGCTTGTCGGGAATTTCATTTACCTGTATTTTCCCGGTTGTGTCTGCTGCCGCACAAGAGGCGTGTTGCCCGGTCGATGTTATTGTATATGTATATGCACCTCCGACGACATCCTTTGTCGGTGTGCCTTTGATGGTAATTTTTCCTGTAACCGATTTATCCACCGTAATCCCGTCCGGTAGAGATGGATTCCAGGTTACATCTGCTCCGGTTGCTCCTCCGGAATATGAGTATTCTATACTGGTAATGGCTTCTTCCTGGCAGACCTCGGCATCTGTACTTGCAGATTCTAACTTTATAACAGGTTCCGGTTCTACGGTTATCGTAAATGCTTTCGCTATTCCGGTACAACCTTCAGTTGAAACCGGTGTAACGGTCAGGTTGGCAATTACTTGTGTTGTTCCGGTATTTTTTGCGGTAAAGGAAGCAATGTCTCCGGTTCCTTTATCGGACAAACCGATCCCGGTGGTTCCGGATTTGTCGTTTGTCCAATGGTAAGTTACTCCCGTTGCCGGCGTTCCTGTAAATTTTACCTCATCGGTATTATTGCCCGCACAAAGCGACTGGTCGTCTGGTTCGGTTACCGTTGGTTTCGGGTTGACTACCACTGTTACGTTTTGTGTGTTTTCGCATCCGTTCGCTTTGAGAGTAAACTCGTAGGTTACCGTGATGGCGCCTGAGGTTGTGTTGATCAGCTTTTCACTGATCGTGCCGTTCGTCCTGCTTCCTGTTGGATTTGATATGCCTGTTACGGCTGCGCGTCTCCAACTGAAGGTTGTGCCTACAGTTTTGCTGGTTGCGGTATAGGCTACGGTACTGTCTTGCGAGCATACTGCGTCAATAGTTAATTCGGAACTCAACTCCGGTACCGGAAGCGAAATAACGGTAACCTGTATCGTGTCAAAACAACTTTCCTGGGTTGTGTTATTTACTTTGAGGGTGTATATTGTAGTATCTGCTGCTACCCAACTTAACGGCAAATCCAACTTTCCTCCTACTCCTGCAGGGGTTGCTGTCGGACCTGCGATTCTATCAGCAGCAAGGGTGTCGGTTCCTTCGTACCATGAAAATACAAATCTGGATGAAGATTCTTCCGGTTTTACGTTTTTTTCCGATTCTAACGTAATACTTTCGTCTTTACACATCATTTGTGGGCTTGGAACCCTCATTTCCTCCTTTTTCGGTTTGTCGCACGGACATGGAGCTATGACAACCGGGATGCGGTCGCAGAATTGTTGCGCGGTATGGAATTTGATGTCAAAAGCCATAGTTCTTGCAGCCGGACTGGGGGTTGCATTGGTGCCTTCGCCTACTCCGGTATGTTTTATGATCGAACCGCTCACATCATCGTTTCCGCCTGCTGACAAGGCGCATGATGTGCTGAAAAGCTTAGCTCCATTGCCTCCGACTCCTCCATTATTATAATTTGCCGGTCCTATGACATAATTACCGGGAGCCAAAGTTACTTCTCCGGTAGCTGTTACTACGCTTAAGCCGGCTGCTTCTGATGTTGCCGTTGTTGTATGTATTGCTGTTAAAGAGCCTAACGCTCCTCCGACAGGTACGGTACTCCCTCTGTGAATATCAAATCTGACAGTAGCCGTGAATGATCCCGGACTATACAACCATGCTGTTAATAAAAATTTCAACTCTGTAATTGTAACTGTTTCTGTTACGGTAAAACCAGTCCAGGATTGATTATTAATTGCACCGGGATTTAGATAATTTTCTTTCTGTGTAGTTTGGCACGCAGCATTGTTTCGTTTCATAAACATTCCGGCTGAACCTCCAATTTCTTCCACATATACAACTATAGAGTCTCCTTTAGGAGTGCCGTCTTTAACTTCAATCTTTTTAGTACCTGTACCGGTAGTTATTCCTAATGCTTGCGCCTTAGTTGCAGTCATGGAAGGATACCATTCATATACTTTTTTGGCAATGTCTGCTGCTGTAAAAGGAGATTTGGGATTAACGTGTACTTCCGCAGAATCGCCACAGAAAGTAAGATCATCCGGCGCTTCAAATTGTTGCGGGAAAAAGTATATAACCATTTCTTCTTCTACCGGATCAATCTCTTCACAACCACCATTACAACCAATGTATTCTACTCTTACTTTATAGGTACCTTCTCCCCTTGCCAGCGTTTCAGCTTTTGTTAGAGATAAATCGGCTGCAACAATTTGCGTTCCGGTAGGACAAATGCCGGGGAGATCTGTATTTTTACTTTTTATCTTAGTGAAAGCTGCAGCTCCCGGAGCTTTATAAGACCATTCAATACTATAATTTGCAGTTTTCGGACCCGATAACGAAAAGCCGGACTCAACTATAATTCCGCCGCTTGATGTAAAATTGCTTTTACATATATTTAATGATTTTGGCGAAATATCTACATTCGGATCGAAATCTCTCATACCACAACCACTTGGTAAATACGTATCCATCCGGACTGCAACTCCTTGATTAGCAACACTCCCTATACCTAATACTCCGTTAGCGCCACAACCGAAAGCCCACATTGTACCATCGGCACGTCCATAATATCCCCAAAAGTCGCCACGGTTTATAAGCACCACATCATTGTGAACGTTGGCTGCTGCAGGACCAAAGCGAATATAATCTGCTAAACCTCTATTGGTATGTCCTGTAATACTATTTCCGCCGCCGCCTTCGCTGCAGCCTCCTCCACCCCATATTACGGGTTTACCATCTACCGTTACTGCCAAACCAAAAAATTGACCGCCACCGATTGATTTTGCAAGCAAAAATTCACCATCATTACTTGCTCCGGTCGTATTGCCTGCCAAAACTCGCGAAGGTTTGGCTATCTGAAAACCAAAGTCAACAAGGGTTCCAAGTCCCTGCCAAGGGTTACCCCATGTCCATATATGACCACTCGCATCAAGCGCCATCGCATAAGCATCGGCACAAGCAATAGCGACCATTCCGGTCAATGGTTCTCCGGCTGCAAAAAGCACCGGACGTGCATAACCATCGTTAAAGTTATAAACACCCTGGTCTGTGCTGCTATTGTCGGTTCCAAGAGCATTTCTCCCAAGCCGGCCATTATTACCGCTTCCCCACGAATATACAGTGCCATTTGCAGTAAGAGCATAGGTACTTGCGTCACCGGCAAATATTTGCACCACATTTTCGAGCGGCCCGCTAGGTGTTACTACATATACTGCACACGGACTATCTGTAGTAGTGTTGCCACTGCCTAATTGACCGCCATTTTGCAGATGCTGAGTATCATCAGATAAGGGAGCCTGGTTGGTATTGGTTCCCCATGCAACCAAACGACCGTTGTCCAATATAGCAAAACTACTTGAATTTCCGGCATAGACGACAGTAGCATTAGTTAAATAACCACTCGCATCTCTATATTTTGCTTCAATCGAAGGAGATGCACACACTCGAGTTGGTTTTGTGACTACAGTACCCAAAGAACTGGGTCCAACTTGTTGTCCGCTATTCTCTCCCCACGCCCAGACATCACCCGAATTACAAGCCAAAGCCACAAAGTGTCCTCCGGAACCGGAGTTAACCTGAGAAATTTGACCTCCGTCAAATGCCGACTGATCTATTAACTGTGGAGTATTATAAATGGGAGCATTAAGAGGAATAGCATTAGCGCTTAAACCTAAACGCCCACTCGAATTATTACCCCATACAGCTACTTGTGCGTTATTACAGATGTAACTCGACACCGAATTTCCACCTGAAATTACCAAATCTTTCTGCGCAAATCCTTTCACACAGAAAAGCAATCCCAGTATTAATGAAATGTAAAAATGCTTTTTCATAACATTCATTTTTTAAAATTATATGAAACCCTATTATATTTAGACAAAATAAACACAAATTAAATACGTAATATCCACGAAATTATAATTCTGCTACTTTAGCTCGTAAATGTAATATGTATTTCACAGGTCTGCAATAGGGACATATATGTTTTTTAACACGTTTTTTAAAGACAGGAAACTGTTTGAATTATTTGTTAACGCGTATTGAATGTTACATTTGGGATTTATGTGCTGTTGCTCTGTTTGAAAAATGAAGTAAAAATAAGGTTCGTTAAGTCCATATTAATGTTGTTGAAAAAATATAACCAGTCCTTTTGTATTTTTGCTGAAATCCATAATCAGAAGCAAAACATTCGTGAGCAATTACTTGAAAATAAAGGCTAAAGCAATCTTTTCGGCAACCGGCTCTCCCTTCAATGTCTTTACGATTTCGAGCGCAAATTCCATAGCGACACCGGGACCTTTGGCGGTAATGAACCTGTTAGAGACTACTACGCGTTTTTCCGTAACGGTTGCTCCGAGCAGGTGTTTTTCGAAACCGGGGTAGGATATGGCTTTTTCGCCTTTTAATAGTCCCATTTCGCCTAATATCATCGGGGCGGCGCAAATGGCAGAGATGTATTTTCCGTCGGCGTGATAGTCGGCAATGAGTTTTTTCAACCCTGCGTGTTCGTTTAAGTTTCGAGCGCCGGGCATTCCTCCCGGGAGGATAAGCATTTCGCCTGCCGAAAAATCGGCGGCGTCAAATAGTGAATCTGCGACAACGGTTATCCCGTGTGCGCCGGTTACTTCTTTTTGGGAAGTAATGGATACTGTTTCTACTTCCAACTCTGCTCTTCGTAGAATGTCAATGGGAACAATTGCTTCGGTTTCTTCAAAACCGGTAGCTAAGAAAATGAATATTTTTGCCATAATTAAATGATTATTATTAATAATTTAAAATTAAGTCGAAAGCTATTTTTGTGTATTCAGGGAATTTTTTATCGTTACTAATGAGCGGTATTTTTCAGCAATTGACAGAGCAATAATCAGACGGTCAAATGGATCTGCATGTATGTTTATCTGTATTATCCATTTTACAAAGTTGCCTTAAATGTCCTTTATTGATATGCTTTACTGCAAAGCCTAATGTCTTTTCTATGAATTCAAAAATATTGAAAACGGTAACCGTTTTTTGTTTTTGTAATTTTACGTCTTCACCTTGAAGTAGATTTATTAGTTCTGGAATACTTGCAGAGGAAACACAGATTTGCGCTCCACTATATTTAAGAATGTATCGCACATCTTCCGTAAAATTTTGCTCAGTTACAATTTGCACAAGTACATTCGTATTGATTAGGTATCTTTCCATATTATTTTACTTGTTTACAGCTCAACGATTTATAATTAATTCAGGTTGCCAGTTAATTTCAAGAGGCTGTCTCAAAAGTCTTTTTGAACGCAGATGACACAGATAACACAGATGAACACTGATTTTTATATCGTTGATAATTAGTTATATATAAAATTCCTGTTCGTTTGTTATCTGTGAAGATCCGTGTTACCTGCGTCATCCGCGTTCTTTTGAGACAGCCCCTTCGAAATAGAAATTATTTTGAGATACATAAATAGCAACTTAAATTAATTATAAAAATCCCACTCGGATTTTCTTACATCCATCTGCCTGCTTTTGAAAGATTTTCGGGACTTTTCTTCCTTAGTCGTCTGACAAAGCCTGATTCCGGCGTTCTAACGTCGGCACGCATAATAATATGTAATTATTGTTTGCAACAAAAATATAATTTAATTCTCACTTTTACAACGTTTGTTTCTGTTTTACTGCAATTTAAATGTATAGGTTATCGTTCCGCTCTGGTTCTTTTCGGAGTTGATTTTATTGAATTTTGTTTTTTTTGCAGCGTCAATAGCGGCTTTCCGAAGGGTGTGATTATCGATGTTTGTTCCGCTGCCAATGTTGGCGTTTACCACCGAGCCTTCTTTATTGACAATGATTGTTACTACGATTTTACCTTCTTCGGAAACTGCGTAGGTTGGGCGAATCAGTTCTCCCCTGAGCGATCTTCCGGCAAGCGAGTATGAATGACCGCTGCCGCTGCCTGCTCCACTGCCTTCGCGGTTGACGGCATCCGGACTGCCGAAAGGGTTTCCCGGGCTGCCGCTACCCTGTCCTGTTCCTTGTCCGGTAGAGCTGTTTGAGTTTCCGGAACCGCCTGCTCCGTTACCTCCAAAAAGATTTCTTGTGCGGCTTCCGATTTCTTCCGCTTTCTTATCCTGCGCCTCTTTCAGGGCTTTTGCTTCGGCTGCTTTTCGCAGTTCTTCCAGGCGTTCCTGTTCGCGTTGCAGTTCTTCCGGCGTCTTTTCTTTTTTGGCTGGAATTGCGACCGATTCTTCGAGGTCTTGCGTTTGCAGCTCTTCCGTTTCCGGAAGCAGCGGTTCGGCATCCAATGCTGCTAACAGCTGTTCAATCTCACTGGCAGGCGCAGGTTCAAAAAAATCGTTTCCTCCCTCCTCGTCTACGCCGATCGCGACAGAAAGACCTTGCTCCTCGCCTAACTCCTCCCTGTCTAAAACCCAAAACCACAGCAACAGAAAAAGGGCTGCATAAAAAAGCAGCGTTCCTGTTATTCCGTATATTTTGGCTTTTTGTTCGAGTTTCATTGTTTTTATTCGTTATGCGTTTGTTGGATTTATGCGCCGGCAGGACAGGCATTGCCATTATTTTACCGGCCGTGTAGCGATTACCAGCTTGAACTTATTTACATTGGCGATATTCAATATTTTCACCACTTCGCCGTGCGGAACCATTTCGTCGGCATACAGTGCAATATACATTTCGGGTTCATCCAGCACGATCTGTTTTAAGAAGGGTTCTATATCTTCAAAAGCGACCTGCCGCTCTTTTTCTTTTCCAAAGGCAACATAAAAATTCAACTCCTTGTCGATAATAACTCTTGTCAGCGGTTTGGCGGATGTCTGCTGCGTGCCTTGCGGAAGCATTATCTTAATAGCGTTCGGATGAACCACTGTCGATGTTATCATAAAGAAAATAAGAAGCAGGAAAACCATATCGGACATAGATGCCATACTGAATCCCGAATCGGCTTTATTTCTTCTTTTTAATGCCATGATCTAATTAAAAATTAAGAGTTAAAAGTTAAAAAATTAAGAGTTAAAAAAATTAAGAGTTAAAAGAGAACCCTCTTAATTCTTAATTTTTAATTCTTAAATTATTAATTATTCTGCCGGTTCGTTCAGGATGTCCATAAATTCTAACGAACGGGCTTCCATGTTACTTATTACGTTTCCGATTCTTCCGGTCAGGTAATTATAGGCGAAGTAGGCGATGATACCTACAATAAGACCGGCTACCGTAGTAACCATTGCGGTGTAGATGCCTCCTGCAAGAGCGGTTACGTCAACATTGTTCCCGGCATTTTCCATATTGAAGAATGCCTGAACCATTCCGACTACCGTACCCAAAAAACCCACCATCGGCGCTCCGCCAGCAACGGTTGCCAGAAGCGGCAATCCTTTTTCCAGCTTCATGATTTCGAGATTACCGACATTCTCAACGGCAACCAGAACATCGTTCATCGGTCGTCCGAGGCGGGATATTCCCTTCTCAATCATTCGCGAATAAGGCGTATCGGTTTTTTTACACAAAGCTAATGCTGCTTCGATTTTCCCTTCATTGATGTAATCCTTGATTTTATTCATAAAGGTTGCATCCTTTTTGGAGGCTTTTTTTACAACGATTAACCGTTCGATGAAAATGTATATGGCTAACATCCCCAGGAGCAAGAGCGGAATCATAATCCATCCTCCTTTGAGCGCCATATCGAATAAGTTCATCTCTGCTACTTTCTGTGCTGTATCCGCAGTCTGAGTAACTTGTAATAATAGTGTATTCAGGTTCATTATTGTTCTGTTTGAAAAAGTTATGCAATGTTACCGTTTTTTTTTCAAAATCTGAAATTTTGGAAATTAAAATCAATTGTCCGGTTATGTTAATGCAATTAACACCGGTTGTCTCAAAAGGACGCAAATGATGCAAGATACGCGAATTTACAAAAATAAAGAGATCAATGAAATTTTTAATATATTGATTTTTAATCAAGTTAAATTTGTATTGATGTGCGTTTTTTGTATTATTTGTGTTCTAAAAAACTTTTAAGACAGCTTTGCTCTATGTCAATACCACGCCTGGGGGATTCTATTTTAAACAATCCTTATATAAATGAATCGTCTTTTCCAATCCGTAATAAAGAGCATCCGCTATCAGTGCGTGACCGATGGAGACTTCCTTGAGCCAGGGTATATTTTCCTTCAGGTAGCTGAGATTTTCGAGATTCAAATCGTGTCCGGCATTGACGCCCAATCCGCACTCTCTTGCCGCCATTGCAGCTTTTACGAACGGCTGTACGGCTTTTTCGCGGTCAACCGGGTAGCCTGTGGCATAAGGTTCGGTATAAAGCTCAATGCGGTCAGCGCCGGTTTTGGCAACGTCCCGGATATTTTCTATACCGGTATCGACAAAAACGGAAACGCGGATTCCCACCGACTGCAAATCTTCGATAACTTCTTTCAGAAACGTTACATTCTCGGCAATGTTCCATCCTGCGTTGGAAGTAATTGCGTCGGGCGGATCGGGAACCAGGGTTACCTGATGCGGTCTTGCCGTCTTGACCAATTTAATAAATTCCGGGCCCGGATAACCTTCTATGTTAAATTCCGTTGTGATAATGCCTTTAATATCCATCACATCGCTGTAACGAATATGCCGTTCGTCCGGACGCGGGTGGACGGTAATCCCGTCGGCACCGAAAGACTGACATTCGACCACCGCCCGCTGTAAATCGGGAATATTTCCTCCGCGAGCATTTCGCAAAGTGGCTATTTTATTGATATTTACGCTTAGTTTTGTCATTTTTTCCTCTTAATTTGAAAGGGTATGTCCCATCTTCTCCTTTTTAGTTTTTATATAAAACATGTTGTATTCATTTGGCTCAATTTCGACCGGTACATTCTCGACTATTTCCAAGCCGTAACTTTCCAAGCCGATTCGTTTGACCGGATTGTTGGTCATCAGGCGCATTTTTTTCACGCCAAGCTCCCTGAGTATCTGTGCACCTACTCCATAATCCCTTTCGTCGGGCTTGAATCCGAGGTGTACGTTTGCATCCACCGTATCATAGCCCTCTTCCTGCAACTTGTAGGCTTTTATCTTGTTCATCAAGCCGATGCCCCTGCCCTCCTGATTCATATAAACAACGACACCTTTTCCCTCGTTCTGGATTTTCTGCATTGCCAAATGAAGCTGCTCGCCACATTCGCAGCGAAGGGAACCGAAAATATCACCGGTCATACAGGAGGAATGAACGCGCACCAGCACCGGCTCATCCTCGTTCCACTCGCCTTTTACCAGGGCAATGTGTTCCTGGTCGTTCGATTTCTGACGGAACGGAGTCAGTTTAAAATCGCCATACTTAGTCGGCATATTGACTGTTTCGCCCTTTTCAACCAGCGATTCGGATTTCAGGCGGTAAGCGATTAAGTCTTTCACACTGATGATTTTCATTCCATACTTCCGGGCAATTTCGACCAGTTGAGGCAATCTTGCCATCGTTCCGTCCTCGTTGATAATCTCGATGAGCGCACCTGCGGGATAAAGCCCGGCCAAACGCGCCAAATCGACCGCAGCTTCCGTATGCCCTGCACGTCTGAGCACTCCCCTATTCTGTGCCTTCAACGGGAAAATATGCCCTGGACGTGCCAAATCCGACGGTTTGGTGTTCGGACTGCACAAGGCTTTGATGGTCATTGCGCGGTCGTAAGCGGAGACACCGGTAGTACAGCCGTTTCCTATCAAATCGACTGTTACGGTAAACGGTGTCTCGTGCAGCGAGGTATTGTCTATTACCTGCAATTCCAGATTCAATTCTCTGCACCGGCTTTCCGTAAGCGGAACACAAACCAATCCTTTCCCGTTGGTAATCATAAAATTAATCTTTTCGGGCGTGATTAATTCGGCAGCAGTGATGAAATCGCCTTCATTTTCACGGTCTTCGTCATCCACCACAATCAAAAACTTTCCCTCCTTAAAATCAGCAACCGCTTCTTCTATCGTGTTCAGTTTGAACTCATTCATATTTTGCGTTTAAATAATTTACAATTTTATTTTCAATGGCTTCCGGTTTTACGTTTTTTTATCCTGCTCCACCATTTTTTCGGATTCAGGACATCCAGCGAAATCATCGAATCCGTCGCCGCCTTGTAAGTCAAATAAATGCCCAACGGCATCAATACCACCGTACTCAGCCAAATGCCTTGCCCAACCGGCCAAATTCCATCGCGAGCCATTTTGTAACCCGTGTTATCTACAATATAATATACGATAAACAGGAAAACGGAAACTACGACCGGAATTCCAAGTCCTCCTTTCCGGATAATCGCCCCCAAAGGCGCGCCTATAAAGAAGAAGACAAGGCAGGCGAAAGAGAGCGTGAATTTGCGGTGCCGCTCAATATCGTGCCGCCTGTTGACCCGGTCAACCGACTCTTTTTCAATAAAGAAAAATGCAATATCCGACTTGTTCTGGCTGGCGGTCATTGTGGCGCGATGCAGGATTTCCCTCTGCTGCTGCAATGATTTCGCATTCCAAAAACTGTCTGTTGTGTATGCAGAATAATCCGGCAATGAATCGCGGCATATTTTTTCAGGATTGAGAAAATCCTTTCCAAAATACCTCCGGTTCTGAAATTCGTTCACATTTTTCCGTACCAGGCTGTCCGAATAGGCAGTGAGTGAATCTATCGTATAGGTCAACGCTTCCATATCTTTTGCCAAATAGCGATTGGATACGACGGAAGCATCCATCATATTAAAATTGGAATCAAATTCAATCAGTATTTCCTTGTATGCGAATGTCTCGCGGCGGTATGGGACATTCTTCTGTCCTCTTTGCTGCTGACGCAGGTTTTCAAAGGATTCTCCGGAATGGAGTTCCAAAATGAGGTTCTTCTTATCGGCTGACATCTTAATGCGCCCCGAATCAGCCGACATCACCACGGCATTTTCAAATCCGTTGGTAAAATCGTAAATCATCATATCTTTCAATAATTTACGTTCGTTATCTTTTGACCTGACGTAGATATTGTAATTATTTATGCCCTGGTAAAACTCGCCTGCGGGAATTTCCACTTCGGGCGATTTCTGGCGCATTGACAGGAGCAATGTCCACAATTTGGTCTGAATAACCGGCATTGCATTGTTGGAAAAGAAGAAAGCCCCTACGCTAATCAGCAATATAAAAAGGATAAAGGGACGCATAATCCGGAACAGCGAAATTCCCGCCGCTTTCATCGCAAGGAGTTCAAGCCGCTCGCCTAAATTGCCGAATGTCATCAATGAAGAGAGTAACACCGCTAACGGAAGAGCCATTGGAATGAGAGAAAGTGCTGCATAATAGAGAAAACTTGCCAGCACTGTAAAATCCAATCCCTTACCCACCATTTCATCAACATATCTCCACAGAAACTGCATCAGCACAACGAAAAGACAGATGAAAAAAGTAGCAAAGAATGATCCTAAATAGTCTTTTATAAGAAATAAATAAAGACGTTTAATCCGCATTTTTTCAACATATAATTCGGCGCAAATTTAACCGTTTTTTTTGAAATTACGAACGGAATGCGGTAAAAAAAGCAAAAAGAACGAAAGAGGGAAAAGAGCAAAGGTTGTATTTCAAGGATAGCAATAAAACATTATTTTTTCGATTTATCCAACAGCGCCAGCAAATCCGAATCCGAATCAGCCAGCGCATCTCCCCGCGCCTGCGAACCGAAAAGGATTACCGTTTCATTCGGCAAAATCCGCCGTTTGAACAATTGTATTTCTTTGAAGATTTTTTGATCCATACAATAAAGAAATATGTTTTGGGATAAAGTTAATAATTAATTCAAGTTGCCGGTTGATTTCAAGTCCGGAGGACTAACAGTTAGATAACCCCTTGCAAGCGAAGCGCAGCCCGGGGTAGAGCGAGAATAGAAACAATGCACCCTGCCAATCAACCCCGTAGCGGGTTGAACTTTTTCGGAGTTGGGAAAGAGATAGCCGTTGCTCATCCTCCGAGCTTCGCTCCGCTTGCACGGAGTTATCCACATATAGCCCACCGGGCTGGCTGTATACGAAGGCTTTCGTAAATATGTGTAGATGGCAACTCTATTTTAAACCACAGCCATTTCCGACCATAACCGCTATTTTCCTAAATGAATGTAATTATGTTAAAGATTTTTTTTGAATAATTTGAAATTATATATTACTTTTGCCTAATTGTAAACAATTAATAACTAAAGTTTAATTAATTATATGAAAACATTCAAAAAATTAGCTGCAATAATCTTATCAGGAACAATAGCCGTCACTGCAAATGCACAACAGGTAACCATCACTGCCGGCGCACTCGACTGCGACAATTACGGAAACAACGACATCCGTTTCTCACCCGCTACCTTTGCCGGCGACGGCACTCAGCAAAAAATTACCATCACCTTTGCACAATACCAGTGCGAACGCTGCAAGCAGATTACATTTACCAAAAATGACGCAACGACAGTTAATCTGGTTCAGGATGCTGCATCAGGCGAATTTACCGTAACCGGGGTTCAGAGGAATCCGCTTCCGGTAAGTAACCCGGCAATAGCAGGCAATAAGCTCTCATTTAACGGTCTTGACTGCGGATGGGATGTAGGCGACATTTCTATTGAAGTGTATCTAAAATACGAATTATCGACCAATACCCTGCACTATTCTTCCAATCCGTTTGGTTCGGGAGGAAACGGTGGTAATGGGAATAATAATACCTCCCATTCGGATGATTTGATTCTCGGAAGTGGCGACAAGCAGTTTATTTTCCACACCCAAATGCAGCATCCGAACGACCCGCCTGTTGTCTTCATTGCGCCTAAATTACCAAACAGTACCGATTTTGACTGGAGCAAACAGATTATCCTGAAGAACGACGGCTCGCTGCTGATGAGCGCCGGAAATCTGGGAGTAGGCACTACCAACCCGCAGCACAAGCTTGATGTGAACGGAACTATTCACGCCCGTGAGTTACTGCTTGACCTTCAGGCGGGAGCCGACTTTGTCTTTGAAGAAAACTACTCCCTGCGCCCGCTCAGCGAAGTGTCCGACTTCATACAGG
>JAISVA010000007.1 GCA_031271815.1 Prevotellaceae bacterium | reverse complement strand
AAGTCATAACCACTCCGGGAGTTAAGCCCAATACGATTATCTTGGGTATTGACAGTTGAGTTTGCACCTCACTGTTTTTGAAATCTACGTTTGTCATTTTTTACTCCTTTTTATGTTTTATACTAAACTTATATTTTCCGCTTCACTGCCCGCTCGTTCATAATATGATGTTTCGCATAACTACCTTATTTTTAGAAAGCCTCTTCAATGGAAACAAACAAACATCTTTACAACGCCGCCATCCCAATTGCATCCTTCTTCCATCCGGGAGCCTGTTTGATAGCCGGCAGTACTTCTTCCGCACGTTCCACAACACTCCATATCCGGAGGTGTTCGCTTCGCATAAATTTTTCATCAACTGCCTTGTGCAGCATTTCCAGGAGCGGGTCGAAATACCGGTTTACGTTAAGAATCACAATCGGCTTAACAAAAATGCCAAGCTGTTTCCAGGTGATTGCCTCCATCAGCTCTTCCAGTGTGCCGCATCCTCCGGGCAAAGCAATGGCGGCATCCACATCTTCGAGCATTAGCTGTTTTCGCTCGTGCATTGTGTTTACGACAATTTGCTCCACGTGCTCGTTGTTCCAGCCCTGATCGACCATAAATTTCGGGATCACACCCGTAATTGTTCCTTTGTTTGCAATCATTGCTTTGGATATTTCGCCCATCAGGCCGACGCTCCCGCCTCCGTAAAGACAATGGATATTATTTGCGGCGAAAATTTCGCCCAGGCGGTATGCTTCTGTTTTATAGCATGCTGCCACCTGCGTGCTGGAGGCGCAATATACACATACTTTTCTCATTGTTGTTTGTTTTTCTTTGGGAAACAAATGTAAGGAACAAAATTGGGAATTGGATAAATATTCTTGAAAGATTATTTAAACGTATCAAAACGTTCATGCATCTGCGTCGTGCAATCTGATGTGTTACGGATCAGGCGAAAACAAATAAGATGCAATAGTTGTTGTTTTTTAGTTATCCGGCATAGTGTGCTGTGCTTTAGCAAATATATTCCGACATTGAATAATTCGAAATGGATAATTGTATATGTCATACTGTTTATACCATTGGCCATTCTACACACAGCATGGACGAATTCATTTCCATGCTTCAATCTTTTGATATTAAAAACTTAATCGATATCCGAAGTATGCCGGGTTCACGGAAATATCCGCAATTCAACAGGGAAAACATGGAAACGGTCATGCCTGCAAACGGAATAAATTATATTTATATGAAAGACCTGGGAGGAAGAAGGAAAGTACAACCCGGTTCAAAAAATACCCGCTGGAAAAATCCTTTTTTTCGCGGATATGCCGATTATATGAAAACCGGTACGTTTAAGGAGGCAATTACAGCGCTGGAGAATATCGCTTTCCGGGATCCGACGGCTTATATGTGCGCCGAGGCTGTCTGGTGGCGTTGTCACCGGTCAATGGTATCCGACTGCCTGAAAGCAAGAGGTTGGAAAGTGCTGCATATCAGAGCTGTCGGGAAAGTGCAGGAACATTCCTGTACTTCTCCGGCTAAAGTAACCGGAATTCATGTGTCTTATGAAGATTGAAAACTCAATAATAAGATAAGTTATGGAAAAAAAATTCAGGACAGGCGATCGGGTAAGCTGGAATTCCGAGGCAGGAAGAGTATCGGGAACGATTAGTAAGATTCATACTTCGGATTTTACTTACAAGGGATATATACATCATGCTTCCAAAGACGATCCGCAATATGAAATCAAAAGTGATAAATCGGATCATATTGCGGCTCATAAAGGCGCTGCTCTTACAAAATTCTAAAAGACTTTACTCATACTTAATCGCCTGCACAGGGCAGTTTTTGGCCGCTTCCCTGATTTTGTCTTCGTAAGCAGAGAAATCTACATTTTCTTTCACTTGTGCTTTGTTATGCACTTCAAATACTTCCGGACAGGTACTTTCGCTCAATCCGCAGGCGATGCAATCGTCCGTAACCCACACTTTTTTTATAGCCATAATGTTGTTTTGTTTTAATTAATAATAGTAAAACCAATGTCGTTTAGTTAAGAAACAAATATAAAGAAAAATAAATACAAAGAGGAACACAAAGTTTTTTTAATTCTTCTTTTTGGGGCCTATAATTTATCCTTTACTAAACGGCATTAGTATAAAAACAGTTTTTTGTAAAAAATGTTCATGCGATTTTTAACAATCTTATTTAAAATAATTCTAAATAAGAAGCCTCGATATTGAATAAATTAAATACCTTTGTAAAGAATCTGTAAAGAATTTTTTTATGAGGTTATCCGAATTACAAACAGGCGGAAAGGCGATTATCGTTAAGGTGCTTGGTCACGGGAGTTTTCGCAAGCGAATTATTGAAATGGGCTTTGTGCGCGGGAAAGAAGTGGAATCCGTTCTCAACGCGCCTCTTCGCGACCCGATTAAATACAGGATCATGGGCTACGAGGTTTCCCTTCGTAAAAACGAAGCCTCACTTATCGAGGTAATGCCGATTGAAGAGTTTGACGCGCTGCAAATAAAGAATAAATACCACGGCGTGCTGGAAGAAGACCGCAAAACCCTTATCGAAGAGGTGGTGCGCGAAAAGCAAAAGCTGATCAACGTGGCGCTGGTCGGAAATCCGAACAGCGGAAAAACAAGCCTGTTTAACTATATCTCCAAATCGAACGAGCACGTCGGTAATTACAGCGGCGTAACGGTCGAAGCAAAAGAGGGCTTTTTCCAGTCGCAGGGATACAAATTCAGAATCATGGATTTACCGGGCACCTATTCCATGTCCTCCTATTCGCCCGAAGAGCTGTATGTCCGTCATTATGTGGTCGAAAATACGCCCGATATTATTATCAATGTGGTCGATGCCTCCAACCTGGAACGGAACCTTTACCTTACCACGCAGCTGATTGATATGAACGTTCCGATGGTCATCGCCCTCAACATGTATGACGAGCTTGAAAGGAGCGGGAATAAATTAGACCATTTGCAGCTGAGTAAATTACTGGGAGTTCCGATTGTTCCTACCGTCAGCAAAACCGGTTTCGGAGTGGATACGCTGTTTCATGTAGCGATTAATTTGTACGAAGGATGTAACTTTTTCAATTCAAACGGCGAGATTAATCCGGAGCTTTTCCTCCGGGAATTTGAACACCATCCGCGCCATAAGCACGAGCATCCGGAGGGAGAAGAACACCCGATGATTTATGAAGTGTTCCGCCATATCCATATCAACCACGGACCTGAATTGGAAAGCGCCATATCGGCTATTCAGTCGGTTATTCAAAAGGAAGAGCCGGTCAGGGCAAAATTTTCAACCCGCTTTCTTGCTATAAAATTATTGGAGGGCGACAATGAAATTGAGCAGATTGTCCGGAAGTTTGAAAACGGCAAAGAGATTCTTCGCATCCGGGATGCGGAAGAAAAACGCATTTCATCGCTTTCAAAAGAGGATACAGAATCGTTGATTACCAACGCAAAATACGGTTTCATTGCCGGAGCCTTGCGCGAAACATTCACCGAAAGCGAGGCGGAAATGCGGAAGGAAACCCGTATCATTGACTATTTTGTTACGCACAAGGTTTTCGGCTTCCCGATTTTTTTCCTCTTTCTCTGGATTATGTTTGAGTGTACATTCAAGCTGGGAAGCTATCCGATGTCCTGGCTTGAAAGTTTAATCGGGTGGGGCAGTTCCGTGCTGAAAGAGCAGATGGCGGACGGGATGCTGAAGGATTTGCTGATCGAGGGAATTATCGGCGGAGTAGGCGGCGTGATTGTTTTCCTTCCGAATATATTAATCCTGTACCTGTTTATCTCCTTCATGGAGGATTCGGGCTATATGGCGCGCGCAGCGTTTATTATGGACAGGGTGATGCACAAAATGGGACTGCACGGCAAGTCATTCATCCCGCTGATTATGGGTTTCGGCTGCAACGTCCCGGCCATCATGGGAACGCGCATCATCGAAAATCGCAACAGCCGGATGATTACGATGCTGATTATCCCGTTTATGTCGTGCGGAGCGCGGTTGCCGATTTATTTGCTGTTTGCCGGGATTTTCTTCCCGCAGCACGGCAGCCTTGTTTTGCTCGCTCTTTATTTGACGGGAATATTGGCGGGAGTACTTGTTTCCAAATTTTTACGGAAGTTTGTTTTTACGGAGGAGGAAGCGCCTTTTGTGCTGGAACTTCCGCCTTACCGGATGCCGACTTTCCATTCCGTGCTTATCCACGTTTGGGATAAAACGAAGCAGTATTTGAAAAAAATGGGAGGGATTATTTTGGTTGCTTCCATCGTTATCTGGTTTTTGGGCTATTTTCCCCGCAGTGCGGAAAATGAGGAAATGCGTAAACAAACTTATATTGAACAACTGGGGCATCTCACCGAACCGGTTATCCGCCCGTTGGGATTTACGTGGGAGATGGGCGTTTCGCTTGTTTCCGGAATTGTGGCAAAGGAGACGATAATCAGTACGCTGGGTGTGCTTTATACCGGCGATTCGGATACGGTTTCTCTCTCCGAAAAATTAAAAACCGTCACAAATGATGCGGGAGAACCTGTTTATACTCCGTTGGTGGCGTTTAGTTTTATGCTGTTTGTGCTGTTATATTTCCCGTGCATTGCTTCGGTGGTGGCAATCAAAAATGAATCCGGCGGCTGGAAATGGGCAGTCGCAGCGCTGTTTTATACCTGTGCGCTGGCCTGGATTGTCTCTTTTACGGTGTATCAGGCAGGGCGTTTTTGCGGATTATAAAAAACAGAAATGATGATACAGGAGATAATTGTTTACCTGATTCTGCTGCTTGTTGCGGGTTACATTTTCAGGCGGATTTTTTGGAGAAAAAAAGAACGCTCGTGCGATAGCTGCTCGGAGTGTTCGATCAAGAGCGAATGCACGAAGGAACGAAAGGATAAACAATCCGCAGGATTGAATATGAACCAACGGTCAGCGTTAGCTAATAACCCCCAATGAACCGCAGCGATTGGGGGTAGCACTGGCACGCAGCCGAGACTACAAAGGCGCGGGCGTACGTGGAACGCGGATGACGCAGATAATGCGGATTTTCACGGAAAACAATAAAAATCAGCGTTCATCCGTGTTATCCGTGTCATCTGCGTTCAAAAAAACATAACCCTGCACGAAAAAACCAGCTGTCAATCAGGATCCGGGGTTCGGAATAGCGTTTTTCGCTATGTCGAAGCTAAAAGCAAACTTGCAGTTTGCAAAATTGCAAAGCGGAGCTTTGTTTTTAATGCGACGAAGCGAGAGGCGCTTCGCCGAATGGAGAGTTACCGGTCTTTTTGCCACCAGCCATTGACAAAGTCATTGCACACATCGAATATATTCCGTTTGTCCCGCTTGCTTTCACCGGCTTTCGCATCTTCATATACCTCAAGGAGGTTTTTGTTCTCGTCGTAATAGACATAAGGATAAAGCGGCTGACGGTATTCTTTCGAAGGATTGAGACCGGAAAAAAAGAGTTTGCCCGAAGTGAGGTAGTTGTATTTTTCCTGTACTTCGGCAAGCGAGCGGCAAATATAATACACCTGGAAATAACGGTTCTCGTGCATGTAGTCGTAAGAGTCGAAACAGGGATAAAGCGCGTAGTGATACAGAATGTAGCAGCTGCGGGAAAGACGGTAATAACGCATTTCACCGATTTCAATCAATTCGGGAGTTGCTTTGCGTAAGAACCGGGGACGATTCGCCCTGACCAAAAGATTATGCTCGATCTTGTACTTCCTGCCCCGGACGAGGAAGATTTTGTCCTGCTTTTTTTCTGGTGTTGGCATACGTTATTATTTTTCGAAGTTATCTGTTTGTATCTTGCAATATCTTTTAATGCTTATCTACATTTATATCCAAATTGATTCTTTCTTCGCGTCCCGGCGAACTTCCGGTTCGGCATAGCGTCTCTCGCTATGTCGAAGCTAAAAGCAAACTTGTAGTTTGCCAAATCACAAAGCAAAGCTTTGTTTTTAATGAGGCGAAGCGTGAGACGCTTCGTCGAACGGTGCAACAGGGAAAATGAACGTTATGGATAATATTTTTTTCTGCATTTTACCGGTATTTAGTATAAATCCGGGCGAATCACAGTAATGCTCAACCGGAATTTAATCAGTTGCAGCAACACTCATTATTGTGGCTGGCAACAAAACTGGTTGATTTACCGGCATTGTAACAATGACTCAAGCAATCATTGTAGCCTGCAGCACGAAAACATCCATCGCTGCTGCTGTTATTGTTTCCGGAGTAACCATTATCAGTTTCGCAACCGGTGGCAAATACCATTATGCCTGCAACTACAACAAGTCTTATTGCCGTGCTGCACAAAAATTTAACAAAATTACTTTTCATTTTAAAATCCCTTATATGTGTCGGGCGCAACTTCTAAGTTATTTTATATCTTGATATTTTTTTATTAAGTTATTCACTCTTTCTACAACCGATGAATTACCATAGGTTACAGGCAATGTTATATAATTATTAGAATCTGATTCACTTTCATTTCCATACCAACTTGATTTTTTTTGAGTGTTGAAAGTAACCATTTTATTAAAATGAATTCTAATAGCATCAAATCTATAGTCATCTCCAAACTTAAAAATCCCTATGTATTCTATGTGGGAAATGTTTTTGATGGATGTATATGCACTGATTGTTAAAGTGCTGTTTCCGCTTTTGGTTCCCGGTCTATCGCGGAATCCAAGATCTAATATGCCTAAATAAGATTCTCTATTTACATAAAAATCATAGATTTCTTTCGTATTAATGGTAACATAGGCTTTCATTGTGCGCGTATAACTTGTATTTGTATATGTTACTCGCTCCGAATTCTCTTTTTGAGGATTGACATATTTGCTAAACCAATCTCTTATTTCTTGTGCTGCATCCTCTTTTTTCTTTGCCAATTTATACTCCGGAGTTTGAACATAAGCCGCTTTTTCCTCAATGTCTATCATCATTTTGGTGAGGTCTGCTTCTTCATTTTTAGTAAGTTCGGTGGTAGTCCCCGAAAAATAAACATCTTTCTCCCGGTCTTCCCTCAAATCATAGAATCGTTGCAATTCTTTTCCGGCATTTACCCAGTCTTTCTGATTGACATAAATCTGGATAAACAGGTATTGGAGCTGTTCGTTGGAACCTTCGAGCGTTTCTCTCGATTTGCTGGCATACGACAGGGATTCGCTGTAATTTCTGTTTCCATACAATTCGATGGCTTTTTGATAGTAGCCCGAGGCTCTAAACTTGCTCGACTGGGCAAAAACACTCAAACCGATGAGTGTAAATACCAACAGGGTGATTATTCGCTTCATAATTCGTATATTAAATTCTTTTTATTATTTACTTCCGGTTTGCTTTTTCTTTAATTCCTGCTTTGCAAGATAACTTCCTATTACCGATTCAATACCGGGAAAATTTCCTCCGATTACCGGTTTTTCGACCGAGAAATGCAAGTTGTTCCACGTCGCCACTCCTTCCCGGATAATCTCCGGATCGGGACTCCAGTCTGTGTTTATCGTTTCCTCGTATTTTTCCATGCCTATCTTCGCCGCAGATATCCGTCCTCCGGGCACGCGGCCTTTACTTAGAAACTTATTTATTTCGGACAGTCTTGTCTCTCCCAGCCAGGCGACTACGGCAACGCTTGCACCGGCTGTTCCGTCCACATTCGGGCCGGGGCTGAACGATGCCAGTCTCATATCTGCCGGAGTGTATACCTTGCCATTGTACCGGTATTTCGTAATGTCGCCCCGTTTGAAGTCGCTTACATATATTTCCATTCCGCCGCCGGTATTATACATATACCTGAATGTGAGCGTATAGGATGCATTGAAAAACGGACCGTTTTTTCCGTTTTCCGGTTCGAAATCATTGGTAAAAGTGTAAACTTTATCGGGTAGTTTTTGCTGTGCAAACACTACCGGAACGGCAAGCACTACTGCCAAAATAAAACTCATTATTTTTGTTTTCATTTAAGATATATTTAAGTAAGTATGTCTTCTAAATTAGTTTATATTCTAAATTATTGAATTCTTTTTTTATGCGTCAGGCATTTTAGTCCGGTAGAAAATAGATATCCCGTTAAACAGCATGCCGGTCTGGTACGCAACATCGCCTATTAGGTTGCAAACCTACGGCTTGCTATTTCACATTCCCATTCTTTTCTACCGAGCTTGAATCCCTAACGGGATTTTTTTCAACATTAAATTCTTTTTATTACTTATTTTTTATGTTGCGTCATTAATTTTTAATGTTTATCTACATTAGAACGCAGATGACTCAGATTTTCACAGATAACAAATGAACAGGGATTTTATATATAGCTAATTATCAATGATATAAAAAATCAGTGTTCATCCGTGTTATCCGTGTCATCTGCGTTCAAAAAACTTTAAGACAGCCCCGTAGGGAAGAGGTCTTTCTTTTCCAAACAGCTAATAAATCCCGGGCATTTTATTTCCTGATCACTTTTGCGATGCGATTGCCTGCTGTCAGGAAATACACGCCTTTCGGATAAGCGCTCAGGTCGATGCTTTGCGTGCGGGCTTCAAGCGCTTTTGCGCCCGAAACGTTGTACACGGTTACTGTTTCGCCGTCCGGGTTGCCGATATGCACTATGCCGTCCGTAATGGTCGGATATACTGTCAGCGGTTCGGCAGCCGGTGTGTTAATTCCTGTCGGACTGGTATTTGTCCATTCGGTATAGGTTTCTACCGTAGTGCCGGTCAATTCTCCATTGGAATAATACGTAACGGTTGTTTTCGTCAGACGACCCAGTGCATCATACACACGCTCGTAGCGCTGTTCGTATTCGCCACTGCCGTAGCCTACTTCATCATACCCGTTATACGTTCTTGTCAGTAAACCGTATTCGTCATACTCGCGGCGTTCCTTGTTTTGAAAATTGCCAAACTCATAGCTGCCTGCACTTTCCCAACCGCCATTAGGTAATTTAGTAAGGACATCTTTCTCGAATTCTCCCTCCATACCGTCGGCAGTTGTTATCCTCGTCCACACATTGTCGGTTATCGTACATTGCACTTTACCCGGATACCCTAATACTTTTCCGTCTGCATTGAAAAATATTCCGTGTGTGTAAGCATAATTGTCCAAATCCCAGGAAAAATACAGGTAATTATTGCTAGAACTAACTTTAGACGAACCGCCAAAATCGTTGGAATTTTCAAAGATATTTAAATGATAAGGGTTAAAATATTCCAGATTCTTTACCGGCTCAATATTGGTATAGGAAATGAAATCATCGCCCACTGCGGCATTGCCCATTTTCATGGCAAGCAAATCTTTCTCCCCGTCGCCCCAGGTGTAGGTACGGGTAAAATCGCCGTTGTCGTCGATTTCATCGTGCACCTGTTTGGTTACGCGCCCCTTGCTGTCGAAAGTAAATTCGGGCGAAAGCACCAGTGCCGAGCCGTCCCACACTTTCAAGCCTGTGCGAATGCCGTTGACATCTACCACCGCCTCCTGCCAATGTTCTATCACACTTGAATTATTAGAATAAGTGGTTACTTTTTTGTACAGCAACTGCATTCCCTTACTGTCGTAAGCAGCGGTCATTTCACTTACAGCATAATCATCGGCTGTTATTTCCGATATTAAAATAAACTCGCCGTTGGACAGTTGCTGGTATGCCCTTGTTGTCGTGTGCCACAATTCCCATTCGTCCAAATCACGGTAGCCGTTATATGCCTTCTCGGAAGTAATGTGTCCGTAACTGTCGTAGGCATATTCAAATTTTTGTCCATAACCGCCAAAATCACCGCCACGATAGGCTACGGTTGGCAAATACATCTCTGCCGCCTGTACTGCCAGGACAGAGCAGATTAGAAAAACGGTGCTTAATAAAATCTTCTTCATAATCGTTATGCAATTGACCTGTACATTGCAAGGTTTTTAAATATTAAATTATTTAACACGAAAGAAGTTTGCATCATCGAGAAGTAATACTTGACCTTCATTCATAATATGAATCGTTATCATTTCATTATAATACGGCGTATAAACAATCTGGCTTTGAAATTTCCATTCTCCTGTTCTTGGCACCATCGCCTCACAGGTAAAAATATTATCACTGGATTTTTGAATATTGCGCACAACAACATCGCCAATATTAGCTGTCTGGTAGATTGATTTGTCTGTCTTTTTCGTAATCACTCCCGTACTGCCGTTAAATTCAATCTCGGTACTTACTTCTTCAGGAACGTATACTGCCCCTGCACTGTTTCCATTAGAATTAAACCATTTTCCTGTTGCATTAAAACTGCCTGTTTCTGTTGGAGGAGTAACGGGAGGAACATCTCCGGTTTTTACTACCGTCATATAGAAAGTGCCGGTATAGCCCTCTTCTACTTCCGTCCATTTCAGTTCCGCTTTGTTTCCGGAAAGGGATACGGTATAGACCATTCCGTCGCCCATATCCAGTTTATTGTTTGAATAGGTATATCTGCCGCTTCCGGGTCCATCAGGATTGATAATCGTAAAAGTGCCGTCGCTTTTGAAGGTAACCGAGGAAAAGACTTCGGCTTCCGCCGCGCTTATTGTTTGGTCAACTCCCAATGCGGGAACAACCATCCGTATGGTGGTAGGCGACCAGGTGCCAACGATGCCGGAATTGCCCGGATCGTCACTTGGATTTCCGCCGCCAATCTTGTTGAAAGCAATGGTATCCTCATAATCATCTTGCAGTACAAGAGATGTTGAACTTGCCGATACTACTGTAAATTTGGCTGATGGTAAGTCCGGATTGTCGAAATTAAGGAACAACTGCGGGTCATCAAAAGTCCAATTTCCGCTGTCCGTAGCTTTTTCTTCACCGCCTTCTTTGAAAATGATACTGAAAGTTCCGTTTTTATTCAGGATAAATATGGTCTCCTCATTCCCGTTTTCCGAACTCCAGGTTCCTACTAAAGCGTTTTTTCCGTTACCGCCGCCTTCATCATCATCGCAACCTGTCCAGAAAAGGGCGCAGCCCAAAAGCAATAAAATTCTCACTGTGTTAAATAAAATCGTTTTCATAAGATAAAAATTATAAATGGTTAATATATTTTTGATTTCAGGCCTCTTCAAAGAAAATATCCTTCAATGCCGCCTTTAAGTCGGTGCCTGGCGTAAAGACAAGCTTTGTTCCTTTGATTTTCGATGCGTCGAATTTTTCGTCTGCGGGTACCCCTTCACTCGAAAGCGTAAGTCGCATAGTCCCAAATTCGCCAAGTTGTACGCTCAAGCCGAGTTTGAGGAATGGAGGCAGTACATCTACAAAATTGTTCAATACGTTTTCAATATCGCCGCGGGTAAGCGACGAGCGACCTGCAATTTCCCTGGCAAAATCCTTAATCGTGAATTTGCCTGTGTTCACAGGGCTTGCATACTGCTTTTTCGACTCTGCCAATCGCAACGGGTTGCTCTTTTCGATTACTTTATACTTCATTTCTTTATTTTTTAATAGTTAATAATCTTTTTATGGTTATTCTGTAAAATTTTTGCCGCAGAAAAATTTGTCTGCAAACGGTGAGCTGAAAACTTCTCACCGGTGAGAAGTTTTCAGCAATAAAAAACCCTCACCGGTTTCCATTGGAAACCGGTGAGGGTTATGTTGTTTAATAAATTATTTTTTAATAAGTTATGCGCGGGAAATACGCCTGAATTGTGTGTGTGTGTGTGTGTGTGTGTGTGTTTAAAAGAATTTGAGAGATATGCAACTCAAATGCCCTGAAAATTAAATGGTTGTCAATATTTTTTCCTGTAAAACACATACTATTTTTTCTTGTTATTTGTTGCAAAAATACAATTATTCTGGATAATATAAAAGTTTTCATTCTTAAAATTGGGGATATTCCCCGGAAGATCAGTTTTTTCAGGTCATTTATGACCCCCGGTTCAATACATTCTTGTTCCGGATTCGGGCTTTTAAGTTTCGAATAGATTCCGGGCGTAACGGAGACAGAGTGAGAAGTCTTGCTTATCCTTATTGACTCCAATGTTATCAAGTCAATGAGTTTTTAGAAACACAAAGAAACGAAGGAGAGAAAAAATAAAGTATTACCCGGATAATTTTGTATTTTTGCCGACAGGTTAATATGAAATCTTGAAAATGAGCGATAAAAATACCCTGTTCCAAAAACTGACCGAGAAAAGGCGTATCCTTTCTCAACAGTTGAAAAATCCTGCCGCCGCAGGATTTTGGAATATGGTTGTGGATAAATATTCCGACCAGGCTCATTTTATTTACGAATTGCTGCAAAATGCCGACGATACGAAGGCGACTGAAGTGCGGATTATCCTTTCGGAAGATCATATGCAGTTTATCCATAACGGAACGGTTCCTTTCGGCATCAGCGACCCCGACAAGGAAGGAGAACACGCACATATCGGTCATTTAAACGCAATTACCTCTATCGGCGCAAGTACCAAACAGGATGGAAATACCATCGGGAAGTTTGGCGTTGGCTTTAAGTCGGTCTTCCAATATACCGACACGCCGCACGTGGAAGACGATTCTTTTTCTTTCCGCATCGTCGATTATATCGTACCGGAAGAGGAGAAACCGGCTTCCTCCGACCGGAAGAAAGGAGAAACGCTTTTTCTGATCCCGTTTAAAAATCCTGCATCCGCATTTTCCGATATTGAGAATAAACTTTCAACACTGCACAAACCGCTGCTTTTTTTACGGACCCTCCGGGAAATAAATTGGGAAACAAGCAGGAATACGCACGGCTTCTATTCGAAAGAACAGGAACAGCGGGAAGTGCCTCAACCGGAAATCCCGGTTCAATATACGTTCGTCAGCTTAAAAAAAGCGATGGGCGAAGAGCTGCAAGCCGAATATTTACACACCTTTACCCGGAATTTATCAAGTTCGTCCGCCTGCGAAACAGCTCAATCCGGCACAATCGCCTTTTTCGCCTCCGAAAAAGGAACCCTTTTGACTGAGCAGCCTGCCGAGCCTGCCTTTTGCTTTTTCCCAACCAAAGAGGCTACGGGATTGAATATGATGCTGAACGCGCCGTTTTTGCTGACCGACAGCCGAGAATCAATCAAGCAGGGAGAAGCGTGGAATAAAAACTGCATCGATAAACTTGCTTTGCTCGCTGCCGATTCTATTGAGCAACTTTGCCGAATGGGAAAAATAGACGATAATTTATTTGAAATAATTCCCACGGAAAAAAACGTTTTTTTTCGTAAAGAGAAAAGTGAATGGAAACCGGCACACCTGTTTTATCCGTTTTATATCCGCTTTCTGGAAAAATTATCCAGTGCGCCGGTGTTTCTTTCGTGCGAAGGTCATTACTTGAACCGGAAACATACGCGATACGCTACGGAGAAGAGCATCAGCAACCTTTTTTCATCCGCCCGGTTGGCAGAATTGCTGGACAATCCGGACGAATTGACCAAAGAGTGGAGTTTTTGCTCTTTGTACACCGGCAGTCGAAACGAAAAAAACGAGCAGATACGTAAAAGTCTTCAATACATAAAAGAAAATGAGCTGATTGCTTCCCTGATTTCGCCCGAATATATCGCCCGGCATATTTCCGGATCATTTATTAAAAATCAACCGGTTGAATGGCTGCAATCGTTTTACACTTTTCTCGGAACGCAAAAAACGATGTTGGAGATACTGCACTGCAAGCCGTTTATTCTTTGCGCAAACGGCGAGGTTGCCGCACCGTTTTCTTCTGAAAACGATGCAGTCCCCCGCGTCTATCTTTCGGGCGGTCGCGATAATAGTTTCCCGTCCGTCCACCCGGACTTGCTGGAAAACGAAAAATCCCGCCGTTTTTTTGAAGAACAGGCAGGATTAACGCATCCTGACTTATTGGCTGAAATTGAGCTTTTTATCCTTCCCCGTTACCGAAGGGGAGAGATAGAAGCTCCGGATACGGAAACCATTTACCGGCACTTGAATGATTTCACCGAATGTTTTTCCGCGTTTTCCTTTCAGGAAGAAAAACGAAGCGCATTTTTGCAGTTGTTCCAAAACGTTCCGTTTCTGCCGGCATTTGACAGTTCCGGAAAACTCTCCTTGCAACCCGCCTCCGCCGTTTATTTTGACACGCCGGCGTTAAGGTGTTTTTTGCAACACTATCCGGAAGCTTATTTTTTAGATAACAGTTTGATAGAAAAAGGATTCGTTCCTGAAAAAAGGGAGGTTTTTTATCGCTTTCTCACCTTGCTTGGAGTCTCTTTCCATGCGAGGATAAAAAAAGTGGAACGCCCGCCCAAAAAAGAGGTTCAAGCCGGGTTGAAGCTTGCCCCGAAAAGTCTGCGCCGGTATGACAAAGGAGCGCAAAAAATTACCGACAGGGAAATTGAAGGCTTCGCCGCGTTTCTCGCCAATGTCACGCCCGAAAGCTCACAGGCATTTACCCGCTTGCTGGCAAAAGCCATACAGGAGCAGGGTTCCTTTATGTACCGGCTGTCGTTGGAGGGCGAATATCAATACATTGAGAAGTCGCAGCAGACATATACGATTGAAAAAATAAAGGAAACCACCGCCTGTCAGGATATTTTCAATCAAAAATGGCTTTTCGGCAAAGACGGAAAATTAGTAAGCGTGCGCGATATTCAATCGACGGAAGAGTTATCCGAAGTTTACGACCGTTCGCATCCCGATTTGTTTTTCTTCCTCGGCATTGCTCACGATCCGGTTTTAGCCGGTCTAAATCCCGCGCAGCGAAAAGCAATATCAATAGTCAGGGAGTTGGAGGAAAAAGGAATTTCGATCGAAATGCTCGAAAGCTTAGTGAAAAATCCAGGGCTCGCAGAGGCGTGGCGCGCTGCGTCTCTGCAGGAGCATCAACAAAAATAACAACAATGGAAGAAAAATTTATGCACCGGTGTTTTGAGCTTGCCGGAAGAGGCTTGGGAAATGTAGCCCCCAACCCGATGGTGGGAGCCGTGATTGTGCATAACGGAAAAATAATCGGTGAAGGCTATCACCGGAAATATGGCGAACCGCATGCGGAGGTAAATGCCATTGCCTCGGTCCGGAATCCCGAATTGCTGAAAAAATCCGCATTATATGTTAATTTGGAACCCTGTTCCCATTACGGAAAAACGCCGCCGTGCGCCCAGCTGATTATCGAAAAGCAAATCCCGAAAGTTGTCATTGCCAATCGGGATCCTTTCCCCGAAGTGTGCGGACGGGGGATCAATATGCTGAAAAAGGCAGGAATCGAGGTTGTAGAAGACTTTTTGACGGAAAAAGGCTGGGAATTGAACCGTCGCTTTTTTACTTTTTATACAAAAAAACGCCCGTATGTCATTCTCAAATGGGCGCAAACCGCAAACGGTTTTATGGATGTTGCGAGAGAAAATGCCGAAACGCCGCCTCTCCGTATTTCCAATAAGATAACCTCAATGCCGGTTCACAAATTGAGAGCGGAAGAATCGGCTGTTCTTGTCGGAACAAAAACCGCCCTGTCGGACAATCCCGAATTGACGGTTCGGGATTGGTATGGTAAAAATCCGGTTCGTGTTTTAATCGACAGGAAACTGGAAATACCTCAAAATTACCGCATCTGCAACAAAAAGGCACCTACGGTTATTTTTACGGAAAAAGCCCCGGAAAGCGTTTCTTCTTCCCATATTGAATACGTAGAAGTTCCTTTTAATGGACCCGGAGAAACGTTGAGCTTGAAAGTTATATTGGAAAAACTATATGAAAAAAAACTGCAATCGCTCATTGTAGAAGGAGGCAGCCGTCTGCTCAACAGTTTCATCCGATCCGGATGTTGGGACGAAATGCGTGTGGAAACAGCTATGGAGCTTACCGTTCCGAACGGTATTCCGGCTCCGCAGATTTCGGGAAAATGTGTCCGGATCGAAATGATTGAAAACCATATTATAGAGCGATTCGGACATTAACGCAACGACGGCTGCTGTAATGTCAGCAGCTGTATTGATAACGATTATCTTTCTTTTTTGATGTTATACGGAATATGTAAATAGCTGCATCCGAAGTTAATTTCCCATATTTTTCCTGTTAAATATTAATTCTCAGTTGTCAATTCTCATTTTTTTACTACTTTTACCCCCTTCACGCAATAACAAAAAGGGTAAAATTTATGCTTTGGGAAATAACATCGGCTATTATCATTATTGTCTATGCTTATACTATACTGACTACCATAATATTACTTCTGATGGAAAACCGGAATCCGGTTAAATCCATAGCATGGATTGTTGTACTTATTTTGGTTCCGATCATTGGCTTTGTATTTTATCTCTTTTTCGGGAAAAATATCCGAAGGCAAATCGTTCTTTCGCGAAGAAGCCTGTACAAAGTGAAACGAAATTCAATCATTACTTCTTCCGATATCGAACAGATTTCTTCCGATATTTTATCGCCCGAACAAAAAAATATTGCCACGCTTGCCCGCAACAGCTGCGATGCCTTGGCTTATGAAGGCAATAAAATCAACATCTACACAAACGGGACAACTCTTTTTGAAGATATTTTTGCCGATTTGGAAAAAGCAAAACACCACATTCACTTGGATTATTACATTTTTCTTGACGATGAAATCGGCAGGAAAGTGATTAATCTGCTCATCCGGAAAGCAAAAGAAGGCGTACTCGTGCGTGTGATAATAGACGATGTAGGAAGTTGGCAAATGCCGAAAAGCACGATTCGCGAGATGCAAAGCTACGGCATTGTGGTGATGAGTTTTTTACGGGTGGGACTTCCCTTTTTGAGCAGTAAGGTCAATTACCGCAATCACCGGAAAATTCTGATTGTGGACGGGAAAGTCGGATTTACCGGAGGAATAAATATTGCCGACCGGTATATCAAAGGACTGGAATGGGGAAAATGGAGAGACACGCACGTCCGAATCGAAGGTCCGGCAGTACATGGATTGCAGAAAACATTCCTGACCGACTGGTACTTCGTCAGCCGCGAGTTGATTTCCAATGCGGTTTTTTACCCCGAACTTCAAAAATCGGGCAACAGCCTGGTACAAATAATCACAAGTGGACCCAATACGCTGTTTCACAGTGTGATGCAGGTTTACTTTATGGCAATCGTGCAAGCGCGTGAATATGTGTATATTCAAACGCCTTATTTTTTGCCTACCGACAGTATCATTACCGCATTGCAGACGGCTGCTCTCGGTGGGGTAGACGTGCGTATTATCCTGCCTACACGTTCGGATGCGAAAATTACACTGACGAGCTCATATTCTTATATGGGCGAAATGCTGAGGGCGGGCGTTAAAATGTATTTTTATCAGCCCGGATTTTTGCATAGCAAAACGATTGTGATTGACGATAAGATGTTTACGGTCGGAAGTACCAACATGGATTTCCGCAGTTTTGAGCAAAATTTTGAAATAAATGCGCTGATATTTGACCCGGAACTTGCCGTAAAGATGAAGCGAATTTTCAAACGAGACCTTGCCGATTCGATTCGTGTAAATGCACGTACCTGGAAAGAACGTCCGGTAAAGGAGCGGCTGAGAGAGTCGATTGCGCGGTTGTTCAGTCCGTTACTTTAATAAAGCGCGAAGGCACGAAATGAAGTTGTGCTTTGTACATCGAGAGAAACAATTAAATTTGTCGAATTATGAACAATGAATTTTTAGAATTGGAAGAAAAAATAGTTGCAATGCTCAAAACGGTGTTTGATCCGGAGATACCGGTCAATATTTACGATTTGGGATTGATTTACAATATAGAAGTAAAAGAGGGCGGAGAAGTGGTTATCACAATGACCCTGACCGCGCCGAACTGTCCTGCTGCCGATTTTATTGTAGAAGACGTAAAAATGAAAATCGAGTCGGTTGAAGGAGTTAAAAAAGTGGATGTGAACATCGTTTTCGAGCCTGAATGGAATAAAGACAGAATGTCGGAAGAGGCAAAGTTGGAGTTGGGGTTTTTGTAGGAGAATGGAGAAACGTAAAAAGATATACTTTGCTTCGGACACCCATTTCGGGCTTGATCTAAAAGAAGATCCCATTGAATCTGAAAAACGGTTTGTCCGCTGGCTCGACAGGATCAAGAATGAAACTGCCGCACTCTACTTATTGGGAGATATTTTTGATTACTGGTTTGAGTATAAATCAGTCGTTCCGAAAGGGCACACACGGGTTTTAGGCAAATTGGCCGAATTTACGGATAACGGAATTCCTGTATATATTTTCACCGGAAATCACGATATATGGATGTTTGATTATTTGCCCAAAGAGATTGGAGCAACTATCATTACGGAACCGATAGAAGTCGAGGTTAACGGAAAGCGTTTTTATTTGGCGCACGGCGACGGGTTGGAAGATCCGGACCGTGTATTTGGTTTTATCCGTTCTCTTTTCCGAAATAAATTTTGCCAGTGGTTGTACAAAATGGTGCATCCGGATTTGACAACTCCGTTTGGTTATGCCTGGTCGCGGCGTAACCGGAGGAAAAAGATAAACGCCAAAACTGCCGTATATATGGGCGAAGAGAATGAATACCTTGTTCGATTTGCCAAGAATTATGTCCAAAATCACGATATTGATTATTTTATTTTCGGACACCGGCACATTATGCTCGACTTGATGATCCGGAAAGAAACACGCGTAGTCATTCTGGGCGATTGGATTGACCATTTTTCGTTTGCTGTTTTTGACGGCAGCGAATTGTTTTTGGAACAATATATAGAAGATAATATCGTTTAACTAAATTAAATTAAAAAAATTATGAAACACGTATTAAAATTGACCGCCTTTGCGGCAGTTCTGGGATTTTTTTCCTGTTCGCCGGCTTCAAAAGGAAAATCGGCAGGAGATGATTATTGCGAATGCAATAAAAAGGAGGGAATTATTGAAATTGCCAAATGCAAAAAGGAAGTTATGGAAAACAACAAGGAAAATTTGGATGATTTGGAATTTCAAGAAGCATTTTGGAAAGCAGTAGGCGATTGTGAGTAAAATAAAATGAAAAAAAGAACTATTTTTTTTTTATATTCACATAATATTTTAATTTTGTGAATTCTTAATTTTAATTTGGTAAATAATTAATATAATAGTATGAAGAAGAAGAACTTAGCGTATGTTGCGCTTTTTGCGTTCGGTGTTTTGACTGCCGGATGTGGTGGCGGTGCCGGCAAATCAAATGGGGGTGCGCCTGAAATTACAAAAATGAAGTCCGAGTTCGTCCCTGACGGGCAAGAAGCTGTTATCTATGGAAAAAACCTGGTGGGTGCAGATGTGATGTTTCCGGGAGTAGAATTGCCGGCTGAAGTGAATAAGGAAAAATCCAGCGATACAACGTTGGTAGTAACTGTTCCTGCCGGATCTAAAAACGGAAAAATAAGTGTAAAAACGGCGCAGGGACAAGTGGAGTCAAGTTTCTTTTTCCGTGATGACCGCAATTTTATCATCAATTTCGATGACCGTTTAGCTACTTGGGGAGGTTATAATCCGTTTGACGAAGAAGGCAACAGAATTACCTCAATTGCAGGAGATTCGCTTCCTGCTCCGCTTCCGGAACCTTGTTCGGGCAAGTACGGATTTTTGTACGGGGAATACAACGCGCCCTGGACAATGAAAGAGGCAATGTTTATTCAATACGTAGCCAATCCGAGCGAAGGCGGTCATGGAGCATTCTCCGTTGCCGGACCTTACGTAGATTATCCGATAGAAAATCTGGTATTAAAATTCGAAGTCTATATTCCCAAAAAGGTTCCTTATCAAGATATTAGAACTGAAATCTTTTGCGGGCCGTATGATTCTCCGGACAAGCACGGACGCGATGTTTCACCGATTTGCTTTTGGGAACCTTACAAAGCGACCGGCAGTTTTTATACCGATGGTTGGGAAACAATCACCATCCCTATGACAGAGTTTACTCACGGGATAAGCAGCGATGAAGAGGTAAAGAAAATTGTTGATTTGAAAACTGCAACCAATTTCAGTTTTGTTCAATTCGGCGCTCCTGTAAATGTTCCGTTTGTTTATATGTGTTTGGATAATTTCCGGATTGTTCCGATTACAGAATAAGAAGAATATAATGAAATAAAAAAGCGAGGCAAATTTAAATGCCTCGCTTTTTTATTTGAGTATATTCATTAAATGAATACCGTGTCAATCATCCCCTTTTTACACGCTTTTTGTTCCTTGCCGGATGTGAATCAGGTGGTTATAGGGACTGTCTCAAAAGTCTTTTTGAACGCAGATAACACAGATGAACGCTGATTTTTATATATTTGATAATTAGTTATATATAAAATTCCTGTTCATTTGTGATCTGTAAGAATCCGTGTTATCTGCGTCATCGGCGTTCTTTTTGGACTGTCTCCGCGCGTGTACATTCGTATCTTTTTGTCTTCGTGCCTTCGTGTTCATTTCGGAGCGAAGCGCTTCTTCATAAACACAAGGAAAGATACGAAGTTAAAAACAGTTCGCAGTTTTTTAATCCAACTTATGAATAACCAGTCCCGAACGAAGTTTCGGTTCAAACCAGGTTGTTTTTGGAGGCATAATATTTCCGGAATCGGCAATGTCGATCAGCTGTTTCATTGAAACCGGATAAAGAGCCAAAGCGACCTTCATTTCTCCGCTATCCACTCTGTTCTTCAACTCTCCAAGACCACGAATACCGCCGACAAAATCAATGCGCTTATCACTTCGGAGGTCTTTGATACCGAGTATTTCATCTAAAATCAAATTGGACGAGATGGTCACATCCAGCACGCCAATCGGGTCATTATCGTTGTAAGTTCCTTCCCTGGCAGTCAGCGAATACCATTTTCCGCTCAGGTAAAGCGAGAAGTTATGCAGTTTTTCAGGTTTGTAAATCTCCGTTCCCTTTTCTTCAACGATGAAATCCTTTTTCAACGCTTCTAAAAATTCCGCATCCGAAAGCCCGTTCAAATCTTTTACCAGACGGTTATAATCGATGATATTCAACTGGTTATCAGGGAAGCAAACGGCAAGGAAATAGTTGTACTCTTCATCCCCCCTGTGATTCGGGTTTTGGCGGCGCTTCTCATCTCCCACCAAAGCGGCCGCCGCACTGCGGTGATGACCGTCGGCGATATACAAATACGGAATACCCTTGAAAATTTCGGTGATGCGGTCAATGTCCTTTTGATTTTCAATCACCCAGAAATGGTGACCGAATCCGTCGGGAGCCACAAAATCATACTCCGGCTTTCCCGAAGTAATTCTCGAAACGATGCCGTCCAACTCATCATTATGCGGATAAGCGAAAAATACCGGTTCGATGTTGGCATTGTTCACGCGGACGTGTTTCATCCGGTCTTCCTCCTTGTCGCGACGGGTAAGCTCATGCTTTTTGATGTTACCCATCATATAATCTTCAACGTTAGCACAAACCACTAAACCGTACTGTGTACGTCCGTTCATGGTCTGAGCGTAAACATAGTAATGATCCTTATTGTCCTGCACCAGCCAGCCGTTTTGCTGGAATGCGTTGAAATTTTCGACGGCTTTTTGATATACTTTTTCATCGTGCTCATCGGTTCCTTCCGGAAAGTCGATTTCAGGCTTGATGATATGATATAACGATTTTTCGTTGCCTGTCGCTTCCTGGCGGGCTTCCTGCGAATTGAGCACATCATAGGGACGGGAAGCAACCTGTTCGACAAGCGCTTGCGGAGGACGAATGCCTCTGAAAGGTTTTATTATAGCCATATTTATTGATATTTTTTAAAATTTTTCCGCAAAGATACAATATTTTCCGTCGTCGCAAATATCTTCACATTTTTTTTGCTTTTCTAAATTAAAACCTCTAATTTAGAGGCAAATAATTCCATTTTTGCAATGAACACCAAATCGACCGTGATCAACATGCTGCTTTTTCCTTTCTCCATACTTTATGGGGCGGTTGTGTTTGTGCGTAATTGGCTGTTTAATGCCGGTGTTTTACGGACACATAGATTTGACATACCGGTTATCAGCGTAGGAAATATTACAGTGGGCGGGACGGGGAAGACGCCTTTCACCGAGTATCTTGTGCAACTGCTGCAATCAAAAAAAAGCGTGGGCGTTTTGAGTCGCGGGTATAAGCGGAAAAGTCGAGGATACGTTTTGGCGTCGCAAAATTCTTCTCCGCTGGAAATCGGCGATGAACCGTGTCAGATAAAGAATAAATTTCCGAAAGCGATCGTAGCAGTAGATAAGAACCGGGTGGAAGGCATACGCAAAATGCTGAAAGAAAAAGAGTCACAGCCGGACGTGATTATCCTCGACGATGCCTTTCAATACCGGTATATTGACCCCGATGTTTCGATTCTTTTGATTGATTACAACCGGCCGGTTATGGAAGATCATCTCTTGCCGCTGGGACAATTGAGGGAACCCGTAAAATCCAAAAACAGGGCGCATATCGTGGTTGTAACCAAATGCCCGCCGGATATAAAACCGATGGATATGCGGATTATGACGAAAAAGTTAAACCTGTATCCATACCAGACCCTCTATTTTACAACGCTTGCTTATGGGCAACCGGTTCCGGTATTTCCTCAAAAAATAAAACAGAAAACCGATCTTAGGGGAAAAAAAGGATTTGCGGCGCTTGCGTTGAGTGCGATTGCCTCTCCTTCCCCTTTTGAAGCGTATTTACGGGAACATATCGAAGAAGTTGTTCCGCTCCGTTTTTTCGATCATCATCATTTTACGAGAAAGGATATGGCAGTGATAGAAAAAAAATTCAACCATATTTCCAATCCCAATAAATTGATTATCACCACCGAAAAGGATGCGATGCGGATTCGCAGTCATCCCGGTTTTCCAAAGTCGCTGAAAAATAAAATCTATTATATTCCTCTTTCTATCCGCTTTTTGCAGGAGCAGGAAAAATCATTCGACAAAAAAATTTATGACTATGTGGGAAGACGTAAGCAAGGCGCGCATTTATTTTGAAAACAGACTCTCCGTGCGTCCCGAAATCGCCATCATACTCGGTACGGGACTCGGTAATCTTGCCCGGGAAATCGAAATAACCGAAGAATTTGCCTATTCCGGAATACCGGGATTCAAGACAAGTACGGTCGAAGGGCATTCCGGCAAATTGCTGTTCGGCACGCTGGCAGGCGTTCCGGTAATGGCAATGAAGGGCAGATTTCATTACTACGAAGGCTACTCAATGCAGGAAGTTACCTTCCCGGTTCGCCTTATGAAGCAGCTTGGCATAAAAACGTTAATTGTTTCCAACGCGGCCGGCGGACTGAATCCCGATTTCGTTCCGGGCGATATTATGCTGATTACCGACCACATAAATCTTTTTCCCGAAAACCCGTTGAGGGGGAAAAATGACGACCGTTTCGGCGCTCGCTTCCCGGATATGAGCAAAGCTTACGACAGGGAACTGATCCGGAAAGCCGAAAATATTGCAGCCAGCCATCATATTTCCTTGCGAAAAGGCGTTTATGTCGGAACACAGGGCCCAACTTATGAGACGTTAGCCGAGTACCGCTTTTTCCGGATTATCGGCGGCGATACGGTTGGAATGTCAACCGTGCCCGAAGTGATTGTGGCTAATCACGTGGGAATTTCCTGTTTTGGCATTTCGGTAGTCGGAAATGTAGGACTGGATGCCAGCTTGAGTTCCGTTACACACGAGGAGGTACAGGAAAATACGCGTACAGCTCAGCAGAAACTGAACGTGCTCGTGAGGGAGATGGTAAAAGAGATCGGAAAAGCCTGAAAGCAAAAACGATAAACATAAAAATCATACGGAAATGCCGCAAATAACAATAAAATTCTAAAAAAATGTCAACGATTCTTTTTGATAAAATAGTTTTTGGTCCCGTAAAAAGCCGCCGGCTGGGCATTTCATTGGGTGTTAACCTGTTGCCGGTCAATGTGAAGTTATGTACTTTTGACTGCATTTACTGTGAATGCGGTCTTTTGAGCAAAGGACAAACCTGGAAGCTGCCTTCGCGCGGGGAAGTAAAAACAGCCCTGCATCAAAAACTTTCGGAGATGAAAGCGGAAGGCGTTGAACCGGACGTAATTACCTTTGCCGGAAACGGTGAGCCTACGTTGCATCCCAGTTTCAACAAGATCATTGATGATACAATTGTTTTACGAAACCTGTTTTTCCCGAAAGCAAAAATAAGTGTACTTTCCAATGCTACGATGCTCCATAATTCTGCCGTGCTTGAGGCGTTGAATAAGGTCGATAATAACATCCAGAAATTGGATTCCGGAATTGAATCGACAATGCAGCTGATAGATAATCCGCCGAATAAAAATATTACCGTCGCAAAAATTGTTTCCTCGCTGAAGAAATTCAACGGGAATTTTATTCTCCAGACGATGTTCCTGCGCGGGAACGTAAACGGCGCTCCGATAGACAACACAACGGAAGAAGAGGTGACAGCGTGGATAAAAGCGGTGAAAGAGACAAACCCCAGGCAAGTGATGATTTATTCTCTCGACCGGGAAGCTCCTGTTAAAACGCTGCAAAAAGTAGAGCGCGAAGAGTTGGAAAGAATTGCGGAAAAGGTGCGGGAAGAAGGTTTTGATGTGCTTGTAGCTTGAAATATGGCTAAAAAACGGGTTCTTTTCGCCCCTCTGAATTGGGGTTTAGGTCACGCCGTCCGCTCTGTCCCGGTTTTGAAAGAGCTCGCAGCAAGCGGATTTGAGATAATCCTTGCCGGGAACGGATTTTCACTTGATTTTCTTCGCCGCGAATTTCCCTGTTGGCAATACCTCGTTTTGCCTTCTTTTGAAATGCGTTATTCCAAAGGTAATTCGCAGGTAAATTCTGTTCTGAAAGCGATTCCCGGGATCATTTCCGCTTCATGGAAGGAGCATCGCCAACTGCGGCATTTAATTAAAAGCCACAACATCGACGTGGTTATTTCGGATAACCGCTTCGGGCTTTTCAATCAAAATTGCATTTCGGTTTACATTACCCATCAATTGACCATTCCGCTGCCTGCAGGCTTTCGCTTCTTAACGCCCGTTGTTCGCAAATTGCACAGGATGATTATTTCCAACTACACTTATTGCTGGATACCGGATGAACCGGGGACGATCAATCTTTCCGGAAATCTTTCGCATAATCAGGTTTTGCCTGAAAATGCGCGTTTCATCGGCATCCTGTCTCGCTTCCGGAAAGAAACGTTTTCGGTCGAAACGGAAAAACGGTACGATTTTTTGTTTATCCTTTCCGGCGTTGAGCCTCAGCGGACAATGCTGGAAAAGAGAATAATTTCTCTTTTCCAGGAAAATTCATCCCACAAGGCTGTGTTGGTTCGCGGAATACCCTGTGAAAAAGAATCCGTTGAAAGGGCAGGAGAGTTGACAATCATCAACCGGGCATCCGAAAAAGAACTCAAATCGCTGCTGGAAACCTCGGAGGTAGTCGTTTGCCGTTCGGGCTATACGAGCGTTATGGAACTTGCATCCATTTCTAAAAGAGCCGTTTTGATTCCCACGCCGGGACAGCCTGAACAGGAATACCTGGCGGAATACTTATCGGCATATCCTCTTTTTTCCTGTATAAAACAAGACGAACTTACCTTTTCCCAGCTTCTTTCTGCCGCAGAAAGCGTTCAGGATCAATCGCTCTCATTTTCTTCCGGTCTGTTGAGAAGTGTAAAAGAAGAGTTATTGCATTAAATTTTGCGCTTGCCGGCAATATTACCCCCAATGTCAAATTCAATGAAATTTTATAAATACGAAGGTACAAAGGACACGAAGTTGTATCTGTTTTTTATTTTCTTTGGTCTTTGTGTTTGCTTTTTTGCGTTTGGGGTTTATATGGCCGGTAAACATTTTAAATTTAATGATTGTCCATTATATTACCGCAAAAACTCTGCATACCTCCAATCTGCAGAATTGAATACAAATAACCGCCAATCGCTTCGCTTCATTGGCGGTTATTAGCTAATGCTTTCCGTTGGTTCATATTCAATTCTGCGGAAAGTAGTGGTAAGGCTATGAATAATCGATTTAAATTTTATTTACTCAAATAAAAAACCTGTTAAGTTTCAAAAACTTAACAGGTTTAAGCGTACTGTAAATGTATTGTTATTTCACAAAGCGCAGGGCAATGTCACGGTCTTTTGCTCTTGCACTGTCAGGCTCGCTGGCAGCGTGTTTTGCAAATTCTTCGCCATATCCTTGGATTTTCACAATTTGAGAACCGATACCGGCTTTATCAAGCATTGACTCAACCGTTACGGCTCTGTCATGTGACAGTCTCAAGTTGCTTTCATCGCTTCCGATAACATCGGAATAGGCGCCAAGTTTTACTTTGGCATCTTTGAAGGATTTCAATATAGCAACGATATTATCTAATTGTACCTGAGAACCTTCCTGAAGTTCTTTTGAACTTCCGAATACGAAGTCAACCTTATCAAATTCAAACCAGATGTTTTTCAACTGTTCGGCGGTTGCATTTTTATATTCGTCCGATTCCAGGAATTTTATCATCTTATCTTCAACACCTCCGGTATGCGCATTTATCTTAATTCCGTCAGGAAGGGTCAATTCCAATGCATTACCTATTGTAGTAGTGATTTTTGTTACGGTAGACTTTACCGGTTCAACCACTGCAGGATGTTCGATATGAACCTGCTCTTTGTGGCCTTTGCACGATCTCCACCAGCAGAAAAGGAGGATTAAAACAATCAGTAACAGAAGCCACCAGATCCAGCTTTTCCCTTTTGAAGGTTTTTCCGGCTTTTCCGTTATGTTATTAACGGTAGGGGTAGGCTGAGCGTGAGTCTGAGGCTGTGTGTGGGTCTGAGCATGCGTATGTGTATGCGCGTGATGATGAGTTACCGGTGCAGCTTTTTCATCCGATTCCAATTTTTGATGCAGATTAAACGCTTTGATCACTCCAGCAGGTATAAATTCTTTAAAACCGGATTTTTCCTTATCAATTTGCTCGACGAGTTGAGGCATAGTCCACTTTTCAGTAACCACTTTTTTGCCCAGAAAACCGACTACAATAGGAGCAACCATAGATATAAGCTCATTGGTAGCCACTTTAGTCATACCGGTTTTTTCGGCTATCGGATCGGTAAAGTCCGCTGCCTTGTCGCCAAGTAGGTGCTGCAAGAAATCATCCCCGATATTTTGTTGGTTTTCACAAGGTTTTTCTTCAAAAAGATGTTTTACATTGGAATTGATGTCCAAGTTACCTGCTTCGTCCAGAATATTCTTTAACTGGGGAGAATGCTCTTTTTTTAATAAAACACCCAGTATACTTGGGATAATTGTAGAAACTCCGTTAGAAACATCAGCGTGTTTTTCGTTGAGCAACGTAGATGCCTTATTAATCATCTCTGAAGTTATAAGGGCTTTCATTGAATTTAAAAGTTGTGTCATAGCAAAGTTGATTTAAAAATTAATTACTTTACTATATTAAACAATTAAATGATATTTTGGTTTAAGGAGAATTAAAAAAAAATAAGGCAGGATAAAAATCAGGTCTTATCAATTGCAGTTCTTTCGCGAGTTGGAAATCCCGAAGGGGATGATATTATGGGGGCTGTCTAAAAATTCAGGGAATTCAACGAATTAATCCATATTGTTTATTGTAAAAATGTAAATTTTATATAATTAATTCAAGTTGCCAGTTGATTTCAAGTCCGAAGGACTAACAGTTGGATAACCCCCTGCAAGCGAAGCGCAGCCCGTGGGATGAGCAACGGCTATCTCTTTCCCAACTCCGAAAAAGTTCAACCCGCTACGGGGTTGACTGGCAGCGTGCATCGTTTCTATTCTCGCTCTACCCCGCGCTTATCTAAATGTTAGTCCTTCGGACTTCGAAATAGAAATTATTTATGTTGAATAACATCTTTTTTCGTGACTCATAATATGGTTCACGCGGTTAATTTCCAGAAAAGTAGTTCCCGATTTGATTTTATTCCCGCCTAAATACACAATTTTATCATCATCGTGAAGGTATCCCTCTTTAATCAATGTTTCTAAAGCGGTGAAAAAATAGGGTGTCCCTTTTTCTATTTTTTGATACAGCGGAATAATTCCGTATGAAATTGCCAATTGGCGGATCAGGTTTTCCTTATAGCAGATAGCCAGAATAGGACAGGAACCCCGGTAGGCTGCCAAATAACGGGCGGTTTTTCCGGTAACGCTGTCGGTAATAATGGCTTTGGTATCCATATATTCTATCGATTCTACCGCTTGTTTTGACAGGAAAGAGGTAATGTCGTTTTTGTACGGATTGTACGGAATTTTAATGTCATTCTCTTTCTCTTTTTCAGCTTCTTCGGCAATTTTTGTCATTGTGCGAACCGCTTCCACCGGGTATTTTCCGCTGGCTGTTTCGCCGCTCAGCATGATAGCGTCTGTGCGGTAAAAGATGGCGTTGGCAACGTCTGTAACTTCGGCGCGTGTCGGACGCGGATTATTCATCATCGAATCCAGCATTTGAGTCGCTACAATAACCGGCTTCCTGGCAATCACACTCTTGCGGATTAAAATGCGCTGTATGCCGGGTATTTTTTCCTGCGCAACTTCAATGCCGAGGTCACCCCGTGCAACCATCAGTCCGTAAGCGTGTTTCAATATCTCGTCAACATTATCAACTCCGTCCTGATTCTCAATTTTGGCAATTATTTTGATGTCGCTGTGGTGGTCGTCCAATATTTTTTGCACATCCATCACATCCTGCTTGTTCCGTACGAAAGAATGCGCAATGAAATCAACGTTATTCTCGATTGCATACAGGATATTGTTTTTGTCGCGCTCGGTCAGCGAAGGCAAATTCAACCGGACGCTTGGGATATTTACGTTTTTCCGGCTCCCGATTTCTCCGTCGTTTAGCGCCTTGCAAAGCAAATAATTTTCCGTTTTGGAAATTACCACTACTTCGTTTTTCCCATCCTCAATCAAAATATGTGTGCCTATGCTTACGTCCCGGACGAGATTCGCGTAGGTCAGCGCAATCAGCTCCTTCGAGCTTTCCAGTTCCGGATTTCCGGTTATCTTCAACTCTTCTCCTGCTTTTATTTTGATAGGCGCCGGCGTGAAGGCTGTTCTTATCTCCGGACCTTTTGTGTCGATTAATATGCCGATTTGGCTGGAAACAGCTCGGACACTGGTAATTACCCTGTTAAATCCGTCTGTATCCATGTGAGCGGAATTGAGGCGGACAATGTTCATTCCCTCGTTAAATAAAGCCCGGATAAACTCCACGTCGCACCGTTTATCCGAAATGGTTGCAATGATTTTTGTCTGTTTAGTCATATCTTATTTGTTTCAATAAATTATACAGCATGTTTCGTAGTATCCATCCGAGTCCGAAAGGGACGATATTGTACAAGCGGCTGTCTAAAAAAATATCTATATAGGAATTAAACAAATTGGCACGAAATTAATATGTTAATTATCTGAAATTTACGATTTCCCCAATTAAATGATTCGTGTAATTCGTAGATTTTTTTATTATCACATTAATTATTCTTCCGTTCTCTTTTTTGCCTGAATGAGCGCCTCAATGGCTAACCGGTAAGAATCCGTTCCGAAACCTAAGATAACACCCATGCACACGGAAGAGAGGAAAGAATGATGCCTGAATGCTTCCCGCTTGTGCGTGTTGGATATATGTACCTCTATGACCGGGCATTTTATGGCTGAAATGGCATCGGCAATCGCAATGGAAGTATGCGTATAAGCTCCGGCATTCAGTACAATTCCGTCGGAAATAAATCCTACTTCCTGGATCGTATTAATCAATTCGCCCTCTACGTTGGATTGATAGTAGGAGATGTTGATTTCCGAATATGTTTTTTGTAAAATTTCCAAATAGTCTTCAAACGACTGATTTCCGTAAATAGACGGTTCTCTTTTTCCGAGCAGGTTCAAATTCGGACCATTAATAATAATTATATTCATACGCAGTTATAGATAGTAGTTATGAAACAACTTTGAGCAAAAGTAATTATTTTTGTCGAATACCGGAAAAAAGATAAGCTAAAAAGCATATTTTTACAGAATTCTCCCGGCAAAATTTTTATATTTTTGCACTGCGGAGGATTTAATGCCCCTTGTCAAAATTTTAAACAGGTACGTATGTCCGAACTTTCTACCAAAGACATAAAATTTCTTTCCGGAGTGGGTCCGAAAAAAGCGGAGTTGTTGAAAAAAGAGCTTGAAATCTCTTCTTTTGAGGATATGCTCTACTATTTCCCATACCGCTACATCGACCGCAGTAAGTATTATCAAATCAGGGAAATTACTTCTGCTTCGTCCTACATTCAGATCAAAGGGAAAATTATCCGTATGGAGCAGCAGGGAGAGATGCGCAAGCAACGCCTTTCCGCCCTGTTTTCGGATGGTGTGGGTACGATTGAGCTGGTTTGGTTTAAAGGTGTGAAATTTGCCCTGGAGAAGTATAAGGTAGGAGAGGAGTACGTGGTTTTCGGCAAACCGGGCGTGTTCAACGGTAAATTGAATATGGTGCATCCCGAAATGGAGACGGTGAATGAAGCCCTTTCCAAACAGTCGTTAGGCGGGTTGCAGGGACTTTACAACACGACCGAAAGGATGAAATCCGGCTTTTTGAACTCGAAAGCCATCCGGAAAATTGTGATGAGCGTGATAAAATCCATCGGAAGTTATAAAATGCCGGAAACGCTGCCGGCCTATCTTTTGCAAAAATACAACTTACTCAACCTGCACGAATCGTTGATGAATATTCATTTCCCGCAAAATCCGGAAATGTTGCGGCGGGCAGAATACAGGCTTAAACTGGAGGAGCTTTTTTATATTCAACTCAATATTCTCCGTACCGTAAAAATTCGCTCGCAGCGATTCAAAGGATTCGGTTTTGAAAATATCGGACATTATTTTAATACTTTTTACAGGGAGTTTCTGCCTTTCGACCTGACAGAGGCGCAAAAGCGGGTAATTCGTGAAATACGCGCCGACGTGGGCAGCGGCAAGCAAATGAACCGCCTGCTGCAAGGTGATGTCGGGAGTGGAAAAACACTTGTCGCCCTGATGGTTATGCTAATCGCGCTGGATAATGGCTTCCAAGCCTGCCTGATGGCTCCTACCGAGATTTTGGCAACGCAGCACGCCGACTCCATTACAACGATGCTGAACGGATTAGGCGTAAACGTCAGCTTGCTGACAGGCAGCACAAAAAAAACGGAACGTGCCGGACTTTTCGAAAGACTGGCTACCGGCGAGATTCAAATTTTAATCGGAACACATGCTTTACTCGAAGATAATGTCAAGTTTGCCAACCTCGGAATGGTGGTCATTGACGAGCAGCACCGTTTCGGAGTGGCACAGCGAGCCCGCCTTTGGAGCAAAAACACTCAGCCGCCTCATGTCCTGGTAATGACGGCAACACCCATTCCGCGTACGCTTGCAATGACGCTTTACGGCGATCTTGATGTTTCGGTCATTGACCGGCTACCGCCCGGACGAAAGCCTGTCCAAACCTATCATCAATTTGATAATAAGCGGGTTGGATTGTATGATTTTATAAAAAAACAGATTGCACAAGGTCGTCAGGTTTACGTCGTCTATCCGTTGATTCAGGAATCCGAAAAAATGGATTACCATAACCTGGAAGAAGGCTACAATCATTTGCAGGAAATTTTTCCGCCGGCGGAATATTCAATCAGCATGGTACACGGAAAAATGAAACCGTCTGAAAAGGAGGAACAAATGCAACGGTTTGTTTCCGGGCAAACGCAGATCTTAATCGCGACAACAGTTATTGAAGTGGGAGTAAACGTGCCGAATGCTTCCGTGATGGTAATCGAAAGCGCCGAGCGTTTTGGTTTATCGCAGTTGCACCAGTTGCGCGGACGTGTGGGGCGTGGCGCCGACCAGTCCTACTGCGTCCTGATAACTTCACCGAAGCTCTCGAACGAAAGCCGTCAGCGGATGGAAATAATGGTACGCACCAACGATGGCTTTGAAATCTCGGAAGCCGACCTCAGAATGCGTGGTCCGGGCGATTTGGAAGGTACGCAACAAAGCGGTATCCCTTTCAATTTGAAAATTGCCAATCTGGCAACCGACGGGCAAGTGCTGCAATTGGCGCGACAAATAGCCATGGAGGTACTGGACGAAGACCCCGGCTTGACCGTCGAAAAAAACTTTGTATTGAATAAGCAGTTGAACTGCCTGGCGCGAAATCCGGTGAATTGGGGGGTGATTAGTTGAAATGGTATAAATGTTTTTAATAAGGTAAGAGGTTAGGGGAATATATGAAACGATTGCTACTGAGGTTGTTTTGTTGTAGAATAATAAGGTAGAAATGAGGTTTAAATACCTGTTGAAAATGAATGGACATCGTCTTGTGCCGGGACGTTACGCTAAGAGTAAGAACTGTTTCGCAAGGTTTCGAGCACGTATGCCCTTACGGGTTGTGAGACTTGGATTCGCGATGCCGCCAATCGTTTCGCTTCATTGGCGGTTATTCATATTCAATCCTCCGGATTGGAAATATATAAGATTGCGGATAATCTTTATTTTTTTATTAGTAACACGTGCTAAACCGGTTGGTTGATATTAATTCGTGTAATTCATGGACTCTTATAAAATTTATTGACTTTGACATTCGTTGCAATACTGCGGCAGAATGTATAAAGCCGGCTGGAAATCTCCTTTATCAAAACGGATATCCAATCGCAAAGTGATAAGCAAAATCACGTCCTAATCTCGGGCTGGTAATGACCCATTGCTTGCCGTCGAGCGGTATGGGACTGTATATTTTCATCCCGATGTCTAACCGTATCAGGATAAATTTGAAGTTGGGACGGATGCCGATTCCCCACGCCAATGCCATCTCTTTCAAGAATGAATTCCATTTGAAAAATCCTCCCGGCTGATGTTCATAATCGCGGATCGTCCAGATATTTCCGGCATCAAAAAATGCGGCGTACTCTAAAAAAGTTCCTGTTTTCAGGCGGTACTCCAGGTTGAACAGGATGCGGACGTCGCCGGTTTGGTTTACGAAATCATTTTTTCCTGCCGGCAGGTAGCTCCCGGGACCCAGTGTGCGCGTGCTCCAGCCTCTGACGGAGTTGGGTCCGCCCGCATAAAACCGTTGTTCATAAGGAATTAATGTCGAATTCAGATATGGGCTTGCAAGTCCCAATCCGACGCGAAAAGCAACGAAATTTTTGTAATCCAGCCGGAAAATGCGGGCAAAATCGGCATTGACCTTGAAATATTGTGCAAACGGAATATTAAACACTTTATACGTTCCGTCGTCTCCCTTTGTTCCCGACAGCCTGGAAATGATGTAAGGCAGTGTTCCCGCTATATCCAGACTTGTACGAATGCTATATCCTTCCATTTGAGAACGGGAAAGAGAACGGTTTGTATAAACATTCGAATAGGTAGTGCGTGTGATAAACAAGCCGTTGTAGTTTTCGCGCAACACGGCATTTTCCGGCCGGTTCAGGTAGGTTAGGAATGTGTCGGACGCCCACGGGGTGGCGATATAGTTAACATTATACGGATGAAACGTATGGTTTAACCGGTTGCGCAATGCCGACCACCGGTATATCCAATCCAGATTTAAAAATCGCTGGTTGTATTCGGGACGGTTTTTCCAGTTGAGGCCAGCCGTGAAAACAGTTTGCGAATTGGGTTGTTCACGGATTCTTCTGGCAATAAAAGGAACCAGAATGCGAGGAAAAGTCAGCGAAAGATCTACCCCGTACTGAAAATAATTATTTGAAAGCATATTTGAGCCGGATGATGAAATAGATTCAAGTCCGCCGTTCAGCCTGATGCGGAAAGTTTCCGAACCGTTAAATATGTTTTTGTTCTGGAAGGTGGCATATCCGGCTATACCGGGGTCGCCGCCGGTATTGGTGCCGTCAACCCCCAATTGCCAGTAATAGATATTGGAAGGAGCCAGCGTTATAAATGTGTTCAACAGGAAAGTATCGGGACGGTGCACTTCCCGGAAATAGATATTTGTCTGTTTTACAGTTCCCATAGAATTTAATGAGGAATAGGTATTTTCCAGGGCAAGGTCACTGTAATAATTTCCGGGACGAAGAAAATTATTGTAGTACAATACATTTTTGCGGAGGAAATGATGCGATCCGTAAACGATTTTCAACCCATTGTATTCGACCGTATCGGGGTGGAGGAAGTTACTCCGGATTGTCGGGTCAAACTGGTCGTAACCGCTGATAATGGTAACATCATTAATCCGGTACCGGTTAAAAGCCACATTGTGCCGGATACTGTCGTCCCTGCTGTCCCATGTATCGCGGATCTTTAATTTAACATCCACCTGATTGGCATTTAACGCAGAATCGACCTGAAAGTAGAAATTTTCTTTAGTTAGATTATAGTAACCCCGGTTGCGCATCGAATTGACCAGCGTTTGCAGTGACTTGTCAAGGTCTTCCGGTACGAAACGCGCTCCAGGCTGGATATTGAGCGTCCGTCTTAAGCGCGGCGACTCAAGCATGGAAAGGATCATAGAGTCTTTAATTTCAACATTATAACGGTGTATGGTATAGGGTGCGTTTGACCGGACATTATAGGTTACGTTCGCTTTTTTCTTTTTGAATGTAGTGTCGGAGGTTACTTCGGCTCGCAGATACCCCAGATTCTGTAACCGCTGGGTGATTTGTTTTTCTGTTCCTTTCATGGACTGGGCGCTGAAAATAACCGGTGCGTCGCCTATCTTGCGGATAAACCGGTTGCGCCATTTACTTGTATCCCTTCCGGATAAAGAATAGGTTTTAAGCGATAACTTTTTCAGGAAAAGAAAATTGGAGTTGGGCATTTGTTGCACATACTCTTCCAAATCGCTTGAAGATATTTTCTTGTTATCCGTTTTAATCGTTACTTTATTTAGCAGATATTTATTTTCGGGGACATATTTGGTGGTACTGCACGAAAAGAACAGCGCCGGCATCAGCAGAAAAAATATTATATGGCGTTTGCTAAACATATTTTTTTTTATTTTTAAAGACTGTCTCAAAAGGTCTTTATCCACGAATTATACGAGTTAATATAAATCTAAATTCTTTATTATCTGTAATTTGTGGACTTTTAAAACACTCCCTTTTATATTAACTTACTCTTCTGAAACCGGCTGTTCCTCGAAAATTTCAACCGGATTTTTTTCCGTTTGCTGCAACTCTTTCCGTTTTCGAAGCCTGAAAAGGTCGCCGAATCTTTTCCCTTCACGCGAAAATACCATTCCGACTCCCTGAGTGGTGTTGGCTGTGCGGAAAATTTCGTTATTGGTGTGGCTATACGCTTTCGCCTGTATCGAACCGGTTTTCGTCAGCTTGTATGCCACGTCAAAATCCCCAATCCATGGCGTTTCTGTTGTATTGCCGTTCCTGTAACCTACGCTGGAGTTAATTATCAAGCGGTCGTTGAGTAGTTGCGTCGAAAGATAGACGTTCATCTCAACATCCGAAAAATCTCCCTGCTTGGAATTAAGGTCTGTTCCTATTGTCCAGTTATTCCCCAGCACCCCGCTCAACGCGCCGTTTAATGCCGTCGAAAGCGAAGAGGTTGCCAGCGAAGTCATCACATTGCCTCCCGAAGCCTGTCCGTGTGGCGGAAAAAACGAGCCGAATCCTACCAGATAGGCAAATTCCTTGATGCGCAAATCGTCGGTGTTGATAATGCTGTTTACTAATTGGTTGATGTCATCGTTGGCATCCGGCAGCGAAATTTGGTAATCCAGGTTTAACCTGTTCAAATTTCCCTGTATATGTAAAATACAATTGACCAGCATCCTTGTTTGTACGAGTCCCAGTGTGGCAAACGAAGCATCCAGCGAGTTCAGGTCGGATCGCAGCTGGTACAGTGCCGTAACGTCAAAATTGCTCATCATCGGGTCGCCGTTCATGTTTATCCGGCTTCCCTGCTGGATGGTAAATGATTTGGACAGTTGGCTTACTTTTAATTTAAGACTTCCGTTATCAACGGTATATTGACCGAAAAGCCGGATGCCGGATGCCTCCGAATCGTAGTCAGCCGTGATGTTCCCGTCGCCCTGTATGGATAATCCATCACCCAGAGACGAGCTGATTATCACGCCCAGTTTCGCTCCTTTTGTCAATTCAATATCTGCTTTGGCTTTAATCGAAAAGTTATTTTTTTCCTGACTTTTTCCCATTTCGAAGTTTGTTGCCTTCGTATCTACATAGACGATTGTCCGGTAAGTATTTGCCTGTGTGGCAGATTCGGGCAGATGGATTTTTACGTTCGAATGATCCCCGTTGCTCAGTTTCCCGCCCACCGTAACTTCTTCCATATCGCCTTTGACGGTCAGGTTTCCGTTTACATAAAGTATTCCGTGCACAAGACTGTCTGTTTTACTCGGATTATTCAGCGCCAGAAAATTATTCAGTTGCAGCGAACCGGAGTAGGTGAAATTGGAAAGATGGTCGTGCTTCACAGCGAAGTTCAAGCGTGCGGTTTGATTTTTACTGTCATAAATCAACATATTTGTAATGTCTGCGGAAGTCGGCGTAAAGCGGATTGTATCCGAGAAGCGATAAGTCACGTCCGTATAATCGACTGTGGCAGAAGCATCCTGCAAATAGAAATATCCGGAAATATCCGGAGCCGATAATTTTCCATCCACTTTCAAGTCGGATCCGCAATAACCGTTCAGGTTGTGTACGATTCCGTTCAGAAACGGCTGCGCAACTTCAATCGGCAATGAATGCAAGTTGACATTCAGTCGTATCAGATCTTCGGCGGGCGAGATAAGACCGCCGGCAGAAATTGTCTCATCATTCGAACGGATCAGCGACAAGCCTACATTCATTCCGTTCTGCCTTTCATTCCAGCGGCTGTTCAGGATCAGCGTACCGAGCGAATCATTATCATACGTAAGTTCATCTACGTGAAAAGCCCTCGTGTAAAAACGCGGTTTTTCGAGTAGCTGTGAAAAATAAACCGTTCCGTCCATGTAGCCGTTTACGGGAACTGTGCCAGCAAGATCCAGTCCGCCCAGCAGCGTGGAAATAGATGCGCGTTTGAAAAAAACCTGCAACGTGTCGGCAGCCGATGCGGAAACAACGCCGTCAATCCCGAAAAAAGGCTGATTGTCATGCGTTAACCCGAAATCGTTTATGGCTATATTTCCCGGCTTTACGATAACCGTAGCCGGTTTAAAACCGATTTGCAGGTCGTTTACCGTGAGGTTAGACGGCAGGAAATCGGCAGTCAGTATCAAGCCTTTCCCCTGCATTTCCTTTTTGAACGAAAGCCGCGATTGTATTTCTCCAAAAAAGGAAAATTCGGTGGGCGAATTGTCGTAGCTGAGATGCACCGCGACGGTATCGTTTGCTATCTCGGTCGTTACTTCCGCACAAATGGGCGTTTGCATGGCAATATTCGAACGCACATTTACCAAATAGGCGTTCGTCTCTTTTCGCAGATTGATAACCGTTTCTTCCAGCGGTATTTTTCCGTAAAAAAGTTCGGGAAAATTAGCGTATAACGAGATTTCATTGCTGCTATCCCGAAATTCGCCCCATATTGACGATTGTTTATTAAACATTACCGGGGAATGAAAAAGATTGAGCAGCCATCCTGCGTTTTTCAGCGTAATGGAATAAGAAAAATTATTCGGAACGGCATTTTTGGGCAATGCGGCATAATCGAAAAAAGTGGGTAAATAGCCGTGCAGTATATTTTGCGCAGTCCGGACAATGGTTACCGGATTATAAACACCCTCTACCCGGGCGTTGATGTAAGGTGAAATCAGCTGCAGGAGCTTCTCGTTGTTCACCGTCTTCTCTGCCGTGACGAGCAAGCTGTCCATTTGAAGAATAGTATCGACCGACGCAATGTAAAAATGTTCCAGCCTGACTTCTCCTGTCATATTTTCCGGTTTGTCGCCCTGCACATTCATTCGAATATCCATCCCTATAACAGTGTCTTTGAAATTGTTTGTCAAATGCAGGTTGAACGGGTTGAGATGACGGATGGAGCCGTTCAGGTGATATTCGGGCTGCCGGTTTGCCGCTTGCAGCACTTTCCCGTCCAGGTCGAGCGAGAGGTTTTTGTCGTCTAAGCGGAGCTGTGCGGTTATGTCATTCATTCCCCGGTATTCGCCGTCAAGCACAACTTGTTGATAGACATAATTCCGGAAGGTAAAAAACGGGAGCGTTCCGGCTACGTGAATATCCGGATTTTTTCCTTGTGATATGGTGATGGTAGCGTGTACGTCGAAAGCCGATTTTCCGACTTGTAGCGAAGGGTCTAAAATCGTGTTTAAATCGAAAGAGTTGCTAAGAACCGCTGTATTTGCCGTAAAATTTCCGTTTCCCGTATTATACCCGATGTTTCCGTTTATGGATACCGAGCCCGGTGCAGCGGTAAGATCTCCGTTAACCAGCAAGCGTTCCAGGTTTCCGTTTATCGTTAGGTGCGATTGTAAATCGCCCAATTTACCGGCAATCTCGGGAAGTTTGGTTTCGGGCGAAGTGACTTGCAGGATCGTTTTTATCCCTTCCTGCGAGAGAAACAGTTGCGAAATATCTGCCGTATAATTACTTTTCCGGTAATCGCCCCAATTGCTCATCGAAGCGCCGGAAAGCGACATGGTTATCTCATCGCCATACGAGGCATTCAATGTATTTATTCCCAAAGAAGGAACTGTATCATTTAGCAGTCCTTCCAATTTCAGCGACTTGGAAAGTCCGGCGAGAGGAGGATAAAAAGCCCGCAAATCTTCCGGTACAATCTCCGATTTTTCGATTTGAACGTAGTAAATGCCGTTTTTCGAATCCGACGAACCGTTTGATAAAACCTGTTGGGAATCAAACCATGCGTCAGATAAATTTAAATGGCTATTGGGTAAATCCAATCCGAAATTTACCAGATGAATCTTTTCTTGGTCCTTATCAATCTGAGCGTGCAGGTTTTGAAGACTCACTCCCGACTGCTCTTCAGCAGACAGGCGATAAATCCTTGCCGAAAATTTATCGGGCCGGATAGAACCGAGCGAAAGCTGTCCGTCCAACTTCCGGACGTGAATGTGCGATGCGTTAAAACGAGCGGGAGTTTCTTCTCCTGAGAATATGTCGTACCTGAATGTGCCGTTTCGGAGATCAATGTTACGAATAACCAAATCGAATGAAGACGGCGCTTTGGATGTCGTGTCTTTCGATGAAAAAGCGTCAACCAGAAACTGAAAATTGAACGGAGCGCTGTCAGAATCTCTGGACAGGAAAACCTTGAAATCTTCCAGCCTGACATCATCTATTCGAAGCGTGTTGTTCTGATAGACGTATAAAAGAGAAGTGTTGGCAGTGAGCGAACCGACGTACAGCAGCGTGTCGCCGCGCTGGTCGGCAAGGAAAACCTCATCCAGCGAAACCCCTCGAAATAAGTTCAGCCGGAGATGTCCGGCAGAGATTTTACTGTGGGTTTTTTCCTGCAACCAGGAAACCGTTATACGAAGCGCTTTTTGCTGAATAAAAGGAATGTTCAGCAAAATCATCACCAGAATATTGAGCGAAACAATAATTCCCAGCACGATGAGAACGATATGGCGAATTTTCTTCAAATTTCAGCATTAATAAACACACAAAATAGGATGTTTACGAGAAATCACAACCTGTTGATTTTAATAAAACATTTTATGAGTGGAAAGTGTTTGAAAATTCTAAAAAAATAACGTCTATCCGCCTGTTTAATCTGAGCATGTGACAAGAAATGAATGTATTTTATTTCGAATTCGGTTTATTACTCCGAACGAAAATTTTGCGCCGGACCGGATACCAGCAAAAAAGGTTTCCCGTCTAAAATTACGGGAAACCTTTTTGTACGTATCTTCAAGGCTACATTTATTTTGCCAAGTATGCTTTTACATCATCATTGTGTACGATTTGTTCTTCAAACATGTAAGCTCCGGTTTTCGGAGATTTAACCATTTTGATTACTTTTGCATACGCACGCCCTTCTCCTTTTTGCATGGATGCTACTGCCTTCTTTGCCATAATTCAAAAATTATTTAATTTCTTTGTGAACAGTTACCCTTCTCAAAATAGGGTTGTATTTTTTCAACTCCAAACGATCGGGAGTATTTTTTCTGTTTTTTGTGGTAATATAACGAGAAGTTCCCGGCAACCCGCTTTCTTTGTGCTCGGTGCATTCAAGAATTACCTGTATTCTGCTTTCTTTACTTTTCTTTGCCATTTCTTTTATGCTTAAATATATTACAGAAAACCTTTTTTAGCGGCATCAATCAATGTAGCGTTAATCCCTTTTTTGTTGATTGTGCGAAGTCCTTTTGCAGATAGCTTCAAGCTAATCCAACATTCTTGTTCCGGCCAATAAAATTTCTTGTTGAACAAGTTTACGTCGAATGATCTTTTTGTTCTTCTCTTAGAGTGAGAAACATTGTTTCCGACCATTGACTTCTTACCGGTAATTTGACAAATTTTTGACATCTTTTTATATCTTAATTTTGATTACTGATTAAGAAATTGGCATTTCCAAACTCTGAACTTTCCTGATGCAATCGGAAAGAAGCGTAACTTCCAGCGTTAGACGAAAATGCCTCGTCTTTTTATCTTATTAAATGATAACCAATTGCTTTGCATATTTTACAAAAGGCTAATCGGCTGCAAAGGTAATTCTTTTTTATTTTTCTACAAGTTCTTTTGCAAGAAAAATTGCAGCAAAAGTTGCTTTTTCTATATTTCTTTCCCTGAAGTTCCCGAATTGGAACTTCCGGCTGATTGTCTTTTCACTGTTAGAAGCTGCTATCCAGACTGTTCCAACCGGTTTTTCAGGCGTTCCGCCGTCCGGTCCGGCAATGCCGGAAGTGGCAACAGCGATGTCTGTTTTTAACACTTTTCTGACTCCCTGCGCCATCTGCTCCACTACTTCGCGGCTCACTGCTCCGTAATTTTCTATATCATTGGGATTAACGCCCAGCACATGTTGCTTTACTTCGTTGGAATAGGCAACTACTCCGCCTTTAAAGAAAAGCGAACTGCCGGGATGTAGCGTCAGCAGGTGTGCAATGTTCCCGCCCGTACAGCTTTCGGCAACGCTTAATGTCAGTCCGGCTTCCTTTAATATCCGGCTTATTAACACTTCGGGCGCAATATCTTCGGTTGCAACGATGGCGGCGCCCAATATTTCGCGTAACTTACCAACTTCTTCTTCAATCGTTTCGCTCAGCAATTTCTTATCTTCGTTTTTACCCGTAAGCCTTAAGCGGATGTACCCTACCTGCGGCAAATAGGCTAACTTAATGAAAGGCGGCAGCGCGTTTTCCCATTCCTCCAATTTGACGGCAAGTTGTGATTCGGGATAATCCTTCACAATGATTGTCCGGTGTACCAGGCTGGGTGTATGGAAATGGGCTTTCAGTCGCGGCAGGATTTCATTTTTCATCACCTGTTCCATTTCTTTCGGTACGCCGGGCATGGAAACAAGTATTTTTCCGGCGCGTTCGTACCAGGTCACCGGCGCTGTTCCCACCTCATTTACAATTGGCGTGCAGCAGGCGGGAACGTAAGCCTGACGGCGGTTGAGCTCATTCATCAAGCCCGTTCGCCCGGCAATCTGACGGAGCACGTTTTGATACATTTCCTCATTAAAAACAAGTTCGGTCCCGAAAAACTCGCACAGGGTTTGCTTGGTAATATCGTCTTTGGTCGGACCGATTCCGCCGGTAACCAGAATAGCGTCCGCCCGTTTGAGTGCGTTGGTAAAAGCTTCGATCAGTTGCTCCCGAACATCGGGAATAGAAGTTATCTGCACGACTTGAAATCCCTCGCGGTTTAACTCCTGCGCCATCCAGGCGGAATTGGTATCAACTATTTGACCAATCAGGATTTCATCGCCGATGGTAATTAATTCTATTGTGTTCATTGGGTAATCATATTGTAAATTATAAAACAGGTTGATTTTTAAGCACAAGCAGTTCATATCCATATAAAATGAATTGACTCAAGGCAATTCATTTTAGCTGTTTTTCAAAAGCATAATCATCTTCAAAGCCAGGTCGAAAAAGACCGGTTTTGCCTGTACATTCCGTTCGATGTGCCGCTCTGCGCTTTCGAGTTCGGAAAGCAGCCCGAATATATTGCGTTCATTCACAAACGGGGAAAAGCGGGCAGAGAAATCATTCTCATATCCCGTCATATAATTTAAATCACTGTTTTTCAGATTTAAAATAAAGTTTTCCCGAATCATCCGCTGAGTGTATTGCAGGAAGGAAGTCTGGCGTTTTCTGCCCAGGCGCGACATTGTTTCCGACCAGCGTTTCATTTCCATTGCATTGCGGCTGTAGGAGGCGCGCATTACCTGTGCGAACAGGTCGAAATATTCGCGGCTTTCGCTCGAAGTCCGGATAATCTCTTCCGCCCGGATTAAATTACCGTTGGCAATGTGTGCAATGTTACTCCTTTCAGGCTCTTCGATTTGATAACGTCCGGCAATTGCCCGGCACACCGTTTCTTTATCCAGCGGCGGAACCGCAATGCGTTGTGTGCGCGAAACAATCGTGGTCAGAAGTTGCTCGGCATTTTCGGTTACCAGCATGAAAAGCGTCTTTTCGGGCGGTTCCTCCAATATTTTGAGCAGCTTATTGGCACAGACCTCGTGCATCTTTTCAGGCAGCCAAATAATCATTATTTTGTAATCCGCCTCGTAAGATTTTATGTTAAGTTTCCGGGTAATTTCCTCACTTTCATTGGCATAAATAACCGGATTTTTATCTTCCGAACCGATTTTTGCCAACCATCGGTCTAAGCTGAAATAAGGCTGTTGCAAAAACTGTTCGCGCCAGGCGCCAAGGTGGTAATCGCAAGTAACAGAATCCTTTGGGCGCGTAATCGGAAAAACGAAATGCAAATCGGGATGAATCAATTTGTCAAATTTAACACACGATGAACACACGCCGCAAGCATCCGTATCGCTTCTGTTTTCGCAACAAACATACCGGGCAAAAGCAATGGCAAGCGGTAATTTTCCCGAACCTTCGGGTCCTGTAATCAGCAGGGCGTGCGGTATGCGGTTTTCCTGCACGGCACGAATGAATATTTGTTTTACGTTTTCTTGACCGTATATGTTCTTGAACAACATTTATATTTGCTTTTTTTGATTAGACACTAAAACTTTTGTTTTTGATTTCCGTAATAATCGTGAATAAAGACAGAGAATGCACTTAAGAAAATACTTTTCTAAACTTTTGACAATTAGATCTGTTTTCCGTCCTTCAAAAATAAATAAAATTTTATTCATTGACATTGAATGAGCCTGCTTTGTACATTTTTTCAATATTACGCGCTTCTCTTAATTCTTTTGGAGTGCACTTTGTCAATGACCGGAATTTTCTTTTGTTCATCAAAAAATAACAATCCTGTCTTAATAAATCGTTGGTAATGATCGAAGTATTATGGGTTGTAAGTATGAATTGAACGCCTGTTTTTTTTCAATTATAAACTCATTTTCAAAATTTGATACTTTAAATTTTCTAAGCATTTCAACTCTATTTTTCAACAAAGATAAATAAAAAAACGAAAGAGGCTGTCTCAAAAGTCTTTTTGAACGCAGATGACACAGAAAACACGGATGAACACAGATTTTTATATCATTGATAATTAGTTATATATAAAATTCCTATTCGCTTGTTATCTGTGAAGATCCGTGTTATCAGCGTTATCCTTGTTCTTTTGAGACAGCCCCTTTAATATGTAAATCAAAACAGTTTTTATCTGTGTTTATTTCTTCGCCATTCGTTTACGTTCGTTTTCGTCCAGGTAAATTTTACGCAAACGCATATTATTGGGAGTTATCTCAACATATTCATCTTCTTTGATGTATTCTAATGCTTCTTCGAGACTGAAAACAATCGGCGGGATAATCCGCGCTTTATCATCGGCTCCGGAGGCGCGCATATTAGTAAGTTTTTTCGACTTTGTTACATTGACAACCAAATCGCCTTCTTTGGCGTGTTCGCCCACTACCTGTCCGGCATAGATTTCGTCTTGCGGGTAGATGAAGAATTTTCCTCTGTCCTGCAATTTGTCGATGGCATAAGCAAAGGCGGTTCCGCTCTCCATGGCGATAATCGAACCGTTCGATCGTTTTTCGATTTCGCCCTTGTAGGGTTGGTATTCAAGAAAACGGTGCGCCATTACGGCTTCGCCTGCGGAGGCGGTCAATACGTTGGTACGAAGTCCGATAATTCCGCGCGAAGGAATCAAAAATTCCAGATGCACACGCTCGCCCTTGCGTTCCATGGAGATCATTTCGCCTTTGCGGATAGCAACCATTTCGATAATTTTTCCGGAAACTTCTTCGGGCAGATTGATTGATAATTGTTCGATCGGCTCGGATTTTACACCGTCGATTTCTTTGAAAATAACCTGTGGCTGACCAACTTGCAACTCATACCCTTCGCGACGCATCGTTTCGATAAGCACCGATAAGTGAAGCACGCCGCGACCGAAAACAGACCAAATGTCCGAATCCGGCGATTTTTGTACGCGCAACGCTAAATTCCTATCCAACTCTTTAACTAAACGGTCATTGATGTGACGGGAGGTTACATATTTTCCGTCTTTTCCGAAGAAGGGCGAATCGTTGATAGAAAAAATCATACTCATTGTAGGCTCGTCAATTGCAATAGGCGGAAGCGGCTCGGGATTTTGAATGTCGCAAATGGAATCGCCGATTTCGAAGCCTTCGATTCCAACCAGAGCGCAAATTTCTCCACAGCCTGCCTCCTTTACTTTTGAGCGACCGAAACCTTCAAAGACGTGCAGTTCCTTGATGCGTGATTTGATAACCGATCCATCTCTTTTGACAAGGGCCACATCTTGGTTCTCTTTCAGTTCGCCGCGATGTATGCGCCCGATAGCGATTCGTCCGACATAAGAGGAAAAATCGAGCGACGTAATCAGCATTTGCGGCGTTCCCTCGCGGTATTCCGGTTCGGGGATATTTTCGATGATTGTATCTAATACGGCATTGATATTATCTGTCTGCACTTTCCAGTCGGACGACATCCAGTTGTTTTTAGCCGATCCGTAAACGGTTGGAAAATCCAGCTGCTCTTCGGTGGCGTCCAGGCTGAACATCAGGTCAAAAACCTCTTCGTGGACTTCGTCCGGACGGCAGTTCGGCTTATCTACCTTGTTGATTACCACAATCGGCTTCAAGCCGATTTCGATTGCCTTTTGCAGTACGAAACGGGTTTGCGGCATCGGACCCTCGAAGGCATCGACCAGGAGGATAACGCCGTCAGCCATATTTAGCACGCGCTCTACCTCTCCGCCGAAATCAGCATGCCCAGGAGTATCTATAATGTTGATTTTAAAATCTTTATATCGAATGGAAACGTTTTTGGAAACAATCGTAATCCCGCGTTCGCGCTCCAAATCATTATTGTCCAATATCAGTTCGCCGGGTTTTTCGTGGTCTTTAAAAAGTTGTCCGGCTAATAACATTTTATCTACAAGGGTAGTTTTCCCGTGGTCAACGTGTGCAATGATTGCGACATTCCTGATTTTTTGCATCTGTATTTTTGTTTATTTTAGGGTGCAAAGATACGAAAATATTTTCAAAACGGCAGCCGTGATTGTGGAAAAGGAACGCTGATATCTTCCTGTTATCCGTTTTATATATGCTTGTTAACGTTTATTCGCATTATTACTTTCATGTCGAAACCAATTAATTTTGTTTAACTATACAAAAAAATAAGGATACCGGTTGCGGTACCCTTATTTTTTATTTTCCGGTAGTTTTATTTACCGGGTGTATTTGCATTTTCTTATTTTACAATCAACTTCTGAGTTTGTACACTGTTCGCAGTTTGAACGGAAACTACATATACGCCTGCTCCGAGGTTTGCGTTGACAGCTGCTCCGTTGCTAACTTCTGCGCTGTAAACCACTTGACCTTGCAGGTTAAGGATTGAAAGGATTGCGTTGTCGCTACCTTCCAATGATACGTTAAAGTTACCGTCTTTAGCCGGGTTAGGGTAGATAGCGAATGATGCGCTTTCAACGGTTGATACGTTAACACCATAACCTGGTTCAGGCAAATCAAGTACTTTGTCAAGTATTGATACATGGTCGATTGCAAATTCGAAATTACGTGCCGGATCATCTTTTACTTGCCATTGTAACTTGGTAACGTAAGCCGGATCCCAATCAACTAAAGGATTTGCCCAAGCCGCTTGTCCTGCGATACCAAAAACATCACCGCTAACAGAAACCATCGGTCCGGTTGGGAATGCAACTACAACTAATTGCCAATTTGCACTTGCAGGAACGGCGAAATTATAATCTTCACCTTCATCTTGGTCTGTAAGCGAGTTGATTATGGAAAAGTTTACAGCATCACCTTTGTGATAGAATGAAACTCCGCTTGCGCCTGTCAAGTCATAATCTGTTTCCGGGTCAGTAAATGCAAATCCGATACCAGCGGATTCATATTTTTCAGATCCCGGATCTCCTAATTCTGCTCCTGTATTCACCAATGTTCCTGAAGCATGAGCCGCATATCCTGCTCCGTCAAAACCTGGAGCAGTCATTGTAAATTCGCTGTCCGGATCTTTGTCGCCCGGAACAGGAATAATTGATGACAATCCGGTTGCATACGAATACCAATAGGTAATTAATTTGGTTTCATTTGCTTTTTCGCAGTCTGCGATTAGCGTGTGAGGACCTGCCGGCTGCTCTTCTGTAATCAACTTATCTTCAAATTCTTCAAGAGCATCCTGAAGAGCCTTAACCGCATTATTTACTTCTGTTTGTGTTACAGGATTATTATGAATTGCTTCGGCATTGTCAATTACTGACTTCAATGCATCTTTTGCGCCGGCTTTATAATTTCCTTTTGCAGTACCTTCGATTGCAGCTTCATGCCTTGATTTAGCGTTAGCCAATGCATCTGTCAATGCTGTTTTATCAATATTCACATCCGGATTAAGCGCACTGTTAAATGTAGCAACGGCAGCCTGTAATGCACTCAAAGCAGCATCAACATCTTCTTGAGTAGCCTCTTCATTTTCGTTTACTGCATCTGCTTCATTGATAGCATTAAGGAAAATTCCTTTTGAACCGACTTGATATTGTCCGCCTTCAGTACCTTCTACCGCAGCATCATATTTTGCCTTAGCGGTACCCAATTCAGCAATCAATGCAGTTTTATCAACTAACCCTGCTTCGCCGCAAAGCGATGGTCCTAAATCCTTTCCTTGCAATATTATATTATCAACGCCAAATGTACCGCTTTGAGCTGTACTTGCCGATTTGAAAGCGAAAGCAATATCCGTTACACTCGCAAGGTTTTCTGCTTCCCATGGGTATTCTGTCGCAGGATCTGTAGACCAATCGGTTCTTATCATTTTTGAAAAATCAATTTCCTGGCTTTTCCAATTCGGACTTGCAAGTATTTGCAATTCATATTGTCCTTTTCCGGCAACTTCTACCTGCACTATTACCGGCAAACTTGCTTTATAATCGAAAGTCAAACTTAAAGCTCCGCTTATATCTACCGGCACTTTTATTTCTTCGGTAGTTTCCGGACTCAAGCTAAATCCAATCATACAACCCCAATTTTTGTATTCTGGGTCAGATGTTCCGCCCGTTACAACGGTTTTATACGATACATTAACGGAATTACCCGTTTTGCCACCGGCAGAAGGAAGAATATTACCGTCTTCGTCTTGCGGAACAGTTGCATCTATGCCGCCTTTACCATCATTGGCTTGATACCATACGGTGCAAAGATTTGTAAGGTCAGATTCGCCATCTGCAAGTACTGTTGGAGGTTCACCTTCTTCCCATTGTGCATAAATGGTAGTAGCTGCATTTATTTTGCTCTTGAAGTCAAACTTTGTTCCTCCGGTAGCGGCAGTAAACCAACCTAAAAATCTGTATCCTGTGCGTTGTGGTTTTGCCGATGGTTCTACAGCAGTACTTCCGGTACATGTTTTTGACACTTCATCTGCCGGTCCTCCGGTATAATTGAAGTCAAAGGTAACATTAACAGAAACACAAGCGCCGCAAGCGCCCGGTTTTCTCCATGCAGCAGATGTTGACCAGTCTTGTAACATTTGGTATACAAATTGCCCGCTTGCACTGAAATTCGATTTAACTCCAAACCAAGATTCAGGGTTATTATGTTTTGTTCCTCTATTTCCATTAGATACGCCCGGAGTTTGAAAAAACGAAGCAGCCTCGTCTTTTTCACTTACTTGCCATGCGCAAGACGAAATTTTATTTTGGTCAAGCAATTGCATCCAGGAAGAACTGCTTCCGGCATCATGTGATCCGCCTCCCGAAGCGCCTACTGTACCCCATTCTGTTACAAATACAGCTTTACCATTATTCATGGCAGATTGAAGCTGTTGTTGCATAGACATGTTCCAGCCATTTTCAGGCGTTCCTGTATTCATCCTATGAGATGCTGCATAAAAGTGAAATGCATATGCAATATTTTTGGTGTTTTCGTTTCCTATCGCATTGGAACCGGTAGCCTCATTCAAACATTGCGAGAAATTACGGGTTCCAACAATGATCAGGTTATCGGAATGCTCACGAATTGCTGTAATCATTTCATTCGCATAAGTTTTAATATCGTTCCATGTTGTATTTGATCTTTGTCCATTCCACTCACCTGCGTCACTACCCAGCGGCTCGTTGTAAATTTCAAAAATTACGTTGTCATATTTACCCCATTTTTGAGCCATTTCGACCATGTATTTTTTTGCATTTGTTTTCTCGTTTTCTGCAAAATGCGAGTGCCAGTCAATAATCACATACACGCCTTTGTCGATGGCACGCTGTATTACATAATTGTTAAGTGATGTCAGCCCCGCTGCATTCCGGTCGTAGCCACTGTTCCACTGATCCGATGTTGCTGCCATCGGAACACGAATAACTTCTGCTTTCCATTGATTAACCATAGCATCAACCATTCCCGGAATAAAAAACGGTGAACTTTCAGGGAAGTTATTCCACCCGAAACTCACACCTTTTACCTGCACAGGCGTAGAACCTGTATTAGAACCATAGATTTTGTTTCCATTTACCTGTAATTGCCCATAGCAATCCACAGGTCCTTGTGCATTCATCTGCCAACAGACAGTAAATGCCGTGATTAAAAGTAATAATAACCTTTTTTTCATGATTTTAAAATATTTGTTAGTAAAAAAATTAATTATGTTCATTTTTGTGTTTTCCCTATAATTATATAAAGTAAATACAGTCAGTTCTATAAGTTGATTACATATCATCTATACACCTGCACACTACTATACATTTTACAAATGTAGTAAAAAAAAACAGATCACGAAATTTTTTTTTATGTTTTTTTGCGATGGCGTTGTTTTATTTAATTTAAGTTGCTATTTATATATCTCAAAATAATTTCTATTTCGAAGTCCTCCGGACTAACAGTTGGATAACCCCTTGCAAGCGAAGCGCAGCTCGGGGTAGAGCGAGAATAGAAACGATGCACCCTGCCAGTCAACCCCGTAGCGGGTTGAGCTTTTTCGGAGTTGTGAAAAAGATAGCCGTTGCTCATCCTCCGAGCTGCGCTTTGCTTGCAAGGGGTTATCCAACTGTTTTGAAATCAACTGGCAACCTGAATTGTTTATTTCATTCTGATTTACAACCTGCGTTATAAAATGCCGACAGTCCCAAGTCCCGAAAGGGCGAGATTTCATAATGCAGGTTGTAAATCAGAATGAAATTATCCCGAATTTACTGTTTTTGTTTCGTTGTATTGAAATAATTTCTTTATTTTTGATTGCAAATTCAAAACTTATGTGTTTCTTTGTGACTGAAAAGAACCGATTTTTTTCAAATTAAAAATTTAAATTTACTTTATTCTTATTTTTATGAACATTTACGTTGGGAACCTTAGTTACAAGGTTCGTGAAAATGACCTTAGAGAGGTTATGGAAGATTATGGAACAGTTGATTCCGTTAAAATTATTAAAGACCGCGACACAGGAAAATCGAAAGGATTTGCTTTTATCGAAATGGCAAGTGACGCTGATGCCCAAAAAGCAATCGAAGAATTGAACGGTGCGGAATACGAAGGTCGCACGATGGTGGTTAAGGAAGCAAGACCAAAAGCATAACCAAGATAGGGAAAAAAGGATGGGGTGACTCATCCTTTTTTATTATATGCGAAAGGGCATAGAATTTACATCCCGCACTATAATATAATACAAAATTTCACTCCAACACATAAACCCCGCCCGGCAAGCACCGAACCGCGTTTTTAAATTCCAAATCAAAAAGGAGTACGGAGATTTTATTAACCGGCAGTTGCAATTCGCGAGCAATGAGGTCGATGTGCATCTGTTCGTCTTTTTGCAAAAGGTTGATGACAGCTTGTTCTCCGGGCGATAAATCTTCAAAAAGACGTGTTTGGACAGGCTGTTTTTTATTTGATGCGTTTTCCCAGTTCATTAATAATTCAATATCCTCCGCGCATTCGATCATCGTTGCTTTATTCTTTTTAATCAGGTTGTTGCATCCGGCTGAGCAGGTATCATTGATCCGTCCGGGAATGGCGCATACATCCCGGTTGTATGAATCGGCAAACTCGGCGGTCAGCAATGCGCCGCCTTTTGCGCCCGACTCAACTACCAGAACCACATCACACATTCCTGCGATGATACGGTTTCTTGCCACAAAATTATTCCGGTCGAGAGCTGTTCCGGAGAGGTATTCCGTAACCAGACCGCCCTGCGTCAGCATTTTTTCGGCAAACGGCTTGTGGGCAGCCGGATAAAGCAGGTCTAATCCGTGGCTGACTACGCCAATGGTTTGGAGGTTTGTATCAAGCGACTTTTTATGTGCGCAAATATCTACGCCGTAAGCCAATCCGCTGACAATGACCAAATCCGGATATTTTTGAGCAAGCGCAGAGATGATCTTCTCGCAGTTCGCTTTCCCGTAGGCGGTCATTTTGCGCGTTCCTACGATGCCTAAATACTTTTGCCGGTTGAAGCCGGCATTTCCTTTTGTATATAGGATTACCGGACTGTCATAACATTCACGCAAGCGGAAAGGGTAGCTTTCTTCGGTATAAAAATGAGCCGTTACGTTGTTTTTGTGCATAAATTCGATTTCGCGTTGCGCACGGTCGAGGATGCCCGGAGCCTTAATCTGCGAAGAGAGCGTTTTTCCGATCCCCGGGATATGTTCAAGCAGGTGACGTTTCGTATTAAAAACAGCTTCTTCATCGCCTAATGCCGTAATCAGCTTCCTGGCGGTAGCTGCTCCCACTCCTTTAATCAGGGTTAAACCTATTTGGTATTTTAATTTCGATTCGTTCATTTTTATAGTAAACAAGTGGACGAGTAAACGAGTAAACAATTATCTTTGCAAAGTTAAGTAAAAATCTATTATAAATCGTATTTATGGAAACGACAAGATTAAATAAAATAAACCGGTTGCTGCAAAAAGAACTGAGTGATATGTTTTTGAAATTTACGCAGACGATGGGAGGGACGCTGGTATCAGTTACTGCGGTTAAGATTTCGCCGGATTTGAGCGTAGCAAAAGCCTATCTCAGCATTTTTCCTGCAGACAAAAAGGATGAGGTATTGTCTTTAATCAAAAACAGCAGCAAAGGAATTCGCTTTGAATTGGCGCAACGCACTCGCTACCAATTGCGCAGAGTTCCCGAAATTTCGTTTTTTCTGGACGACTCGCTGGATTATATTGAGAATATTGACCGCTTGCTGGACATAAAATAGCGCAAAGGCGCGAATATGCTTCATAGCATTTCCCTTCGTGCCTTTCGCGCGTGACATTATAATAATATAAAAATTCCCGAATGAACCTGCCGTTTTTCATAGCGCTGAGGTATCTTTTTTCAAAAAAGACACACAATATTATCAATATCATATCGCTGATATGTGCCGGCGGAATTTGTGTCGCCACGCTTTCGCTTGTCTGTACGCTTTCGGTGTATAACGGGTTCCAGCACCTGATTTCCAATCTGTTCAATTCGTTTGATCCCGACCTCAGAATTACGCTTGTCGAAGGTAAGACATTTGATATCAATGCGCCTGAAATCAAGGAGTTGGAGACGCTCGACTTTATCGCCGCAGCAGCTACCGTGCTGGAAGAAAATGCGCTAATCCGAAACCGGGAAAAACAGGCTCCCGTTACGGTAAAAGGCGTAAGTCCCGAATACCTGCATCTGATTCAACCCGACTCGGTTTTGCGTAGCGGGTATTTTGTATTGAAAGACGAAGACGAAGACTTCACGGTTATCGGAGCCGCATTGGCAAGCCAGATAGACGCAGGGATTTATTTCGTCAACCCGGTTTCATTGTACGCGCCGAAGTACAATGCAAAAATCAACCTTTCCAATCCCGAGAAAGCGTTTAACGAGCGCAATTTGTTCGTATCCGGTATTTATGCCACCAATCAGCAGGAGATTGACGTCAAATATGCGTTTGTTTCGTTGGATTTCGCGAGGGAACTGTTTGATTACGGTGAAGTGGCGACCGCCATTGAGTTGAACCTGAAAAAAAATGCCGACATCCGTCAAGCTAAAGCCGAATTGCAAAGCATCCTGGGCGAAAACTACCTGGTACAGGACAAAAAAGAGCAACACGGGGAGTTTTACCAAATGATGAAAATCGAAAAATGGATTACCTTTTTAATCCTTTCTTTCATCCTGTTGATAGCTGTTTTCAATGTAATCGGATCGCTTACGATGCTGATTATCGAAAAGAAAAATGATATACAAACGCTGCGCAGCCTTGGGGCAAGTTCCCGTTTGATACGGACGATTTTTCTGCTGGAAGGTTGGCTGATTACCGTTTTCGGTGCATTACTGGGATTGATTACCGGATTGATTTTGTGCTTAATACAGCAATTTTTCGGAATCGTAAAATTGAATACCGGCGGAATGCCGGATGCTTTTATTGTAGATGCTTATCCGGTTTATGTGCAGGCTGCGGATATTTTTCTTATTTTGTTTACGGTGCTTTTTATCGGGTTTACGGTGGTTTGGTTTCCAACGAGGCGGTTAAAGGTCTGAAGAACATTCATATTAAATTATTTAGTTTAATATGGATTAAACAGGATTTATATTCTAATTAACTAAACGGCAGATTTTTCAAATCCTCAAGATAATCCTCTCACCCAACCGTTGCGCCAGCGCCCTGTTGACCAGCTGCATTTGATTTATCTCCTGCATAAGTGCAAGGATCTTTTCGCTTTCTGTTTCTCCTTTCAGCCTGTTTTTCAGCTCCTCTATCTTGTTGGAAATCAGCTTGAATTTAAAATCCAACACAACGTGTGGCACCAGTTCCAACAGGCGTTCCTCTTCCGTTTCCACCTTTTTCTGCTTGTCGTGCATTTTGCTCAATTGATACGGTTCGGTCAAAATATCCGAGGCAATTTTACTAAACTCCGGATTCGGATGATAGGCAAAAAAACGTTCCGCTTTAAACGACGGGTTGTTTTGGTTTTCCTGCGATTCGGCAAGCATTTGCTGATACAGCGGATTGGATAACTGCAGCTCGTCCGCCTGTAGTTCGCTTACGATGTATTCAGTAACCGTGATTTTTTTTATTTGTACCGAATTATCTTCGGCAACCTCCTCCACTTCGCACATTGTTTTTTCTCCGTGCCGGACAATAAAATGGATAATATTTCGCTCTTCAGGAGCAAAAACGGGACTTTTTTCGGTTATTTCCCCGCCTGTTTTTTCCTCTTCCGGAATAAAAACCGGCGGCGTTTCCACTCGTTGTAATACCGAAGCGGGCGCATTTTGTCCATACTGTTTCTCTATCTCCTTTTCAATCCGCCCTTTACGAATTTTATTGATTTGAGAATAAAGCACATTCTCGTCCGCCTCCAATATTTTTGCGCACTCCTTGATGTAAACCGAGCGTTTAATCAAATCGGGAATTACGGCGATTGTGGCAGTTATGTCGGTGATTAGCTGCGCTTTCCGGATCGGGTCGCGTTGCGCTTCTGCCAGCGAGAATCTGGTTTTGAATAGAATATAATCCGTCTCATTTTCATTCAGAAAATTCAGGACGTCCGACGCATTGTTTTTTTGTGCGAAAGTATCAGGGTCTTCTCCGTCCGGCAGCACAACTACTTTTACGTTCATTCCCTCTTCCAGGAGCAATTTCCCGTTTTTCAAAGCCGCGTTTATTCCTGCAGAATCGCCATCGTATAATAACGTAACGTTTTTGTTATTCTCATTCCGGTCGCCATCGACGGAAGGTAAAATGCGTCCGAGCAACCGGATTTGCTCGCTTGTCAGAGCAGTTCCGCAGGGAGCGACAATGTTCTCTATTCCGGCTTGCACCATCGAAATCACATCGGCATATCCTTCTACGATGTAGCATTTTCGCTCGCGGATAATGGAATTTTTGGCAAAATAAATACCGTAAAGCGCCTGGCTTTTATGGTAGATTTCCGACTCGGGCGAGTTCTGGTATTTTACCTGGTCGTCTTTCGAGATTGCCCGTCCGCCGAACGCAATCACCTTTCCCGAAATGGAATGAATCGGAAAAATCGCACGTCCGTAAAAACGATCCAGCACGTAATTGTTTTCCTTGACAATAGTCAGCCCGGTTTTTTCCAGGTACTCCAGCTTGTAGCCTTTTTTCTGCGCCTCTGCGGTGTAAGCGTCCCGCTGTTTCAACGCATATCCGAGCTGGAATTTTTTTATAATATCATCCCTGAAACCCCTGTGCCGGAAATAGCTCATTCCGACGGATTTCCCCTCGATGTGGCTGTCCAGGTTGCCCGAAAAATATTGCTGTGCCCATTCCGAAACAGCCATCAGGCTTTCGCGGTTGTTTTTCTGTTCGATCTGTTCGGCGGTCAGTTCTTTTTCTTCTATTTCGATGTGGTATTTTTTCGCCAGATGCCTCAGCGCCTCCACATAAGAGAGGTTTTCCAGTTCCATAATAAAATTGACCGGATTGCCGCCCTTTCCGCAACCAAAGCACTTGCAGATATTTTTTGCCGGCGAAACCGTAAACGAAGGCGTTTTTTCGTTGTGAAAAGGACACAAACCGATATAGTTGACCCCGCGGCGTCTTAACGTCACATAATCCGAAACCACCTCCACGATGTCGGCAGCGTCAAAAATGCGGTCTATGGTCGACTGGTCTATCACGTTTTATTTCAATTTTACACGCGAAGATACAAACTTTAAAGGAAAAGTGCCAATTTTTTGTTTTTTTTGCAGAAAACATATACATTTGTGATTCATTTGATTTTAATATAATTAAACAACGTATAAATGAAAAAAAAATACACAATGAAAAAGATTATTTTAGCTTGTGTGGCAGCTATTTTCAGTCTGTCATTCGTAAACGCGCAGGAGGAAGTTGCCGTAGAAGAGGTTGAAATCACCTCGACAAGAGAAGTGCAGCCAGAAGTGCAACCGGTAGCAATAATACCACAGGAAGAGCCTGAACTGCAAGCTGATCCGGCTTTGGTAATGGATTCGGTTATAACACGTCCGTTTATGTTAGGCGCCGCCGCAGGAGTTAATATGACCAGCTATTCGGGCGATGTGGACGCGTCGTTTGGCATTGGATTCCAGTTTGGCATCAGTTGCGATGCGCCGATCGGTGTAAACCTGTTTAAAGGATATTTATCAATCAATCCGGAACTGATTTTTGCCTACAAGACAGTTGGGCTTGACGCTAATGTTTTGGGGTATGAATCGACCGACAGATTTTGGAGTATGAACGTTCCGGTTCACGCAAAATGGAATAAATCAATGGGTCCGGGCTTCCTTTGGGTAGCTGCCGGTCCGATGCTGAATGTATATCTGGGCGGAACCAATAAATCCAAATTGCAGGTAGAGGTAATAGACAATAAAGGGGAATTGAAAAAAGAACATTTAGAAATGTTGCTTTTTCAGGCCGATCCGGACGATTTGGCAAACGATTACATTCGCGATAACGCACTTTACAATATACTTGGCTTTTCTTTAAATTTCAAGGTGGGATATGATTTTAAATCCGGCCTTTCGGTTTCTGCCGGTTATCAGTTAGGATTATCCAATATGACAAACAAGGCTGTTTACAACGATTATAACAAGCAAATAGACGAAATCAACAAGGAGTTAATGGTGAATTTAAACGGAAGGGTAGAAACGGGAGAACTGACAACACAGGAAAAGGACGCCCTGTATAAAGAAGAGGCAATGTCTAACCTGGCTGCTCCTGTTATAAGAAACGGTTCCATTTTCTTAACCGTTGGATACGTTTTCTAAAAAATAAAATTTCATAAAAGATGCAAATCTAACCGCAATGAACGCAATGTTTTGACTCAAAGAACGTAAATGATAAAAAACATTGCGCTCATTGCGTAAAGAATAAGGCGTTCATTGTGGTTTAATTTTTATTCTTTAAGTCTGATATGCTGAAAAACAAAAATAGGGTTCTTTTTATTATCACCGTTTGGCTGATAAGTTGTTCTGCGCTTGTGGGACAACAGAACTTTTCAGACTTTTTTATTGATTTTCTCCGGGACCCCGAAACACAATTCAACTACGTTCAGTTTCCTTTGAAAACCGACAATAATACGGTTAAAAACAAAGCATCTTACCATCCCGTTACATTTCTTTCGCGCAATCATATTCCCGTGATTTGCGCCGATTCGTTGAATGCAATTATGCAGTTCCCTTCTCCCATAGTTTCAATTTTTCAATTCGGCAAAGACGTAGCAGCGAGCTATGTTTTTGAACAGCGAAATAAAAACTGGAAACTTATTTCATCTAAAAACGAAAATATTCAGCAGTTGCAGGAGGCAGAATTTTTAAATTTCCTGACGCAATATTCCAACGATGAATCTTTTCAAATGAAGCACACCATTTTCCCTTTCCCTTCCCGCATTTACAATTCACCCAAACGCCACGACAGTGAGCCGGAAAATAAATTATTAATGCCCCGCGAATGGAATTCGTTGGATTTTACCGCCATTTTCCCTTCCTTGTGTATTTTCAATTCCAACAATCAGGCTCCCAACAGGCAAATACATGTATTCAGAAACGGAAAAGCCGCACAGCTTTTTAATTTCATCCGGATCAATAAAAAATGGTATTTGATCGAAATAGAAGAATATAAGTAAGATTTCCGGTTGCGGTTAAAACAATCCGACATTCCGGCGTGTTATAATTGATAAAAAGAATACTTCATTTCAAATACTTTTTATTCATGAATAAATTAACGCGGAAAAACATCCTGTTTCTGATGTGCATCTTTACATTACTTGCATGTCATTCAAAAAACAATGAAAACTTAAAAACGGCAGAGCATCAACTTGCAGCCATTGAACTGCCTAAAAGGGAAATCGAACCTGAAAGAAATAAAAAAGTCGAAGTTATAATAGAAAAAGATTTCCTTTACACGAAGGATTCGCTTCCCGATAATTACATGTATAATAAAAAGACGCCACGCGAATTTCAATGGGAAAAAATCCGCCAAAGTCTGGCATCGTTGGATTCCATGCAGCAGGGAACTAACTCATGGGCAATTCTTCAAAATTACAAATACATACACGGGACGCCTAAAACGGTGAAAAATTTCCACCGGAATGATTATGATGAAATATGTGACTCGATGGGAACCAGACGGTATCATTCTACTCCGCTCTATATGCTGAACGACTCAATCACTCCCGTGCTTTACGGCGGAGACGGAATCCTGGTGAAAGTTACAGGTCACGAAGGAAATTACATCAAAGTTAAGCCCGTTTATTCCGCTTATTCGGGAAGAGAATGGATGGCGCCACGAAAATTTGTCAAAATCCTTAATGACGGTGTTGTTTTCAATAAAGTGATCTTTGTTGACCGGGTAAATCAAAATATCGCCACGCTCGAAAAAGTGGGCTCAAAATGGCTGGTAAGAAGCCAGGTCAAGGCAACCACCGGAATGCACAGGGCGCCTTACGACTATGTGACGCCACTCGGTATTTTCCTGATCCAGGAAAAGAAATATAAAATGCTTTATACCGTAGATGGATCAAGCGAATTGGCAGGATATGCGCCATACGCCAACCGTTTCTCAGGCGGCGCGCACATACATGGTGTTCCTACAAACCATGTGGATGCTCCGATGATCGAAACGAGCCCGACTCTCGGCACTATTCCCCGCTCGCACGAGTGTGTAAGGACAGTTACTTCACACGCCAAATTTATTTATGACGATTGGGGAGAAACTGATCAGACGGTTGTTGTTGTATTTGATTGAAAATATTCTATTTTGCGATAGAGATAATAAATACGAAAGCGCAAAGAACACAAAAGTGAATATAAACTTTTGTGTTCTTTGCGTTTATAAAATTCATTGACTTGATAATTGTGGACAGGTATAACTATTTTTATATTTGCAGGAGAGAAACTTTAAAAGAAAAAGTCAGATGAAAAAAACAAAAGAATACGAGTTGGCGGCGTAAATTCAAAGCTGCTGAAAATTCTTAAATTCAGCTTGTTTGGCAAGGATCCGGTCAATTTTGAAATGAATGTAATAGATATTTGACCACAGGTATTGTATTTTGCAGACGGCTTGACCGGAATGGATTTTTTATTGACATTCAAAAACATAAAATTTCATTTTGACGAAAAAATCATTGAAACAATCTAAAAAATCCATACTTTTGCGGCAACATAATATTCGTACAAAAATGAAAAAAAACATAGCAATTGTTGCCGGCGGCAATCAGTCGGAAGTAGTCGTTTCGCTAAAAAGCGCCGCCGGAATTTATTCATTCATCAATAAAGAAAAGTATAGGCTTTATATTGTAACCATTATCGGGAAAGAATGGACGGTGGAGTGTGAAGGCAAAAAAATTGCGATTGATAAAAACGATTTCGGTTTCATTTATAATAACCGGAAAATCACGTTCGACTTTGCCTACATCACCATTCACGGAATGCCGGGCGAAGACGGAAAGCTGCAGGGCTATTTCGATATGCTCGAAATTCCGTACTCCTGCTGCGGCGTTCTTGCTGCGGCATTGACTTTCAATAAATTCGTCTGTAACAATTACCTCAAAACATTCGGTATCAACGTGGCGAAATCCATACTGCTTCGCCGGGAAGAAACCATCTCAGCCGAAGAAGTTGTCGAAAAATTAGGGCTTCCCTGCTTTATCAAACCCAATGCAGGCGGAAGCAGTTTCGGCGTAACAAAGGTAAAAAGCGCAGAACAGGTACTCCCGGCTATCGAACTGGCTTTCACCGAAGGCGATGAAGTCATTATGGAAAGTTTCCTGCAGGGAACAGAAGTAACCTGCGGCATCTACAAGACGAAAGGTAAAAAGACGGTACTGCCCGTTACCGAAGTCGTCAGCGAAAACGAATTTTTCGACTTTGATGCCAAGTATAACGGGCAGGTAAAAGAAATCACCCCTGCCCGCCTGCCGGACGAGCGGACAAAAAAAATACAGCAGCAGACCTCCGCTATCTACGATATTATCGGAGCCAAAGGAATTATTCGCGTGGATTACATCATCGCCCCGGACGGAACAATTTATCTGTTGGAAGTAAATACCAATCCGGGAATGACCGCGACAAGCTTCATCCCGCAACAGGTAAATGCTGCTGGGATGAGTATGGAGCAGGTGATGGATGAAGTGATAGACCTCCTCCCAACCCCCTCCAAAGGAGGGGGAGAGACTAAGGTTTGAAGGTTTTTGATAATTTGAATGAAGAGTAAGAAGTTTTTTACAATTTGAAATTTTCCAATATTAACCAATAATAAAATACGCTCCTCTCCCCCTCCTTTGAAGGGGCCGGGGGAGGTTTTAATCTTATGACATTTTACCCCCAACTTATCCTCGATGCACTTAAGCACGTCCGCTACCCCGGTACGGGCACCGACATTGTTTCCGCCGGAATGGTTGATGACGACATCCGCATCGACGGAAACAAAATTTCATTTTCCCTCGTTTTCGACAAACCCAACGACCCGTTTGCAAAGTCTTTAGTAAAAGCGGCTGAGCAAGCTGTCCTGATGTATGCCGGCGCCGATGCTGAAATCAAGGGGAATATCTCGATTCGTTTCAAAAATGAAATCCCGAAAGCGCCCGGAAAAGCCCTTCCGCAGGTGGAAAATATCATTGCCGTTTCGTCCGGAAAGGGTGGGGTGGGCAAATCGACCGTTTCGTCTAATCTCGCCGTAGCGCTGGCGCTTGCGGGCTATAAGGTAGGATTGCTGGATGCCGATATTTTTGGCCCGTCGGTTCCCAAAATGTTCGGACTGGAAGATGCGCGACCTTATCTGGAGCCGGTGGGCGACCGTAACCTAATCCGTCCCGAAGAAAAATACGGTGTAAAAATGCTCTCTATCGGTTTTTTTGTTGACCCGAAAAGCGCCATCCTTTGGCGCGGTGGAATGGCGAGCAATGCGCTCAAGCAGCTGATTACAGATGCCAACTGGGACGAACTGGATTTCTTCGTTATCGACCTCCCGCCGGGAACAAGCGATATTCACCTCACGATGGTACAAACGCTGGCAATAACAGGCGCCGTTGTGGTTACCACTCCGCAGGAAGTCGCCCTTGCCGATGCCCGCAAAGGAATCAGCATGTTTACCGGCGACAAGGTAAACGTGCCGGTACTCGGACTGGTTGAAAATATGTCGTGGTTTACTCCGGCCGAATTGCCCGAAAATAAATATTATATCTTTGGAAAAGAAGGAGGTAAGAACTTGGCAGAAGAGTTACACATTCCTTTGCTGGGACAAATCCCGATTGTTCAAAGCATCCGCGAGGGAGGCGACAACGGCGTTCCGGTAGCCTGCAATCCCGAAAGCATAACCGGACAGGCATTTGCTGCTCTTGCCCGAAAGGTGGTCGAGCAAGTAAAAATCCGTAACAAAACGCTGCCCGAAACACAAAAAGTAGAAACATTGAAAAAAAATAAACATAAATAAATTTTTCGGTAATGAAAAGTTTAATATATTTGCAGTTAGCAAAAAAATATCACAATAATATTATATAATAAGGAGGATTTTTACAATGAAGACATTCAAATCGTTTTTTTTACTTTTATTCGCTTCGGCGTTGGTTTTTTCGGTTAACTCTTGCAAGAGTGGTAATGGCGAAGAAGAATTGCCGGATTTTAATATGGTAAGAACTGCCGAAGGTTTTAAAGAATTTATTGATGAACATGGCGGTTTTGAAAGTGCGCAGATTTTGGACTTCCGTTCGGCTGAAGATTTTGCCAATGGACACGTTCCAGGTGCAGTAAATATTCCGGCAACTGCTGTAAATACAGATAATGGCGAATTTGCACAGGAGGTAATGGCATTTTTTCCCGATAAAAGTAAACCGATATACATGTATGGAGGCATGATGCTTGATAATGTAGTTGCCGGGCGTATTTCCGGTCTTGGCTACGGAAAAGTAAATTCAAACCTGTTAATGGGAGGTTTCAACGCTTGGAAAGCAGCATTCCCGGATGAAATCGAACAATAATAGTTTTTCCAAATATATGGTAAAAAGCATCTTCAATTTGGATTTCCGGATTGAAGATGTTTTTTTATCTATTTAAAAGAAATGACAAAAAAAATACTACTCATCGCCGCATGTCTGTTTTCGTTTGGATTATATGCAAAAAGTCCTACATCACAGGAGATTATACAACAACTATTGCGAAATGCCCACGGTGGTGTGGAGCTTCACAGCATAGATGGACGAACAAGCTATTCCGGATTTGCAGGAACCGGATACGTTCACTATTTTTATAAGGAAAAAGCATACATCAAACCTGAAATCAGCGTGAAATGGGGCGAATACAAATATTCAAATAACTATCACGTTAAAACGACTTCTCTCGCCGTTCCCGTTACGGTTGGATACCAGCTTTTTCAAGAAAAACTTATCGGTATGAATATTTTTGGAGGCGTTCGTTACGAGCAAATTTTACATTCGTCCGATAATAATAACAGTGCAGGCAAACTCAACACAAGTCAAGCCGGATTGACGGCAGGAACCTCTATTCGTTTGGCTAACGCATTCAGTATCAATGCAAGCTATTATTACGGGCTGACTACCTTGTTCAGAGACGGCAGCGGCAGGATTTCTTCATTCGGCTTTTCATTTAATTTTTAAATTTTTATTTATGAAAAAAGATACATAAATCAAATAATTAACATTCAATGTCGTTTAATTGAGTAGGATTTCATCCTGCTCTATATATCACCCGAAAGGATAACATTGAAGCAGCGTAGAATTAAAATCCTATTTAACTAAAACAAATGTCTTTTTTCTTTCATCTTTTTATCAAATGAGAAAAATATTTTTATCCCTGTTGTTTTTTCTTCCAATCATTGCATTTGCGCAGCATAACACAATTTCCATATCCGGGAAAATTTTAGATGGAGAAGAGCACCTTCCAATGCCGTATGCAAATATCCAGCTCTTTTCGTTGCCCGACAGTGTCTATCTCCGTGGAACCATTACCGAAACCGATGGAAGTTTTTCGATTTCTTCGGACATAACGCCGGGCGATTATTTCCTGCGATTGTCTTTTGTTGGATATGAAACCATTGATAAAAAGATTAATATAAAATCCGAAAATATCAATCTCGGAAGAGTTACGCTCAATATGGATGCCGTTCTGCTGGAAGAGACGGTCATTGTGGCTGAGGCGGTTCCGGTGGTGGTAAGCGAAGACACAACCATATTCAATGCTACCGCTTTCCGGGTTGCCGATGGAGCCGCATTGGAAGAGTTGGTAAAAAAACTGCCGGGAGCCGAAATCAATGAAGACGGAAAACTTTTCGTCAACGGAAAAGAGATCAAAAAAATTATGGTGGACGGAAAGGAATTCTTTACCGACGATCCGCAGATGGCTTTGAAAAATTTGCCTGCCAATATGGTAGAGAAGGTAAAAACATACGACCGGCAAAGCGATAATGCACGCTTGACGGGAATGGACGATGATGAGGATGAAACCGTGCTCGATCTTTCCGTAAAAAAGGGAATGAAGCAGGGCTGGCTCGGAAATGTGCTTGCCGGAGCGGGAAGTAAAATAAACGGTATGGAAGACAAGCTGCGATACGAAGCCGGCGGAACGATTAACCGCTTTCAGGAGAATTCCAGCCTTTCGGTCATTGCTTCAACTAATAATACCAATAATCAGGGTTTTTCCGAACTTAGCGATTCCGAATCTGAAAATTCCGGAGGAAGAATGCGGGGAGGAGGAAATGCCGGTGCGGGCGTCACTTCGTCAAGCACATTGGGAGTCACTTTTGCACAGAATTACGACAAGGTAGAATTGGGAGGAAATGTCCAATACGGACATTCGGACAACGATGCAAGGATGAAGCGCGATACGGAAACATTCCTGCAAACAGGTTCTTCTTATCGTGCCGATACCTCCTCTTCACGAAGAAAAAGTGATAATATTGGGGTTAATTTTCGCCTGGAATGGAAGCCTGATTCGATGACGACTGTTACTTTTCGTCCTAACCTGACATATGCACGCACCAAATCGTTAAGAGAAGGAAGCTCGCACACCGCAAATAACTTGCGGAAACCGATAAACTACAACATATCAAATACTTCTGCAAATGGGGAGAATACGGCTTTCGGCGGAAACCTGCAATATACCCGCAAGCTGAATAAAAAAGGACGGAATTTTTCCCTCTCTGCCCGTATGGATTACAGGAATAACGAATCGGACAGCCATTCCGGTTCGGAAGAACGTTTTTATAATGAATCGGAGGAAATAGACAGCCTGTCGTTGCTCAACCGGTATACAGACAAAAATAACAACGGGCTTACCTATCGTTTGCAAGGATCATATACGGAGCCGCTCTCTACTAACTACCGTCTGCAATTCCGGTATACGTTTCAACAGCGGAATTCGGCATCAAGCGCGTTTGTTTACGATGAGGAGGAAAGTGAAATTTACATTGACACGTTAAGCAACAAAGTAAAAAACCGGTATAACACGCATCAGATTGAGACCAACTTACAGGGAAAACATTCCAAGTTTAATTACAATGTCGGTTTTTCCCTTCAGCCGCAATTGTCCCAAAGCGAAACAACCGTAGGGCTGAATACCGGAAAGGATCTGAAGCAGCAGGTGGTTAATTTTTCGCCTAACGTGCGTTTGCGCTACCGTTTTTCCAAGCAGGAGATGATTATGATAAGGTATCGCGGACAAAGCAGCGCGCCCGATGTGGAATCTATGCAGGAAGTTATCGACATCAGCGACCCGCTTAACCTGCAATACGGAAATCCCGACCTGAAACCTTCGTTCCGGAATACGGTTACACTAAGGTATAGCAATTTTGTAAGCGAATCGCAGCGCAGCTACCGCCTGGATGCGGATTTCAGCAACACGATGAATGCCGTAACACGACGAGTGGATTACAACACGCTAAGCGGAGGCAAGGAGTCGCACGTAGTCAATGTGGACGGAAACTGGAGTACTAAAGCATATTTTACATTCAGCTCGCCGCTCCCTTACCGTAAAATTACCGTATCATCCGTCACAAACGCAAGCTATGCCGACAATGTGTCTTTTACCGGAGAAAACCGGGGCGATGCCGTCAAAAGCACCACACATACACTGAATTTAGGAGAAAGACTGTCGGGCGTTTTTCGTGCCGAACTGCTGGATGTTACCCTTAATGCCTCCGTTAATTATTTGCTCGCGCAAAACAGTATCCGCACAAACAGCAACCGCGAAACGTTTAATTACACATTAGGAGGAAATACCAACATCAATCTGCCGTGGGATATGTTTTTATCCACCGACATCAGCTGGCGCATTTATCAGGGATATTCCAACGATTTTAATCCGAATAATGTGATGTGGAATACACAGGTTTCCAAGAACTTCCTGAAAAATAATGCAGCTACCATCCGCTTCAAAATCTATGACATTCTTAAGCAGCAGAGCAGCTTGACGCGCAGCATCAGCGATAGTGATACTTCCGTGAGCGACACGGAGTACAACACTCTGGGCAGCTATTTCATGGTGCATTTTGTGTATCGCATTAACACCCTGGGCAAATAATCCGCCAAATCGCAGGGCATGCGTGTTCGAAACCGCCTACCTTATTTTACAACAAAACAACCTCAGTAGACATAGTCAATCCCCCAACAATGAGGCTGTCTCAAAAGAACGCGGATGACGTAGATAACACGGATCTTCACAGATAACAAACGAATAGGAATTTTATATATAACTAATTATCAACGATATAAAAATCAGTGTTCATCCGTGTTATTTGCGTCATCCGCGTTCTTTTGAGACAGCCCCAGCAAGTCCGAAGTTAATGTCAAATGACATTAACTCCGGACTTCGAAATAGAAATTATTTTGAGATATATAAATAGCAACTTAAATTAATTATAAGAACTTGTTTGCCGCGAGATTATCAAGTCAAAGGCGCGAAGAACACAAAGAAAGCAAACCTTGCTTTATGTTTTGAAGGTCTTTATGCTAAATATCCGCAACGTTGAAATATTCCTGCAACTTACTTTTTGCCTTCAATTCAATTTCAGGTGTAATGCTTTTTCTGATTTTACCGATCGAAAAAAGCACCATTGCAAGGTCGTCCGTATATCCGAGCGCAAGCATTAAATCGGGCATCAAATCAACCGGAAAGATAAAATAACCCAACGCTCCGATGATGATTGCGCGATCTTTGATACTCACATTGCCGTCGACCAGCACATAAAAAAGCAGCAGCACGGAATAAACTACCTTTGCCCCGGCTTTTTGCGCCACTTTTTTTAATTTTTCAAGCAGTTTTGACTGAGAAAAATGCTTTTCGTATTTTACTAATGCAGTTGTATTTTCCATATTCTTTATTTTGCCTTGAACCGGGATTTTTACCAGATTTGCATGATCGCCCTTTATCATCTTGGGAATCATGCAAATCTGGTAAAAATCCCGGTTCAAGATGAATAACGTAAAAATCTATCTAAATTACAAAATATTTCCCGTTTTTGAAAATCTTTTATGCTAAATTTGCAACCATAAAATTCAATATTAGGAAAATATGAAAAACGAAACAAACGAAAAAGAAAATCCCTTTGTAAATTTATTGGTAAATATTGTTATCCCGGTGGTGATCCTGCTTTCGCTGACCAAAAGAATCGGACCGGAATACGCATTGATACTCGCCTTGCTGTTTCCTGCCGGCGCTTTTTTGTATGATCTGGTTACGAAAAAAACAGCCAATTTTACCTCCATTGTCGGGGTGGTCAGCGTATTGCTGCTGGGCGTTATCGGCGTGCTGAAGCTGCCCAAAGAGTGGGTGGCGATTAAGGAGGCTGCCGTCCCTTTGATTATCGGTATCGGTGTGATTATTTCATTGAAAACCAAATATCCGCTGGTGCGAAAATTGCTCTACAACGAGAAATTTATGGATACCCGGCGGATAGATCATATTTTAAAGGAACAAAAAAAAGAGAAAGTGTTTGATAAAATCCTCGTTTATTCAACTTATATGATTGCGGGGTCTTTCCTGCTTTCATCGGCACTTAATTTTACCCTTGCCAAAATCCTGATAAGAAGCGAACCTGGCACAGAAGCTTTCAACGAAGAGATTGCACACATGACGGCGCTCAGTTTTCCGGTTATCGCACTGCCATCCACCTTAGTGATGCTTTTGGCATTGTGGTATCTGTTTCATTCGATAAAAAAGCTGACGGGATTGACGCTGGACGATTTGATGGCGGAGCATTTGAAGGAGAAAACTAAAGAATGAAGTTTTTCAGCCTGTTAATTGTTCTTCGCAAACTTTCATTACAGTTTGCGGCTCTTTCGGAATCCCGCTGTTCATAAACAAACTTTTGTAAGACGACATTGCGTAAAACCTAATTGATAGTCACGCTCTTTTCCCGCTTTTAACTCTCTTTATATGGATTTTGCCACTAATAATATTTTTTTAAAATTCTTTTTTAACGATTACGCGCAGATCAGCAATGCCACCGCCCATTTGATTAAAAGTCAATGTATATTCCCATTCCGGTTGGTTATTTTCATTATTAACAATAATCCCAGTCGTAATATCAGTATTACTGTGAGCGGCAATACATCTTATTTTAGAAATGCCGCCCCGCAACGAAAAAACAGCTTCCTGCAACCCTCCTCCCTGTTTTACAGTATCGCGTAAAAAACGAATAGCATCTAATAAATTACTCTTACCGGAAGCATTAGATTCTACAATAAATGCTCGATACGGAATTTCTATATCGATTTTTTTAAAATTCTTCCAATTAATTAGCGTTAGCTTTGATATTCTCATAGTCTTACATCCTCTAAAAGTAATAAAATAACATAAAGGTAAAATTTTCCAATCAATTTTCAATTAAAAAATTGGCAACTTCGTTTTTTCTATCGAAATTTGTATTCCTATGTAATTCAAAACCATAAATATAAAGAGGATGTACACAACGCAACAAATCGCCGAAATGACCGGCGGCACACTTCACGGAAATCACAACCGGGCGATTAACCGTTTGCTGACCGACAGTCGCGCACTTTCGTTTCCGGAAGATTCGCTTTTTATAGCGATTGTTTCGGACCGGAATAACGGGCATAAATACATTCCAAGCCTTTATAAGAAAAATGTACGCAGTTTTATGGTTTCACACATTTTTCCGGAATTCAGGGAATTGGCAGAGGCAAATTTTATTGTGGTAGAAGATACCCTGAAAGCGTTACAGGAACTGGCAGCCGGGCATCGTAAAATGTACCCTGTTCCCGTTATCGGAATCACGGGGAGCAACGGGAAAACCATTGTCAAAGAATGGCTGTATCAACTGTTGCATGCGGATTTTAATATCACGCGTTCGCCGCGAAGCTACAATTCTCAAATCGGCGTTCCGCTCTCGGTGTGGGAGATGAATGGGGAGACGGAACTGGGTATTTTTGAAGCCGGCGTTTCACAACCCGGAGAGATGGAGCGAATTGCGCCGATTATCGCGCCGACAATCGGTATTTTTACCAATTTGGGCGAGGCGCACCAGGAAAATTTTTTATCTTTAAAAGTAAAGTGCCTCGAAAAACTGAAGCTTTTTGAACATGCCGAAACGCTGATTTACAACAAAGATGATAAATTGACGGACATCTGCATGATGCAGGCTCGTACAACTGCAAAATTTCTCTCATTCGGAACACACGAGGATGCCGACATTCAAATTCTTTCCTTGCAAAAGAAAAACGACGAAACGATTATCACTTATCTCTTTAAAGGAGAAGAAAATAAATACGCTATTCTGTTTACCGATAATGCTTCCGTTGAAAATTCGATGCAATGTCTTGCCGTATTGCTGCACTTGAATATTTCGGGCGAAACAATCCGGAAACGTATGGCGACGCTCGAACCTGTTGCGATGCGCCTGGAGGTGAAAGAAGGGCAAAACGGCTGTCTTTTGATTAACGACAGCTACAATTCGGACATCAATTCGCTTGGCATCGCCCTTGATTTTCTCAGTCAGCAAGCAGATGTGAAGCAGATGAAAAAGACGCTGATTCTCTCTGATATTATGCAGAGCGGACAAGATCCCGCCGTACTTTATCAATCGGTCTCCAAGCTTCTTTTCAATAAAAATATAGAAAGGCTGATTGGAATCGGACACGGAATTTCGGCGCACGCGATATTTTTTCCATTAAAAAATAAATCGTTTTTTCCTGATACGGAGACATTTCTCCGGCAACTCAACCCGGATGATTTTAAAGACGAGGCTATCCTGTTAAAAGGTTCGCGGAGTTTTCGTTTCGAGGAAATATTCGACCAAATGGCGCTTGCCGTACACGAAACCGTGTTGGAGGTCGATTTGAACGCTTTGATAAATAATTTCAACTACTTCCGTTCATTCCTTCAGCCGGGCACGAAAACAATCTGTATGGTCAAGGCAAACGCTTACGGGAGCGGAGACATCGAGGTTGCCCGCACGCTGCAGCACAACGGTTGCGATTACTTGGCGGTTGCCGTAGCCGACGAGGGGGCTGTCCTGCGGCGCGAGGGAATTGATATTCCGATCGTCGTAATGAATCCCGAAACCGGCAGCTTCCATAAAATATTGGAAAACAACCTCGAACCTGAGATTTACAGTTTCCGGCTGCTCGAACAGATGATAAGCGAAGCCGAGCGGCAAGGAATCAACGAATACCCGGTTCACATCAAGATAGACACGGGAATGCACCGGCTGGGATTTGAACCTGCCGAAATCGACCGGCTGATTGACCGGCTGAAGTCACAAAAAAACGTGATGATTCGCTCTGTTTTTTCGCACCTTGCGGGGGCTGATGATGAAAAATTTGATGCTTTTACCGAAGAGCAAATCAACAGATTCAAGGAGGTGAAGGAAAAGATAGACAACGCTTTTCCGCATAAAATCATTTATCATATACTCAACTCTGCGGGGACGGAGCGGTTTAGCCAATATCAGTTTGATATGGTGCGCCTCGGTATCGGTCTTTACGGAATCAGCGCCGTCAATTCGCCGAAAGTGGAAGAGGTATCTACACTTAAAACCAATATCTTGCAAATCAAGCGCATCCCGGCAACTGAAACTACCGGATACAGCCGGAAAGGAACATTCAAGCGCGATTCCGTCATAGGTGTTCTTCCTGTTGGTTATGCGGACGGCTACAATCGAAAATTTGGAAACGGCGAGGGAAAAATGCTTATTAACGGTCAATTAGTTCCGGTAGTAGGAAATATCTGTATGGATCTTTGTATGATTGATTTAACCGGCATAGAGGCGCAGGAAGGCGATTCCGTAACTGTTTTCGGAAAAGGATATTCGTTTAAAAATCTGGCAGCTCAGTTGAATACAATTCCGTATGAAATATTGAGTAACGTTTCAAGGAGAGTGAAGAGAGTTTATTTTAAGGAATAAAATTGTCTTGAACCGGAATTTTCCGGATTGTCAAGACGAAAAAGGTTTTACAACTCCGGATAATCCATTTTTACCGTTTTACCATCTTGACAATCCGGAAAATCCCGTTTAAAAGATTATTTCCCTGCCGGCTTATACCGCGCATTCAACTGTTCAATCACATCGGAAGTGATATTCAGGTAATCTTCGGCATAAAAAATATTGTCATTTCCGGTGTCGCTGAAAATTACTTTGTAATGCTTGTCCTGATTGTAAAGTTTGAAGAACGTATTGATAGAATCCCGCAATTGCGTGTTCATCTTTTGCTGTTCACCAAAAAGTTCCTGCGTCAGCCGGCGATCTAAGTTCTGCAGTTCCTGTTCCTTTTTCATTAACCTGGTTTGTTCCTGTTCAAAACTTTCTTTCGTCAAGAAACCTCCGCTCTCGTATTTTTGTTGAAACGACGTAGCATCTTCTTGCAGTTTCTGTTGTTTCTGACCGATTTCGTTACGATATTTTTCCTGTTTTTTAAGCAACTCCTCGTTCATCTCTTTGGCAAACATATAATTCATCAAAAGTGTATCAACGCTCACATATGCAATCGGAAAACTATCAGATGGAGAGATAGTTGCGGGACTGCTTTCCTGCAATACCGCTTCTCCGGCCGGAGTATTTGCGCGCGAGGTAAAATGAAGAACATACAGAACAATGACTGCTAAACATAAAACAGAAAGAACGATTGTGTTGAAATGTTTCATAATGAATATAATTTTTTATTTTTTACTATCAATGTTTAATGATGCTTGAGCTTGTTGGTCTTGTGTTTTTGCACAATGAATTCCTTTTTTACGCAGCGCCTCATTATCCCCGATGTGAGAGGAAGGAAACTTTCCGCCTTTGAAAAAAAAGATTCTAACTCCTAAAAGCAAAACGGCTATTCCGACCAGGATGAATGTCAGCAATAAAATCTTCCACATCTCCTACACTAAATTTCTGACAAATATAAATCATCTAATTGTGTAAAAAATTTAATAATCTCTATTTTTCTAAATAATTTGGATAAAGGCTTGTATTTTAACTAAATTTAAAGAGATGAAATGACAGGTGCGTTTACTGTAAATTAGCTATATTTGCGACAATATATAAATTCAACTTTGTAAAGATATTATGAGTGCAATAACAGACCTTAAGCCTGAAATGGTTTGGCATTATTTTGATGAGATATGCAAGATTCCCCACCCTTCTAAAAAGGAGCGAAAATTAATCGGATATTTGGTCGATTTCGGACATACGCATCATTTGGAGACAATTGCGGATGCTACTGGAAATGTGCTGATTCGGAAAAAAGCTACTCCTGGAATGGAAAATAAGCCTTCCGTTGTGTTGCAATCGCACATAGATATGGTTGCCGAAAAGAACAACGATACTGTTTTTGACTTTGATAAAGATCCGATTATCCCTTACGTTGACGGCGACTGGGTAAAAGCCCGGGGGACAACGCTTGGAGCCGATAATGGGATAGGCGTAGCGGCGCAGCTTGCCTTATTGGCTTCGGAAGATATTCCGCACGGCAATATTGAGTGTCTTTTCACAGTGGAAGAAGAAACGGGATTGACGGGTGCAAAAAACTTTCAGTCCGGCATACTTCAATCCGGGATATTGATTAATCTGGATTCGGAGGAAGACGGCTTTTTTTGCATCGGATGTGCCGGCGGGATAGATACGGTTGCTACATTCAGCTATGATGAACAACAGGCGCCCGGAAATCTGTTTTTTTTTAGCGTGAAAGTCAGCGGTTTACAAGGCGGGCATTCGGGCATCGAAATTAACCGGGAACGCGGAAATGCAATCAAAATACTTGCGCGGTATTTGTGGACAATGAACAGGCAATTTCCTGTTTACCTGCAACGCATAGATGGCGGAAATCTGCACAATGCGATTCCTCGTGAAGCATCGGCGATTGTAGCCGTTCCTTATGGTAAAAAAGAGGATGCCCGCGTGTTACTCAATCTTTTTATTCACGACATAGAGGACGAAATTCCTTCGGAAAAAGCGTTTCGCATCGACCTTGATTCGGAAAATACGGCAGAAAAGGTGATCGATAAAATGTGTTCGGACAGATTGCTGAATGCTTTGTATGCCTGTCCGCACGGCGTAATAAAAAACAGCTTTGATATCAAAGATTTGCCGGAAGTATCGACCAACCTTGCTTCCGTAAAAATGAAGGATGTAAACACGATTGTCGTGGGAACAAGCCAACGCAGTTCGGTAGAATCGGAAAAGCACGATATTAAAAATCAAATTGAAGCGCTATTCGTACTGGCAGGAGCAGAGGTAACTCACGGCGACGGTTATCCGGGTTGGAAACCGAATATTCATTCCAGGATAACCAACATTGCGGTCGATTCCTATTTTCGCCTGTTTCACCGGCAACCTGTTGTAGAAGCTGTTCATGCCGGTTTGGAATGCGGGTTGTTTTTGGAAAAATACCCTGATCTGGATATGATTTCCATCGGACCAACAATTCTCGGCAATCATTCGCCGGCAGAAAAAGTGCATATTCACAGTGTGGAGAAATTTTGGGAGCATCTGAAGAATATTCTGTTGGAATTATAATGAATAAAGACGTTTATCCGCAATGTTCCCACCGCTTCCAATCCGCAGGATTGGAAGCGGTGGGAACATTGCGGATAGTCATTTAAATAAAAAAGCGTAAAGAAAATCGAATTCCTTTACGCTTTTAGTTTTTCTCTACGGTTTTTTATTTAACTTCAACTTCTTCTTGCTCTTCCTGTTGTATGGCGGCGATTATCGAGCAGTGAATTTTATCCTCTTCCTGATTGTATGTGATTTGGATGGTGTCGCCTGCTTTTATTTCTCCTGCCAAAAGAGTTTCCGCTACTTCGTCCTCTACATATTTTTGAATAGCCCGTTTCAGCGGTCTTGCGCCGTATTGCACATCGTAGCCTTTTTCGGCAATGTAATTTTTTGCCTCTTCGGAAAGTTCAAGCTTGTAGCCGAGCGTTTCGATTCGGTCATACACATCTTTCAATTCCAGGTCAATGATTGAATGGATTGATTCTTTGGAAAGCTGGTCAAACATAATGACATCGTCAATACGGTTGAGGAATTCCGGCGAGAATGCTTTATTCAACGCTTTCTGGATTACGCCATGGGCAAATTGCTTGTCGTCCACCCTCGATGCGGGCGCAAATCCGACGCCTTTCCCGAAGTCTTTCAACTGGCGTGTTCCGACGTTGGAAGTCATAATAATAACCGTGTTTTTGAAGTCAATCCGTCTGCCGAGGCTATCCGTCAGGCGACCTTCATCCAATACCTGCAATAAGAGGTTGAATACATCCGGGTGCGCTTTTTCGATTTCGTCCAGCAGGATGATTGAGTATGGTTTCCGGCGCACCTTTTCGGTCAACTGTCCGCCCTCTTCGTAACCGACATATCCCGGAGGCGCTCCGATCAGTCGCGAAACGGAGAATTTTTCCATATATTCGCTCATATCAATCCGGATAAGCGCATCGATAGAGTTGAACATCTCCTTTGCCAATATTTTTGCAAGGTGTGTTTTACCTACTCCGGTTGGTCCGAGAAAGATAAACGAGCCTATCGGGCGGTTCGGATCTTTCAATCCGATACGGTTTCGCTGAATGGCTTTTACCACCTTTTCTACAGCCTCGTCCTGACCGATCACTTTCCCTTTCAGCAGCTGTTTCATATTGAGCAGGCGAAGACCTTCTGCCTGCGCAATCCGTTGGATAGGCACGCCCGACATCATGGCAACCACTTCCGCCACTTTTTCCTCATTTACAATTTGACGGTGAACGCGCTGTTCTTCTTCCCACCTCATTTTGGCAGCTTCCAGCTTGTTCAGCATTGTGCGCTCCTTGTCGCGGTAACCGGCTGCCAGCTCGTAGTTTTGCGATTTAACCGCCACCTGTTTTTCTTCTTTGACGGTTTCTATTTCACTTTCCAGCTTGGCAATATTTTCCGGGACCGTAATGTTGGAAATATGGGTACGCGCACCGGATTCATCCAGCGCATCAATTGCTTTATCCGGGAAATAACGGTCGCTGACGTACCTTTCGGTGTAATTCACGCAAGCCTCCAGCGCATCGTCGGTATAGATAACGCTGTGATGGTCTTCGTAGCGTTCCTTAATGTTTTTCAAGATTTGCAACGTTTCTTCCGCGGTAGTCGGTTCGACGATAATTTTCTGGAAACGGCGCTCCAGGGCTCCGTCCTTTTCAATATTCTGACGGTATTCGTCCAGCGTCGTAGCGCCGATACATTGAATTTCTCCGCGCGCCAGTGCTGGTTTCAGCATATTTGCCGCGTCGAGCGAACCGGCTGCTCCGCCTGCTCCGACAATCGTGTGAATCTCATCAACGAAGAGGATGATATTCGGATTTTTGGACAACTCGTTCAGTATTGCTTTGATACGCTCTTCAAATTGCCCGCGATACTTGGTCCCGGCTACAATCGAAGCCATATCGAGCGAAATGACCCGTTTGCCGAACAGCACGCGTGATACTTTCTTTTGTACAATGCGCAAGGCAAGTCCTTCGACAATGGCTGACTTACCCACGCCCGGTTCGCCGATTAACACCGGATTATTCTTTTTCCGGCGACTGAGAATCTGAGCCAGGCGTTCGATTTCCTTGTCGCGCCCGATAATCGGATCCAGCTTGCCCTCTTCGGCGGCTCTTGTCATATCCGAACCGAAATTATCCAGTACAGGCGTCTGGTTATCTGTTTTTTGCTGCGAAGCAGCAGTTCCTGTGCCTGCTGCGGGTTTCCCTTTCGACGACTTGTTGAAATAAGCTTCATCCTCGTCATCTTCCGCTTCCTGAAAACCGGTTCCCATCCGGATGTCCTTTTTCCCGATTACGGAAAGCAGTTCGGAATAGGTTACATGCTCGTTTTGCAACGTTTCGGCGGCAATATTTGAATTGTCTTTCATAATGGCAAGCAACAGGTGATCCGTATCCATCTGTTCACTGCGTAATGCTCTTGCTTCTAAGTATATGATTTTCAATATTTTTTCCGTCGATTTTATCAATGGGATGTCTTGCCCCGGACGTATCGTATTATCTGTGCGCAAACTGGCTTCTATGATCTGCTTTACTTTTCGTATGTCCACATTCAGCGTAAGCAGCGCATCCATTGCAGGACCTTCGCCATTCCGGATGATTCCCAGCAGGAGATGCTCCGGTCCGATATAATTATTGCCGAGTCTTTCCGCTTCTTCCCTGCTGTAGATCAAAACGTCTTTGACTCTCTGCGAAAAACTTGTGTTCATATTTGTTCTTTGTTTTGTTAATGACTTAACTCCCTATTATTATTGCAAATATACAATTTATTTGTGATAATGTCAATAGGTTTTGAGTTATACTATATTAAATATCCATATATTCATTGACAAAAATTATACCAAAGCGAAAAAATGTGACAAAATGGCAGTTTGGTTTTATTGGAATTTCTTTTTACCTTTGAACTTTAGCAGCAGTGGGCTGTCTGAAAAGTCCGCAAATTACACGAATTAACGCAAATTGTCTAATTTAAAAATCGTAAATTACAGATAATTAGTAGATTAAATTCGATTTAATTCGTAAAATTAATGGATAAATATCATTACTTTACTGTTGGTACCCGGAAAAACCCGGAAGGATGACATTATGCAGGATATGACGTAAATCCTGCCTGACTCTTAACAACATTCGGCATCAATGAATATAGAACCCTATTTAAAAGACCCGGTAATCCGCAGTTATCAAATATATTTGAAGCTGGAACGTTCTCTTTCGGGGAATACGGTCGATGCTTACCTGGAAGATGTTTCCAAGCTGCTCGGTTATTTCGGGGAAAGAGGGATTAAATATCCCGGTGCGACGCTGGAGCAGTTGCAGGATTTTCTGGTTGAGTTGTGCGGATTGGGGATTAGCAGCCGTTCGCAGGCAAGGATTGTTTCGGGAGTAAAGGCTTTTTACAAGTTTCTCCTGTTGGAAAATATATTGAAGGAAGACCCGACCGAATTGCTCGAATCGCCCAAAACCGGACAAAAACTGCCCGAAGTGCTTTCGCTGGACGAGATTGAGGCGATTCTTTCGTCAATCGACCTGAGTACCCCGCAGGGGCACCGGAACCGGGCGATGCTGGAAGTGCTGTACAGCTGCGGCTTACGCGTTTCCGAACTGACTAATCTGCTCATTTCCAATCTTTACCTGAAAGACGAATTTCTTTCGGTGATCGGAAAAGGGAACAAACAGCGCCTGGTTCCGATGTCGCCGGCTGCCGTTCGCGAGATTCATTTCTGGATGCAGGATAGAAACCGGATGGAGATAAAAAAGGGCAACGAGGATTTCCTGTTTCTAAATCGGAGAGGTACGAAATTAAGCCGCATTATGATTTTCAACATCATCAAGGAACAGGCAGTGGCTGCGGGAATCACGAAAAACATCAGCCCGCACACTTTCCGCCATTCGTTTGCCACTCATTTGCTGGAAGGGGGAGCTAATTTGCGGGCGATCCAGGAGATGCTGGGACACGAATCCATTCTGACAACGGAAATCTATACGCACATAGATATGAATCTGCTGCGAAGCGAAATAATACGGTTTCATCCGAGAAACCAGGGGAAATAATTAGTGACGGGTTGTTTATCTTACGTCACTTGTCACTAAAAAAACAATGCCGGATAATTTTTTAATCTGTTTTAAGTTATACAATTAGCGCAAAATAAAATATTTTGGAAAAAGTGAACGGAAAAATAAAGGTTCTTTTTATTTCGGCATGGTATCCCCACCGGTATGATTTGATGAGCGGACTATTTGTAAGGAAGCATGCGGAGGCGGTCAATTTATATTGCAACGCAGCCGTTCTTTATGTACATCCGGATGAAAATATTGATGCTTTTGAGATTATAGAGCAAAAACATAACGGCTTGCGGGAAGTAATTGTATATTATCCGGTTAATACGAAAAATATTTTTTATAAAATATTCAAAGCCATTACATACATAAGAGCTTACCGGAAGGGATATAAATATATTACTAAGGGCGGCTTCTTTCCCGATATTGTTCATGCAAATATCTTAACGAGGACGGGAGTTATGGCTTATCTTCTTAAGATGTTTAAGGGTATTCCTTATGTAATAACCGAACACTGGTCCCGTTATCTTCCCAATCGCTCGGAATACAACGGATATATCCGGAAGAAAGTGACGGAGAGGGTTGTTGCGCATGCAGCGGCTGTATTGCCCGTATCCGCAAGCCTGAAAAGAGCCATGTCGGACTGTAGATTGTCAAATCCGAATTATGTGGTTGTAAATAACGTTACGGATAATTTTTTCCTGGATAAAAAAACAGTTTATCCCCGCACAAAAAAACGGATGCTGCATGTATCCTGTTTTGACGAACGGGCAAAAAATATAAGCGGCATATTGAGGACTGTTTCGAAATTATCCGGGATGCGAAATGATTTTGAATTGATGATTATCGGAACCGGCGTTGATTTTGATAAGGTTTATGCATATGCGGAAACATTGGGATTGCCTCCGGATGCGGTTCTTTTTTTAGGAGAAAAAACTCCGGCGGAAGTGTCGGAATGGTTTGGAAACAGCGATTTTTTCGTGATGTTTTCGAATTATGAAAATTCTCCTGTTGTAATATTGGAAAGCTTAATATCCGGAAAACCCGTAGTAAGCAGTGACGTAGGCGGCATTTCGGAGCATGTGAACGATACGAACGGGATTCTTGTTCCGCCGGAAGATGAAGCGGAACTATTAAAATCATTAGATTATATGCTTGATAATTTCCGGAATTATGATCCGGAGAAAATGAAACGGGAAGCAATCGAAAAATATACCTGCGCAAGTGTCGGAAAAAAAATAGAAGCCGTTTATTTGCAGGTTTTAAAGAAGGATCCGTTAAGCAAAAACAATTGAATATGTTTTTTAGTAAAAATTTTACCAGATTATCCCCTTGAAGTTTTTCAGTCAAAAAATAAGAAGAATATCATCCGAATACTCAAAGATATTTGAGAATTATTTCTTTATGACTTTTCTTCAGGGAGGCAATATATTGATCGGATTGTTATTGTATCCTTACCTGATTCGTACGTTAGGGCAGTCTGCATACGGGACTTATGTTTTTGCCGGCTCGTGTATCAATTTCTTTATTCTGTTTATTTCTTTCGGGTTTACCTTTCCGGCTTTGAAGAAAATTTCTTTACACGCAGATGATTCCGGGATAAAAAACGAAACCGTTTCAAGCGTTTTTACGGCGAAATTTTACCTTTTTATCCTTTCTGCCGTCATTCTCACAGTCCTGATTTTTGCGATTCCTTTTTTCCGGGAGAATTATCTTCTGTATATCATTATTTTCAGCATCACCATCTGCGACGTGCTTTTTCCGACCTGGTATTTTCAAGGGATACAAAAGATGAAACTGGTTACATACATTCAGCTGGGTACAAAATTATTGATCATCCCGTTTATTTTTATTTTTATAAAATCGCCGGAAGATCTGCTGCTGTATGCAGTCATTTTTTCTTTGTCGAATGTGCTGGGAGCTGTCATATCGGTTTTTTACCTGCGGATAAAAGAGCATATTCACATCCGTTTCGTTCCGTTTTGCTCGATGAAAATGCTGTTTCGGGATGCGCTGCCGTTTTTCTGGACATCAGCCGTAAATACGGTTAAGCGGGAAGGTGTGACGCTTATCATCGGTTCGTTTTTCGGGATGAAGGACGTAGCTCTTTATGATTTGGCAAATAAGATCGTATCTATTCCCCGGTTGATTACGTTGAACATCAACGATGCTGTTTTCCCTCGCGCGATTAAAGATATAAATGCTGCCAGGGTGAAGAAAATCATTCGTTACGAAGCATTGATCGGTTTGACTGTTACGCTCCTAATCATTGCTTTCGGATATTGGGCAGTGCTGTTTCTGGGCGGCGAAAGCATGACGGACTCTTATGTTATGGCAATCGTTTTGAGTACGACCATATTTACCTGGCTGGTAGTTGGCTGTTACGTCAATTATGTTTTTGTGCCGCAGAACAGGTATTATTTTGTAACCCAAAATCAGATATTGGCTTCCGTTTCGTTTTTTATATTGTGCGGAACAGGATTGCTTGCCGGCTGGAGTATATTGTCCGTCATCCTTGCATACGCCCTGTCGGGAGTAGTCGAGATTTTTTACTGCAAGTATCTGATCAAAAAGCACCGGTTATTATAAAAAAACAGCGATGAACCCGAAAATCTCCATATTAGTTCCCGTTTACAACGTATCTGCTCACATTGAAAAATGTGCGCATAGCCTTTTCAACCAAAAGTTGGCTGACATTGAATATATTTTCATAAATGATGCTACGCCGGACGACAGTATGGAAAAGCTGTATGCCGTGATAGCGCAATATCCGGAGAAAAAGGAAAAAGTAAAAGTCATTGAGCATTCCGTTAACCGTGGATTGGCAGCGGCAAGAAGTACGGCATTGGACGCCGCTTCCGGCGAATATATCGCCATAGTCGATAGCGATGATTACATTGAGCCCGAAATGATGGAGGTTTTGTACGGGCAGGCAAAAAAAGAGGATGCCGACATTGTGGTTTCGGACATTATAATGGAATACAAAGATAAGTCAGTGGTTGTTACCGATTTTGTTTCCGAAAACCGCGAAGAAAGATTGCGTGACATATTTGCCGATGAGGTTTCGCAGGGATATTTATGGAACAAGCTGATACGAAGGGAATTGTATCTGAAAAATGACTGTCGTGCACCCGAAGGGCTGAATTACCTGGAAGACAGGCACGTAACCATTCGGCTGTATTATTATGCAACAAAAATAACCAGGGTAAACCGGGCATTTTACCACTATGTCTGCTTCAATCCCAATGCGATTACAAAAACAAAAAGCCGGATGCACTTTCAGAATTCGGTTCTTTTCTGGGAATTACTTGAAAAATTCCTGCTTGAAAAAGGAATTTATGAAAAATACAGGGAGGGGTTGACATTTCCAAAAGTGCAGAACAAATGCCGGCTGATGTGTGACACCGGTTCTTACCGTTTACGAAAGGAGTATGCCGGTATGCTGACCGGCGAAGAAAAAAAATACCTGAACCGATTCAGACCCGTCGAAAGAGTAATGCTGCTGCTTGTACATTACCGGATGTTTGGCGCAGCCTGTTTGTTACAGAAAGTGCTGTGGGTTAAAAATCACTCATTAAGCTTCCTTTTGCACAGGTTGTTCCCGTCTGTAAGTTTATGAATTTTTTTTAAGGTCATCCGCAATCTTACCACAGTTTCCGGTCCGCAGGATTAAATATGTAGAGTTTCAACGGTAATGTAGCAGATAATCATAAAATTTTTCTTTCAAAAAATCATACATTTGTTACGCATATAAATACTTATAAAATCCAACCGAATCCCATGCTTAACTACATTGAAGAAAAAATAATTGAAAAGGAAAATTTTTCCGAAAATCCTTTTGTCAAAGGCGAATATGAGGATTGTGTTTTCAAAAACTGTGACTTTTCCGACGCTGACTTATCGCACGTAAAATTTTCGGAATGCGAATTTTTCAGCTGCAACCTAAGCATGGCAAACCTGAATCAAACGGCTTTCAAAAATGTGGCTTTCAAAGATTGTAAAATGCTGGGGCTTCGTTTTGATTACTGCAGTAAGTTCGGTCTTTCTTTTTCTTTCGAAAATTGCATATTGAATCACTCTTCCTTTTATCAGGTAAAAATGAAAAAGACGCTATTCAAAAATACATCCCTGCAAGAGATCGACTTTACGGAAAGCAACATGACCGAATCCGTACTGGAAAATTGCGATTTGGACAGAAGTACATTTTACTCCACAATACTTGAAAAAGCCGATCTGCGAACTTCTTTCAATTATTCGATTGATCCTGAAAGGAACAGAATTAAAAAGGCCAAGTTTTCCCTGCCGGGTGCACTCAGCCTTTTGTATAAGTATAATATTAAGATTGATTATTGATTTTCATCAACATATCAATCTTCAATAACTTTTATCAATTTTCTTATATCCGTAAACCGCGTGAGATCCCAATTCTTCCTCAATCCGGAGCAGTTGATTGTATTTTGCAATACGTTCGGTGCGGCTTAAAGAACCGGTTTTGATTTGCCCGGCATTGGTTGCAACGGAAATGTCGGAAATGGTGGTGTCTTCCGTTTCGCCCGACCGGTGGGAAATGATAGCCGTATAACTGTTGCGGTGCGCCATTTCAATCGCATCAAGCGTCTCAGTCAGCGTGCCGATTTGATTTACTTTTATCAATATGGAGTTTGCACATCGTTCCGCGATCCCTTTTTCGAGGAACTGTACGTTGGTTACAAACAAATCGTCGCCAACAAGCTGGCACTTATGTCCGATTCTTTCGGTCAGTATTTTCCAGCCTGCCCAGTCGTTTTGACTCATTCCGTCTTCAATTGAATCTATCGGGTAGGCGTTTATAAGATTTTCCAGATAGGAGATCTGTTCTTCCTGTGTTTTTTTCTTTCCGTTTTTACCTTCAAAAATGGAGTAGTCATAAATTCCGTTCTGGTAAAATTCGGAAGCAGCGCAATCCAACGCGATCGTAAAGTCCCTGCCAACATTGTATCCGGCTGCTTCAATGGCTTTTATGATGGTTTCGATAGCGTCTTCCGTACTGTGCAGGGCAGGAGCAAAGCCTCCTTCATCTCCGACAGCCGTACTTAACCCTCGCCCGTGCAAAACGCCCTTTAAGGTATGAAACACTTCCGCGCCCATACGCAATCCCTCGTGAAAAGAGGGCGCTCCTACCGGACGAATCATAAATTCCTGAAATGCAATCGGAGCATCGGAGTGCGCACCGCCGTTGATTATATTCATCATCGGCACCGGCATCACATGCGTGTTGACTCCGCCAATATATCTATAAAGTGGAATTTGCAGGTATTTAGCCGCCGCTTTGGCTACTGCTAACGAAATTCCCAGAATAGCGTTGGCTCCCAGAACTGATTTATTTGGAGTCCCGTCCATCAGAATCATTTTTTTGTCGATTTCAATCTGATTCAAAACATTTTTTTCAATAAGAGCGGGCGCAATGATTTTGTTTATATTTTCAACGGCTTTTGTTACTCCTTTTCCCCCGTAGCGTTTTTTATCGCCGTCGCGAAGTTCTATCGCCTCGTGTTCGCCGGTTGAAGCTCCGGAAGGGACGGCAGCTCTTCCACATATTCCGTTTGCCAGTTTTACATTCACTTCCACAGTAGGGTTTCCTCTTGAATCAAGGATTTCACGTCCTTTTATCTCTTTTATTTCCATCATAATGCTTTTTTATTCTTCGATTAAACAAAAAAGCGATGCATAATGTTCGTTTATTGCGTAGGGACAGATCTGTGTGTCTGCCCCTGATAATAAATTAGTCCTAATAATAACATAATAAAGAACCTTCCGCCCTAATAAAAAGGGCGAACACATAGATTCGTCCCTACCTCAACAAATCCGGTCTCAGCCTTTTCGTCCTTTCCAGTGCCTGTTCATGTTCCCATTCGTTAACCTTCCGTTCATTTCCCGAAAGAAGAATATCGGGAACTTTCCAACCCTTATATTCTGCCGGACGTGTATAAACAGGGGGTGCAAGCAGATTATCCTGGAACGAATCGGAGAGAGCCGACTGTTCGTCCGACATTGCGCCGGGAATGAGCCGCACAATGGCATCGGTCATAATGCAGGCAGCCAGTTCGCCGCCGGTCAGGACAAAATCGCCGACGGATATTTCACTCGTAATCAGATGTTCGCGTATCCGGTGGTCGATTCCCTTGTAGTGCCCGCAAAGGATTATCACGTTTTGAAGGAGCGACATGGAATTTGCCGTTTTCTGATTAAACAGTTCACCGTCGGGCGATGTATAGATAATTTCGTCATACGCCCGCTCCTCTTTCAGCTTGCCGATAATCCGGTCGATCGGTTCGATCTGCAACACCATTCCGGCACTGAAGCCAAAAGCATAATCATCGACTTTACGGTGCTTATTCAGCGTGTAATCGCGAATATTATGTATGCGGATTTCTACCAATCCTTTTTCTTGGGCACGCTTCAGAATAGAGTGATTTAACGGACTTTCCAACAATTCGGGAACAACGGAGAGTATGTCTAAACGCATAAATTTATTTTTTCGACAAAGGAAATAAAAAATCTGTAATTACTGTTGCACTAATGATGAAATATATTCAAATACAAAGGATCTTTAGAAGAAGAATAAAAGACTTGAGAATCTCATGGCCAATCATCAGTGGTGATACTACGGATACGTGTTTAAATTTTGTCCGGAAAATGAAACATAACAGAAAAAACTTATTTTCCGGACAATAAAACATCAAAAAATCAAAATAGATTCTTATATTTGCGCGGATTTTGAAATAACTTAAAAATTTAATTCATTATGGACGACGTACCGAGTTATAAGCAGAAAGTAACAAGAATAGTAAATTCTCTGTAAGGTACCTCGCGCATCCTTACGGAGCCAATAGTAAGGATTATGCTTAATGATATAAAAATACATTTCCAGGAACTTGTTGATGAAAGAAGCTGGAAAATTCTGAAAAACGAACTGACCGAACTTGAGCCGGTTCAAATTGCCGATCTAATTGAGAAACTGGACTCTCCGAAGTCCGATTTGGTTATCCTGTTTCGCCTGCTTCCGCGGAGACTTGCCAAAGATACTTTTCAATACCTGTCGCTTGAAAAGCAGGAGTTCATCATCGAAGGACTGGCTGTCAACAAGGAAAAAATAGCTTCGCTGCTTAACGACCTTGACCCCGACGACCGTACCGCATTTCTCGAAGAGCTTCCCGGCGAGGTAAGCCAGCGATTGATACAAATGATGTCCAAGGAGGAACGCGAAATTACCATTCGCCTGCTTGGCTATCCGGAGGAAAGCATCGGTCGATTGATGACCCCCGAATACGTGGCGGTCAAACCTTACTATACGGTGGCACACGCGCTGGATCATATCCGTAAGTACGGACGTGATTCAGAAACGCTCAATGTAATCTATGTGGTTGATAATCACTGGAAACTGGTGGACGATATACGAATCAAAGAGCTCATTCTCGCCTCGCCCGACCAGACCATCTCGGAAATCATCAATGATCATTTTGTTGCCCTGAATGCGTATGACGACCAGGAGGTTGCCGTGAAGGTTTTTCAGGATCAGGACCGGGTGGCGTTGCCGGTGGTCGATACCGACGGCGTACTGCTCGGAATCGTAACCATCGACGACGTAATGGACGTGCAGCAGGAAGAAAACACGGAAGATTTCCTGAAGTTCGGGGGGTTGGAAGATCTGGATCAATCCTACACCAAAACTTCGTTGATTGAGATGGTGAAAAAACGTTCCGGGTGGCTGATTCTTCTCTTTTTCGGCCAGATGCTCACCGCCTCGGCGATGGGTTATTTTGAAGATGCGATTTCAAAAGCGGTGGTATTGACCCTGTTTGTACCGATGATTATTTCGAGCGGCGGAAATTCAGGCTCACAGGCTGCGAGTCTCATTATCCGTTCTCTTGCGCTCCACGAGCTGACTATGAAAAATTGGTGGTATGTGATGAGGAAAGAGATATTTTCCGGTCTGATGTTAGGTTCGATTCTCGGCGTGATTGCGTTTCTTCGCATATTTGTCTGGCAAAAAGCCGGTTTTTATGATTACGGCGAATTCTGGTTTTGGATTGCAATGAGCATTTCGGTCTCGCTGATTTTCATTGTTTTGTGGGGAACACTCTCCGGCTCAATGATTCCGTTTGTGCTGAAACGGTTTAAATTAGACCCTGCTACCGCCTCCGCTCCGTTTGTTGCCACGCTGGTCGATGTAACGGGGCTGCTTGCCTATTTCTCGGTTGCCACAATGTTGCTTTCGGGCAGATTACTTTAAACAGGCATATCATTTTAACCTGAGTTCGGGATAACAAACGGCTTAATAGCGTGAATTTGCCGTTTAATTGTTGTTTTTTGTTATTATTCCCTGTCTGGTGTATTCCTAGGATAAAAGGATAAACGCAAGTTTTCTGTTCCCTTTTTCTGTTTTTGCGCTTTAACTTTTTATATATTAAAACATTATGAAGCCTTTGATTGCATACCTGCCCAAAGATAGGCAGGCAGACTTAAACTTTCTGGTTGAAACTTTATATTCAAATAAAACAGGAAGGAGTTATTCTGTACGACAGTGGTAAATACAACCTTGCTCATTGAAGAAAACTTAACTTTAATGAGGTTAAGGAACGGGCATAGGAATATTTTGATGAAAAGTTTCAAAATGCAAATGGTTTTCTTAAATGTGCAAGGTTGTATTATTCTGAAAAAGATTATAAGAAACTCACTGTGTAATCCGGTTAAATGTGTTGAGAAAGAAAACGAGTCAATTCTTAAACAAATCGAAAAAAAACATTGTTATCCATAATATAAATTACGCATCAAAAATATCAATTCTCAACTTGAATAAATTATGGACAAAGATTATTTAAAAAACATCGGATTACTTTTCCTGCGGGTTGCCATTTCTATTTTAATGATTACACACGGGGTTCCCAAGCTTGAAATGCTGCTAAGCGGAAATGCACAGCAGTTCCCGGATCCTCTCGGAATCAGTCCTGTTTTATCTCTTATACTGGTAACCGGAGCCGAATTTTTCTGTTCCCTTATTCTTATTCTCGGATTCAAAAGCCGGATTTTTGCGTTACCGTTAATTTTCGATATGTTGATTGCCGCTTTTGTAGCGCACTCAGGCAGTGGCTTCCAGGATAAGGAACCGGCTATTCTCTATCTGACGGTTTATATTTCGATTGCGTTGTTAGGCGAAGGCAAATTTTCGCTGGATGGCTTTATTGAAAAACAAATGGAGAAAAAAGAAGGGGGAAATATTAATTCTTAAAGGATAAAAAGTGGAGAATCTATTTGGGCTGTCTCAAAAGAACACAGATGACGCTGATAACACGGATCTTCACAGATAACAAGCGAATAGGAATTTTATATATAACTAATTATCAGCGATATAAAAATCTGTGTTCATCCGTGTTTTCTGTGTCATCTGCGTTCAAAAAGACTTTTGAGACAGCCTCAATAGAACTTAATCCAGTTTCAGCACTTCTAAAAACGCCTTCTGAGGCACCTCTACCGTTCCGATCTGCTTCATACGCTTTTTCCCTTTTTTCTGTTTTTCGAGCAACTTCCGCTTACGGGAAATGTCGCCTCCGTAACATTTGGCGGTAACGTCCTTGCGGACGGCTTTAATGGTTTCGCGCGAGATAATTTTAGATCCGATTGCCGCCTGAATAGCAACATCAAATTGCTGGCGTGGAATCAGTTCTTTCAATTTTTCGCACATTCGCTTGCCAAGCGTATAAGCATTGTCGAAATGAGTGAGCGTAGAGAGCGCATCCACCGGTTCGCCATTTAAAAGGATGTCTAACTTAATCAGTTTGGATTCGCGCATTCCGTTCGGATGATAGTCGAAAGAGGCGTATCCTTTTGAAATACTCTTTAAACGGTCGTAAAAGTCAAACACAATTTCGCCCAGCGGCATATCATAAAGCAACTCTACGCGGTTGCCCGAAATGTATTCCTGCTTAACCAGCTCGCCTCTCTTTCCGAGGCAAAGCGACATGATCTGACCAATGTAATCGGTCGTAGTAATAACGGATGCACGGATATACGGCTCTTCAATCTTTTCGATCAAAGCCGGGTCGGGCAATCCGGAAGGGTTGTGAACTTCGATCTCTTCGCCCTTTTTGGTATATACTTTATATCGGACGTTAGGAACGGTGGTTATCACGTTCATATCAAACTCCCTGTCCAAACGCTCCTGGATGATTTCCATGTGGAGCATACCGAGGAATCCGCAACGGAATCCGAACCCGAGCGCCAGCGAAGATTCTGCCTGAAAAGTCAGTGAAGCGTCATTCAACTGCAACTTCTCCATAGAAGCTCTTAAATCTTCAAAATCTTCGGTTTCAATCGGATATACTCCGGCAAAAACCATTGGCTTTACCTCTTCAAAACCTTCGATTGCCTTGCTGCTTGGATTTTTGACGTGTGTGATGGTGTCGCCCACTTTTACTTCTTTCGAAGTTTTGATTCCGGAAATGATATATCCTACGTTTCCTGCAGAGAGCGATTCGCGCGGTTCCATATCAAGCCTCAGGATTCCGATTTCGTCGGCAATGTATTCTTTCCCGGTTGCCATAAATTTCACGAAATCGCCTTTGCGGATGGTTCCGTTTTCAATCTTGAAATAGGCGATAATTCCGCGGAAGGAATTAAACACGGAGTCAAAAATAAGGCATTGCAGCGGAGCATCCGGATCGCCAACCGGCGGTTTTATGCGTTCAACAATGGCTTGCAGGATCAAATCAACGCCTTCGCCGGTTTTTCCGCTTGCACGGATAATCTCTTCCGGCTTACATCCGAGCAGTTCGACAATCTGGTCTTCCACTTCTTCGGGCATTGCGCCGGGCAGGTCTATCTTGTTGATCACCGGGATGATTTCCAAATCGTGTTCCAACGCCATATAGAGGTTGGATATGGTTTGCGCCTGAATTCCCTGCGAAGCATCGACAATCAGCAGCGCACCTTCGCAAGCGGCAATGGAACGCGAGACTTCGTAAGAAAAATCGACATGCCCGGGCGTATCGATCAGGTTGAACGTATATTTTTCGTTGTTGTAGTAATAATCCATCTGGATGGCATGGCTCTTAATCGTTATGCCTCGTTCGCGCTCCAAATCCATATTATCAAGCACTTGCGCCTGAAGGTCTTTTCCTGTGACGGTTTTAGTTATTTCCAATAAACGGTCAGCTAACGTGCTCTTACCGTGGTCAATATGAGCAATAATACAAAAATTGCGGATATTCTTCATCTATTATTTGTTGTTACGAATAAAATCGCGGCAAAGATAGGGAATTTTGAGGAATTTTACAATGGCAGAAAAAGCCGATGCCGGTTTTGCCTATTTTTTATTGTAAAACAGCAAGTAATACAAATATGGTATGTCTCTCAGGAAACCGGTGTTAAGTTGGAGCTACATTCTTCCTGATAGAATCAATGTAATTTCGATTGCTTCATTGGTGGGATAAAATATAAAAAAACAAGTGATACGTCCCATTATCGGAACGTGCCATTTGAGGTGCCGGAAAGTTGGGTGTGGGTAAAAGGCTCTGAATGTTTTAAATCTATGGAAAGTAAAAAGCCGATAGGAAAAACATTTAGATATATTGATATAAATTCTATAGACAATAAAAAACATATAATCACAGAGGCAAAAGAACTTGATGTATCTAATGCGCCAAGTCGCGCAAGTCGTAGCGTTGATGTTGGCGACACATTGTTTTCTATGGTTAGACCATATTTGGAAAATATCGCGTATATTAATGAAGAATATGAAAATTGTATTGCTTCAACAGGATTTTTTGTTTGCAAACCTAATCAAACGCTATATTCAAAATTTCTATATTATTTAATGTTGTCTTCCTATGTGATTGATGGATTAAATGCGTTTATGAAAGGCGACAATTCTCCATCTATAAATAACGATAATATAATATCGTTTTTATATCCTATACCTCCTTTGGCTGAACAACATCGTATAGTTTCCTCCATCGAATCCGCTTTTGCATTGATTGACGGTATTGAAACTGGTAAACAAGATTTAGGCCAATTCATCAAGCAAACCAAATTCAAAGTCCTCTACCTTGCCATTCACGGTAAACTCGTTCCGCAAAATCCAGATGATGAACCGGCATCAATGTTGTTAGAGCGGATTAGAAAAGAACAAAAAGTCAAGAAAACAACTGCCGATATTTCACATTATCCGTTCAAAGTGCCGGAGAGTTGGGCGTGGACAACATTAGGAAAAATTGTATTATCAATAAAAAATGGTGCAACTATAAAGCAAAACAAGAATGCTTCTGGAATACCAATCACGAGAATAGAAACAATTTCTGATGGAACTGTTAATTATGTTCGAATGGGGTATGCCAATATTTTTGATAGTTTAGATTACGCTTCGTATATTCTCAAAGACAATGATATTTTAATGTCTCATATTAATAGTCCTGTACACGTTGGAAAAACAGCAATTTATAAACCAAAAGAAAAAAACGAAACTATAATTCACGGAATGAATCTTTTGTGTATTAGATTGCAAGACACTATAAGTTCTGATTTCGTAAATTATTTTTTTAATTCTCAGTTTTTTAAAGACTCTATTAATCCTTACATAAAAAATGCAGTAAACCAAGCAAGTATTAATATAAGTAATTTAAACTCAATTCAAATTCCTGTTCCTCCACTCACCGAACAACACCAAATCGTTTCCAAAATAGAACAAATTTTCGTACAATTAAACGAAATTGAAAATTCCATAACAAATTAAAAATTACGAATTACGAGACAATTTTCGTAATTCGTAATCAGTTTTTACCAAGTAACCACTTTATCCACAATGCCTTGCTGCTCGCTTGCCGTTCTTCGCAGATAAATTCGGGTCGTTTCGATACTTTCGTGTCCCATTAAATCAGCTAAAAGTGCAATATCATTGAATTTATCTAAAAAGTTTTTAGCAAAACGATGACGAAAAGAGTGTGGATAAATCACTTTGGTATTCAGTCCGTATTTTTCGGCAAAATGTTTGAGTTGTTGCGAAATGCCTCTTGCTGTAATCCGTTCGCCAAAGCGATTGCGAAAAATATATCCCGAAGAGTGACTCTTTTCTTTCAACCATTTATCGGCTTCCGCTCGCAAATTTTTCGGAATGTAAAGCCGGCGGACTTTCCCGCCTTTGGTGTACATATCTAAATACCCGGTTTCGATATGTTCCGCTTTGATTTGCAATAATTCACTAATGCGGGCACCCGTAGCCGCAAGAAACCAAATTACAAAATACCATTCCGTATATCCATCGTTTTTTAGCTTGGTTTTTAGATATTTGTAATCGGCATCGCTGATTACATTTTCGAGAAAGTTTTTTTGCTGAACTTTTACAAATTTAAGTTTCATACGCTCCTTACCTATAAATTCGAGGTATTTGTTTAATGCCTGTAACCGCAAATTGACCGTTTGCGGTTTGAAGTGTTCAATCAGCCAACCCTTATAAGCTAATAGATTTTCTTTATCAATCTTCTCATATTGAGTAACGAAATGATTGATTGTCCACACATAAGAAGTTACCGTACTTTTTGACAAGTCATTCTTCTCTAAGAATTTTTGAAATTTTGTTACCATACTTTTTAATATTTAAAATTTACGGCGACAAAATTATTTTATAAGAAAAATTTACAGGTTATTTTGAATAGAATCTAAAGTTTGAAAAATGTTCTCGACTTTTTCCACTATGCGTTTTTGTTCGGTTAATGGAGGAAGAAAAACAGCCAACTCTCTAAATAGTTTTTTATCCAAGTGCGGTATTGCAGAACCAACTTTAGACTCTCTAAATGTGGATTGTTCTTTTTGCAAAATTTTAAAAATAAAATCTTTATCAACAAAATCGCTTATATTGAGAATTTTGAAAGTGCTCCCTTGATAACCATCTTCTGTTACCGAAAAAAGTTCACCCGAATTTTCGCCATCGACTAAAATCATTGTGTTATTTTTAGAAACAAATTTACCGGACGATAACATTTTTGCATCGCTTTTTCCTCTCAAATATTTGACATCAAGATAAGGCAATACTTTGTTATCTATTTTTTCTCCGTCTGATAAATAACAAATGTTTTGCATTGTTGTAATTTCCCAATTATCAGGAATTTGAAAGTCATTGTCGGTATAATGTGAAATATCGGCAGTTAATTTTTTAGGTTTATGCTCTTTTTTGCTTTGTTCCAAAAGCACTGATGCGGGTTCATCATCCGGATTTTGCGGAACGAGTTTACCGTGAATGGCAAGGTCGAGGACTTTGAATTTGGTTTGCTTGATGAATTGAGTTAAGGATAATTTTTTCTCTTCGATTTGGTCGATAAGGGTAAAACATTCTTTTATTTTAGAAACAATACGAGACTGTTCTTGTAAAGGAGGTATGGGTATAAAAAAATTTGCTAATTTCTGAGAATTTATGTTTGATTGATTTACTCCATCTGTTTTAACAGACTGACAATATTCTTTTTCGTAATTACTATTCATTACATAGTGTACATATTCTAAATTTAGAAAAATAGGTCTGAATCGAATAATATATCCCGCATAAATGGCAGGAATTTCACCTCTATAAATGGCTGTTTTTCCTACCCATTCACTACTATTAGTTCTGTTGAAAAGTAAATCTCCTAAGATTAAAGTGTATTTGAATATATCATTATCATTAGAGGTAAAAACTAAATCTTCATAAATTAACTCTCCTATTGGAGAAATATTTCCCATTCTTAAAACAGCAACTTTCCCTTCACTTAATGATTTTTCCGAAGTTCCGTATTGTAACGATGAGCATAAATTTCCAATAGACTCCCACACCCACCCTTCCGGCACCTCAAAGGGCACATTCCGATAATGGGACGTATCACTTGTTTTTTCTTTCTTATCTCGTTTAATTTTACCCTCTTTAATCAATCGTTCTTTTTCTTCCCAGATGCGTTCCAATAACACGGATGCGGGTTCATCGTTCGGGTCTTGCGGAACGAGTTTGCCGCGAATAGCGAGGTCGAGTATTTTTTGACGAAGTTTTTTTGTATCCATTAATCCATCAGTTTTTTAAGGGTTTCGGCATTGTTGCCGTAAAATTATTGGGCATTTTTAGTGCCTGCAAATGGCTTTGATTGTTGTGTTCGGTTCGCAAATGGCGTACCGACCAAAAGTTTTGAGCTGTTTGTTCTATGTAGTAAAGACGGTCGGTTTCGGTTTTTGTTTTTAATAAAATTTCATAATGCTGAGAAAAAGAAACTGAGAAAAATGCCGTTAACTTTGGGTTTTCCAATTGGGCCGTCACTGTCGAACCAATTAAGTCAGAGTCTTTCCAAGCGTTATAAAAGAAACGCATTTTCTTTATACTTGTAGCCGAAAATCCTCTCAAACCTGGCAGTTCCTGCTGCAATCGCGTAGAAATTTCGTCAAGCATTTTGTCGCCCCACGAGCCGCTTGATATTTCCCTTTCAATATCTTCGCCAATGTGATAATAAAGCATCAACGATTCGGCATTGGCTATTTTCGCTACTACATACCGGCTTGCAAGAATACGCTGTTTTAGCTTTTTGATTAATGCTACCGTTGTTGCCATTTTCATTCCTCAATCCCTCCTATAATGGTTTTTAACGCATTTACCGCCGAAGAAATGTTGTTGCTTTTTTCTTCCATCATCGTCATCAATTCGGCAAGCGAATAATTAACCATATCTTCGCCCGATTTTATCCACGAAATATCCAGCGACGTTTTATCCCTTGAAATTATTTCGTTGTATGAATACTTCCGCCATCTGCCGGATGGATTTTCCTCCGAATAGGTTTCCTGGCGGTTGTGGCGATTTTCGGAGTTGTAGCATTTCACAAAATCGTCTAAATGGTGGCGTTGTATCGGATTGGTTGCGAGCGTATGCTTAATGCCTGTGCGGTAATCGTAATACCATATTTCTTTAGTTTTATTGCCTTTTGTGAAAAACAGCACATTCGCTTTTACACCATTGGCATAGAAAATTCCTGTCGGCAAACGCAATATCGTATGTAAATCAAAATCGTCCAACAGTTTTTTGCGAAGCGTTTCTCCGGCACCGCCTTCAAACAGCACATTGTCGGGCAATACCACCGCGGCACGACCGCCGTTTTTGAGCATCAGCATAATGTGTTGCAGGAAATTTAACTGGTTATTGCTTGTAGAAACATACAAATCGCTGCGCATTGCCGAAATATCGGTGGAGCCGGCGGGACGAGTACCGAAAGGCGGATTGGCAAGTATGACATCGACCAATTTCTCCGGCGATTTTTCGAGCGAATCTTCGCAGTGAATCGGGCTTTTGCTTGTGCCGATTTCGTGTAAATAGAGATTCATTGATGCAAGCGTAACCACCAGCGGCGTAATATCGTTGCCCGAAAGCGCTTCGTTTTTCAAGAAGCGAAGTTTTTCCCGGTCGTTGCTTTGCCGGCGCATATACTCGAAAGCAGCGAGCAGAAATCCGCCCGTACCGCAAGCCGGGTCGGCAACGGTTTCGGTAATTTGCGGATTGGTCACATCGACCATTGCGTTAATCAATGCTCTGGGCGTAAAGTATTGCCCTGCGCCGCTTTTTTTATCCTGACCGTTTTTCTCCAAAATGCTTTCATAGATAGAGCCTTTTAAATCGCCGTCCATCGACAGCCAGTTTTCGGCATCAATCAACGCAATTACCCGTTTCAACAGCACAGGTTGCTCTATTTTGTTGTTTGCCCGGGTAAATATGGTGCCGATAAGGTTATCCTGCCGGCTCAATGTTTTGAGCGTTTCTTCGTATTGACGCAGTAAATCCAAACCGTCTAAATTCGTTAAATCTTTCCAGCCAAATCCGGCAGGAATGGCGCTCGGAAAACCCAATTCGACTTTTTCATCATCCATTTTCAGGAACAGAAGGTAAGTGAGTTGGGTGATATAATCGGTAAATCCTACGCCTGCCGCTGCGATTACATCGGCGAGGTTCCAGACTTTTTTGGTGAGGGATTGTTCGCTTGAATTGTTGTTTTGTTTTTTTGCCATAGAATTAATTACGAGTTACGATTTTATTTCCGGATTTATGTCCAGTGATTTCAAAAGTGTTTTTTGCCGTTCGATTTCGGCGGCTAATTCTTCTTCTGTCGGGAGATAAGACATAAAGCCGGTGATAATAAAGTGTGGAAATATTTCTGTCCAGCGTTCTTACCGACCAATGATTTGCAGCTGCTTCCTGAAGGTAATATTTTTGAGCATCCTTGTTTTCAACTCTCATTATTAATCTGATATGCGACCAACTTAATTTGGCGCACAGTGTGTGCCAAATCTCCATATCCTGAAATGTCAGATAAAACTGTCTAAAATCCCGCAAACTCCGTTCGCTAAAACCTTTTCCAAATTCCTTAGTAAGTTCAACAGATAAAGTTTTAAGAATTTCTTCACCATAAGCAGCACGCTCTTTGCCTTGCTGTTCTTCTTCAACAATGCGCTTGCCAGTCAGCCAGTATGCCTCTACCATAGCGAAGTTCACGGCAGAATATGCCTTTTGCCGTGCAACGGAGAGAATCTGTTTGATTTCGGAAACGAAATGAGAATCGTTTATTGATTGTATCTTCATATTATGCTGATTTTATCCAATTAATGGTTTATCTTCCAGTAGCCGGATTTATCCGAACCCACTCTCTCAATTTTGCCGGCATTTCTTAGATCATTCAGATTCCTGTATATCGTTCGTTCGGAAACAACAAGCATTTTCGCAAGTTCTTTGACGGTAACCGTTGGAAATTGCCCGATAATATGCAAAATATTTTCTTTTACACTGACAGTTACACTGACATTTACACTGACATTTTCGGATTCTACCGGGTCTTTTTGCTGCTCTATACCGGTTTCCGAAATTTCGGAAACTTCACCTTTAGCAAGTTGCAGGGCATATTTCAGTTTTCTTTCCACATAAAGGGAAATTAAATCCGTAAAAGGCTTTATTTGTTCCAAGGTCGCATGAGCTCCGCTAAAAGGCATTTTTCCGGTGGCTTCATCACATTTTCCCAAAGTATCCAAATATTTTTTCCGGTCGGCAGTAGGGATTACCACCATCGGATAACCGTGCCGATAAAGTATATAATTCATCATAAGGCGGGCAATGCGTCCGTTTCCGTCTTCAAACGGGTGAATTCGAATGTAACGATAATGGAAAAGAGCCGCAAGTTCAACCGGCGATAATTCTTCTTTTGGTTCTTCCGCGTTATACCATCGAATCAAATCGTTCATCAGCGCCGGTGTTTCCTCGGGCGAAGCATAATCAAACATTTCACCCGAAAAGGTGATGACCGAATTGGGACGGGTTTTGTAAACGCCCGTATGAATTTTATAACGATATTCTCCATTATTACTTAATTTGTAAAAATCTCCGGCAAGAATAATGCGATTGAGGTCACGCAAAAAACTTTCGGATAACGGTCTTTCTTTATCGAGAGCTTGAACTTTTATCATTTCCAAACCGGCATTATGCGCTTTCATTTCTTCATAGTCGCGCATAAGGGCATCACCTTTGACTTTGCCGAACAAGAGTAAAAGTTTTGTTTGTCCGTAAGTGAGCGTGTTACCTTCCATGTGATTCGAATTATAATTGAAATCAATCATAAACGATTGATCCATTCGGCGCTGCAACGCTTTATCAATGGGTTGGAGCGAACGCCATTCCCGGTATAGTTTCTCTATATTATTCATGCGTGTTCTCAATGTAATTTATTTTAATGAATGATTTGTCATAATTTTTAGTTCTTCTCAATATTCTATCTGTTTTTTGAAAATCCTCTCAATATGTTTTATTATTGTTTCATAAACATCTTTATAATCATCATCTGTAATTGGTAATTGTTCGCTACGCCAATATCCGTTCGCTAAAACCTTTTCAAAATTCTCTTGTAAGTTCCACCATTATAATGACATCGGCGAGGTTCCAGACTTTTTTGGATGAGAGATTGTTCGGAGGAATTGTTGTTTTGTTTTTTTGCCATTATTAATTTGCCGAAGTGGCTATAATTGTGTTTAATGTATCAAATAAAGGACTAAATGCTTCAAAGTCAATTTTATCAAGAATTAGTGTTTTCTTCCAAAAATCATTTTTGTTTTTAATTTTTGGAATTTCTAAACCTTCGATTATTTTTTCGGTTGCATAGTCAGCACCATTGTAGATTTCTTGTATCTTTGCATCTTGCAACAATAATTCAACTTCAAGTTGATTTACTTTTTGATTTTTTCCAGCAATATTTTTACGAAATTCTGGTATTGGCAACATCAAGGCGTAAACATTACAATCTTTCCGTTTTTTATATAATCCATTCTCTTCATTTTCTGATTTTATTTCCCATCTATCATTTTGTTTTGTTTTAAGTGCCTGATAATTTGCATAAGCATCATCAAAATCAAACAAACCAACAATTATTTTTTGATTCCATTCATTCATACACGGATTGTCCAAAAAACCTTTTAAATTATCCTTATTCCCTTTTCCATATATTTGGAATTCAGCATTATTTATAAATTTTTCATCAATATTATTCTCATCAAAAGCTACATCATTGAGTTTTAACCACGCAACTTTATAAATCTGTGTATAGGTATCTTCGACAAATAAAATATTATTCTTTTGGGATACTGATAATTCTTGATATAGTTTCGCATAATTTTCATTTTCGTTTACTATCATTTGATAAACTTCCTGATACAATGAATTTTCCTGTAATGGGATTCTTATGCCGCTTTGGTCTAAATCTATGATTGTCGCTCGTGTCTTTGTCTCTTTACATTCAGCAAGTCCCATATTTAAGAAAGGAGAATGAGAACTGAGAATAAATTGAACATTGGGGAACATATTGAACAATGTTGGTAAAACTTCTTTTTGAAGTTTAATATGTAAATGTTTATCAACTTCATCAATCAATACAATTCCTGTTATTTCTCGCAAGAGAATGTTATTTCTATTTTTATCTGCTTGCCGGAGAACTTCCCCGAATAGACAGAGCATCGCAGCCTCGCCGGAAGATAAGTTAAAAATAGTAGGATATACTTGTGTAACTATATTTTCTCCATTTATATTTTTATCATTCATTATAGAAATCCGAGTACTTCCAGAGTTTCTCCTGCCAATACCAAAACGCAAAGTACTATTATACTTTTTTGAGATAAGAGTCTGAGAAATTATTTGTCTTAAACTATCCCATAATACATTTCTTTCTGTAGATGTATCAATTATTTGTATTTGTCCATTAGGAAGTTGAACTCGTTGAATTTGCTTATATAGTTCCATATCTAAGACAACATCCATAATCCAATTGGCAAACTGAGGTAATCCCGTTACAACTTCAAGCGGATTTGGTAAATAACCCGTAAATGAATTTTCTTTTGTGAAATCCAAGTTAATTTTATATGGATCATTAAGATAACCTGGAACTTCATATCTATATGCAGGAAAATACGTAATTACATTATTGTTAAATACACCTTTGGCTTTCTTTTCGTCAAAAACTTTAGATGTTTTTTTAATATTTCCACTTTTTTCTAATGAGTCTTTGATTTCATTAAAAGGAATTTTCCCATCTAACAAGATAGTATTATCATATTGTTCCTGTGTACAATTATTTCTAATATCAACATAATCAATATGAGCATCTGAAGTTTTGAATCTTATATAAACAAATGAAGGCTCACTTTGATTTAGATTATAAATTACAGTAGAAATGCGATAATATTTGTTTTCCTTTCCTTCAAATTCATTCTGAAAATGAGGTCGCACCATTTCATGCCATGCATCAACTATATAAGATAATATGGTCGTTTTTCCTCGTCCATTAACTGCTGTTAGAACTGCTATTTCATTCTCATTAAAGATCAAATCCAAATTCTCAAATGGAGCTCTATTTTTAATAATAATTCTTTCTACCGATATTTTCATATAACCCTTTTATTTTAATTTATATTAACTCGCCAACATCCACCCACTCAAACTTTCCAACACTTCCTCAACCACACTCGCCGCTCCGAAGTTCTTCACTAACTGCGCAAAAACCTGCATATTTTCTTCCCGCAAATCTTCGTTGGTATAAGTGCCATTAGCCACAATGTAACCCACAATCTGTTTCATAATTTCTTTCTGGCTTTCGGTCAGTGGGCGTTGATTTTGTCCGCACCACAACTCAAAACGCTGTGCTGCAAGCGAAGGCAGCGAACGCAAATCGCTGATTTGCCCCAAGGCATAACGGACTAACTGTATCAGATTAGTCAGGATTTCCCGCTCGTTTTTTTCGAGTTGAATGACTTTGCCTTTATTTACAATGGAATAAAAATTCCAGAGTTGCGCCTGTTTAAAACGAATATCTGCCGAAATTAATTTCTGTTTCAAATCCATCAGCATAGCGTAGGTAATCGGCAGCCTTTGGTTGTTGTAAATGATTCGCAGGGCTTCGATTTCATCTTTGTGCTCACGGACATATTTTTCAAAGGCTTGCGTGGTTGAAGCGGCTTCTTCATTGCTGAATCCGGTGTAAATCAATTCATCTTCGCCCGGAGTGAGGATTTTTACAAATCCGGCATTGAGTACCAGCAACTGTTTTCGTGCAGCAGGATTATTGGCAAGCAGTGCTACCAACGCTTTTCGCTCGATGTTTGGCTCATTTGAACTGATAAATTCGGGCAAATGAGTTTCCTGTTCAAAAGCATTGAAAATCGTCATCGCCAAATCGTGCATGGTCATGCTTGTCAAATTTACAAACTCAATGCGGTGCTTTTCTTCGCTTTTGGCATTGATGCGGGAAAGCCGGCTTGCAAGCAGTCGCAAATAATCATCAGGCAGATAACCGTGCGTGATTTTTTCCAGCAATTCTTTGAGTGTCGGATTGACAGGCAGCATCTCTTCGCCCTGCTTTGGTATAATCTTTTCACTTTCCGTAACACCAACGGCGTCCACCAAATAAAATAAATCTTTACTCACGGCATTGGGCGTAACGGTGCGAAGCTGTTCGTCGCCAATTGTTCGCACGCCGCGACCTTTCATTTGTGTGTAAAGCGGCGCTGAGGCTACATCCCGCATAAAAACGAGAATTTCGAGCGGTTTAATATCCGTTCCGGTGGCAACCAAATTCACAGTCACGGCAATTCGGAAGGTTTTATCGTTGCGAAAATTGCGAATCAGCTTTGCACTGTCGCCTGCCGAATAGGTGATTTTCTGCACAAAATCGGGCGACCGGTCAGGGAAAACGTCCTGTATAATTTCTACAATACGCGAGGCGTGATTATCGTTCTTGGCGAAAATCAATGTTTTAGGAATGTACTGTAAATCCGGCTCGCGTTCGGGAAATAATTCGGTGTAAACAGCATCTCGAAAAGTCTCCAGCACCAGACGAATTTGTGCGGGATTAACCACCGAGCGGTCTAACTCTTTGTTGCCATACGCCACTTCGTCTTCTGCCACCATCGAAAGCCGGGTGTCGGTGTAGCGCGTTTTTTCTTCGTAATTTTCACCTTTCCGGATTACGCCGCCTTCGTCGCTCGCTTTGGTTTTTATGCGATACACACGGTAATCCACATTAATTCCGTCGGCAATTGATTTTTCCAAGGTATAATTTACCACTAAATTCTGATTGAAAAATGCCAATGTTTCGGGTACGGGCGTTGCCGTCAATCCGATAATCCGGGCTTTGTCGAAGTAGGTCAGCACCTTTTGCCAACGCCCATAAATTGACCTGTGACATTCATCTACAATTATCGTATCAAAAAAATCAGGCGGAAGTTTTATGTTGTTACCCAATTCAATTGTGCTTTCGTCATTAGAATTTACATCATCTTCAAATTCATCATCATCTGTAAATTCCTGTCCCGTCAAAACAGCAAAAATTCGTTGAATGGTAGAAATAACCACATTCGATTCGGGCGGAATAGTTGGCGATTTTAATCGTTCGACAACAAAAATCGTGTTGAATGGGTCGCCGTTTTCCGTCAAGCGGAATGTGCCGAATTCTCCTTCGGCTTGCTTGCCCAAATTATTTCTGTCCACCAAAAACAAGATTCGCTTTGCCGGCGTGTAGCTCAACAGGCGATAGCTTGCCATACAAGCGGTAAATGTTTTTCCGGCGCCGGTGGCAAGCACCATTAAGGCTCGCTTCTGACCACCAGCAAAACTGTTTTCCAATTTTGTAATCGCCTCCCACTGACACGCTCGTAATGCTTTAATTTCTCTTGAAGATAAAGCAGGAAGACCTGCAAATTCATCTTCTATGCCTGCCATTTTCTTCATTTCGTATGGCGTGTGCATTTGTTCGATAGGCTGATATACCGGATTTTCGTTGCGAATATTTCTGAACAACAACTCTTTTCCATTTGACAAATACACCAACGGCAGCGGGTTTTGCCAGCACGGATACCAATTCAACAGTTTTCGGGCATATTTTTCGGCTTGTGCCGCCACAATTTCCGAAAGTTCTGCATCTTCTTTTTTTGCCTCAACAACTCCAACTGCTTTTCCATTGATAAACAACAGATAATCCGCTTCGAGATTGCCCTTCAGCAAACCTTCCCGAACAGCAACGGCAGAAACCGATGGCGAATAGTCGTTTCTATCCACCACCTGCCAGCCTGCATTTTCCAGCTTTTTGTCGATGATTAGTCTTGCTTTTTGTTCGGGAGACATATTCTATATAAATAACAACTTCCGAAAATAATAAATTATCGGAGGTTGCTCGCAAATGTATTGATTTTTATCTAATCTTAATCATTTTAGCTTTTTTTATTCTACAAATAAACGGGAATACTGCGTTTTACCATTATGTCTTCGACTTGACCCTGTATAGTAATCAGCAGAAAGACAGGAGCTTAGATGTTTTTCAGCAGTTTCGACTTTCTCAGGATAAACAACAAATTGAATGTTGATTTTTTTACTAGATCTCTTCGGAAAATAGTTTAATAAAAAACATATATCTTTGTTACTGTTTTAAACTCGCCACAACTATGTAAAAATAGGTAGATATGGCGAATTATAACATTATATTCAGCCATATCTATGAAAAAATGAAAAATTTATTTGCCAAAATTCACCTGTGAGGATAACTTTTATATTTTCGCCTTATTCTCCACAAGCATATTTATTTCTTGCATAATTTCGGTTGTTCTCTGCTTATTGAGACCGACTTTAGCGGCAACAGCCAATATATCATTTGTGGTTGGTTCTCCGCTGTTATTAATAGTTGTTGTATGAAAGCCATTAAATCCGCTGCCTGGCAACAGGTCGTATGCCGGGGAGAGTTTCCATTCTCCATTAATGAGTTGGAAAGAGAAATTCTTTGCATGGTCGTCACGGTTTTTGATGGCTATATTAAAAACCATCTGCCGGAAAAGGGCATACACTTCTTCCATGTTTTTAGTCAGGATATGGCATAGTTGCAGCAAATCGCCGTAATCAAGACTCGGCACTCGATAGTCTGCATTCAACAGTCCGGCGGCGCTTATAGTATGGATTTTCCCGTTTGGGGTTCTGTCAAATCGTTCTACTCCGAAATACTTGCCTTCAAACAGTTTTGTTTCGGGCATGATAATTCCGCATTTCTTAGCGAGTAAGGAATAGTTGTATTCTATTTCTCCGACATTAACAGGGTCTATTGTGGCTTTAAATTTAACAAGCCATTCTTTTCCTTCGAGCTTTACAAATACTTTGGGTTTTGCGCCTCCTGACGAGCCTGCGTATTTATAGAGTTCATCGAGTGATGTTCCATCGTAGTCGGAGGTAAGGTTTTTTTCTGCTTCGCTTGCCAGCTTATTGAAGTCAACTGTTTCATCTTTTGCCGTTTGACTGTAATCCGGTCGATATTCCAACCCGCCGCGCCCGGTACTGCCGATTAAGGCTAATCGTTGGAGTACTGTTAGTTTGGCGGGGTTGATGTCTTTAGTTTTTAAATATCTGTCGAGTATAAAGTTACCCCAGCCATCGGGCAAGCTGTCATCAAATACACCGAACCCTCCATTAAAAGGTGTGCGTCTGGCGATAAATACTTCTGACTTAATCGGAAGCTGAAAGGGTGAAATGGAGTTGCCGAACGATTGATAGACAGGGTCATATTCAAATGCACAAAGGGAATCGGGCGTCATGGCTATTCGACCGATTTTGGTAGTATTCATAAATACTTCAATGACTTTTACTTCATTCATTACGCGAACCTCTCTTTCTTTTTTTAATTTCCTGCGCTTTCAATAAATCGTCTATGCTTTGGTATGATTTTTTTGTAAACAGTTGTGCCAGTCCTTCTGTGTCGTCTAATGCGATAGCGCACAAAACGAGATTGTGAAGCGTAATTTCTCCTGTATTTTCAAATCTGCGATAGGTGTCATAGCCTATTCCTGCGCGTTTGGCAAATGCTTTTTGCGTAAGGTTGCGTTCAAGTCTTCGGGTTTTGATTCTTTCTGCTATTCCTGTCAAAATAGCATTAGGAAATATATTTATAATTGTGTTAATATCCATAATTATAATTTATAAAATGGATTTATTGTGTGTTTTTGCATAATTACAAAGATATGAATATTGTTTGTAATAGCAAAATTTTGCCTTATTATAATTGTAGTTTTCAGTATGGCTGGAAATTTGTAAAGTAAAAGTCCTGAAATATGTAAAATGAAAGTGGAAATATACCCTCATTTATACCATCAAATCCAACATTTATATCCTCATCGCTTATTTTTTTCATGCACTAATGGTTCACAATAAGTCTTATTGACAACTCGGTCTCGCATCAGCGTAGCATCTTTGAAGTTACGGGAAATATTCTGAACAATGTCGATATAATTATCTGTTCCGTCCTCTTTTTTATAATAATAGGGTTTAATTGAAACGCAGTTTTCATGCTCGAACAAGGTATTTAGCAGGGTGCGGTCGGAATTACCACACGAATGCCCCATAATGTAGATTTGGTAGGGAGCGGAGTTGATGAACGCCAGCAGGTTACGGTAGTTGTCGGTCTCAAGATAGCGTATCGACTTGATATTCTGTAAATAATCGTTATCGTTCAGATTCACAATCTTTTTGTAGTCCTCGTCCATTTCATCGCCATAACCGAAAATAATTGGATTGTTTGCGTTGTCCAATTCGCCGTGCATATTTATTAATTCGCAATTCCCTCTGTTTTCTGATTTTGCGTATAATTTTTCGGCAGTATTGGTATAATTAAAATTCAGGAATAATGTTCGATTGGGAAAGAGATAATTGTCAAGTTTTCCTTTACTTAGCTTATCCTTTATCATTTCACGGTATGCCTCTTTTTTTGTATTCATCAAAGA
>JAISVA010000006.1 GCA_031271815.1 Prevotellaceae bacterium | reverse complement strand
CTTTCATCGAAAAGGAGTGCATTTTTATTTCGTGGACGGAAGACGGATATCCGCAAGAAGCCGCCGGTTGGAATAATATTACCTTTTGGTTGAAAACAAGCTCAATACATGGAGATTATATATTAAAAGCAACTTCTTTTTCAGCTTCTATCCCCGACAATAGCTTTAGTCGTTACGGAAGCGAATAAGTTAGAAGCTGTTTGAATTAATTTATTAGTTGAAAAATTACGCGTTGAAATGTCCCGTTAGGGACAATATGTCGGTAGAAAAATGCGGTTATCTCATGCTCGCGTGCCGTTAGGTACGCAATATAAAAGGTTTTGTACCTGACGGCACAAAAAAGAGGGTTTATGGATGTCTTTCTACCAACATATTGTCCCTGACGGGACAGAAAACGCCGATTTTCCTTTTGATAAATAATTCAAACAGACTCTTAAATATTAAACAATTAAAATAATATGTACAAAAAGTATTTCAATTGGAGGAAAATGCTTGCGATAGCAATCAGCCTCACAGCAGTAATAATGTTTTCCGCTTGTAGCGACGATAGCGAAAATGAAAATAATAACAGCAATCCAACCCTGCAAACTGCAAGCTATACCGGAAAAACCGTTAGCGGGAAAACCTATACACTAACCATCACAGGCAAATCCGAAAACTTGCTAAGAAGCAGCGGAGAGTACACGCCGCAAGCCGGTGATACTTACGAATTGACCGATGGCACCATAACGAGTACCGGCGAAGTAAAATCGTATACAAATTATGTAATGATACTTATTGCAGGCTTATGTTCCTATCAGGAATTCTCCATTACAATCGAAAACAATCAAATTTCGGTTATAAACGGAGTGGTAGAATATATGAGCGAAGAAGCCTGTTTGGCAAAAGAGCACAATAACGAACAGTTTATTGTTATCGGCGGCGGTACAGACGATGGAAATGACGATGGAAATGACGGCGGAAACGATGATGGAAGTGATGACGGTAGCGGCGGTGGCGGAAACTGTACCGATAGCGGATTTATGACGGTAAACAATTTCCCTGCCCCGTTTAATCCGGATATAGTTAATATCGTAGTGTACGATTATGACGGCGTTATTACAACAGGTAATCTTTCTTCCTATCTGATTCCGGCAAAAATGATAGGCAGCGGAGACCCTTTAAAGGATAATATTATGTTAGTAAGGGAGATATCCGGTATTGAATCTCCTGCTTTTTCAAGAAATGGAACTTATACCGTACAAATTCAAATCGAGAATTGCACTGTAGAATATCAAGGAAATATCATGATAGAGTCGACTTCCTATTTCCGTTTATTTCAAGTAGAATTTTCGTGCGGAAAAGCGACTGTTGACTGGAATGCACCATCGTATGATCCCTACGCAAACTCAGGTATTACAATAATTTATCCTGAATAATAGACTCCGTTGCCCTTCGCTCAAATGAAGAGGATAGGCGCATTTTAGAAGCAATAAAACAAATCTTTTAAATTTTACAATTATGAGCATATTTAAAAACGCAGTGATAGCCCTGACTATCGCTTTAGCTTTTACAGCCTGCAACAGTAAAGGCGGTAAACAACCGGACGAAGCAGCCGCCGGGCAAGTTGAGGCAGTCAGCAGCGCCGAACCCGAAGAGGTAAACGAAAGCAACTGGCGGAAAGTTGTCAAAACCGACTTCGGCATTGACCTTGCCGCTCCGCAAGGGTGGAGCTTCTCGGATGTCAAATCGTATTTTAACGGTCAAAAAGTAGTCGTTACATTTAAGCAGGAAGGCGAAAATGCAGCAAAACCCCGCGAAATAGCAACAGCCGTTTTTAATGCGACAAAAGCAATTTCTACCAAAGGCAATTTTGCAGTAGAGGCAAAAATAGATGAAGAAGGCAACGGTTCGTCAACAACAAAAGCATGCAAGGATTACAATGATTGCGACCCCGTTAACGAACTTTTGGGCGAAGACATCAGTTCGCAGTGGTACTTTGAAAAAGACGGAAGGAAATCGGTAAGCATCGGATGTGCAGACGGAGTTCTCAATGTCAGTTTGGAAACATTCTGAAATGATAACATCGATGCCGGACCCGGAATAATAAAACCGCGCAAGAAGCGCATTTCGGACAATTGGGCAGTATTGGATAATGAAATTAGATACTATATGAACAAGTAAATAAAAGAATGAATTTTAAATTAAAATTGAGGAAAGTGATTGCGATAGCAATCTGCCTCGCAGCAGTAACAATGTGGTCGGGTTGCGATGAAGATCCGGCTGATGACAAAGACGGAAAAGGAACGGAAGAACCCGGCGGAACAGACAATCCCGGCGGAACCGGAGACAATACGGACAATTCTTTGTATTGTATACAAGATCATGCGTTGAGTATATCGTTGCGTAATGTTCATCTCAAATATTCCATCCAAAACCCTCTTTACAATAGCTGTAATCAAATTGTACAAGCTGAAGCCATGGCTTGCGAAGGATATTTATATGCTCGCGGCATGCATTATGATGCAACAGATTTTTGTAAAGAAGGTTTTAATCACCATCATATTACGATTAATGAACCGCCTCTCTATAAACGCTATTCGCTCGACGATATAGAATGGTTTCAAAATGATGCCTCAACCTGTTATCCCACATTAGATGATGCCGCATCATTATATTTAGGATATAAACAAAATGTGGCGTTAAGTCAGTATTATTACGACAGAAAAGAAAAATTCTGGGACAGTCCCGAAATAGAAGAACATCCGGGAATAGCAGGAATGGCGGGCGGATTGAGAAGTTCGGGTAACTTTACAACAACCTGGCGTGAAGAAGAGGAAAGCAAAACAATTGCAGGCATTCAGTGCGAAGGTTATGCGGTAAGGAAAAAAGAAACCTATAACGGGGAAGACAGAAATGAGCGTCTTTTGTATAAAGTATGGTACGACTCCAAAACAAGTGTAACAATGCGTTACGAAGGCTACACCGTATATAATGAACTGACATATTGGTTTGAAATAAACGAGATAGAGTACGGTAACATCAAAAAAGAAGATATTCAGAACATACTGGATGAATGGTTAAAAAATAATGACCCCAAAGATGTGAGTGATTCCGACGAACCCGGTTCATGGTGGTGATGACTGTTTCAAAAGAACGCAAATGACGCAAAAAACGCGAATAAAATGTCAGAAGCTGTTTGAATTAATTTATTAGTTGAAAAATTACGCGTTGAAATGTCCCGTCAGGGACAATATGTCGGTAGAAAAATGCGGTTATCTCATGCTCGCGTGCCGTTAGGTACGCAATATAAAAGGTTTTGTACCTAACGGCACAAAAAAGAGGGTTTATGGATGTCTTTCTACCAACATATTGTCCCTGACGGGACAGAAAACGCTGATTTTCCTCTTAATAAATAATTCAAACAGCCTCTCAATAAAATTTTAATCTGTTGATTTTTAATCCAATAAATGCGTCATTTGAGTTCTAAAAATCTTTATAACAAAACCTAAAGCTGCATCGCAGCATACATCTTTGTAGCCAATTAG